>CP103908.1:0-665062 GCA_024970065.1 Pediococcus acidilactici | reverse complement strand
TACAATTGCTTGACGGATCGCTTCACGACGGTCCAGCACTTGATGAACTTCAACCGTTCCAGGCTCAATATGGTCCATGATTTGGGCAATGATGTCTTGCGGATCTTCGAAGCCCGGATCATCGGTCGTCAAATAAGCTACGTCAGCCTGTTCACTAAGAGCTTTACCAAATCCAGCTCGACGTGAAATCCCCTTATCGCCAGGGCTTCCAACTACCACGATAGCTTTTCCGTCGTGGTATTGGTGTTTAACGAATTTAAGTAACGCCCGTAAGCTCGCGTAGTTGTGCGCATAGTCGACAAAAACGACGCCATGTCCCGGAATTGCCAAATACTCCATGCGACCCGGAATCACAATTTCGCTTAACGGTGTTAGCGCCGCGTCACGGTCCGCACCCGCAAGTGCAGCAGCGATAATGGCGGCCGTCGCGTTGCTTTGATTATAATCTCCCGCCACGTTCAAGTCGTATTCTCCCGTAATTGGCAGAACTTGTTTAGTAGAATTTGTGGCTGAAATGGTAAATCGATTATTAGTTAAATCGTCTTCCGCATTCTTAATGGTGTAATCGACCCCGCCATTGGCAGGATCTGCACTAAATAAGTAAATCTGCTTCGGATCCGTAGTAGCTTTTGCAGCTCCATATACGTCCTCAAAGCGGTTGGTATCCGCATCAATAATGCACCTTTTAGAGTTCACCATCAACTGTAATTTGCAGTGGAGGTAATCTTCAAAATCCTTATGCTCATTGCGGCCAATATGGTCTGGCGTGATGTTGAGAAAAATTCCACAATCATACTTTAACCCGTAAACCCGATCACGCAAGTACGCTTGTGAAGAAACTTCCATGACAAGGTACTTCATTCCATTATCCACGGCCTGACGCATATCGTGGAATAAATCCATCGATTCTGGCGTCGTTAAGTCTGACTTGAATTGATCCTCTGGACGAGGACCGACAATTCGATCAATGGTCGAAAATAGGGCCACTTGTTGCGGATACTGCTGGTTCAAAATTGCGTGGGCAAAATATGCCGAACTGGTCTTCCCCTTCGTTCCGGTAATCCCAATGATAAACAAATCATTTTGCGGGAATCCGTAGTAAGTAGCCGAAAGAACCGCCATGGCTCTCGTAACGTTGGTTACAATAATTGCAGTCATGCCGGTTCCTTCAGGATATTCGCGTTCCGCTACGTACGTGGTGGCACCAGCTTTTCGGGCAGCTTTCAAATACGCTGGTTTAAAGTTTCCCTTACAAAAGAACATGTCTCCAGGTTCTACTTTTCGCGAATCATAAGTAATTCCTGAATTGACAGTCGTCGTTGATGATTCAATTTTTTTCAATAGGTGATGTTCCGCAAGTACAGTTCTTACGGTACCTAACTCTAACTTCATCTGCTCATCCCCAACTAACTATTCTTGCGTCTTGTGTACTAATTCCACGGTCTTCGCAGTGGTATCTTCTGGGAAGTAAACTTCATACCAGAGGATGAACGTATAAATCGTGAAGATCTTTTGCATACTTGATTTACCGTTAACGTGTTCTTCTAAAATGTGCATTAACGCTTCTGGTTTGAAGAACTTCTTCGCAACGTCGGAATTAAAGGCTTCTTCAATCCGTTTACGGTACTTGTCTTCCTTGATCCAGTTAGCAATTGGGGATGGGAAACCAAGTTTTTCCTTCTTTGCAACTCGTTCTGGTAGTTCAGCTTCAGCAGCCCGACGAAGGGAAACCTTGGTTTCATCCTTATGAATCCGGGTTTTAATTGGCATAGTTGCGGCAAATTTAGCGACTTCCCGATCAACCAACGGAGTCCGAACTTCAAGCGAGTTCGCCATACTCATCCGGTCAGCCTTATGCAAGATATCAAATGGCAACCATGTATTGATATCGAAGTACTGCATTTGGGTCATTTCGTCCTTACCCCGCACTTCATCGAAGATGTGTTGGGTGTAAGCACCTGAATCGACGTTAAGTTCAGGTTTAGCTAAGATTTCACTACGTTCTTGTTGGTTAAAGACGTAGTTAACCCGGTAGTAGCGTTCACTTAGTGGTTGTGCTCCCCGCATTAAGAAGCGCCGACCGTGGAAACGCGGTAATCCTGAAACCATCTTAGCCAAGCCCGTCCGAATAAATTGCGGAACTAGCTTTTGATAGCGTTCGAAGGTGAAAGCTTCTAGGTAAGTGTTGTAACCACCAAAGAATTCATCGGCACCTTCCCCAGACAAGGCAACCTTAACGTTCTCACGAGTTCCCTTGGAAAGGTAGAACAGTTGCATTGCTGATGGATTAGATAGTGGTTCATCCATGTAGTACATGATGGTTGGCAAGATATCAAAGTAATCGTCACCATCCATGTACAACGGCGTATTCTTTTGGTGAATTTCTTTCGCAAATTCGGTAGAGTAGCTCAATTCACTGTATTTGGAATCTTTAAACCCTAGCGAGAACGATTGAATTGGTTTTAATTTAGCAGCTTCCGCTAAAACATAACTTGAATCAATTCCGCTGGAAAGAAAACTCCCTACTTCTACATCGGCAATCATGTGCGCGTCAACCGAATCCTTAACGATTTGACGAATCTTCTTCGCGTCGCCTTCTACCGTTTGGCTTTCGTCAATGTGATCGTAATTAAATTTGAAGTAAGTGTGCGTTTCCGTCTTACCATTCTTGTGTAAGAAGTAAGTTCCTGGCAACAACTTATAAACGTTGCGGAACATGGTTTCCTTAGAAGGAATAAATTCAAAGCTCAAATGAATTGGTAACAATTCTTCGTTAAATTCTTTTTTGAAATTAGGATGGTCCAAAAAGGCCTTGATTTCAGAAGCCCATAGGAAAGCATCGCCATCATCGTAATAGTAAAGGGGTTTAATCCCAAAATGATCGCGCGCGCCAAAAACTTCTTGTTTTTCTGCATCATAAATTACAAAAGCAAACATCCCGCGGAGCTTTTGCAAAAGTTCTGGGCCCCAAGCGTCGTAACCATGAATCAACACTTCGGAGTCTACGTCAGTTTTGAATTCGTAACCCAAGTCCTTTAGTTCTTGTCGAACCGTCTTGTAGTTATAAATTTCGCCGTTAAAAGTCAATACTTTAGTTTTAGTGTTATTTTGCATTGGTTGACGTCCGTGGGCGAGGTCGATAATTGATAATCGCCGAAAACCCATCGAAACGTGTTCATCTTGAAAATAAGCTTCATCATCCGGACCACGGTGTTTGATCCGGTCCGCCATTGATTTAATTGTGTCTTTATTGACATTAGTTTGGTTAACGTACCCAACAAATCCGCACATTTTGCAATCCCCTTTTATTCTTCAATCTGTCTATGTACTTATTTCCCTGTGTTTTGATATACCCATTAATGCCTATTTGGAAGGCGAAATATTACAGTTATATCGCTTCTCGGTAATATATAACATTTTAGCAAAAATTGCATACCAATACTACTATCGTTAACTTTTCTTAACCGGCGGCCTGCTTTCTTTGTCACTTGAATTTTTAGTCAAAAAAATAAAGTGTTTTAGTCAGCTCATGCATCGACCAAAACACTTTAATTTAAATTATTTTGCACAAAATTTGCACATCCGTCACTTTAACACCTACAAAATAAGGTTTATTTATGCCCGGAACAAGATTCGAACTTGCACATAGTTACCTATACAGCGACCTGAACGCTGCGCGTCTGCCAATTCCGCCATCCGGGCTTAACAAATTAATTCTACACTAAAGAACTCCAAAAGTGAATATCCGATTTGAATCATTTAGTAGTTATCGTTTGATAAGAATTATATTATTTTCAACGGGTATATCATTAACTGTTCTAATCACTTTTCATGTATAATACAAATAAGCAAAAAGATAAGGTAGGTAATTGCTTATGGGGGAAATCCATCTTAACTGCATTGTCCGTTGCCGGTGTTCCACAGACTTAAAGCAGCCTTTTGTGGGGAAAGTTATCAAAATGGATAACGATGAGGCCGTCGTAACGATTCTTGAATACGATCCTTGCGAACGCTATGTGGCGTACGAAATCAACTACACCACCCGGGTAAAACCGTGTGACTTACGCCCCGTATCCATTAAAGTACACCGCCCGAAGCCGAATTAATTTGGCTCTTGCAAAATTAAAAAGTGAGGCCCATTTCGTTCTCTGCGAAATCACCTCACTTTTTAACGTTTTACCAGGTTAATTAATTTCTTAAGCAACTTTGATTAAGCTATTCCTACTTATCAATCACAACTACCGTGCCGTAAGCGTGCACCACTAAAAATTTAGGGGCACCGTTTAATTCCACCACTTCGCTATTATATTTCAAGCCAATGATACCATCGCCACCACTTAATTCTGCTTTTTTCTTAATCTTTTCCTTGGATTCATCAAACAGTTGGTCAAACATGTTGTACTTATCGATATCTTCTGAAGCAAGCATCAGGCTAGCCGTTGCTTCAACGACATCTTTAATCGTGTAACCCGCATTAATTCCCGTTGTGGTAATAAACATTATGGTTCCTCCCGTCTTTTAGCTGCTTCCTTTTTTTGCTCTTCTACAAATTTTTTCATTCGGAGCCGAACTTCGATAACTGTCGTAGTGATCATTGAAAACAGGAATCCCACTACCCAGCTAATTACCAAAGGCGCACCGCTTAAATGAAAAAACTCGGTTGCAATAACTAAAATTACCGCCACCGCTAATGGTAACGTAATTCTTAAAGACTTCATTTTTTTCTCTCCTTGCGTTGTTTACCATCCGTCAGGTGTTTGGCAAAGTACTGCACGTACCAGGATAAAATTATCCCGACCACCACAATGATAATTAATTTATTAGTCTGACTCAAATCAGATAACCAAGTTAATATCATAATTATTGTTGATAGAACCAATAAAACTAAAGAAGTTCGATAATACGTTTTTTTCGGCATTTTAATCCCCCAAAATAAATTGATGAATGGCTTCCGCAACTCCGCTAGTAAAGTCCCCTTGAGTAACGTGTTTAGCCACTCGCCGAGCATCTGCAGTAGCATTGGCAACCACCACTGGCAGTCCTACCTGGCTTAGCATGGCGATATCGTTGTTATTATCACCTAGGGCCATAATTTCATCCTTTTGGATTCCTAAGCGTTTAGCCAAGGCCAAGGTTGCCTTTCCCTTATCAACACCCCCGAGGTTAAATTCCGTATACCGGTTTGAAGAAAAGGTGGCGTTTAAATCAAAATCTACGTTTGCTAACACTTCTTTGCGGATTGCTTCCCGCTTCTCAGGATCGTGATTCATCGTAATAATTTTGACGATTGGTTGGTTTTCCAATGGTGCCAGTGTTTTATACGGATATTCTTCAACCTTGACGCCCCGGCCCGTCATATATGCATTATCTTCAGGGTCAGGATTATATACGTAAACGTGGTCCAAGGTGTAGATATGAGTAGTGTAATCCAGCCGTTGCTTAACCACGTCAAAGATTTGGGTAGCTTGCTCCATGGATAATGCGTTAACTTGTAACACCTGACAACCTCTATTTTCAACAATTGCCCCGCCATTATAAGAAATTACGTATTCATCTGGTTGATCGCGCAACCCTAGCTGTTCCAGTAGTGGTTGTACCGATTGAAATCCACGTCCCGTGTTAGGCACAAATTTCACTCCCAACGCAGCGGCCTTTTTAATTGCTTGAATATTAACTTCTGAAACGCCTGTGGGTCCCACCAACGTTTCGTCTAAATCACTAACGACTAATTTTATCATAGTTCATCCTTCAATCCATTCGTTTACCTTAGATGCACCAGCACCTAATCACATTTTTTTGCTTTACAGCGTCACTTACTAGCTAAGTTAGAACGGTAGCCAAAAAGCAGCTTGGCTTCCTTAATTGATTTGATTGCTACTTAGCCTAAACGGGCGAAAAGCCTCAGTCTTCTCCGGTTAGCCAAGCATGAAGACGAATCCCTAACCCGGATCCATCTCCATACTCAGTTAATCCTCAAAGACTAACCAAGGCTTTTCGCCCTCTCCATCATATCCCACCTTGGTAGCGCTTTTCAAACCTTTCTTTAAATGGTCGACGGGGTTTATTTTTCACCCAGAACATAACCAGCAAGCAGTTTTTTTGCCAAAATTCAAGCTTGTTTTGCACCAAAATTCTTTATACAATATGTTGTGGCTATCTGGAAATCTAGCATTATTTAATACTAGATTTCGGCGGCAAAAAACAAAAAGAGGGGCATTTTATGGTGATAATTACAGCAGGAATGATTGGCGTTGGTAAGACTACATTGACAGGAAAAATTGCCGAACATTACGGAACACAAGCATTTTACGAACCAGTTGGCGATAATCCAGTTTTACCGCTCTATTATTCAGACCCAAAAAGTTACGGATTCTTACTCCAAATCTACTTTTTGAACAAACGTTTTCAAATGATCAAGAAAGCGTTGGCTGATGACAATAACGTCTTGGATCGCTCGATTTATGAAGACGCCTTGTTTACTCGTGAAAATAACAAGGAAGGTAACATTACTGACACCGAATTCGAAGTTTACATGAACCTTCTTGATAATATGATGAGCGAGTTGCAAGAGCTCCCCAAAAAAGCGCCCGATTTAATGGTTTACGCGGAAACCGACTTTGACACCATCCTCTACCGGATTCGTAAACGTGGCCGGGATTATGAACAATTCGACAACAATCCGGAATTAGAGTCTTACTACTACAAAATGTGGTCAGCATACAAGGATTGGTACGAAGAATATGACGCAAGTCCAAAGATGAAGATCGACTTACAAAAATACGATTTATCAAACGACGACAACACTAAAATTATTCTTAGCCAAATCGACCGTAAACTAAAAGAAATCCGGGTTGACGAGCCTATTCATAAGGCGATTTAAACCGGCAACCATATCACATATATACCATTATTGTGAAACATATTTTTCAACTAACAAGCGTGGTTTTATTAAAAGCTAGAAAAGCTCCTAAGCCTATTTAGGATACTTTTCTAGCTTTTATTTTTTGGTTATTTGTTTGTGAAAAATGTTCTATACCATTTTATGAATCCGCCATTGTAAACGCTACCAAATGTGTTTATAATTTAACCGTACTAAAATCAAAGGAGGAATCACCATGTCTAAACCACGCACCCGCTGGTACACCACCATTAGCATTATCGTTTTATTTTTGTTTTCCCTCACCACTACTTCGGTAAAGGCCCAAGCAAACTCTGCCGACTTAGATGGTCAATCTGCCACCAATATTACGAAGCAGCTTAAAAATCACCAGTATGATGAACAATCGCTAATCCAGTATACATATCAAAAAATTAACCAACAAAATCCCAGTCTTAATAACGTCATTTACCAAAATCCTTCCGACGCACTAAAACAACTACAGTCTTTGAAAAAAACTAATCATCAACAGCCTTTCTATGGGGTCCCCCTCTTGATTAAGGGGCTGGGTCAAGCATATCAAGGCTATCCCAACACTGACGGCCTTCCTTTCTTAAAAAAAGAAACTTACCCTACTACCAAAGCGTTCGTTAAAAAACTGCAAAAGATGGGCTTTGTAATCCTTGGTGAGACCAACTATCCAGAAATGGGCTTAATTAACATCACCAATTCTAATTTAAACGGGGTCGCCCACAACCCGTGGAACTTACTATTTAATACCGGTGGCTCTTCCGGAGGTGCAACGGCAAGTGTGGCTGCTAACGAAGTTCCGATTGCGACTGGAAATGATGCCGGTGGTTCTTTACGAATTCCAGCTTCCTGGTCAGGTGTAATTGGTTTGAAACCTACCCAAGGCTTAATTATTGGAGATTCAACCACTCCTTCAGTCGTTAACTTTGCGGATACTCGGGATATTACTGATACCCAGACCCTTTTAAAAGGTCTCACGAATCCCAAACAAATCCAAATGCTACAAAAAGTTCCTAAGAATTTGAAAGACTTGACGATTGCCTACTCCCTAAAATCTCCGGTAGGAACCCCGGTCAGCCAAGACGCTATTAATGCGGTTCAACAAGCGGTCAATTTCTTACGGCAACAAGGTTTTAAAGTTGTCCAAAAAGATAGTCCGGTTGACGGAGTGAAAATGATGCAGACCTACTATTTAGGCGCACTTGAAGACGGAGCTAACGCTAGTGAAAAATTAGGCCGACCACTGACTAGCCAAGACGTTAAGGATAAACTCGTCAGTCCGATGACGTACGCCCTTTACGAAGCAAGTCAGAAAGCTCCTAAGTCCACTACCAATACTTTCATGAAGGAATTAGCCCTCGTTCATCGCCAAATGACCGCGTTCCACAAGCAGTACCCAATTTACTTAACTCCGACAACGGCTACCACTGCGCCACTGAATAGCGATCCAGCCTACCTTCCTAAGTACGTTGATCAAATGATGAATATTAAGGATCTGCCGTTCCAGCAACAAATGCAATTGATTTACGATTCTTGGCTCCATGGCTTAACTAAGACGCCGTTTACTCAATTAGCTAACCTTGCTGGTGAACCCGCACTCAGTTTGCCAACCTACGTGAGCCCGTCTGGTTTACCATTAGGAATCCAATTACAAGGTAGCCAAGGTAGTGACGCCACGTTACTCGCAATTGGCAAAATTTTTGAAAAAGAGCACCAATTTAAGTTCTTAAACGCTAACTACCCAACTAGCGGCGCGCAATCACAGCAAACGACCACTACTAAGTCTTCTGCCACCAATTCAATGAAGCAGTTGCCCCAAACTAGTGAAGCATCCGCTAACTGGTTGATATTCGGGGGACTCGTCCTTTTAAGTAGTGGAATCATAATTAGCTACCGGGTTTATCGCCCGCGTCGTTAGTTTGCCTTAGAAAACTGAATTCTAAGTGAAAATTTAGTGCAAAATTAACGTTAAAGCTATTTGTTATAAATCAAGTACTATCACCATAGTGCTTGATTTTTTATTTACTATTTTGAGCCTTGATTTTATCAAATTCCTTTTTTGTCTTAACCTTTGTTTCTTTGAATTGCTCATCCCATATCTCTAATAATAAGCTTTCACCAACAATCATTATGATTAAAAATCCCCAAATATCTTTGGTACCCCCTGAAGTCAGATATTGGTAAAACATAAATACTGCAAAGGCTATCGGTAAGATAGCACCTAAGTACTTTCTTTTAATGTTCCTGCTTAAAATATACTGAGCAGCTACTATAAGTAACGGGATAATGACATCTAATGTCTCTGAACTCATTTTTTAATTCCTCTTCTCTTAACGCTAATATTTTTTCTGCAGCCTGTAATGATATTTCGTCTTCAATAACCAAATTCATTATTTGTTCTTTAAAGCCTTTTTTATTCTCATTATCATCAAGCATTTTTATCTTTTCTATTAACTGATCAGTTTTGGCTCGAATTGTGGGATATGAAACGTGATAATAGTGTGCCATTCTTTTTAATGATCCAGAATTTAAAATAAAAACTTTGATAAAAGCCAATTCTTCGTCACTCAAATTGCTAACCCATTTTTCCATAGACCGTTCCCCCTTTTACAGCCATTTTAATCCGCTTTATAAAAAAGTTCAAATTTTGTTTAATAAAATTAATTTATAAATAAATAAAATTAAACATTAAATTAATTTTTGATAATTAGTTGTTTTCTCCAAACAGCTTTATTCTGCTTACCACTCAACCAAGACGTAATTTCTTACCAAATACTCTACTTAGGCAGAGTAAAAAAGCTACTTTCTGGCTAATAAGATGCTGAAAGCTGGTGTTTTACTACCGAAAGAGTTTTTATTTTTAGCATATTAAAAAGCAGTGGCGAAAAATTACTTTTCCATCCCCTGCTTTGTTTTACTTAATTATTTTTTACAATGACCACGTCTGGTGCGGCATTTTCCACTACGTAACTAGCTGTGGAACCCAAAATTACTTGAGCAACCGTGCCCATCCCCGTAGCACCTAACACAATCAAATCAACGTCATATTCTTTAGGTAGCGTGTAACTTAACATTGATTTAGGACTCCCCTGTTTAAAGACGACTTCAATATCTTCTGCAGGTAACCCCTGTTGTTGGGCATCTTGTTTCAATTTTTCGAGGGTGGTTTTCCATTGATCTAGCGTATTTTGTAAATCAATTCCTGTTTCAATAACGCCAAAGCCTAGAGAAACACTTGCGGTGTTAGCATGTTGCTTTTTCATTACACTTGCAATAATTAGTTTTGCATGATTTGACTTAGCAATCTCCACCGCCCGGTTAAATGCAGCCATCGATTCTGGAGAGCCATCATAGCCGAATAAAATTTTCTTATAATCCATAATACACACCAACCTTTCAAAGTCTATTATACCAATTTAGCGCTTTCAGCATAGTTTTTTATTTGAGTTTTCCCGAATTATTTCTAAAGTACTTTGCGTTATACTAAAACCACGAGGTGATTACAATGCTTAAAATCAACCAACAAACTTTGAAAGGCCACTGGCCCGTGCGCCAGAACCAAAGCCATAAGGGAACTTACGGCCATTTGTTATTAATCGCTGGAAACGCGCAATACGGCGGTGCGGGAATTCTCGCTGCTTCAGCTGCCGTTTACGCAGGAGGCGGTTTAGTAACCTTAGCGACTGCTAAAAATAACTTTACCGCGGTTCGCGCAACTTTAGCAGAAATCATGTTGATCGATTTTACCGACTTTGATCAACTTAGCAAATCGCTGGCAAACGCAACTGGAGTTGTAATTGGTCCAGGTCTGGGAACTGATTCAACTAGCTTGAACGTTCTCAATTTCACTCTAGCCCATATTGCAGAAGGAGTACCGTTGATTATTGACGGCTCGGCAATCGATTTAGTAGCCCAACACGATTTGCAAGTTGCCCACCACCCGACAATTTACACGCCTCATCAAATGGAATGGCAACGCCTATCGGGAATTAAAATCGCGGACCAATCGGTGGATCGAAATCAAACCGTGGTAGATCAATTAAACGCCACCGTCGTTTTAAAGCATTACCATACCGAAATCTACACACCCAACGCGCCGGTTGCCCAAATAATGGCTGGTAACCCCGGGATGGCAACTGGGGGCTCGGGCGATTCCTTAACCGGTATTTTGCTTGCCTTAATTGCTCAAGCTAACTCGGTAAATGAAGGGGTTCGCTTGGGAACCTTCTTGCATAGTTATACAGCGGACCTCATTTACGAACACGAAGCAGTGGTGCTACCCCATCGGTTAATTCGCCAGCTCCCTGCCGTTTTAAAACAGTTGACGCACCAATAACTTTTCCTAAATAAAATACCAGTGGACAGATACTTCTGCACGCCATTTCCAACATTTCTTCAATTAGTTGGTTTAACGTCAGGTTCCTGAACACTGGTATTTTATTATTCTGCAATTAATTTTTCGATTTCTTCGTCATTTAGTTCCCGGTAGGTTCCTGGTAATAGTCCGTCATCTAACCGAAGCGGGCCAAAACTAATTCGTTTTAGACTAACGACCCGCTCACCAAGACTACCAAACATTCGCCGAACTTGATGATACTTACCCTCCTTCAAGCTCACGTGAACGAGAGTTTGTTCATCCAATGCGGAATAATTAAGGATGGTTAACTCCGCTGGTTTTAATTGGGTACCGTCTTTTAAGACGATTCCTTCGGCAAACTGCTTAACTGCCGCATCGGTGATTTGGCCGGTCACCACGGCTTCGTAAGTTTTTTGGACGTGTCGTTCGGGTGCTAACAGTTGGTGAGCTAACGGACCGTTATTGGTAATCAGTAATAACCCTTCAGTATCCTTATCAAGGCGGCCCACTGGAAAGAGATCCTTCCGAAAATCAACTTTATTAAATAAATCCATCACCGTCTTTTGCTTGCGGTCTTCCGTAGCGGTCACCACGCCAAGGGGTTTATTCATCATAAAGTAGAAGTACTGCTGATAAGTAATCACTTGTTCTCCCAAGCGAACTTGGTCGACTACGGGGTCAACCTTCACACGCCCGGATTTAGCCACCACGTCATTAACAAAAACGGCCTTTTCCTTAATTAATTTCCGAATCTGACTTCGAGTACCTACATTCATATCGTGCAAAAACTTATCAACTCGCACAGGATCCCCCCTACTTAATTTTAAGCATTCTTCGTAAGCCCGCGGCGCGCCCGCCGATAATTTCATCAGCTAAGCGACTTTTAAGGACACAGACTACGTAAAAGAGCCCGCCTAACGCAGCCGCCACTAAAATCACAATCAGCGCTTGAACCTTATTAGCCGGATTCATCACTAGATACAACCCGTTGGTCACTACAAACGCAATGAAAAAGGTCCCAAAAGAATAAGTAATAATTTTCCCGATAAAGCCATTGATCTTATCATAATCTAACCCGTATTCCCGGTTAATATGGCGTAAGATCAACCAATTAACTACGGCAAAACCAATTGCGGTCGAAATTAACGAACCCACCGCTGAAAAAATGGCTACCATTGGGAATTGAAAAATAAATTTAACGATCATCCCCACCACAAAATATTTCACGGCTAAGACGTTTTCGCCAATCCCCTGCATCACGGCAGAAATTACCGTAAACAATCCCAAAACGATTGCCACGTAAGAGTTGAACTGTAGAATTGCGGTGCCTACGTCACTAAGATGATAAAACAAAGTGTAGGCCGGTTGGGCAACTGCCGCCATTCCTAGAGCGGACGGAATCATCAAAAAGGCAAACAGTAAAATCGAATCCGCCACTTGCCGACTAATTTCCGCCCGGTCTCCCCGGGTCTTGGCTTCCGATAAAATTGGCACCGACGTAACTGCTAGCGCAGATGCCAGCGAAATTACAATCATTACTAATTTGTTAGCGTTAAAGGCAAAAATCGCAAACATATTATTTAAAACGGTGGCCGAATAGTCGCTGACCGACCGCATAATCCGAAAGAAGGTGTATTGGTCAATCAATTGGAAAATTGTAATTGCTGAACCAATGATAATAAACGGAACTGCCTGCGCGATAATTTCTTTGTACAAACTAGTTGTCGAAATTGCCAAGCCATTCACACTATGCTGGGATAAATATCTTAACCGCTTGCGATACTTAACAAAGTAC
Source organism: Pediococcus acidilactici (assembly GCA_024970065.1). Classification (NCBI taxonomy): domain Bacteria; kingdom Bacillati; phylum Bacillota; class Bacilli; order Lactobacillales; family Lactobacillaceae; genus Pediococcus; species Pediococcus acidilactici. Next base: position 652,003 of record CP103908.1, on the reverse strand, counting down.
CCAATCAACACAAGCAAACCGCCCAATGCACCAATAAAGGCGGCAAACGTGGATTGGGCCACTCCGTAAACCCAATCACCATGATTTTTGTACATAATTAAGTACGCGGTTACCAACATGTAGGCTACCCGCGCTAGTTGCTCAATAAATTGAGATACCGCCGACGGACCCATTTCCTGATACCCCTGGAAAAATCCCCGGGTCAAACTCATCGTGGGAATTACCAAAACGGCCCACGCCAAGGCATGGAGCACGGTAGTTACGTTTGGGTCCCCATCATTTAAAAAGGGCGCCCCAAAGAACAAAATTGCCGCGCAAACAACACCGGTTCCTACCGATAGTAGTAACCCCCTCTTATACAAACGCTGACCTAGCGCAAACTCGTTAATTGCGTTGTAGTGGGCCACCTGTTTGGAAATTGCGGACGGGATTCCGGCAATCGCCGCAATCAAAAAGAAGCTATATATATTGTAGCCCTTGGTATACAGAGCATTTGCTTGATCACTATAGACCCCGAACCAAATTACCCACGGGATAATATAAATCGCACCTAAAATCCGCGAAAAAATGCTGCCCGCCGTCATCCAAGCCGATCCTTCCAGCATCTTGGCTTTGGAAGAAGAATTGCCACTATTCTCCCTTAACGGTTGCGAGCCTAAATATTGGGATTCCGCGGTATCAAATTCAGATGGTTTATCCATTTTAAAACCTACTTTCACTAGTCAATCTACATTATTTTAATACACTTAGCGACCACCGACAATTAAATTTCAAAGACAATTACCTTTTGAATAGGAATACAAACTGAAGACAAAATCTACGTTTCATTTTCCTGAATTAAAAATGTCCCTGTCCTTATTTTTTACATCCAAATTCTGTACTAAGAATCTGTTTCAGAGTTATCCAACTTTTTCCAAAAGAAAAAGATTCTAAAGAAAAAATATTTCCTTTAGAATCTAAATCGTATGATATATCATACTCATACTTAGTCTGAAAAATTTATTATCAATATTAATTTGATTTCTTTAGTTCTAGATAAATTTTCGTAAAATTAAAAGTACTATCTACTCAACAAGTTATTTTCAGTAGCAGCGAGTTCTTCTTTTACCTTTTGTGCATCTGCTAATTTGAAAAATGGAAAATATATTGCGAAGGAAAGCACTAAAATTACCAACTGTAAGATTGCTCCCGAGATATTTCCCGTCATTAAATATCCAGAAATTATTGGGGGTGTGGTTCCAGGTGGAAGGACACCAATAGGCTTTGCTACTATTCCCATTTGCATGGACAGATATGTTATTAAAACTGTCACTATCGGCATAATTAAAAATGGTATCCACATTATCGGATTAAATACAATTGGAAACCCAAATAGTACAGGCTCGTTTATTCCAAAAAAACCTGGACCAATACTCAAACGCCCCAATTGTTTTAATTGTTTGCTTTTCGCAAAAAACACCATAGCAATTACTAAACCTAATGTTGCTCCAGATCCACCAACAAAAATCAGATAACGGAATTCTGCTGAAACAATATTCTTAACTGGTTCTCCGGCCGCTAAAGCTGTTGCATTCTCAGACGTTAATTGTAACCAAATCGGTAACATAACTGAATTAGCAATAATTGAACCATGGAGACCTATACACCATAGTAAATTAATTATCAAAAACACAACAATTGTTCCACCAAGACTTGTCCCTAAATGCGTCAATGGTTGCTCTAAGATGGTTTGAATAATACTATGAATGCTGTCAAACTCTGTAAAGTTTTCTATCAAAAGACGAATGATCCAAATAATTAGAACAACCAAAAAACCTGGAATAACTGCGGTAAAAGACTTCGCAACCGTTGGTGGCACGCCATCTGGCATTTTTATAGTTAAATTTTTTTGAACTATAATTCGGTAAATTTCAGTAGAAACGATTGCTACTAACAAACCAACAAAAAGGCCTTGGCTTGTAAAATAATTTGTGTTAATACCATTAACCACTACTTTATTAATTGTAGTAGAAAAACTAGGTGTTACTAAGAAATATGATGCTAAAGCAATGCAGCCCGACGCCAAGGGATCAACATTATAACTTTCAGCCAAACGGTAACCTAGCCCAAAAGTTACTATCAAAGCAACAATATTGAAAGTTGCATTAAAGGGTAGCATGAGCGCATTTTTTATTTCTTCATGTTGACTCAAAAAATTCGTATAAGCGGGAATAGGAAAACTTGCTAAAATCAGAAATATTGAGCCTATAATTATAAAAGGAAGCGTCAAGACCATTGCATCACGAAGTGCAGCTAAATGTCGTTCATTAGATATCTTATTTGCTCTGGGCATGATCTTCTCTTGCAAAAACACAGTAACTTTGTTCATGATTAAGTTCCTCCTTACGATTTAGTTTTATGCAAATCAATAATTTCTTTTGCAAGAATTGTAATAGTTTCTACACTCATTAGCTGGTCTTCTGCATGCATAAAAATCATTGTATAGACTAATTTTTCTCCATTTGCTTCTTTTTTTACAAAATCATTGTGGTATTTATGTCCCTTTACAAAAAATTTATTTGACTCGGCTAATTTTTGTTTAGCTAAATCAAATTTCTTTTCTTTAGCTGCATACATAGCCTCTACTGCTAAACTTTTCGCCATTCCGACATTGCTAATTATTTGAAATGCGGCTTCATAATATTCTTCCATCCTGTTCACCTTTCTTAACTCTTCAGTGCTTGTTTTAATACCTTTTCCCCGTCCATCATCCCATAAGCAGTCATATCAATCGTTTCTACTGGTATTCCTAATTTTTCCAACTTCTTACGTAATTCGCTTTGCATAAAACTAACTTGAGGACCGAGTAACAAGCAGTCAACTTTTCTATCTTTCAAAGTTAAATCAATTTCTGAGACAGGTTTTGCAAAAATATCTACGTCAATCTTCATTTCCTTTGCTGCATTCTCCATTTTAGTTACTAATAAACTAGTACTCATTCCTGCTGCACAAGCTAACATAATCGTTTTCATTTTTTAACCTCCTATTACTTAACAATTTCTCCGTTGGTAGCAATAACATCTTTGTACCAATAAAATGAATCTTTTTTCGTTCTATTTAGGCTTCCGTGCCCTTCATCATCTTTGTCTACATAAATGAAACCATACCTTTTTTTCATCTCTCCAGTTCCAACTGATACAATGTCAATGCATCCCCAAGTCGTGTAACCGATCACATCTACATGATCAACTTCTACTGCTTTAATCATTTCTTTGATATGCTCTTTCAAAAATTCAATTCGATAGGTGTCTTTTATTCGTCCATTTTTGTCAGGTTGATCAACTGCTCCCAGCCCATTTTCTACGATAAATAATGGCAATTGATATCGATCGTACAGTTCATTCAAGGATAATCTCAGTCCCACTGGATCAATAGTCCAATCCCAATCAGTCTTTGGAAGAAAGGGATTCTTTCCCGCTATCTTAGGTCTTCCATTAGGATTTAAAGTAACAACGCTAGAAAAATAATAACTGAATGAAATGTAGTCAACCCTACCTTTAAAAAGTATTTCTTTATCTTCAGCAGAAACATCCAACTTCTCATTCATTCGTTGCCATTGAGCAGTACATGTATTTGTATAGCATCCTTTGCACATCACATCCCCATAGTAAAAATCAGGCATCATGAATAATTTCTTAGCTAATTGGTCCTTAGGACTACAAGTCTTTCCGTAAGTCATAGGGTACTGAAGCATACATCCAATTTTAAAATCAGGATTAATTTTATGCCCTAAAATTACTGCTTTAGCGCTTGCAATCATCATATTATGACTTACTTGTAAAATTGTTTTAGAACGATTTTCACCCTTTTCGAAAAGGATTCCTGCTTGGTGATAAGGTTCTTTTTGATTCATAGTTTCATTAATTTCATTAAATGTAATCCAATACTTTACCTTGTTTTTATAGCGTTCAAAAACAACTTGACAATACTTTTCGAAAAAGGAAATCAATTTTTTGTTTCGCCAAGAACCGTACTCTTTCACTAAATGTAGTGGGGTCTCGTAATGAGATAACGTAACAATGGGCTCAATATTATATTTTTCTAATTCTGCAAATATTTTGTCGTAAAAATCCAATCCAGCTTCGTTTGGTGTTTCTTCATCTCCATTAGGGAATATTCTTGGCCAAGATATTGATAATCTAAAGCATTTAAAGCCCATTTCAGCAAACAATTTAATATCTTCTTTATATCGATGATAAAAATCAACTGCTTCATGGCTCGGATAAAATTCTCCTTCTTCAATTTTTGGATGAATTTTTCTTGTTTTTCCGTGGGCTGCTCCTTTTTCAACATCAGCTATGCTTAATCCTTTACCGTCCTCTAGGTAACCGCCTTCATATTGATTGGCAGCTGTAGCTCCACCCCACAAAAAATTCTTTCTTAATTTCAAACGAAATCGCCTCCTTGATTTAAAGATACAATCAAGGAGGCGACTATGAAATGCATTTCACTTCACTTATAACAGCGTTTTATATTTTGCTATTTTTTTTTATAGAAAAACCGTTACATTGTTTCATCATTTTCCATTAGTAAAGAATTCGACGACTTTCTTTTGCTTTCTAATATTTTAGAATAAAATTGTTTGTGAGAAAAATTTTCTTCAAAATCGTTTTGGAAAACTAAAGAATACATAATATCTAGAATTAAATTTACCGATACATGAACACTATAATCAGCTATATTATTAAATAGATTTCCTTTTGAAGATATATACAGTACTGCGTTAGATTGTTTACTTAAACTATTTTCTCCGACAGAAGTAAGTGATAATATTGGGATATTTTTTTGCTCGCAAATATCGGCTATTTTTAAAGCTCTTTCCGTCTCACCTGAATATGAAATTATAATAGCAAGATCGTTTTCTTTCATACAACTTGCTTCGTACAACTGATAATTTAAATTTGTTGAAATAAATACGCGTTTACCAATTTTCATCATTTTCTCTTTGAAAGATTCGGCTTGATTTAAAGCAGTTCCGAAAGAGTATACATATATTGCGTTTGCTTTGCTAATCATCTTTTTCGCTTGAGCTGTATTATCATGAGATAGTAATGATAATGTATCATTAACTGTTTCATGATATAATGACCCGATTCGATTACTAATTGACATCATGCTATCTTTTTTATCAAAAGGAAAATTAACATTTATTTTTCCATATTGTTTTTCTATATATTCAAGTTCTTTTAAGAATTGCAATTTAAAACTGTCAAAACCAGTAAATCCTAACCTTTTGCAAAGACGGATAACAGTAGCGGGTGAAGAAAAGGTCTTCTCAGCAACCCAACGAGTGGATTTTCCATCCATTTGTTCTCCTAAAGAAAGCAAAAAATCAGCGATTTTTTTTTCAGTGTCTGATAAATTCTTGTGTTTTTTTATTTTATCAACTATGAGCATATTTTTATCCTCCAAGCGTCTTCAAAAGGCTGAAGTCTTTTTCTGTCAAAACACCTAATAACTTTTTATTCACTAAAATATACTATATACTTTTATAACTTATATGTGGAAAAAAATAAACCGCTTTAGTTATTGTGACTCGAATATATAAAGTTAATACTAAAAACCAATACATTCTAAAATTTATATATATATATATCAAAAAAGGGCTAGAATTTATTGCAATTCTAGCCCTTTTTCGATTCAATTGGTTTATCACAAAAGCAATGGTACTTTCCTTTATTTTGCAACGATGTTAACGATCTTATTTGGAATGACAATTACCTTTTTGATGTCCTTTTCCGCAGTCCATTGTTGGATACGTTCATCTGCTAAGGCAATTTTCTCTAATTCAGCTTGGTCAAGGTCCTTTTCAACCTCCACCTTACTCCGTACTTTTCCGTTAACTTGTAGAATTACTTGTACGGTGTCTTGTACTAACTTACTTTCATCGTAAGTTGGCCATGCTTCGTAAGTGATCGTTTCGTCATGACCCATGATTTGCCAAATTTCTTCGGCAACGTGCGGGATAATCGGCGAAAGTAACTTCACAAGACCTTCCATATATACCATTGGTAACGCGTCTGCCTTGTAAGCTTCGTTAACGAAGACCATCATTTGCGAAATTGCGGTGTTAAAGCGCATGTTTTCGTAGTCTTCCGTAACCTTCTTAACCGTTTGGTTGTAAACCATGTCCAATTTGTGGTCGTTGATCATGGTAATCCGGTCCCGCAAATGATTATTTTCGTCAATCATTAGCCGCCAAACCCGTTCGATCCACTTCCGACTACCGTTTAAGCCTTCTTCACTCCAAGCCACGGATTCGGTCAACGGTCCCATGAACATTTCATAAAGTCGTAAAGTATCTGCACCAAACCGTTCTACGATATCATCTGGGTTAACCACGTTGCCTTTGGACTTAGACATTTTTTCGTGGTTGCTTCCCAAAATCATCCCTTGGTTAACTAGTTTTTGGAACGGTTCCTTAGTTGGTACTACCCCAAGATCATAAAGGACCTTGTGCCAGAACCGTGCGTATAGCAAGTGAAGTACTGCATGTTCTGCACCACCAACGTACAAGTCTACCGGCAACCATTCCTTAAGCAAATCTTCGTCGGCAATCTTGTTTTGGTTCTTAGGGTCCACGTAACGTAAGAAATACCAAGAACTACCTGCCCATTGTGGCATGGTGTTGGTTTCCCGCCGGCCTTTTCGCCCATTTTCGTCAACCACGTTCAACCAATCCTCTAGGTTAGCAAGTGGGCTTTCACCCGTACCAGAAGGTTTGATGTTGTCCGTAGCTGGTAACCGTAACGGAAGTTCATCTTCAGGAACCAGCGTAGTTTCGCCGTCTTCCCAATGAATTACCGGAATTGGTTCTCCCCAGTAACGTTGCCGAGAAAAGACCCAGTCGCGTAACCGGTAGTTAACCTTTTTATGACCAGCTCCGTGTTCTTCTAACCAATCCAACATTTTATCGATGGCTTCTTGTTTGTTTAAACCATCTAAGAAACCAGAATTAATGTGTGGGCCATCGCCGGTATACAGTTCCCCATCCGAACCACCTTCAATAACTGAGATGATGTCAATTTTAAACTTCTTTGCAAATTCATAATCCCGAGGATCGTGAGCAGGAACCGCCATCACCGCTCCAGTACCGTACGAAGCCAATACGTAGTCCGCAATCCAAATTGGAATCTTCTTGCCGTTAACTGGGTTAACTGCGTAACTACCAGTGAAGACCCCGGTTTTATCCTTATTCAAATCGGTCCGTTCCAAGTCGGATTTAGTCGCGACCGCTTGCTTGTATTCTTCAACCGCTGCCTTGCTTTCCAGCGTAGTCAATTGGTCAACTAGCGGATGTTCTGGTGAGATAACTAAGTAAGTTGCCCCATACAAAGTGTCGGCACGGGTGGTAAAGATTTCGATCTTTTGGTCACTATCTTCAACATCAAAGAAAACGCTGGCCCCAATCGAACGACCAATCCAGTTTTTTTGCATTTCTTTGATGCTGTCAGGCCAATCTACTAAATCTAGGTCATCGATCAGCCGGTCTGCGTAAGCCGTAATTTTTAAGATCCATTGTTTCATTGGTTTCCGGTAAACTGGGAAACCACCGCGTTCAGTCTTTCCGTTTACCACTTCTTCGTTAGCAACGACCGTACCACCCATTAAATCGGGAGCCCAGTTAACCAACGTTTCTTTTTCGTAGGCTAATCCCTTTTTATAAAGTTGTTCAAAAATCCATTGGGTCCACTTGTAATATTCAGGATCGGTCGTGTTAACTTCCCGGGACCAATCGTATGAAAAGCCAAGGGACTGGATTTGGCGTTTAAAGTTCTTAATATTGTGTGCGGTAAAGTCCTTCGGATTGTTCCCCGTCTTCATTGCGTATTGTTCAGCCGGTAATCCAAAGGCATCCCAACCCATTGGATGTAATACCTTGTATCCTTGCATCCGCTTCATCCGGGACATAATATCTGTAGCAGTATAGCCTTCAGGATGGCCCACGTGCAGTCCTTGTCCAGATGGGTATGGGAACATATCTAAAGCGTAGTACTTCGGCTTTTGTTCACTTTCAACCGTTTTAAAAGTCTCGTGTTTTTGCCAATAGTGTTGCCACTTAGGTTCAATTTCTTTATGATTGTAAGCCATGTTTTCCTCCATTATTATTTACTGGTTGCTTCCGGATTAATTTAACCGTGCTTGGTAGCCGTTGCTAGGTGAATTAGCGAATTTTTTAAAATAAAAAAAGCCTAAAGACTCTCAAATAAGAATCTTTAGGACGAAAATTTCCGCGGTACCACCTAGTTTTGCTAACGCACACTCAAATCCATAACGCGGAACACGCCATCCCCTACTTAAAGTTCAAGGACAGATTTACAAAGACGAGTTCACTAAAAGTTACTCCGGATTCGCACCAACCATCCGTTCTCTGACAGTAAACTTTTAGCTACTACTTCTTTAACCAGTAATATTTAGATAGCATTATCATAACAGTAACCACCAACGATTACAACCAGATATGGTAAAATTAATCTTAATTGTTAAAGGAGAAGGAAATGCGATTTAAAAAGTTTGGTTGGTTAATTTTAAACTGGTTACCTCTACTAGGCCTGCTGACCTTAGTCATCTCGGTCAGCAACCATTGGGGTTGGATACATACATACGACCGTTACCTACAAAAAATCATTCACGGATGGCAAAGTTCGGGGTTAACCCCCTTAGTTAAAATCTATACCCAATTGGGGAACGCAAAACCCTTTATTTTTATCAGTATCGTAATCTTAGGAATGCTGCTATGGCGGGGATATGACCGCTTAGCCGCCTTCTTCCTTGCGAACGTGGTGCTCGGCAACGCAATCAACCACCTGATTAAACTCTGGATCCAACGCCCCCGACCACATTTTCGTTTAATCACGATTGGGGGGTATAGTTTTCCTAGTGGGCATTCGGTGGCCGCGATGTTGCTATTTGGCAGTTTGGTTTTCATCACTAGCCAAACGGTTCGTTCCACTAAGTGGCGAATTGTTTGGAGCTTACTTTGCATAATTATGATGCTTCTTTTGGGACTGTCACGAGTTTACCTGAACGTCCATTACCCTAGCGACGTAACGGCTGGATTATTACTAGGGTTGGTGATTTTACAAGCCACCCACTGGATATTTTATCGAAAGAAGGAATCCCAATATGCTTGATAACGCAATGCAATACAGCCACCGGTTGTTGGCAGAAATTGTGCAACCTGGCGATCAAGTCGTTGACGCAACCATGGGCAACGGCCATGACACCCTCTTTTTGGCTAACTTAGTAAAGCCACAAGGAAAGGTGTTTAGCTTTGACATCCAAGCAGCAGCCCTATCAGCGACGAAAGCGCGGTTAGAAGAACAGTTACCTGACCACCAACACGTACAACTGATCCAGGATAGTCACGACCAACTAACACAATACGTGGAGGGATCGATTTCCGGTGCCATCTTTAACCTCGGCTACCTCCCCGGTGGCGACAAGCAAATTATCACCCACTCGGCTTCTACCATTGCGGCGGTGCAACAGTGCTTACAATTGCTGAAAGTGGGTGGACGAGTAGTCTTAGTTTGTTACTACGGCCATCCCGGGGGCGCCGCTGAGTTAACTAAGCTCCTTGATTTCACTACTAATTTAGACCAACACCAGTTCACCTGTTTGCGCTACGAGTTTATCAATCAAGTGCACCAACCGCCAATTTTATTGGCAATTGAACGCCGAAAATAAATTATTTGTATAAAAAGTGGGAAAGCATCCCTCCGGCAACTTTAAAACTGTTGCAAGATACGGAATGCTTTCCCACTTTTTAGTTATTTATTTTTTAATGTACGTGGCCGACTAAATGCGTTAATTACAATTGCGATAATAATCAAAATAAAGCCGCAAATGTAGATGTTGTGCAACGCACTGTATAAAATGTCGCGCAACGTCGGTAACAAATCAGCTGGCAACCGCTTGGCAGTTTGCGGATTAATTACCTGATTCATCATCGCCATGTTAATCCGGGAATGGTGCGCAATCCCCATGTTGATCGTGCCGTTCATGATGATTCCGAATACGGACATCATGATGGTTTGGCCCAACGTTTTTGCCAAGGTATTAAACGAGGTCGCCACCCCGATTCGATCCTTCGAAACTAGTTGCTGGGAGATTACCAAAGTCGAGGTAATCGTAATCCCAAACCCAACTCCTAAAATGGCTGCGATAAAGAAGAAGGCGACGAACGGTGTCGAAGCAGGGATTACCGCTAATAAAAAGCTCCCGACGGCCAAGATGCTTAAACTAATTCGCAAAATTTGGTTAGCCTTTAGTTTAACCAACATCTTGCCAGCTAAAAAGGAACCAAAGATCCATAACACGGAGCTAGGCGTCACCGCAAATCCGGCTAGCGAAGCAGGTAATCCCAAAATTCCCTGCGTCCAAGTTGGTAAGTAGACTTCAAATCCAATCAATAATCCCGATACCAGCATAGTTGCAACGTTTTGAATAACAAACGTCCGGTCGTTGAACAAGTCGAGGAAAATGATTGGATCTTCCGCACGCCGTTCCTGCCGAATAAAGAGCGCGCCGGCCACCACGAAGATGATAAATGACAATCCCAAAATCAATTTAGAAGCGGCGCTTTCACCTAACAATTGGAAGCCGTACATTAAGCCCAATAGTGATAACATTAACCATACGCTGCCCCAATAGTCGATCTTTTTACGGTGCACACTAACTTCTTCTTTTAGGTAAAGCTGGATTAGGATAATTGTGATGATTCCAATCGGCACGTTAATAAAGAATATCCAGTGCCAACTAAGGTTATCAACGATAAAGCCCCCTAATAGCGGGGCAATGATCGAAGCGATTCCCCAAGCAGAACCGTTAAGTCCCATTACCTTCGCGCGCTTTTCCAAAGAATAAATATCCGCGATGATCGTGTTGGAAACCGGCATGATTGAACCAGCCCCAATCCCCTGTAAAGCTCGCCAAATAATTAACGTAGTCATCGAGTGGGCTAACCCACTTAACATTGAACCAATTAAAAAAATGATAATTCCAATTATAAAAACGCGTTTGCGTCCAAAAATATCAGATAATTTCCCGTAGATGGGGGTAAAGATTGCGTTCGTCAATAAGAAGATTGAAATTACCCAATTCATCAAATTAACTCCGTGCAAGTCCCCCACAATGGTTGGCATCGCGGTTGAAACGATCGTTCCTTCAATTGCCGACATAAAAGTGGCAACAAAAATCGCGACCGTGACCAACGCAACGTTTGTTTGCTTTTTCTTCATCATAACCTCACGTTTAAAATGTTCATTTTTATTTATAGTAATAATATAAAACAAGGCTGGGAAAAATTCCCAGCCTCTCCACAAATTTTTGTGCACCTTTTTAAACGATTACTTTAAAGAAACGCCATTTTAAAGTCCGTGATGCACCGGGTTTTTTCCCGTTTAAATTATTGATTTATTTTTGGAAAAATTCTTTTAATTCAGCAACCTTATCAGTCTTTTCCCATGGAAGATCCACGTCGGTCCGTCCAAAGTGACCGTAAGCAGCCGTTTGTTTGTAAATTGGCCGTTTTAAGTCAAGCATTTCAATAATGCCGGCTGGACGAAGATCGAAGATTTGCCGTACTGCCTTAGTAAGGGCTTCTTCAGAAACTTTGCCAGTTCCAAACGTATCCACCATTACTGAAACAGGTTCCGCAACCCCGATTGCGTAGGCGATTTGAACTTCCGCCTTCTTAGCTAAGCCCGCTGCCACAATGTTTTTAGCAATGTAACGAGCTGCGTAACTTGCGGAACGGTCCACCTTGGTTGCGTCCTTTCCAGAGAAAGCGCCCCCGCCGTGGTGAGCTGCCCCACCATACGTATCAACGATGATTTTACGTCCGGTTAATCCCGCATCTCCTTGGGGACCACCAATTACGAAGCGGCCGGTAGGGTTAATGTAGAAGTTGGTTTTTTCATCGAGCAATTCAGCTGGAATAACTTCCTTAATAACCTTTTCGATAACGTCTTTACGAATTTGTTCTAAAGTTACGTCAGGGTCGTGTTGGGTACTTAAGACCACTGTATCAACCCGTACCGGTTGGTCATTATCGTCGTATTCAACGGTAACTTCGGCCTTGGCATCGGGACGAAGGTAACTAATAACCTGTTCTTTACGTAACTTAGCAATCCGTTGCATCAAATGATGGCTAAGCATGATTGGCAACGGCATTAATTCCTTAGTTTCGTCAGTAGCGTAACCAAACATGAGTCCTTGGTCACCGGCACCAATCCGGTTAAGCCGGTCTTCGTGACCTTCGCGAGTTTCAAGCGAATCGTCCACCCCTTGGGCAATATCTGGTGATTGTTCATCAATGGCAACGATTACCGCACAGTTTTCCCCGTCAAAGCCGTATTCGCCACCAACGTAGCCAATGTCCTTAATTGTTTTCCGTACGACCTTTTGAATATCAATGTAAGCAGTCGTGGAGATTTCACCAACCACCACTACCAAACCCGTGGTTACGGTCGTTTCACAGGCAACCCGAGCATCTGGATCATTTTTCAATAGTTCGTCTAAAATTGCATCACTAATTTGATCCGCAATTTTATCTGGATGTCCTTCAGAAACGGATTCTGAAGTAAATAAATGTCTTTCTGACATGTTAATTCCCCCTAAATTAATTTCGGTTACAAGGATCTTTTGGATATCGAATCCTATCGGGAACACTAGTAACTTATTAAGTTTAGCATAATCGTTCTTTCTTTTAAAGTTAGGTTGACGCTTCAGGTTGTTTTGGATACGATTAAACACAGAGAAGATAAGGAGTTTTTCATGAATAAGATAAAATTACCTAAAATCAATTATCACGTTGACCGGAAAAGTTATTTACCGGCAATCTTAGCGATTATTTTAACCAGTGTTATTTGGTACTTTAGTGGTCATTTTAGCTCGGAACCTTTCAAGCATAATCTAACGGTCCAAATCATCTTTTTCTTAGCAAGTTTCATGGTCAATTTCATTACCTTTGATCAACTGACTAATAAAACTAACTTGCGCTTAATTGCTCCACTGGCCGTAATTCCAATTGCGTTCTTTATCATTTTATTAGTCAGTAAGGAGCGTTACGTTTCTCTTTTAGGATTACTAACTTTGGTGCCGTTTATTTCCGTCTTTTTACCTTTTCAGGGCAAAAACGGAGTGGGACTAATTAGTTTTGCGTTTAGCATCAGTGTTTTAAGTCCCCTCGCTTTTTTCTACATTCGAAACGCCTTTGTTAGTAGCATCTTTTTAAAAACTTGTTTGTTACTGTGCCTAGTCTTTCTAATGATTCTATTTTCTGTTTTTGTGGCCCATCCAGAACGGTTTGTCTACTTAGAAATCGGGTTACTTGTAGTAATCACCATTTTTGGCTTTGTACTATTCAAACAATGGAGCGCGTTAATCTACCCAATAATTGGTTTATTGGGCTGGTACCTCCCCCGGGTTAAGCTTCCGCGCAACTTCATTTTGTTAGTTTTAATCATTTTGATTTGTGCCACCCTTTTATTTACGGCGGGTCATTAATTTAATTAACCATTAGTAATCACAATTCTGGTTGCTAATGGTTTTTTTGTACCGTAAAACCTGCAATGGCATTTCTAAATTCAAGGTGAGTAGTTCTCTTTTATAGAACAAGTACCATAATAATATGGAAATGCTTTGCATACTAAAAAGGCGACAGCCTGCCATCGCAAAAAGGATTCTTGATTACAGTTTTACCGTTCAAACGGCGCCCAGTGTTTTTCTTTCCTGATTAGCTAACAATACACAAAAAAAGCCATTCGTTTAATAACGAATGGCTTCTTCTTAAGTCTCTTTCAAAGACGGTCCTAACGAGACTCGAACTCGTGATCTCCTGCGTGACAGGCAGGCGTCCTAACCAACTAGACCATAGGACCAATTAATTGCGGGAGCAGGATTTGAACCTACGACCTTCGGGTTATGAGCCCGACGAGCTACCAGACTGCTCCATCCCGCGATAATATTAATATAAATATGACAAAAAATGACCCGTACGGGATTCGAACCCATGTTACTGCCGTGAAAGGGCAGTGTCTTAACCACTTGACCAACGGGTCATACTTATAATAAGAACTAACGGAGAAGGAGGGATTCGAACCCTCGCGCCGCTTGCGCGACCTACACCCTTAGCAGGGGCGCCTCTTCAGCCACTTGAGTACTTCTCCAAATGGGCCTAAATGGACTCGAACCATCGACCTCACGCTTATCAGGCGTGCGCTCTAACCAGCTGAGCTATAGGCCCATACTTAAAGCGGGTGACGAGAATCGAACTCGCGACAACAGCTTGGAAGGCTGTGGTTTTACCACTAAACTACACCCGCAAAATAAATATTAAATTGTCAATGGCGCGGGACAGAATCGAACTGCCGACACATGGAGCTTCAATCCATTGCTCTACCGACTGAGCTACCGAGCCATTACGGTCCTAACGAGACTCGAACTCGTGATCTCCTGCGTGACAGGCAGGCGTCCTAACCAACTAGACCATAGGACCATAATTGCGGGAGCAGGATTTGAACCTACGACCTTCGGGTTATGAGCCCGACGAGCTACCAGACTGCTCCATCCCGCGATAATCAAAAGGAGGATGAGAGATTCGAACTCTCGCGTGGTTTGACCCACCTGACGGTTTTCAAGACCGTTCCCTTCAGCCAGACTTGGGTAATCCTCCATAATACAAATATACGTTTTACTGCCCTTACTAACAAAAATGCTAGATGGACCTTGTAGGACTCGAACCTACGACCGAACGGTTATGAGCCGTTTGCTCTAACCAACTGAGCTAAAGGTCCAAGTTCGTATATTAACCCTATCGCGGCGGAGGGGATCGAACCCCCGACCTCCCGGGTATGAACCGGACGCTCTAGCCAGCTGAGCTACACCGCGATCTATTTAATTAATAAATGTTTAAGCAACATTTAATCGGGAAGACAGGATTCGAACCTGCGACCCCCTGGTCCCAAACCAGGTGCTCTACCAAGCTGAGCTACTTCCCGTTTAAAACAATGCACCCAGTAGGAGTCGAACCTACAACCTTCTGATTCGTAGTCAGACACTCTATCCAGTTGCGCTATGGGTGCAATACAAATGCCGAGGACCGGGATCGAACCGGTACGGTCATCACTGACCGCAGGATTTTAAGTCCTGTGCGTCTGCCAATTCCGCCACCCCGGCATTTTATAAAAGTAGTAAATACTTACTACGAAGCGGAAGACGGGATTCGAACCCGCGACCCCCACCATGGCAAGGTGATGTTCTACCACTGAACTACTTCCGCATGATCGATATGCCGACTAGAGGATTCGAACCTCCGACCCTCTGTTTACAAGACAGATGCTCTGCCAACTGAGCTAAGTCGGCATTACCTTTATATAATGCCATATATTCAATTATATATCACAGCACTTTTAGTGCTATGAGCCGTGACAGGCTCGAACTGTCGACCCTCTGATTAAAAGTCAGATGCTCTACCAACTGAGCTAACGGCTCAAGATAATGGAGGATACAGGGCTCGAACCTGTGACCTCCTGCTTGTAAGGCAGATGCTCTCCCAACTGAGCTAATCCTCCATAATTAGCATGGCAACGTCCTACCCTCGCAGGGGGCGATCCCCCAACTACTCTTGGCGTTAAGAAGCTTGACTTCTGTGTTCGACATGGGAACAGGTATATCCTTCTCACTATCGTCACCACACTCTGTGCTAACTTGCGTTATCACTTGAGAAAACTTTTGTCCTCTCAAAACTGAATAATATCTACATTTTCTTTCGAGTTACTTGCCACGTTCTACTTGGTTAAGTCCTCGACCGATTAGTACTAGTCCGCTCCATGTATCGCTACACTTCCACTCCTAGCCTATCTACCTGATCATCTCTCAGGGGTCTTACTTGCCCGAAGGCAATGGGAAATCTCATCTTGAGGCGAGTTTCACACTTAGATGCTTTCAGCGTTTATCTCATCCACACATAGCTACCCAGCGATGCTCCTGGCGGAACAACTGGTACACCAGCGGTGTGTCCATCCCGGTCCTCTCGTACTAAGGACAGCTCCTCTCAAATTTCCTACGCCCGCGACGGATAGGGACCGAACTGTCTCACGACGTTCTGAACCCAGCTCGCGTACCGCTTTAATGGGCGAACAGCCCAACCCTTGGGACCGACTACAGCCCCAGGATGCGATGAGCCGACATCGAGGTGCCAAACCTCCCCGTCGATGTGAACTCTTGGGGGAGATAAGCCTGTTATCCCCAGGGTAGCTTTTATCCGTTGAGCGATGGCCCTTCCATACGGAACCACCGGATCACTAAGCCCGACTTTCGTCCCTGCTCGACCTGTCTGCCTCGCAGTCAAGCTCCCTTCTGCCTTTACACTCTGCGAATGATTTCCAACCATTCTGAGGGAACCTTTGGGCGCCTCCGTTACCTTTTAGGAGGCGACCGCCCCAGTCAAACTGCCCACCAGACACTGTCTCCCGCCACGATTAGTGGCGCGGGTTAGAGGGTTCATACAACGAGGGTAGTATCCCACTTGCGCCTCCTCCGAAACTAGCGTTCCGGATTCTACGGCTCCTACCTATCCTGTACAAGCTGTACAAACACTCAATATCAAGTTACAGTAAAGCTCCATGGGGTCTTTCCGTCCTGTCGCGGGTAACCCGCATCTTCACGGGTATTATAATTTCACCGAGTCTCTCGTTGAGACAGTGCCCAGATCGTTACGCCTTTCGTGCGGGTCGGAACTTACCCGACAAGGAATTTCGCTACCTTAGGACCGTTATAGTTACGGCCGCCGTTTACTGGGGCTTCAGTTCAAAGCTTCGCTTACGCTAACTCATCCCCTTAACCTTCCAGCACCGGGCAGGCGTCAGCCCCTATACGTCATCTTACGATTTTGCAGAAACCTGTGTTTTTGATAAACAGTCGCCTGGGCCTTTTCACTGCGGCTGATCTTGCGATCAGCACCCCTTCTCCCGAAGTTACGGGGTCATTTTGCCGAGTTCCTTAACGAGAGTTCTCTCGCTCACCTTAGGATACTCTCCTCGACTACCTGTGTCGGTTTGCGGTACGGGTAGTTAAACTCTAACTAGAAGCTTTTCTCGGCAGCGTGACGTCAGGAACTTCGTTACTTAAATTTCACTCCCCATCACCGCTTGTCCTTAAGAAATCAAGCATTTGACTCGACTTCAGACTCACGGCTTGGACACCCACTTCCAATCGGGTGCATTCCTTAGCCTCCTGCGTCCCTCCATTGTTCAAACAAGTTTAACTAGTACAGGAATCTCAACCTGTTATCCATCGCCTACGCCTCTCGGCCTCGGCTTAGGTCCCGACTAACCCTGGGAGGACGAGCCTTCCCCAGGAAACCTTAGTCATACGGTGGATAGGATTCTCACCTATCTTTCGCTACTCATACCGGCATTCTCACTTCTAAGCGCTCCAACAGTCCTCACGGTCTGCCTTCGTCGCCCTTAGAACGCTCTCCTATCACGCCACCTAATGGTGGCATCCACAGTCTCGGTAATATGTTTAAGCCCCGGTACATTTTCGGCGCAGGATCACTCGACTAGTGAGCTATTACGCACTCTTTAAATGGTGGCTGCTTCTGAGCCAACATCCTAGTTGTCTATGCAACTCCACATCCTTTTCCACTTAACATATATTTAGGGACCTTAACTGGTGGTCTGGGCTGTTCCCCTTTCGACGATGGATCTTATCACTCACCGTCTGACTCCCGGACATAAATCGATGGCATTCGGAGTTTATCTGAATTCGGTAACCCATGACGGGCCCCTAGTCCAAACAGTGGCTCTACCTCCACGATCCTAATTCCGAGGCTAGCCCTAAAGCTATTTCGGAGAGAACCAGCTATCTCCAAGTTCGTTTGGAATTTCACCGCTACCCACACCTCATCTCAGCACTTTTCAACGTACACGAGTTCGGTCCTCCAGTGCGTTTTACCGCACCTTCAACCTGGACATGGGTAGGTCACTTGGTTTCGGGTCTACATCCGCATACTAATTCGCCCTCTTCAGACTCGCTTTCGCTTCGGCTCCGTCTCTTCAACTTAACCTGGCATACGAACGTAACTCGCCGGTTCATTCTACAAAAGGCACGCCATCACCCATTAACGGGCTCTGACTTCTTGTAGGCACATGGTTTCAAGAACTATTTCACTCCCCTTCCGGGGTGCTTTTCACCTTTCCCTCACGGTACTGGTTCACTATCGGTCACTAGGTAGTATTTAGCCTTGGGAGATGGTCCTCCCGGATTCCGACGGAATTTCACGTGCTCCGCCGTACTCAGGATCCTGAACTGAGGGAGTTTGATTTAACTTACGGGGCTATCACCCTCTCTGGCTGGCCTTCCCAGGCCCTTCAGCTATCAAGCTCTTTGGTAACTCAAATGTTCAGTCCTACAACCCCAAGAAGCAAGCTTCTTGGTTTGGGCTGTTCCCGTTTCGCTCGCCGCTACTCAGGGAATCGAATTTTCTTTCTGTTCCTGTGGGTACTGAGATGTTTCAGTTCCCCACGTTTACCTTCACACATCCTATGAATTCAGATGCGGATAATAGTCGATTAAAACTATTGGGTTGCCCCATTCGGAAATCCCCGGATCAAAGCTTACTTACAGCTCCCCGAGGCATATCGGTGTTAGTCCCGTCCTTCATCGGCTCCTAGTACCAAGGCATCCACCATGCGCCCTTCCTAACTTAACCTAACTTTACCTACGGTAAAGCGATTAATTGAGTATTGCGATTATTTTGAACTAATCTTGTTTAACTCTTTAAAATTACGCGGTTTTCTCTCGGTTTAATTATGATTAATTAAAATTAGAAAATTATAGATATTATTCAGTTTTCAAAGAACAAAAGCAGAACAACAAACGTTGTTCAATGGAGAATAGCGGGATCGAACCGCTGACCTCCTGCGTGCAAGGCAGGCGCTCTCCCAGCTGAGCTAATTCCCCATGTATGGGCCTAAATGGACTCGAACCATCGACCTCACGCTTATCAGGCGTGCGCTCTAACCAGCTGAGCTATAGGCCCGATACGCATGTGTTTTGAGAGTAGACCTCTCAAAACTAAACAAAACTTTGACTCGTGTGCGGTTCCGTATTATTCCTTAGAAAGGAGGTGATCCAGCCGCAGGTTCTCCTACGGCTACCTTGTTACGACTTCACCCTAATCATCTGTCCCACCTTAGACGGCTAGCTCCTAAAAGGTTACCCCACCGGCTTTGGGTGTTACAAACTCTCATGGTGTGACGGGCGGTGTGTACAAGGCCCGGGAACGTATTCACCGCGGCATGCTGATCCGCGATTACTAGCGATTCCGACTTCGTGTAGGCGAGTTGCAGCCTACAGTCCGAACTGAGAATGGTTTTAAGAGATTAGCTAAACCTCGCGGTTTCGCGACTCGTTGTACCATCCATTGTAGCACGTGTGTAGCCCAGGTCATAAGGGGCATGATGATTTGACGTCGTCCCCACCTTCCTCCGGTTTATCACCGGCAGTCTCACTAGAGTGCCCAACTGAATGCTGGCAACTAGTAATAAGGGTTGCGCTCGTTGCGGGACTTAACCCAACATCTCACGACACGAGCTGACGACAACCATGCACCACCTGTCATTCTGTCCCCGAAGGGAACGCCTAATCTCTTAGGTTGGCAGAAGATGTCAAGACCTGGTAAGGTTCTTCGCGTAGCTTCGAATTAAACCACATGCTCCACCGCTTGTGCGGGCCCCCGTCAATTCTTTTGAGTTTCAACCTTGCGGTCGTACTCCCCAGGCGGATTACTTAATGCGTTAGCTGCAGCACTGAAGGGCGGAAACCCTCCAACACTTAGTAATCATCGTTTACGGCATGGACTACCAGGGTATCTAATCCTGTTCGCTACCCATGCTTTCGAGCCTCAGCGTCAGTTACAGACCAGACAGCCGCCTTCGCCACTGGTGTTCTTCCATATATCTACGCATTTCACCGCTACACATGGAGTTCCACTGTCCTCTTCTGCACTCAAGTCTCCCAGTTTCCAATGCACTTCTTCGGTTGAGCCGAAGGCTTTCACATTAGACTTAAAAGACCGCCTGCGCTCGCTTTACGCCCAATAAATCCGGATAACGCTTGCCACCTACGTATTACCGCGGCTGCTGGCACGTAGTTAGCCGTGGCTTTCTGGTTAAATACCGTCACTGGGTGAACAGTTACTCTCACCCACGTTCTTCTTTAACAACAGAGCTTTACGAGCCGAAACCCTTCTTCACTCACGCGGCGTTGCTCCATCAGACTTGCGTCCATTGTGGAAGATTCCCTACTGCTGCCTCCCGTAGGAGTCTGGGCCGTGTCTCAGTCCCAATGTGGCCGATTACCCTCTCAGGTCGGCTACGCATCATCGCCTTGGTGAGCCGTTACCTCACCAACTAGCTAATGCGCCGCGGGTCCATCCAGAAGTGATAGCAGAGCCATCTTTTAAAAGAAAACCAGGCGGTTTTCTCTGTTATACGGTATTAGCATCTGTTTCCAGGTGTTATCCCCTGCTTCTGGGCAGGTTACCCACGTGTTACTCACCCGTCCGCCACTCACTTCGTGTTAAAATCTCATTCAGTGCAAGCACGTCCTGATCAATTAACGGAAGTTCGTTCGACTTGCATGTATTAGGCACGCCGCCAGCGTTCATCCTGAGCCAAGATCAAACTCTCATATTAAAATGATGAGTCTTTTTCAAGCTCATTAATTGTTTGTTTTTGCGAATTGACTTCGCATGTTTGTTCTCACTAAATCATATTGATTTGCGAGTCCTCACACGATTGTTTGTCAAAATTTTGTTCAGTTTTCAAAGGTCTACCATCGTTGTCAGGTCAACGTTTGTAACGTTTTTGACAACTATTTAAATATATCATCATGAGAATCAATTGTCAACAACTTTTTTTAAATTGTTTTATTTGAAATCTCACTCGCCGGTCAAAAACACCAGCTCATATATCTTAACATTAAGCATCAAACCTTGTCAACAACTTTTTTGAATCGAGATTTTTATCGAATCGCTCAATGCCTTGATGCGCCCTTACCGAAGAGCACTTAAATATAGTATCAAGATTACCAAAACAGGTCAAGACTTTTTTTAAAAAAAATAAAAAAACGAGCTTATTCGCTCGTTTCTTTAGGCATTATTCGATTAATTCGGTTAGGTTTGGTTACTGTCGCAAACATCCCTGCAAACATTCCAAAATAGTAAGTCAACAATCGCCAGATCATCATTGCTAAGACAAGCTTACTACTATTACCTACAAATTGGGCAAAGATGACGCTAAAGCCGTACTCTGCACCTCCTGCACCTCCAGGAATGGGAAATAGCGAGATTACCATGAAGATTAATACGTGTAAGCACGTTACCATAATTATATGCACGTGCGTCTTCCCTAACGCTAGTAAAATGAAGTACGGGATTAGGTAGTAAAACAGTAACTGGAAGAAGGTCAATAAAGCTACTTTGGCCAATAAACGCCATTGGGACTTCATCCGGACACTCTCTAAATAGAAAGTATCCACCTTCGCATCAATTGAGGTCTTCCACCTTAGATATCGTTCAGGTCTAGCAAAACGTTTAATAGGTATAAAAATCAGATCAACCATCTTTTTGGTAAAGTTGTGCCAGTACATGACTAATAACAGCCCCACAATTACCGCTAAATGGATTAAAAAGCCAAATAACACGAACCAAGAAAGAAACTTAATCTTATCTTCCAAATATTGGAACCCAATCAATAGGCTGAAAAGAAAGTTCAATACAACCATGGTCTGAAAAACGACGAACTTCATTAATAGAACTGAGCTTGCACGGCCACCTTCAATCCCGCTTTGCATAAGGGCCACCAATTGTGCTGGTTGCCCGCCGGAAGAAAATGGCGTTAACCCGTTAAATAGCTGTTCAATTAACGGAATACGAATTGCGTCTTTCCAAGACAGTCGGTCGCCATTGCTTTCTACCAATACTTTGGTTGCTACGGCTTCAAAGCCTAAATACAAAATAATACATAAGAGGGCGACCAAGAGCCAGCCCAAATTTAGATTTAAAATATCATGCGAGACTTGGTGCAAATTAACCCCACGCAACGAATAGCCAAAAATTACCAATCCGGCCAAAATCATCACGACAAGGACAATTTTGTTTTTCCTTGTAATAATGATTCCCCCCTATTTAAGCAAAGATGAGTAGTATTTAAGCCAAATCTCTGCCAAATGATCTTCTGAATACTCTGCCGAAGCTTGGTCTGCACGCCGTTGGTATTCCCGCAGTTGTGCCGAATCCTGAACTAACGCGCTCAATTTTTGGTCCATTTCGGCGTAATCAGCCGCTGCGATATAGTATCCCTTAATAATTGAGTGGTATAAATCCAAATCTCGTAACATCACCGGTGTTCCACAGCTAAAGGCCTCAAGTACCGACATTGGAAACAGTTCATTAAAGGAAGGCAATAAAAATAAGTCTGCGGCGTTATAGTATTCCACCAACTTATTTCGATCCACAATCCCGGTAAACTTCAGGTTTGCTGGTGGATTGTCGACCACCTTTTTCAAATCCGCGTAACCGTCCGTCAATCTGCCAAACGAAAAACCACCTGCCCAAATAAAGTACATCTCCGGATGTTGTTGAGCAAGTTTGATAAAGTCTTTAACACCCTTGCGCTCTTGAACTTGGCCAATACCTAAAATCGTAAAACGATCCTGCACCCCTAACTGCTGCCGAATTTGTTGCCGTTGTTCAGCATCGTATTGGTAGAATTCATCCTTACGAACAAAATTAGGTATGTAGGTGATTATTTCCCGACTAATCCCGTACTTAACCAACTGGTCAATAAAGGTGGGGTTCACTACGACAATCTGGTCCATTCGTTTATAAAACGCGATGATGTACTTATAAAATAGCCAACGAAAGGGTTGGGGAATCTTTAAACTTCCCTCGATGGTCTCCGGAAGGAAATGGACGTACCCCACTTTGACGCCCCTCTTCTTAGAAAAGGTCGACACAAAAAAACGGGGATCAATCGTGTGATAATGACTAATGTCCGCTTGTGTAAAATGATTAATTGATAAATCAATTTCTTTTGGAAAATGCGTCTTCAACAAACGAATCAATTCTTCATACGCACTACCAACTCCCTGTCCTTTAACCTTACTGGCGGACGAAAACATGTTCACCTTAATTGGCATAACCTAACTAACCCCTAACGTTAAACAAAATTATTCCAGTTCAGACTCCTTCTTTGAGCCATGTTCTAAATCGGCATGAGCGCTGATTGCACTATTATAGTAGTCCACAATCTGCTTACCAAAGTAATCTGCAGAAATTTCGTAAAGTTTCTTTTCCCGTGGACGCGGATCATTAAATTCATCCGGGTGTTCGATATATTGTTTAATTGCTTGTACCAACTGTCCCTCTGTATCGAACACTTTCCCTAATGATGGATCATCTAATAGCTCATCCGTATATGGCCCTGATTTAGCCACCACTTTTAAGTGTGAAGCCATTGCTTCGATATACGTCAAACCTTGGGATTCCGAGTCAGAAGCTGAAACGAATAAATCAGCCGCTTGGTAATAACGGTACACCTGGTCGTTATTAATTTCTCCCGTAAATTTGACGTGCTTTTCGAGTCCTAAATCGTGAACTTGATTTTCTAAACTCGTCCGTGCAGGACCATCCCCCACAATCAATAGTTGTGCGGCGGGTACTTCTTTTAAAATTGCTGGGAAGCAATCAATCACTTCTTGAATATTTTTTTCGTACGCTAACCGACTCAACGACAGTAAAACTGGTGTCTTAGCATCATACCCTAACGCTTCCCGACACTGTTGGGGATCACTGTCTTTTTGGTACTGCTCTAAATTAACCCCTGTCGGAATGATGCGTGTAGGCACTTGGATTCCATAACGTTGGATTGTTCGCTGAACCCGTTCACTAGGGGCAACGATGCCGTCAATGTGATAGCAAAACGCCCGGGTCATCTGTTTAACGTGGTACGGCTTAAGCAATTTTCCGTTAGCTACGTAATGCAGATAGTCTTCATACATGGTGTGATAAGTATGAATTACCGGAATTTTTAACGCCTTGGCAACGAATTTTCCCATCCAACCTAAGGAAAATTCCGTCTGGGTGTGGACAATATCCAAGTTTAGCTCCTTGGCAATCTGAGTAGCGCGAATAAACCCGCTGATTGCGATCCGACGGTCAGTAAACGAAACAAACGGAATACTAGTAAAGCGAAAAACGTTACGTTCATAAACGTTTGTATCGACTTTTGGATCCGTCGTCGTGAAAATATATACTTGATGTCCCTGTTTTTCTAACTGATCACGTAACGTTTTAATTGACGTTGCTACCCCACTAACTTGTGGAAAATAGGTGTCAGTAAACAGTCCAATATTCACAGCGAATCTCCCTCTTTGTCCTAATTAAACTACTTTCTCTAATTATATTGGTTTAAAAAGCGATATGCAAACAGCTACCATTACCTTATAAAAAACGTAAGACTAGCTGATTAAACTGGGCTGGCTCTTCTGCCATTGGAATGTGTCCCACATTAGGCATTATCTCTACTTCTATCCGAGAATTGAGTTGCTTGAGTGCCGCTCCCATTGCGGGATTAAAGAAGGGACTCTTTTCTCCCAAAATGAACAATACTGGTTTAGTCGCAGCTTTTAACACTGGCCGCCAATCCCTTCTAGCGTGTCCCTTCACTAAGGAACGATTTTTAGGCTGTGAAAAAGGATACTTAGAATCAATCGCTTTAGAGTTTTTATAAACGTATCCTTCAATTCGTCGGTATGCTGGCCGCAAAATTGGCTCACTCATTAATTGTTCAAAATTAGCTTCACTTAGATTTTTAAAACCATAGGGCCATTGATTGTCGTTCATCATCTTAGGTGATTGGTCAACAAAGATAGCCTTGCTAACAAAATCCCATCCTCGAATCGATAAAATATTCCACAATACGGCTGCTCCCATCGAGTTACCAATACATATTGGTTCCTTAATTTCTAACGCATCCACTAACTGAAGTACTTCATCGGCCAAATCGCCAATCTTTAAGTCGTAATCCACCCGGTCTGAACGTCCGTGATTAAGATAGTCTAGCCGGATAACCCGGTAACCATGTTGCAAAAAGAAGTTCACTTGGCCCGACCAAATTTCCGTATTGCCACCAAATCCTGTTAAAAACAGGATGGGAATCCCTTCTCCTTGATCTTCATAATAGATGGTTTCCCCAGTTTTTAATGTAAATTCCATACGTTACTCCTTATCCTATATAAACAAAAAGGAACCGCGACCCAATGGTCAACGGTTCCCAGTTAACTTATTCAGCTTACTTGTTATTAACAGTTTCTTCAACTAACTTAATTACATCTTCGTTAGTTTCCGCTTCTGTGATAGCCTTTTCAGCTAACTTCTTCATATCGGTCGTGCTTAACTTCTTCATCAATGAACGAGTCTTCAAAATTGAAGTAGCACTCATTGAGAATTCATCCAAACCAAGACCCATTAGAATTGGTACAGCGATTTGATCGCCAGCCATTTCACCACACATCCCGGTCCACTTGCCTTCCGCATGGGAAGCATCGATCGTTTGCTTGATCAAACGAAGAAGGGATGGGTTATATGGTTGATAAAGATAAGAAACCTTTTCGTTGCCACGGTCTGCAGCAAATGAATATTGAATCAAATCATTCGTACCGATACTGAAGAAATCAACGTACTTAGCGAGCTTATCAGCGATCATTGCAGCAGCTGGGATTTCCATCATCATTCCGACTTGGATTTCACCAACCTTAGTACCTGCATCGATCATCTTTTGCCGCTCGTCGTCGTAAATTGCCCGTGCCTTCTTGAATTCAGCTACTGTAGCAATCATTGGGAACATAATTGCTAACTTACCGTATGCTGAAGCCCGAAGAAGAGCCCGCAATTGGGTCCGGAATAAATCAGTTCGGTCTAAGCTAATCCGAATTGCCCGGTAACCTAAGAACGGATTCATTTCTTCAGGAAGTGGTAAGTAAGGAAGGTCCTTATCTCCACCAATATCCATCGTCCGGACTACAACTTGCTTACCGTTCATTCCTTCAACAACTTTTTTGTAAGCTTCAAATTGTTGATCTTCAGAAGGTAATTCAGAAGCGTTCATGTACAAGAATTCCGAACGGAACAAACCAACTGCTTCACCGCCGTTGTCTAGTACTCCTTGTAAATCATCCGGAGTACCAACGTTAGCAGCTAAGTCGAAATGAACCCCGTCTTTAGAAACGGTCCGTTCATTCTTCAATTTTTCCCATTCAGCTTTTTGTGCCTTGAAATCTGCACTCTTTTGTTCGTATTCTTTGATTTCATCATCGGAAGGATTGATCAGCGCATCCCCAGTTAAACCATCGACAATCATCATGTCACCTTGCTTAACGCTGCTAGTAGCCTTTTCAGAGCCCACTACGGCAGGGATTTCCAAGGTCCGCGACATAATGGCCGAATGTGAAGTCCGTCCACCAATATCAGTGATGAAACCTTTAACGTAACGACGATCCAATTGGGCCGTGTCACTAGGTGTTAAATCGTGAGCAACAATGATGACTTCGGAGTCGATCAAAGCTGGGTTTGGTAATTCAACACCAAGCAAGTGACTCATCAACCGTTTAGTAACGTCACGAATATCTGCCGCCCGTTCTTGCATATAAGCATTGTCGGTCATTGCTTCAAACATCGTGATGAAGTTGTCAGTCACTTCTTTAGTAGCTTCTTCAGCGTTGATAGTATCATTTTTGATCTTATCTTCAATGTTACCGATCAACTCTGGATCTGAAAGAATCGTTAGATGAGCTTCAAAAACTTCTGCTTCTTCAGCTCCAAGATTTTCAGCAGCTTTAGCTTTAATAAGGGTTAGTTCCTTTTTAGACTGTTCTAAAGCATCATGGAGACGATTAATTTCAGCATCGACATCCGTAATAGTCTTCTTTTCGAAAGAAAGATCGGGATCCACCATTAAGTAAGCTTTAGCGATGGCAATCCCATCGCTAGCTGCTATACCCTTTAATGTCCCAGTCATTATTCGGAAAGTCCTTCTTTCTTCATTGTGTCTTCAAGTGCGGCGATTGCTTCAGCTTCGTCGTCACCATCAGCAGAAATTGTAACGTCTGCGCCTTGGCCAACACCAAGTGACATTACACCCATGATTGACTTCAAGTTAACAGACTTGTCTTTGTATGTTAATTGAATGTCTGAGTTGAATTTACTTGCTGCTTGTACCAACAATGTTGCTGGACGAGCATGAATACCTGTTTCTGCAATTACATGAAAGTCGCGTTTTTCCATAATATATTTCTCTCCTTAGTAACACTAAATTTTGCTATAAATGAAGTTGCTTATCGCGTCATCCATTTACAAGCCTTTGACAAGATAATATCAATTTACGAGCTTTAAAGCAAGCCCTTACATAAAACAAAAATCAACTACCTTACTGATTTTTGTTATTCTCGTAGCGGTAAGTAATTGTCCCGCCACGTTGGGCTTCACCGATCAACTGCTTTCGTTCCGGAAAATCCATAAAAACCGGTTGGAATTCTTGGAACTCTTCGGCCGTGATCGTTAGCTCATCGAGTACCCCATCTTTTAAATCATTTAAAAGCTTCAAATAATCACGCATTTCAACACCTCATTTAGCTTATTTATTCTATACCTTTAATCTAATTTTTACAATACTGGCGCCTCTAGAATAAGTTTTTTCATTTTTGAGGCAAACGTCTTGCACAATTTAATAGAGCGTGTATAATTTAGTTATGGTCAATATTGGTCAAACATTTTTTGACGTACTGGCTGACTAGTTTCTTTCATGACTTCATTATAGAAGGGAGACAGCACATGCTTTGTCAAAATTGTCATAAGAACGAAGCAACCATTCATTTATATACTAACATGAATGGTCGAAGGACAGAGGTTAACCTTTGTCAGAATTGCTATCAACTTTTGAAGAACCAACAGCTTAATAACAATAATAATGGAAATGGAGGTGCGCGTATGGCACAAGATCCATTTGGATTTGGTAACTTAGACGACATTTTCCGTGCAATGCAAGGTGGTAACGTAAGTCGTCCAGAAGATATGTATGGACAACAAGTTCCCCCTACTCAAGCAGGCCGCGGCGGTGGAAACAACCCCAACGGCGGTAACGGAAGCTCTCTTCTAGGCCAATACGGTTTAAACTTAACAGATTTAGCAAAACAAGGAAAGATCGACCCCGTAATCGGTCGTGACAAAGAAATTGAACGCGTTATTGAAATCCTAAATCGACGGACCAAGAACAACCCGGTTTTAATTGGTGAAGCTGGGGTTGGTAAAACTGCGGTAGTTGAAGGACTTGCACAACGAATCGTGGAAGGTTCTGTTCCACAAAAATTAATGAATAAGCAAATTATTCGTTTGGACGTCGTTTCATTAGTTCAAGGCACCGGAATTCGTGGTCAATTCGAACAACGGATGCAGGAATTAATGAAGGAAGTTCAAAATAATCCGGACTTAATCGTCTTCATTGATGAAATTCACGAAATTGTGGGTGCCGGAAACGCGGAAGGTGGCATGGACGCCGGAAACGTTTTGAAGCCTGCCCTTGCCCGGGGTGACTTCCAGTTAGTCGGTGCCACCACTTTGAAAGAATTCCGGGATATTGAAAAGGATGCGGCGCTTGCTCGGCGGTTGCAACCCGTTCAAGTCGACGAACCTAGTGAAGAAGAAGCCATCAAGATTTTGAAAGGTATCCAAAAGAAGTACGAAGATTACCACCACGTTCACTACACTGACGACGCGATCGTGGCGGCGGTTAAGTTGTCTAAACGGTATATTCAAGATCGTTACCTGCCTGATAAGGCAATCGACCTTCTTGACGAAGCCGGTTCAAAGAAGAACTTAACCATCAACGTAGCGGATCCGGAAACCATTCAAAAGAAGATTGACGAAGCCGAAGCGGAAAAGAAGAAGGCGCTGGAATCGGAAGACTACGAAAAAGCAGCCTACTACCGTGACCAAGTTTCTAAGCTAGAAAAGAACAAGGATGGCGCAACCAATAAGGAAGATGAGCCAACCATTACCGAAGAGGATATGGAAAAGATCATCGAATCAAAGACGGACATTCCGGTTGGCGACTTGCAAAAGCAAGAGCAAGAACAATTGCAAAACCTTGCTAGCAACTTAAAGGCGCACGTCATTGGTCAAGACGAAGCGGTTGATAAAATTTCCCGGGCAATCCGGCGGAACCGGATCGGGCTTAACGGAACCGGGCGGCCAATTGGTTCGTTCCTCTTCGTTGGCCCTACCGGAGTTGGTAAGACTGAATTAGCTAAACAATTAGCTGACCAACTCTTTGGATCCAAGGATGCCATGATTCGTTTTGACATGAGTGAATATATGGAGCCACATTCAATATCTAAATTGATCGGTTCGCCTCCAGGGTACGTGGGCTACGAAGAAGCTGGCCAACTAACTGAACAAGTTCGGCGGCACCCTTACAGCTTGATTCTGCTTGATGAAGTAGAAAAAGCTCATCCAGACGTGATGCACATGTTCTTACAAATTCTTGACGACGGTCGTTTGACTGATTCACAAGGTCGGACGGTCAGCTTCAAGGATACGATCATCATCATGACTTCTAACGCTGGATCAGGCGACGTTGAAGCCGACGTTGGTTTTGGTGCGGCAATGCAAGGTAAGACCCATTCCGTGCTCGACAAACTTGGCAACTACTTCAAGCCGGAATTCCTTAACCGGTTTGACGACATCGTCGAATTCCACGCGTTGACTAAGGATAACCTAATGCAAATCGTGGACTTGATGATTGCCGACGTTAACAAGATGCTAGCAACCCAAGGATTACACGTCAACGTCACTAAACCAGTTGAAGAACGCCTTGTGGAACTTGGATACGATCCTAAGATGGGTGCTCGGCCATTGCGGCGGGTCATCCAAGAACAAATTGAAGACCGCATCGCGGACTACTACCTCGACCATCCAAGTGAAAAACAATTAATTGCTCGCATTAAGGACGACAAAATCGAAGTTGCCCCTGACGATAAAAAGTAATTTGTAATAACAGTTAAAAATGGGACTAGAATTTCACTAATGAAATTCTGGCCCCATTTTTTGTTGGTTTGTTCGAAACGTGCTTCCTGCCCCAGCTTCTTCCAGTTAACTAAAATAGGGCATCAATCGCTAAAAACGCGATTAATGCCCTAATTCCTCACTTTTCTGCTGCATAGTCGAAACGTGCTATGAAACCCAACTTTCTCCGGTTAACCAAATTAAGGCGCCGATTGCCTAAACCGCAATCAACGCCTTCACTTCGTTAATCCTCAAAAGCTGCCCGGGTTTCAGAGCACTCTTTTATAATATATCCCCATTAAAAATCGAATTCTTCACAATTACGTAGTCGACCTTTCTAATTGATTCCAAATCGCGGCCTCCCGCGTATGAAATCGCCGACTGCAAATCTTCACGCATTGCCTTCAGCGTGTCCGCTAAATGTCCGCGTTGGTGAATCCAAATCTTCTTTCCTTCGACATTTTTAGCTTCACCCTTTTGGTATTGGGAAGCACTACCGAAGTATTCCTTGTAGGTAACGCCGTCTTCCACCTTGGTCTCCCCTGGTGATTCGATGTGTCCTGCAAACAACGAACCGATCATCACCATGGTTGCGCCAAAACGGATTGATTTTGCAATGTCACCGTGGTTCCGAATTCCCCCATCGGCAATCAGTGGCTTACGAGCAACTTTTGCACACCAACGTAACGCTGATAGTTGCCATCCTCCGGTCCCAAATCCAGTTTTTAGCTTGGTAATGCAAACCTTACCTGGTCCAATTCCAATTTTAGTTGCGTCAGCACCGGCACTTTCCAATTCACGAACCCCTTCAGGAGTCCCCACGTTTCCGGCAATCACAAAACTTTCTGGTAATTTTTCTTTAATGTAATGAATCATGTCAATTACGGTTTGCGCATGCCCGTGGGCCACGTCAATCGTAATGTAATCAGGGACTAAGTTCTTAGCAGCTAATTCGTCGATAAAGTCGTATTCGCCGTCTTTAACACCCACGCTAATGGAAGAAATTAATCCCTTCGCCTTCATCTTTTCCACAAAAGCCAACCGGGTTTCTGGTTCAAAGCGGTGCATGATGTAAAAATAGCCATCCGCCGCCAATTTTTCCGCAATTTCTTCGTTGATAATGGTTTGCATATTAGCAGGTACCACCGGCAACTTAAACGTATGCTTGCCCAACTCAACCGTTGGATCACATTCACTACGGCTGCGAACAACACACTTAGCTGGAATTAGTTGAATGTCTTCATAATCAAATACTTTCATTCTGGTCCCCTCGAATTGATTAAATTAATGGCCAATCGCCACCAAGCAATAATATACACTAACTTTATCAACAAAACAAGTTTAAAAAGTTCGTTTTTCAACCAGATAATCCGTTATTAGATTTCCTGTCACCCAACAAATCCGCCATTATGCGAATTATTCGCTACTCCCTCACGCATTGCCAGCATAATTTTGCGCAAACAAAAAAGCACCCAACCTTTACGGTGTTGGATGCTTTAGGATGTGCACCTAGTCTTGGTTGGCACTTTTCTCCAAAATCCCTTTGTTATCAACGTTTCAAGCCATAAGTAAATGTCCCCGGCGAGAATCGAACTCGCAACCTATCGCTTAGGAGGCGATTGCTCTATCCAGTTGAGCCACGGAGACCTAACAATTTAGTATTACATGAATTTTAAATTCTGTAAAGTTGCCCAATAAGATTGTTTAACAAGTCTCTGCAGTTGTCATTTACCTAGTCTCAGACAATTAAAAAAACCGTCCCCAATTATTATTAGATTTTGTCTAACAAATTATGGACGGTTCTTCATTCCTGAAACTAGTTCAGAATGATGCTTGGAAATGAAAGACTTTCAAATCCTTGTCACCTAGTATTGTAAAAAGTTAGCCAGGTAATTTAGCCTTTTCAATGTTTTTCTTATCCAAGTCTTCGTATTTAATCCCCGTTACACTTTCCATGCCCTCGCGTGTAACAATTAGTTGTTTACCAAACTTCCGAATTGTGCCCGCTGGAAAGCGTTCTGGATACTTGTTGTAAATTGTCCGCACGTAATCCTTTTGCTTGCCCCACATTAGGCTAGCTTCCCGACTTCCGATTAATTCATCTGTGTTAAGGTCAATTTTTAAATTTTTTGACATACTCATTCCTCTTTTCTCTGCATTCAAACTCGCAAAATATCTTGTTATCTAAAGGGTAAATCTTGTTTATCCTTATATTAGCAAAAAAACCGTTATATGGCTTGTAATAGGCTCAAACTTAATCTTTTTTAAAATACTAGCTACTCCCCCCTATGTATCACTAGATAATAAACAAAAACGGGCATACTGTATTTTACCACAAAGAAAAACATCAAGAACAACTAAAATAATAAAAAAACCCCAAACCGGCTCTGTTCACCCGATTTGGAGTCTTTAGAGGAGGTTAAGCTTTTTTAGTTGCTTCGCTCATCCGTACTACAACCCGACCATGCAAATCGTGTAGTTCCTCCGAACGCGAATTTGCAACACTAGCCGGATCAATTTCAATTAAAATTGAGTTTTCATAGACTTTTCCAACGGTTCCTGCAAAACCGGTTGGTAGCAGATCAGTTTTCTTGACCGTCACTTCGTCGCCTACATCAAATGGTTTCTTTTCGTCAACTTTTTCCTTATCCGCCATTATTTTCTCCTTTAATTCCCTGCATTAATATTTTCACTTTCAACTTGGCTGTTGCTTACGTTAGCAGCTCCGTTGGCCGATAACGCCGCAGTGCCGGTTTCAGCGTGCTTTAATCCGAGACCCTTTCTTATGAAATCAGTCACCCGCTGTAATTCAGTATGGGAAACAATTTCCATCGATTGTCCATTGACCATTTGACCACTGCCTTGCGCATGAGTCTCTTCAATGTTCTTCGATGCGGTCCGGTAATTCTTCGCCAAGTCCACTAAGTTACCAAACGTAAAGTCGGTTTGGGTTTCGTTAGCAATCGAATCGATAAAATCTTTATTAAGCAATGCAGAAACCGAACTGCTCTTGCCAAGGATAGCAGTTAATACTGCCCTTTGTCTAGTCTGACGCCCGTAATCATTTTGCGGATCGTCATAACGCATCCGGGAGTAGGCCAACGCCTTTTTCCCATCCATGTGGGTTTTTACGCCCTTCTTAAAGGTGTAACCTTCATACGTAAAGCTGAGCGTTGGAGTAATGTCAACCCCGCCAACTTCGTCAACAACCTTTTGCATTCCACCCATGTTAACTAAAACATAGTAATCAATTGGGATATTGAATACGGATTGTACCGCTCGAATTGCGGTCCCCGCTTGTCCAAACGCGTAAGCAGCGTTGATTTTAGACGGTGATTTTTCTTCGTAACCCGGGATGGTCACTCCTAAGTCCCGCGGGATACTAGTAATCGTTGTCTTATTTGTCTTGGGATTAATCGTGACCACCATCATACTATCGGTCCGTCCCTTATACGAACGACCGAGGGCTCCGGTATCCGTTCCCATCAACAAAATCGAAATCGGCTTCTTGTTAGCAACTAAATCGGCGGTATTCCGTTGTTTCTTGATCCCAGCACTACTATAAGTGCTGTCGACCGCATTTTTGACATTCTGGTACTTACGCACCCCATAGAATATTCCACCAAGCAAAATAATTGCTAAAACAATTAAAATTGTATTGCGCACCGTGTGCGACGCTCTTTTACGTTCTCTACGCATAAAATTATACCCACCTTTCAACAGTGACTATATTACACTATTTCAGGCCCTTTTTAACTAAAAAATTGATAATTAAGCAAAACTAAATAATATTTATTTTGATTTTTTGGCGCGGGGCTTACCCTTGCGTTTTAAATGCTTCTTCTTGCCCTTTTTCTTCGGCTTAGCTGGCGCATTTGGCGTCGCCTTAGCCTCTGCTTTACGGGTTTTAATGTTCCGGGAAGTTGCTTTTGGTGAGGCTTCTTCAACCACCGGCGCCTCCGCAGCTTCTTCTCCAGCTGCTCGCTCAGCAACTTGCCGTGCTTTTGTGGCGGTCATAATCTGACGGTTGGCAATTGCCAATTTTTCCGCCGGTTGGTCCAACTCCCGCAAGATTTTCTTTAAGTTTCGAATATCGTGATCGTCTCCCAAACTAATCACGAATCCGGCTTGGCCCATGCGGCCAGTCCGGCCGACCCGGTGAGTGTAGGTAGTGGCATCCCGCGGAATGTCGTAGTTAATTACGGCCGGGAGGTTTTCAATATCCAAGCCCCGGGCTGCAACGTCAGTCACCATCAGTAAGGAAAGTTCCTTCTTCTTAAACCGCCGCATTGCCGCAGCCCGGTCAATTTGTACCTGGTGCCCCGCAATTTTGCCGACCTTAACGCCTTCGTGCTTCAAAAGGGCGGTAATTTTTTCCATCGTTGCTACGTGGTTAAAGAATACCAAACCTTGGAACTTCTTTACCCGACTTAATTGGCGTAAAATTTGTGGTTTATTCTTCGGCGAAGCAGTTATCCAACCGTGTTGCACCGCACCCCGGGTCTGATCTTCGGCCCGAACGTCAATCACTTGCGGCGTCACGCCAAACCACGTTTGCAAATCATCTATTGCAAGGTCATTAGTTGCCGAAAAGAAACTCAATTGGACGTCACTAGGCAACTGATCTTCAATCTGACGCACGTCTTCAAGGGCTTCCCCCGTCAAAATTTCGTCAGCTTCATCAATCACTAGGCTTTGGATATCCTTAACCTTTAAGTGCCGCTCGTTGATTAAGGTCAACACTCGTCCGGGAGTTCCTACGATAATCTCGGGCTTCTTCTTTTTCAACCGTTCAATCTGGCGTTGCACGTTCGCCCCACCGGTGATGGACGTCGTTTTTAAATTAATTAGACTTGCCCATTCGCGAAAAACGTCGGTAGTTTGAATCGCCAATTCTTGGGAAGGCGCCAAAACCAACAGTTGGGGGCCGTTGCCCGGAATTACTTTTTCCATTAATGGCAAAGCAAACGCCAAGGTCTTTCCGGAGCCAGTTGGGGAAAGTCCTAAAACTGCTTCCCCCGCCCGGAGCGGTTCGGCAACCCGCTCTTGAATTAAAGTTAGCTGCTTAAAGCCCTTTTCTTGAAAATGTTGTTGAAATAAATCGTTCATGAAAGTTTAGTCCTCTTCTTTTTCATTGGTAAAGTATATCTTACCATTTTGCCGGAGGTTGTAGAGCAACTTATTGACGTTTCGACTCAAAGTTAGCCATTCTTGGTAATCTTTTTGGTTTTCGGGATCGTCCGGGTGGTTAATTACCCGTGCAAAGTCGGTTGCTTCAGCAATCATCGGGTTGTCATCCGGAGTTGTGCTAATCAATTCCTTGTCTCCTGATGCATTCAAATATTCAACCCGGTTTAGTTCAGCCGCGTTATCCATCACAATCGTGTCTTTCAATCCGTAAATTTCGGAACCAATTTCCGAATTAACATTCTTTCCAACATTTAAAACCACGTCATATTCTGGGTAGCGTAAAATTGCGATTCCCTTGCCATCGGCGCCGGTCCGTAGCTTTTGATTAAAGTACGCCACTTCGTCCGGCATCCCAAACCAAACCATCGCGTCGTACGCAAGATAAACACCTAAATCTTGCAGGGCCCCTCCCGCAAACTTCAGCGAGAAGATGTTCGTTTCGTTGCCCGCTAAGTAACTGTCGAAACGACTAGAATACTTCGCGTAAGTCAACGTTGCACCTTGAATTTCGTCCATTTCGGCAATCTTTTGGGTAATCGCCTTAAAGTTTGGCTCGTGAATGTGGCGAGCCGCTTCGAATAGTTTAGCTTGCGGATGCTCCTTTAAAACTTTGTCCAACGCCATCCATTCGGTTGGGTTAGCAACGATTGGTTTTTCCACCACCGCCACTTTGTCAGCTTCTAGCACTTGTTTCGCTTGGGCAAAGTGCAAGCTGTTTGGTGAGGCAATGTAAACAGCATCAACTTCGTCATCGTTAACCAAGTCAGTGATTTGGTCATAAAGCTTAGTTGCCCCATTCTTATCCCCAAACTCGTGTGCCTTCTCGAGAGTCCGCGAATAAACCGCTGTCAATTTCCATTCTTTGCTAGCATGGGCAGCATCCACATACTGCTGGGTGATCCAATTAGTTCCAATAATTCCAAATTTAATCATGCTGTTTTCCTCCTTATATATTGTTAACTCTATTCTACATTAATTAAGGTAAGTTATTCAGTGTTGAATTGCAAAAATGTTTCCTCGCCATTACTTTAACGAATCGTTTTTATTAATTGGCGGAAATTTACCGGCATAAAAATCACTACCCTTAATAAGCGCTTACATTAATCGTTACAAGGTGCAATATTACAAAACGATTTCGATTACTTCAATTCCTTAACAAGTGCTAAAAACTGAGCCGTTTTACTACTTCGCCCACCTAAATAATGTTATATTTAAGTGGACAATAAAGAGAAGGAGTATGGGCGTATGAACTGGCAAAAAACAGCACTTGGTGACCTTTTTTCATTAATTCGTTTCGATTCTAAAAAAACCGATAAAACTGAAGAAACCGTCAGTCCGTTTTTCTTTGCCGGGACCTGGTTGTACCACGAGCCCAATACTAACCGCGAACACGAATTAAAAATTTTACCTAATTACGACGTCTACCTCGACGGTAAGTTGTTGAAAACGGTGGTGGAAGATTTAGATAGTTATCGAATTACTTTTATCGACCGTTTTGGCTACCACCTCGTCGTCAAGGCGAACGAATACCGCCCCATCAGCGTATACGATGAGGCGAACAACGAAACATACGCAATTGTTGATGCAGAAAAAGAGCCCGAGGATCACCCTGAAGCAGAGGAGTGATTTTCGAGCTCTTTTATTTATAAACTAATATTTTTGCCATTCCCGTCGGTCCCCATTAAAGTAAGACACTGGTAAATCAATTTTCCGGTGGTCAGTTTTAAACGTTTGCTGGTCATCATATTCAACAAACTCCACGTGCTGATCGGCCTTCTGGGCTTTCTCCGCTTCTAGCCAGAAGCGACTTTGCTTAACGTACTTAGGGTACAATTGCCGCCGAATTTCCGGGGTGGTTTTAATTACCACCGGTTGACCGTAGTAATTCGCTAATTGGCGCACTAAATCAGCTAAGATTGGCCCCTGTTTTTTCCAGTCTACCTTTTCCGCCGTATCATCCCCATAGTAACTCACCCGAATCACCACTGGTAATTGTCCGGTATTGCTTTTCACCTTCCGACTAATAAAGCGGAGCTGCTTAACCGCGCTTTTTTCAAAACTAAAGTTATGCACCACCCCGACTTTAAGGTTGGTAGCTCGTAAACGGTCGTAGTTCGTGTTGAACGAATCATCAAAATAAGTGGCGCCGGTCGTGGCGTTTAAATAAACAAATTTAACTTTTTGCTTAGTTAGGTCTTGAAAATTAACAATGCCGTCTTCTTGGTCAATCACGCATCCACGGATCGAATATGGCGAAAGGACCCGTTGTTCTTGCTGTTGGACGTGCAAAAAGATTGCCCAGCCTCCCGCAATTATCAGCGCTAGCGCGACTACGATGGAAAGAATCAGCCGACGCTGTCGTTTAACGGCTGCTTTTGCAAACCGGGGACGCTGAGCCGCGCGCAGATTTTGTTTCATCGTGCCGCCTCCTCATTGTTGAATATTGTACACTTATCCCCTATAATATTCGAATTATCATTAAAAATATTTTCAGAAAACACGAACGTTAATCGTAGCGTTCGTTTAGGGGGTTTTTATGAATAATTCAAGTTCAAAACAGCTGCAAAAAAACATCGGTTTATTTGCAGCTTTTTCAACCGTAATGGGCACGGTAATCGGCGCGGGAGTCTTCTTTAAAGTAGCCAGCGTCACCGCCAGTACCCAATCCGCGGGGCTTAGTTTACTAGCTTGGCTAGCGGGGGGAATCTTGACTATTTGCGGTGGACTAACCAGTGCCGAACTTGCCGCAGCCATCCCCGTGACCGGAGGCGCAATTAAGTATCTCGAAGCCAGTTACGGCAAACTGACCGGTTTTTTAATGGGCTGGGCACAAACCTTGATCTATTTTCCGGCTAACATTGCCGCCCTTTCGATCATCTTCAGCACCCAGTTAATTAATTTATTGCACTTATCCAATAGTCTTTTGGTCCCCATCGCCATGCTTTGTGGTGCGTCGGTCACCGGAGTTAACCTGCTGGGCGCTAAGCACGGGGCGCGGTTACAATCGATTGCCCTGATTGCCAAATTAATTCCCTTAGTCGTGATCGTTATTTGGGGACTGGGTTCCAGTAGTCCGGTGCACCTTAGCCTGCTGCCAGCAAACAGTCACTTTTCCCAAACCTTAACCGGATTTAGCGGCGGCTTGCTAGCTACCCTATTTGCTTACGACGGATGGCTTGGAATTGGCGCAATTGCTGGCGAAATGAAAAATCCCAAGCGTGACTTACCCTTGGCAATTGGACTAGGTCTTACCGGGATTATGGTGGTCTACTTGGTGATTAACTTTATCTTTTTGCGAACCTTACCAATCCACGAGCTTGCTGGCAACCTTAACGCTGCATCCGTCGCGGCCACCCACCTGCTAGGTAACCTCGGTGGTAAATTAGTTACCATCGGAATTTTAATTTCGGTATATGGCGCACTAAATGGCTATACGATGACTGGAATCCGGGTACCTTACGCAATGGCTTTAGAAAATTCGTTGCCATTTAGTCGGGCGTTACGCCGCCTTTCCCGAACCAGCGTGCCCTACGTAGCCGGTCTATTACAATTAGTAATCGCCCTTTTGATGATCAGCGTGGGTTCTTTTGACTTATTAACCGACATGTTAATTTTTGTAATGTGGATTTTTAACGTTTTAATCTTTTACGCGGTGATTAAGTTACGCCACACCCAACCTGAATTAGAACGACCATACCGGGTGCCACTTTATCCGCTATTGCCAATTGTGGCGATCCTCGGTGGGGCTTTCGTATTGGTCATGACCATTATCAACCAACCGGTTCTAGCAATTACCGGAATTATTATAACTTTGTTAGGAATCCCCGTATTTCTTGCGACCAATCGTGCTAATCGTTAAGATAAATGCATAACTAAATTAGGAGGCTAACTAATGTTTATTATTAAGTACATCCCTTTTCTTGGCCTCGCGTTAGTCATTGTGATTGGCTGTTTGATTGCTTACGAACGTCGCCCTTCGCTGGACCGGGCCGTAGTTTTTGGTAGTTTAGCGGTGTACCTGGTTTGTGTAGCGTGGCTCTTATTCACCCCCGGACAATACTTCTTTGATCCGTACGCGTATTACGCCCGCTACTTCTACTGGCACCACGCTAAAATCATTTACTACCCTTCGGCATTGCGCTCGATGGGCTCGTACATGAACATCGTAATGACGATTCCAGCTGGCGTTTACCTCGGAATTTTATTCCACCGGCACCTAAATTGGCTGGGCGTAATTCTCTGCGCAGGCCTAGTCGGGATTTTCAACGAAGGTAACCAACTAATTTTGGACATGATCATTAACATCCAACGTACCGTGGACATTACCGACGTCCTCACCAACGCGACTGGAGTAGTGATTGGCTACCTTGCCTTTTACTTCTTGGTTCGTCCGTGGTTGAAGAATACTAGTTTTGCCTAATTACTCGATACCAAAAAGAGCGTGGAACAAAGGTTGGTAGTTTGCAAGCATAAAAAAACGAGCGTTATGCCTAAATTTGGCATAACGCTCGTTTTTTGGTTAAGCGAAATAAAATAACTTTTGGCGCACGTTTCGACTTTATTAAAGTCAAAACGCCAAAATAATTTTTAGTTTTTTCTCAGCTTCTTTTATTATGCCGTCGCCGACTTCGGCGCAATTTTCGTCCGGTTCAAGAGTACCGAACTCGTAACTACGGATAGTGAACTAAACGCCATTGCTAAGCCTGCTAATTCAGGACTGAGGATAATTCCAGCGAGGTAGAAAACGCCGGCCGCCACCGGAATCCCCAGAACGTTGTAAATGAACGCCCAGAAGAGGTTTAACTTAATCCGGTTAAAGGTCTTGCGGCTCAATTCCAACGCTTTTGCAACGTCACGCAAATCGTTTTTCACTAGTACAATGCCACCAGACTCAATTGCAATGTCGGTTCCGGAACCCATTGCGATTCCGACGTCTGCGGTACTCAACGCGGGAGCGTCATTGATACCATCCCCGACGAAGGCAACCTTGCCGGTCTTTTGGAAATTCTTTACCCGTTCGGCCTTATCCCGTGGAAGGACTTCGGCAATTACCGTGTCGATGCCGACCTGCCGCGCAATCGCCTTGGCCACCACGTGGTTATCCCCGGTTAGCATGACTGGTTGTAACCCTTGGGCCTTTAATTCGGCAATGGCCGCCTTAGAAGTGGGCTTGGGTGCGTCTTGGATGGCAATTAAACCCATCACCCGGTTGTCTAGTGCCACCACGACCACCGTTTTCGCCGCCTTTTGTAAATCCATCATCGCATTTTGCCACTGCTCGTCGATGGCAAGGTCATCCAATAACTTTTCGTTCCCTACTAAAGCAGTTTTGCCGTTTAGCTGCGCTTTTACACCCTTGCCTTCCACGGCCGTAAAGTTAGTGACCGGAGCCGGAGCGATGTCCGCTTTTTGCGCCGCCTTAGTGATTGCGGTCGCTAAGGGATGTTCGGAAGATTGTTCGAGGCTAGCTGCCACCCGTAAAACCTGGTCACGGTCGCCAACCACGTCGGTCACTTCCGGAGTACCGTTAGTAACCGTGCCGGTCTTATCAAAGATAATGGTTTTAACTTCGTTGACCTTTTCCAAAACTTCACCGTTTTTGATTAAAATTCCCATCTTAGCACCCCGGCCAGTACCGACCATTAACGCCGTGGGGGTTGCCAAACCAAGGGCACATGGACACGCAATTACCACGACCGAAACCGCGAAGATCAACGCGTGGGCTAGCGTAGCCCCGAGAAAGACGTACCATACTAAGAAAGTCGCGATTGCCAAGATCAAGACCACCGGCACGAAAATATCGGAAACCCGGTCGGTCAAATTCTGGATTGGAGCATGGCTGTTTTGGGCCTTCTTCACCAATTCAACAATTTGCGCCAACATGGTGTCGTTGCCAACTTTGCTAGCTTTAAAGACGAAGGTCCCGGTGTTATTAATCGTCGAGCCAATCACGTGGTCGCCAGCCTTTTTAGTTACCGGCATGCTTTCCCCCGTCACCATTGATTCGTCAATCGTCGAGGAACCCGATTCAATCACTCCGTCAACGGCAATCTTTTCGCCCGGCCGTACCCGAATCTGGTCGCCCACGGCCACTTCGCTGAGCGGCACCTTGACGTACTTTCCGTTGCGGAGCACTTCGGCTTCCTTAGCTTGCAAATTAACCAGCTTTTCGACCGCTTCCGAAGCATTGTTCCGCATTTTTTCTTCAAAAACTTGGCCCAATAGGACGAAGGTGGTAACGAATGCCGCACTTTCAAAGAAGACCGCTTGGCCGGTAATCATCGCGTAAATGCTGTAGAAGTACGCCGTCGCGGTCCCGATTGCCACCAGCGTATCCATGTTGGAATGGTGTTTTTTAAACGAGGCCCACGCACTTTGCGCAAATGGGCGGGCGGACAACGCCATAACCACGGTGGTTAAGGCTAACATTGTCCAGTGGCCACCGGGAAGCATGAACCCCCATGGTTTTAAGATCATTTCGAGCAACATTGGTAACGAAAAAATTAACGAAATCCAAAAACGAGTTGTAATCTTCATTACTCAATCACCACTTTCCCGCTAAACATGTCCATTCCACAGCTAAACGGGAATTCCCCCGCGTGGTCCGTATTGACGGTGACCGACTTGGTTTCGTCAAGCGGTAACTGCTCTTCAAAACCTAGTTGCGGAGAATGCACCACGTCCAAACAACCTTGTGGGCTGGTCCGCCGAAAGTTAATTTGTGCGGGAACTCCCTTTTGGAAATGCACTTCGGCCGGTTGATAACCACCGGCAACCGTAACGTCAACAACTTGCATTTGCTCTTTCATTTAAATAACCTCCCTTAGCTATTTAACTTCGACTTTGCCATGGAACATATCCATTCCGCATGCCCACGGATATTCGCCAGCCTTGCTGGTATCGATTTTGATTGGCACGGTTTGGTTTTGCGGTAAGGCTTGGTTAATCCCAAAGTCCGCGAAAACCACCCGGTCCAAACAGCTTGACGGATCCTTCCGGGTAAAGTTTAGAACTGCCGGAACGCCCTTTTTCAAAACAATCTTTTCGGGAGAATAACCCCCGTTGACTTCTACATCAACCGTCTGGGTATCGCCAGTAACTTCCGCCACTTCCGATTGGGCTTCGTGTTTACCGAAGAACCACCAAACGATAAAACCAATTAGCGCTAATCCTACTATTAAAACAATCAATCTCGTCATCATCTAATCCCCCTCTTTCATGGTGCAAGTTTCGTCACAATCCGTTTCCGGAAGGCAATTGCATTCCACCTTTTCTGGCGCGGTGGAGGCTTTTTGTTGCAATAACTCCTGTAAATTGCTAATATCCTGCTTACTTAAGGTAGTCTGGGCAACTAAATTGGTGATTACCTGCCCCTTCTTCATGTTGCACATGTGGTCAAAGAGCTCGGTGGTCGTTGCCTCCATCGCCTGTTTTTCGGCAATGGTGGGATGGTAAATAAACTTCCGACCCAGCCGTTCGGTACGCAACGCGCCCTTGGCCACTAACCGGCGTAATAGCGTTTTGATGGTGGAAGCCGTCCACTTTTTTGATTGCTGCATCAAGTGAACAATTTCCGTGCTCTTCGCCTCGCCGAGCGTCCAAACAATCCGCATAATTTCCCATTCGGCGCCGCTAAGTTCCGTTGCGGTATTTTCCATCGTGGCATTCCTCCCTTTTACGTTTACATTTGTAACCTTCATGATTAGTATAAAAGGCAGGTTTACATTTGTCAACATAAAAGCTCTTTTCTTCCCGTGACCCGCTATAGTATTCTATTAAAGGGGAAAATTTAACAACTGGAGGAGCTTTTATGCCAAAGTACCTAAAATGGGGATTAATCATCCTCTTTTTTCCAATTTCATTGAGTTATTATGCCTACCGGTGGAGTAAAGACCGCCTTTGGGCAAAAAGTAATTATCCACGAGTCTTTTCGGGACTAACCGTCTGGGCAATTTGGCTGATGCTTTTAGTGATCGCCCAAAGTACATCCTTTGCCACTGCCGTATCATTACTGGGGTTTGCTGGTTTGATTTCATTCGTAATTGCCCTGATTATTGATTTATTTCATAAGAAATCAGCCCGGTCCGCAATTGTTCCCGTAATTTTGAGTGCCGTTTTATTTGTGGGAGCAGCGCAGTTTATCCCGGATACGGAGTCTAGTTCATCCGCTGCTCAAGTAGAAAGCACCCACGTGGTCCACAAAGTGGCGCGCAGTGACCAAAAAGATTACCAAGCCGCTAAGGCAAAGCACGCCGCACTCGTTGCCCAACTAAAAAAGGTTAAGCACGAGAACGCAACCTTAGCTAGTGAGAAAGCGGAGGCCACCACCGCAATCGCCACTTCCAAAGCCAAGCGCGAAGAAGCTTCCTCACGCTCGGCCGCGGCAAGCATAGCAGCCGCAGCACGCGCCGAGAGTGAAAGTAAGGCAGCCGCGGCCTCATTTAAAAAGGCGGCCCAAGCACAACAAAAAGCGGCCGCAGCGCAAAGTCGGGCCGCTGCCCAACAAAGTCGCCAGGCCGCTCGGCAACAATCCGCAGCACAAGCAAATGATGACGAAGGCGATACATACACCGGAACCGCTCAGGACATTATTGGTAACGTTAATTCCCACATTTACCACGTCCCTGGGCAAGCTGGTTACCACATGAATTCAGCTAACGCAGTTCACTTCCATTCCGAAGCGGAAGCCCAAGCTGCAGGTTATCGAAAGGCGTTGAGATAATGAAATTAAAAGCAAAATTACTATTAGTAGTCGTGCCATTTTTGATGGGTAGCGTGGTTTACCACCCTACTCCAACGGTTCAAGCAAAGACCGTGGTGAAGTACACCCATCCGCACCGCAAAGCCACCCATAAACTTCAGAAGGAAAACCGGGAGCTGAAGCAAAAGATTGCAAAAGCACAGGCTAAAAATGGCCGGCTCACCAAACAACTAAACCACAAGAAGAAACAACTTCATCAATCGGCGGCTACCAAACAAACCGATACCGCTAACCTTGCCAAGCTAAATTATGCTGGGCAACAGGAAGTCGTCGTTAACCACAATCAGCCGA
This sequence comes from Pediococcus acidilactici, assembly GCA_024970065.1. Lineage (NCBI taxonomy): Bacteria > Bacillati > Bacillota > Bacilli > Lactobacillales > Lactobacillaceae > Pediococcus > Pediococcus acidilactici. Next base: position 607,589 of record CP103908.1, on the reverse strand, counting down.
AGTTTTCCAAGGCTGATCTATCTACCGACAAAGGGGCTTGGCAACGTTACGGCAACCTTGACCACCTCAACCGGGCGACGGCTGCCAACGCCATGCTAAACCAATCCTTGATGCCCACCGCCAAACGCGAACCGCTAACCGTAAACCCCACCGGTTGGCACAATAAGCGGATTGCTTCGGGATGGTTATATAACCGTAGTCACTTAATTGGCTACCAATTAACCGGCCAAAACAATAACTTAAAAAACCTAATGACCGGAACCCGTTCATTGAATTCGCCAGAAATGCTTGCGCATGAAATGGACATCGCCTACTACCTAAAACAGGACCCTAAACACTACGTTCGTTACCGCGTCACCCCCATTTTCAACGGCAACGACTTGTTAGCCCGCGGCGTCCAAATGGAAGCCCAGTCCATCGGCGACAACGACATTCATTTCAATGTCTTCATCTTCAACGTCCAAGACGGCGTGAAGTTGAATTACGCGGATGGGACTAGTTCGGTGGAGAAATAGGTAGAATTTAAGGCATGATTTTATAATTTTTATGAAGAAATTTTATTATAAAGAGAACTATTTTAGCTTTAACCTTGTTCCTGGTAGTTTGTATACCTTTTTTACATATAACCAACACTCGGTTTCTGCTAAAACCATCCACGTTACTTCCGAAAAAGAATAAAAAAGCGTTAAAAAATATACTAAAAGAGTCAAAGTATCACCAATTAAAGGACTTATTCTAAACTCTAAAGATGTCACAGTTCAAATTACCGTTAAAGGTAAACAAGGAATTACAGATAAACAAACCGTTAAAATGCTTAACTTGATGTTGCCAAAATGTATGGGAGCTGTTAAAAAGGCTGATTTTAAGGATTTTAATAATATTAGAGTAGGAGGGAAAATACGTAGTAAAAACAAATACTAATCCTCAGAAATTAAAAAGTGTATCTAAGAAAGATTTAAAATATCAATTTAATAATTTACCAGAATACACTTCAAATTTTCGGCAAATGAAATCTTTAGCACGTTTAAATTAGTAATAGAACAGTAACTAATGGGAGCTTCTTTAAGGGATAGCGGTATGGCACTTGCTATTATAGATAAATTGACTAAGCTATTTAGCACTAAAGCGTAGCTCAAAAAAGGAATTCATTAATACTAATTCTTGCAGACATAGTTCTTTGTATGACTGAAATTACTTTAGTAGACCCTACGAATGGATCAACGACATATACAAACCAGCACATAACACAGAAATAAAAGGTGTTAACACATAAATGAAAGTTATAATAAGAGGTATACGAGTAATGTAAAAGTTATTTATACTGTTTATCCTAGATTATCTGACAAAAAAATATTAATAAACCAAGTCCAAATTTAGATAAACTTTTAATCATGATGAAACAGTCTTCACGTATATTGATAATAAACTTGGAGAAGATAAATATTATATACATCTAAAATCGAATACTGCTAATAGTAAATTATAATACACTGTTTACGAAGGAAAATAATGGTATATTCTGTTTTAAGCGGATGTAAGCTAATAGCAGTGCCTTTGCAATCTCGAAACCAAGCGGGAACGATTATTCACATGAAGCTATTATAAACCAGTTAATCAATAATCTTGAAGTATTCGCTTACAGAAAGGCAGAGTTGGTGTTTGTAATATCAGCATTTAATAAAGTGAATATGGACGTGATTCTGCCTACGGAGATATAATTTTCAAAGTTAATAACTAAAACACAGAAATGGGGTATTCACATGGATAAATTTTATATCGACAATGTTGAAATTTTCGGTGACATTATAAAACATACTAAAGAAAACGTCACTTTTTCGCATGATGCTCAAGGACGCACTACTAGCCAGGTATCTTCTCACAATTTAGTTATGGTAGTAATCAATAAATTATCAGAAACTAAAAAAATAAAATTATTTTCAGATGGTAATTTACATGACATAAATGTACATGGTCACGTTTTTAAAGGGCGAATTTTTCTATCAGAAGATGGTAAAACATTACAGATTAGATAAAGTCCAGCTTAATTACGTATTTTAAGTCAAAGTTGTCTCAAAAATAGCTGCCGTTAGCAATAAAACTCTGATTGCTAACGGCAGCTATTTTTTACTATGCAAATTAAGTGTACGTTTTATAACATCCCCTTAATCCTCCCCAAGAAGTCCTCGTAACTCGTGCTTCCGACCAATTCAGCAATATTCTTTTCTTCCGTCATCACGTCCGATAACCTATCAAAAATGTTTCTAAACAACTTAGAATCTTCTTTTCGCACAGCTAAAGCGAATACTAGGTAAACGCGATTCGTTCCCCAAGTTAGCCCGTTAGGATTGATATAAATGAACCCCTTGGTACTATGCGCTTTCATGGTTAACGAATGAGGAATTGCTATTTTGCCAAATGCCGTGGACGACATTTGTTCCCTATCCAACAAATCTTTTTGGTAATCTTGGTCGGTTACTTTAGCTTGGTAAAAGGCATTGGCAATATGCTCAATAACGGCTTCCTTCGTTTTCAATTGTTGACTAATCGTGAAGAAGCGTTGGTCGAAGAATGTTCCAATTTGGCTATCAAATGCCCTCCGCCGCTTTTCATTACCAATTTCATCAATCTTATTTTTCAGCATGCGATTATCATTTTTCGTAAAGAATGGCGAAATTTGTACACTGGGTACTCTGGCTGAAATTGTATCTGTAAAGGCAATTAATAAATCAAGATCATTTTCTACTGCAGACTCTGTGGTGACGACCTTTGTAATTACTAGTTCACTACCAAAATTCTTCTCAATTTGATCAACAATTGATAGAAATTTCCCCTGATAATCTGGAATTAAAATTGTTGTCCTTAGCCGTTCTTTATCTTCGATCTGTTTTGCAATGGCATTTCCAATATGCATAGCAATGTAGGCAATCTCGTTATCAGGAACCGGCACTCCTACATAGTTTGCAATCTTATGAGATATTAGCACCGCACATTCGTAGACAGTAGGGCTTTGAGCCTTCATTTGATTAGCCATCGGATTTTGTATGCTTTTCCCGTCTCGCAACCGTTGAATTAACCGGCTAACGTGAATCGCAAATTGATTTATAAAATCAGGTCCCGTCAAATCAATTTTATAAATGCTCTTCACGTAAGCAAGAATGACGCGAATTAAGTGTAATGAACTTTCTGAAATACTGTCTTTCATATCAATCGTCCATCGGGAAACCGAACCATCAATGACCAGCCCCAGACTTTCTAAGTCATCTTTAGAAAAATGAACGTTTGTCTGACTGTTTTCAACTTTCTTTAGTAAATCTTTGGCAAAGCGACTACTTTTCCAGTAAAAATCATCTAGCTGTGGTTGCGTTTGATACCCGTCTCTAATCCGCTGAATGGCAATTACCACGTGCAAAACAATGTTATTCAAATCAAAAGTATTCAAATAAATGTGGTGTTCCTTTACACATGCTTGCGTAATCATGTACAGTCTATCTAAATCAATTGTAGGAAAGTTACTTTGAATAATTGATTTACTAACAAAATTTCCGTCGCTTTCTTTATATAGCATGTCTGAAAGCATGTGTCGCTTATCTTCTTCGCTACCAGAGATAGAGAAATAATCCCCTCGCTGTTTCAAAGTTAAGCCAAAATTTTTCGCATATTTTACGGCCGCTTTAAAATCAAGTTTTAAATTAGATTCACTAGCAAAAATTTCTTCAGCTAGGTCGTACACATTTACCGGCGCATCGTTGCTTAGCAATCTATTGAGTACGTAAAAAATCCGTTCCCGCTTAGTAGTTGGGATTTTGGAACCTTTTGATTCCGGTTGTTTTTCACTAATTTCTCTAGTGCCCTCATATTTGTAGCCCAACTTTGAAGAAACCACTGGGTGATCTGCTGATAAATTTTTATAGTACTTTTTAACACTTCTACCCGACACATCCAAAAAAATCGATAGTTCTTGAACACTATGCCATCCCGGCTTGGTCATGAGGTACCGGAGCATTTCCTCTTCTCTTTTTGTGGACATCATTATATCCCCTAATCATGAACATTAACTATGCTTAATTTAAAAACTTACCAATTAAAACGTGGCTTTCTACGCAAAATTTCGCGAAAAGCATTCAAAATTGCCTAATCGCGAAATTATAATTTTTTAACTAAAGCTCTTCGCCATTCGTAGCGATAACTTTCTTGTACCAAGTAAAACTATCTTTTTTGTACCGTGCGCCAGTTCCGTTCCCTTCATCATCTAAGTCTACGTAAATGAAGCCATAACGCTTAGACATTTGTTGAGAAGAACAAGAAACGATGTCGATAGGCCCCCATGCACAATACGCAATTACGTTAGCCCCGTCATGAATTGCACGACCAACTTGTTCAATATGTTGTCTTAAATAGTCCACCCGGTAATCATCATGTACTTTTTTGTCTTCAGTTAATTCGTCATACATCCCAATTCCATTTTCCGCAATGATAATTGGCTTACCGTACCGATCCGCATACTGCGAAAGCGTGTTGTAAAATCCTTGAGGGTCAATTGCCCAACCCCATGGGGAAGCCTTCAAATATGGATTAGGTGTAGTATCGTTAACTTCATACTTGTTCTTAGTGGAATCAACCATTTGAGAGTAGTAGTATGAAATCCCTAAGAAATCCATTGGGTTCTCTTTGATTAACTTCATTTCTGCATCGGTAATCGCCAACTTGATGTCGTGATCCGCAAAATAATTTTGGGCAAATTTGGGGTAAGCTCCCTTAAACTGTACGTCGGTAAACATGTATTGCATTCGATTATGTTGTAACGCTAATACGACGTCAGCCGGTTTCGCCGTCGCAGGGAAGACGGTACCATCAGCAATCATGGTTCCAATATTTAAATTAGGATAATTGAGAGTTTTAGCGTAGCTCTTAATCCAAGCCGCAGCCACCATCTGGTTATGAGTTGACTGGTATAAAGCTTCTGCTAAATTATCGTACTGGTCCGCTGCCACCCCCACGGATAACCATGGTTCGGTTTGGACCATATTAATTTGGTTAACTACAATCCAGTACTTAACCCGGTCGCCAAACCAATCTAGTAAAGTCTTTCCGAATTTCTCAAACATCGGAATCACATCTTTGTTTGGCCAACCGCCATATTTAAAAGTGATGTTAAGCGGAGTTTCGTAATGGTTCATCGTGATGATCGGCTCAATGTTTTTATTTAAAAGATAATCAATCATCTTTGAATAATGCTCTAATGCCGCAACGTTAGGTTCTTCGTCATCCCCGTTAGGAAAAATTCGTGACCAATCTAAGGAAGTTCGAAAGGTCTTAAATCCCATTTCACTCAATAAATCAATATCACTCTCATACGTATGGTAAAAATCGATACCGTAGCGCTTAGGATAATAGTGTTCCTGGTCGGTCACTCCTGCTTTGGCTTGTGCTAACGTCATCCCTTGTACTTCTATTTTTTGAATTTCTTCATTAGAAAGCCCTTTTAAAAAAGGTTGGACATCTGAGGAGTTTAGTCCTTTACCATCTTCACGATAAGCACCATCTGCTTGACTAGCTGCTTGAGCTCCTCCCCACAAAAAATTCTTTGGAAAATACGAGTATTGGTTTTTCATAATAAAATTCCTTTCTTATCTTTTTCCTTCTTTACGTTCAAATATGTCAATTAATTTCTTGGATAAATTGTATTCGCTCATAATGGTCATTACCGTATCTTGAGCATGGGTAAACAGCACTGAATACTCTACGGCATCGCCTTCCGCTTCTTTTTGTAGTTTCTTAGTTTGAATACGGTGTGCAGCCACCAATTTTTGATTGGCTTTTTCCATAAGTTCTTTAGCAGCGCTATAATCACTCTCTGCTACTTTATCAAGCGCTTTTGAAATAAAATCCCGCGCGTCTCCCGCTTTAATGATGATCTCCATCGTTTCCTTTACAGATTCATTTGAAGTTTCTTTATCAATCATATTAACCAATTAACCTTCCTCAATTTTTTAATTATCTTCTTGGACCAAATTGTTGTCGTAAATTTTAAAAAATGGATAATAAATCATTCCTGATACAAAGAACAAAATTGCTACTAAAAGAATTGCACTGATAGCTGGACTTACTAACCATGTCACAAAAGGAAATGGAATATACCACATTTGCATTAACGAGTGTGGAATTGGTGAAAGCCCCATTTTAAGCCAAAAGTAGGTTATCAATGGAAGAACTATCCCATTAATCCATAGCGGTACCATTAAGTAAGGATTCCAAGCAATAATACCGAAAACAACTGGTTCATTAATATTAAAAATTGATGGCAAAATAACTGCTTTCGATAGCGCTTTAGTTCTCTTAGATTTTCCCCATAACAACATAATTATGACTAAAGGCAAAGTACAACCAATACCACCAATCCAAGGAAAACTAAAAATAACTTCATGCGTGTAAATATGTAAATTTTGAGCGCCATTTGAAAATTTAGTAGCATTGTCAGCTATTGATGCAAACATAATTGGTGACTCTACTCCAGCAAGGACCCAGCCTGAAATTCCCATTGAGTATATAAAACAGTCTAAAAATAGAATAAGGGTAAATCCCCACCAAGTATCAAAAGATGACGATAAAGGTGAAAGCAGTAGCTGAACTATCTTGTATAAATCGAAGTGAATTACATAAGATAGCAGCCACCCTGCTCCAACCACTATCATAATTGGTAACATTGAATCAAACCATGAAATAATAAAATCTGGTAATGCAGTATCCTCATTAAAAAAGCTAAACTTTCCGAATGCCCCCATTATTAATGCCACAAATCCACCAACAACTAATGCAACAAACATACCTCCTGCTCCTAATTCAGAAAATTGATACGATATTATCGAACTAGTCTTATCCCAAGTTGGATTAGCAAGCATTAAGAACAGAGCGACCGATGATAAACCGGCAATTATTTTCTGGTTACTCAACTTCTTTTGCTCCATCACGTTATACGGAAAAAGGAAAGCAACAAAGATTGAAGTTAGTCCGAATGTAAAACTGCTAATAGGCGATAGATTTGGCCACCAGTCAAAAAAGTTCTCTGGAATATCAAGTAAGGTAATCAGTGATCCTACAAATATAAAAGGCAAGACTTGTAGGATTGAATTTTTAATGGTTAAAACCCATTCGTTATTAGCCACCTTCTGCGCACGCGGAGCAAATCCGTTATTCAAGGCATCCATAAATTTATTCATTAAGCTACCTCCATTTAGTTAAACTTCCGATTTGATATGTTCAACAGCCGCCGCCCCATCTAAAATTGAATAGTAATCTGGCTTCATCAAAATCGTAACGACCTTGTCAGGTACACTTTTTTGAAGCGCTTCGAATTCTGATTTCAAATGTGGTCCCACCATTAAAACATCAATATCGCTAGCGTAGTCATTAAGTTCTGCTTCGCTACGTGCTTGAATTTTATAGTCTAATCCTGCTTTTTTGGCAGCTTTCCGCATATTTGCCGCCATAAAGCCCGATGAAGCTCCCGATCCACACACTAATAACACGTTTAAACTCATAATAAATACCTCCATGAATGATTTCTTTTTACGCTCTTAGAATAAAGTCCTTTCATTATTGTTTAAATTTAGCTTTTTCACCGTGAGGGGAAGTTTTATGTCCATTTAGATTACGGGATTTTCTTCCTAAAGAGTTGCCAAATGTTCACTCACCTCTTTATCAAATTTTAAATATAACGGGACCTTAACCGCATCCATGCTGCGGGAAATCATCCCTCCTAAAACTTAATTCTATGCAAACAAAAAAGTATGCTTCCCAAAAATATTGAGAGCATACTTTAGCTGTTAAAATTATCCTTGTATTTTACTTAAAATTAATAATGCCATTCAGTCTTTCTAAATATCTCTATTTCTGATATTATGCAATCCTCTGAAGCAATTTACTAATAACCAAAACCGTTTGGCACCTAAATAATACCACCTGCCATTTGTCTGTTGATTTGGTCCTCAGTCAAATTCTTCTTTGTAAAGCCTAATACTAATGCAGTGACAAATGAACCTAGGAGAATGCAGCCAACATAAATAATTGGATGGTTACATGAAATCGGAATTACAAATACCCCACCGTGAGGAGCTTGTAATGTAATACCATAAGCCATACATAGCGCCCCGCCAACTGCCGCACCAATAATATTAGCCGGGATAGTATGCAACGGATCACCGGCCGCAAATGGAATGGCTCCTTCCGTAATGAAACTAGCCCCTAAAACGTAGTTAGCCTTTCCTGCTTCGCGTTCTTGGATACTAAATTTACGTCGGAAAAGTGTGGTCGCAATTGCGATTCCTAACGGTGGGACCATTCCGCCGACCATCAAAGCTGCTGAAGGACCATAAATTTTGGAAGCAAACATCGCTAAACCGAATGCCGAAGCCGTCTTGTTGATCGGACCACCCATATCCGAAGCCATCATGCCGGCCAACAAGGCTCCCATAACTGCTGCATTAGCGCCGTTCATTGATTTTAACCAGGACGTCAACGCATTAATTAATTCTGACATTGGGGTGTTCAGTATAAAGAACATAACTAGTCCAACAATCAACGTTGCCAATAATGGGTTAAACAATACCGACATCAGTCCCTGGTAAGTGTGTGGAATTTTACGCGTACGTTTAACAATAAACCGCATTACATAACCGCCTAAGAACCCGGCTACCATTCCACCTAGGAAGCCTGAGCCGCCATTCACGGCCATCATCCCACCAATCATCCCTGGGGCAAGACCTGCTTTATCTGCAATCGACCAGGAAATAAATCCAGCTAGAATAGGTACGTAAAGCTTAAATGCGGCATTTCCACCGACTTCGTTAAAGAATCCAGCCCAGATATTGTACTGACTGCTGCTAGGGTCCGAAGCATAGATTCCAAACATGAATGAAATAGCGATAAATATCCCACCCACTACGACAAATGGAATCATATAAGAAACCCCACTCATAACGTGCGTATAGAATTCGCGTGCGATTTTCTTACCCACAGATAAGTTTTCTTCTTCGGGTTCCGTCGTTGTTTCTTTAATCACTTTATCTTTTCTTTCGGCCCGACCAGTGACCATCTTCGTTAATGCTTCATCTACCACGCCGCTTGGAGAGCTAATAGCCTTTTTAACTGGCACATCAACGTAAGGTAAATCGCCAAATACACTGGTATCAACTTTAACGTCATGGGCCACCACAATCGCATCTGCCTCAGAAACATCCTTTGGCGTCAATTTGTTTTCAATCCCGGTTGATCCATTAGTTTGAATCTTAACACGCATCCCCCGTTCCTTGGCTTCATTAGCTAAGGCTTCTGCGGCCATAAAAGTATGCGCAATACCAGTCATACAAGCACTAATTCCAATTAAATATTTACCAGAATTTTTGCTGACTTCATTGACCGTAGTCTCCGCCTCTTGTTGGAGCAACACGTCGAGTATTTCTTTACTAGAAGTAGCAACTAATAGCTTAGCTCTAAAAACTTCATCCATGAGAAACGTGGAGATCTTGGATAGCATTTTCAAATGCTCATCTGATGCTGCTTCTTCGGCAACAATCATAAAGACCAGGTTAACTCGATCTTCACCCCACTCAATCCCGTTGAGATCCTTTAATATCGCAATGCTAGCCTTATTTACAGCCTTACTACGAGCGTGGGGAATCGCAACGCCATACCCTACCGAAGTAGATATTTCATTTTCTCGTTTAAAAATCGCTTTAGTGACATCTTCACTATCATCAACTACTCCACTTTCAGATAATAGTTGCACTAATCTTTCTATCGCCTGATCCTTAGTTAGCGAGTCGTTAGTGACACTAATATTTTTTACGTCTATCAATTCGTCAATCTGCATTCTCTTCACCTCCATATTTAAAATTTTTTAAACTAAATGTTGTACAAACCTGCTTTACCAGTCGAACCAAATAGATCCATCTTACCTTCTACAACTTTTTGTGCTGCTGTACGGGCCGACGGGAATAGTTGATCTGGTTCGTAAGCGTCTGGTTTTTCTTTTAAGTTTTTCCGGAGTTGTTTAAAGAATGCGGTTTTCATATCTGTTGATAAGTTAATTTTGGCCACGCCATGATGATATGTCTTCATGATTTCTGAATCTTTATTGTCTGAACCACCATGTAGAACTAATGGAATATCAACGGCTTCATGAATCTTTTCTAACAGATCGATGCGTAACTCTGGCTTTTCAACGTGAGAATAGTGGCCATGACGCGTTCCAATCGCAACAGCCAATGTATCAACACCAGTTTCTTCGACAAACTTGCGTGCATCCTCAGGATCAGTGTAGAGAATTTCGTTGACACCATTATTTTCGGAACTTAATTCATTGCTGCCAATCGTACCCAACTCGGCTTCTACGGACACTCCTACTGTATGCGCAGCTTCGACAACTTTTTTAGTAATGGCAATGTTGTTCTCCCAGCTTTCCGCTGAAGCATCAATCATTACTGATGTATAGCCATTATGGATGCCTTTCATACAATCAGCTAAGCTCCCACCATGATCAACATGAATAGCCATCGGAATCTTTGTACGATCAACAGCTTGACGGACATATGCAATAAAGTTTTCGCCAACTAAACCGATTTCATTTGGGTGGATTTGAATAATTGCCGGTGCATTCTTAGCTTCCGCTGCAGCGATGATTGCTTCCACAAATTCACTATTCGCAACGTTATACGAACCAACTGCAAATTCATTCTTGTAAGCTACGCCTAATAAATCTTTCGCATTGTATAACATAATAATTTACTCCTTTTTTTCGTTCCAAATTTTTATAAATTCTTCTTTACTACTTGTATCAATTAATTTATTTATATAGCCAATATTTTTTGTCTTCTGATAAACCTCATTGAAGAAAGCTTCGTCAACTTTTAAATTAGCATCCGGGATATACATAATGATTAATCTAACTTTTTGGGTGCCCCATAAAATTTCATGACTATTAATACCGACAATTACTTTTGAAGAGGTCTCCGAACCCTTCAAAAACGGATGCGGTAAAGCAACTCGATTACCAATATCAGTACTAGACATCGATTCTCGTTCCAAAAAATACGGACACAAATTCTGGTATCCAGATTTTTTTAAAAGGTACTTAATAGCTGCATCTGCATCTTTAACGTTCATATGATAGTAGTCCATATTTTCAATCAAGTGATTTGTACCAATTAGATCAATGGTTTTCTGGATTTCAATTATGTTTTGCGATTCAAGACTACGCGTTACGTGCACCACATTGTTACCTTGTAGTGTTTGCGCTTCTCCAACCTCAATTATCAATTGACAACCTGATAATTCTTTTTCTGTCGGTATATAGGTTAGTGTTTTAACTTCTAAGTTCGGAAAGCGGGTTTTCAGCTTATATCTAAATAATTCAGCTTCGGCGCTCTTGCCCTTGTATATTAACAATGCATTTATAGCCTTCTCTTCAATCTCCAACAAAATTAGCTGAATTCGCATCGCCAGGTATGCCACTTCCGAGTCTGGAATCTTAATATCTAAGTCTTCTTTTAAAAGCGCGTATAAATAACAAGCTATTGAATAAGCGTAAAAGTATTCTCTTTTTGTCTCTCTTGAATAAGGATTGAAAATTGGAATACTTTCGTTTAACGGATAAAGCAGCCGGAAGATATGATTGCTAATTTGCCTGTAATAGTTATCATTTGAGTAAATTGGTAACTTATAATACTGTTCAACTTGCTTTAGGGCATTACTAATTTTCCGCTTTTTCCCCTCCTCAGTCGGTATTGCATATTGATTAGGAATATTTATCGGGAGGGCTAATAAATAGCTTGCTAAGGCTTCTATCTCAGCTTGATCTTTAATCACAATTGGTTGAGCACTTAATAATTCTTCTGCAACCATATACTCTGCATACTTTTTTATTGTCTTATCTGCCTTCAGTTCGACAATTCTTTCACCATTTATCCACCTTCTTTTAAGAATTAAAACATGGCATAAAATCTTCACATATACCATAAAATCCATAGACACGTTTTTTGAAGAAAACACTTTATCAAGAACGTCACTTTCAGTTCGTATATCGGACTGAGTAAATAAGTTTTCAACAAGTTCTTGTAGTGACTTAGTAATATTTTCTTTAGTAATTTGGTTGAGCGGCAAAAGCAATTCGAGTAGTAGCCGCTTCTGCCCTTCCTCACCCTTAATTCGAATCCCAGTAAAAATCTTAGAATCGATTTTAAGTTTCAGGTTACTTTCGGTAATCTTTTTAAAAAGTTCTTGGACCTTTTTTCTAATTCCTTCAGGCGAATAGTTCACTTGTCTTGCCAATTTATCAAACGAAGTATATTCCCGAACGTTCATAAGATTAAAAGCAAGGACAAATAGCAGATTGTCTTCTTTTCCTAATAAGCCAGATTTTAACGCATCGTTGTATGGTTCTTTTTGGATTCGGTAACCTTCATTAGACGAAATAATTAATGAATTAGCTGTTCCCCCGTTTAAATTACGCACATAATTACGTACGCTTCGCTCGGTGACCCCTAATATATCGGCTAGTTGAGTTGCAGTTATATAGTCATCCTGTTGTAGTAGGACATCCAATAAAGAAGCCATATTTTTGTTCATGTTATTCCCTCCTTTCTTATTTGAATTACTCAACATCGTCAGTATACCTTTTTGTTAACCGCTTACATTTGCACTGTTTTTTCCTACCCCCTGAAAAAATTTCCTCTTCAAGTTAAACGATGTTCAGTTGTTAGTAGCTTGAGCGTCAATTCTCAAAGAGCATTCTGAATTCGTTAATCAAATACTTAAACAAATCCTTCGTTAGTTGGTTTTAAACTGCTTTGTAAATAGGATATATGATTTTATTACGCATAATAAAAAATCCAGATTCTCAGGCTTCACCATCCTAAGTCATCTGGATTTTTGTTTGTCTACTTATTCTTTAACCTGTCCTACTTAAAATACTGCTGCGACGACGTTTGGTCATCACCTAAAACATTGCGGTGCAACATGTAAAATACCCCCGAAGACCAGGAGAAGTTTGACGAATTCAAACCATCTCCGTTTAATGGGTTATAGTTTTCACGAATTGGTCCACTTCCCGTTAATCCTTCGGCGTGGTCGAATAGCTTTTCGGTTTGTTTAAGTGCCTCAGAATTGTAGTTATAATTCTGTAATCCTTCAATACCAAACATCGCTTGATCCAACCAAACTGGCCCTCTCCAATATTGAGTTGCCGTGAATTTTTTGTTATCCCGAGAAGTAGTTGGGAAAGGCATGTAAGTGTTAAACATCTTTTTGTTCATTAGAACTTGTTTTACTTGATCAGCCTGAGCACTCGTTGCAACCCTTGCCCAAAGTGGAATCATTCCTTCCGGACCTTTACCCCGATTTGAAAGCAACAAAGTCGAACCATCCTTGTTACTTTGCAAGTCGTAGAAGAACCCGGTTTTCTTATCAAACATTTTAGACTGAATTTTATTCTGTAATTGTGAAGCTTCGGCAGTATATTTTTCAGCATCAGCGGTATATCCTAGTTCGTTGGCAATCGCCGCTAAAAATCCCTTGTCAGCGTACAAGTAAGAATTCAAGTCAACGGATTCTTGGTTAACTGAATATCCAACAACTTTACCCTTGCTGTCCTTATCTGGATAAACTTTAACACCTTTATCGGCTTTACCCACTCCAGTAGCATCAAACCTTACCGCATTGTCCATTCCAGATTCCCAAGCGGAAGCAAGAATTACTTCTTCTTTATTAACAACTTTCTGATTGTGCTTATTCTTCTTGTAATGCAATGGATCGACCGTCGCGCCGTATTCAGCTAAACCGTCCTTATTGTAATCCCTATTGGAGTACCACCAATCATGGTAGGCAACCAATTTAGGATACATTTCCTTCAAAAAAGCTTTATCATGGTTTGATTTATAAACTTGCCAAACTGCCCATGAAGCTAATGGTGGTTTGGAATTACGTTCATTCCAGTTAATTCCATCCCCGCCTCGTTCCTTATTCTTGTTGTAGAAGATTGCATCGGGAATCATCCCGGCATCTTGCGGACGCACCTTATCTTTTTTAGTAATTTGATAATCGAATAACGCCTTAATTGAACTTTCCGCTAACTCTGGGTCAAACTCTGCCACAGCAGCGGCATGTTTCCAGGAATCCCATGCCCATAAGCCTTCGAACCACTGGTCAGACATCGAAGGAACGATTCTATCATGCTTTAGTTCTCCAGCTGGACTTATCCAATTGGTTACTAAAGTTTCCATTCCTTTAACTGCCGCTCGATCATACTTGGCTTTGTTAGCAACTTCCTTCTTACTTTTATCTTTTTCAGTTGTCTTAGTGATATAGTTATTCCACCGATTTTCATTTTGTTGGAAGAGGGTATCTACATTTGCAAAATCATCATTGGCCTTTGCTATTTCAGCATCAGCCTCTTTTTTTGTAAAGGTATAAGATTGGGTAGATTCTAAGCTTTGACTTTCGCCTGGTTTAACGGTAAGAGTTTTATTTAAACTACTCTTGTATTTGTCGCCCTTGATACTAGTTTTAACTGGCGCACTGTAAACCACGTTAAACTGATTACCAGCGGTGGTCATATAATAGTTATCGTTTCTAACTTTCGAAAATTTGATCTTTACTCCGTTAGTACCTCCCACCAATCGTTGTTTAAAATTAACCGTTTTCTTTTCCCGGGTCTTTAATTTATTAATAATGTCTCCCGTCCAGTACGCTTTTAAACTTAGATTAGTCTTGCCAGTATTTTGAATGTTCGTCCTAACCATTGCCGTACGGTTATCAGTAAAGATTAGGTCTAAAGTAACCGTCAAATTTTTAAATTTGTAAACCTGGTTCAAACGACCTGGATAATAGTTAAAACTTCTCTTAGCGTCCGCAAAGTTAAATTCTTTATTAGTTTTTGCGTTGATAATATGTAGCTTAGAAATTTGGTGCGACAAATTGACTGGATATTCTTCAGCTATAATCATGGGTCCCGGAAAACCACCATACGTCGAAGATACCCCTTCTTTTGGCAAATAATAAGCATGCCAAGCTCCTTGATCTGAAAAAGATGAGTACTTATTGGTAGATACTTTTTTGTTCTTTGAATAGAAATTTGCGGTCGGATTGCCGCTTATATCCAAGACGTTTTTGTAGTCTTCTACCGTGTCAGCTTTAACAAAATATCTGTTCTCGCTTAGTAAAATTCCGACACTTAGCCCACACACTACGCCTAAAAGGCATTTTTTTATAAGACTAGAATTAATCATGTATTACCCCTCCCCGTAAAAACGTCAATATCTCTTAAAAAATTGGAAACATAAGCTTTTTTAATAACAGCATATTTATCCCCATTTGCAATTAGAACGGCGATACATCATTACATAACTTCAAATTTTTATGTTTTAACACATACTGTTTGTCAGATATAACAGTATCATTAAAGCGCATACATTTGAATGATTTTTTGTGATTCTGTTTAATTACTTTTAGTGATATTTTATGAAAATAGCTACCAGGAATACACCATTTGTTTTCAGGAATTTGGTAAATATAGCCTAACTTCCCAATAAAAAAGTCGTCAATCATTGTAATTGACGGCTTTCTTTGATATATAAATATACTTCATAAATCATTAGATATTGATTCCCTTATTAGCTAAATTAACAGGAGCTATTAATAATATACTTTCTTATTACTCCCGCAATTTGATTTAATACCCACTTATCGTTTAATCATGTTCTTCGCATCTTTAATTACTTTTGTCTTTAGTACAACTAATAATACAAAATAAATAACTACGCCAGCTATTACCTCGATAATTAACATTAACCAATTATTCCCCAACTTATTATCTAAGAAAAATACGGTAAGGAACATAATTAAACCAGCAAATAAATACTTAAAAGTATCAGCAAATAAACTACGATACTTAATTTGTTCTCTAACAACAAACAACTGATATGCAGTAACCGCCAATTCTGATAGTACGGTTGAAAGAGTTGCCCCTAAAGCGCCCCAAGCCAAAATAAATGGGATGTTAATAACTATATTAACAACTGCTCCTATAATAACTGACTTAGTGAATGCTCCATTTTGATTCGTTGGCAGTAAATATTGCGTTCCCAGTGCATTACTCCATGCAATTAACAAAATAACTACCGATTCAAGCATCATCAATGGGATTACTGCCATAAACTTGTCTGTGAAGAATAATGGAACAAACTTTGGAGCCACTGCAGCCACTCCAAACATCATTGGCACTGACATTGCAGTTACAAAAGAAAAACTGTTATACAAAAACTCCTTGGTTTTCTCAACCTCACCCTTCATAAACGCATTGGCAACGTGAGGAAGCATTACCGTTCCAGTAGCTGTTACTACTGCAAGAACCATCTTAATCATTTTATCTGATTGATCGAAATAACCTGCTGATTGAACAGAAGTCATCGAACCCAACATGGTCTTGTTAACTACCAAGTAAATTTGAGTAGCAATTTGTGGTACAAATAATACCAACGAAGGCTTTAAGTGTCGCCAAATTCTAAGTTGCTTAAAATCAATTTTTCCAATATAACGCCCCAAGTTAGGAAATAAGGTTAAGTTACCAATAAGTAACGATAGTGACAAAATTAATATATATATATATAAATCGCTATACGATTTGACAAATAAGAAAATGCTAACTAGCGTTAAAATTTTAACAATTAAATTTCGTAACACTGTTACCCCAAAATTTTCCATTCCCATGAAAAACCATGAGATATCAAAGGCAGCAGCGATAATTGAAACCGACTGCGCAAAATAATACGTATGATAACTACCTGTAAACATCAAAAATACTAAAAATGCGGCATAAGCCAATATAATTGTCATTACCCGCATTAAAAATATTTCGTAGAATGTTTTCGTTAATTTATCTTTATCATCACGCACATACGCAATCTGTCGATTCCCATACAAATTCACTCCAATACTTCCAAACAAAATAAAATACTGAATAATTGAATTTGTATACGCATTAATCCCTACTCCAGTCGGTCCTAAAACCCTGGCTAAATATGGAGTAGTAATTAGAGGAACTAGCAGAATAAATACTTGATAAGCAGCATTATAAAGATAATTCTTAACGACTTGCATATTTATTTTTCTCCAAATTCGTGTTCAACCGTCTGTAAAGCAGCCATAATCGTTTGATCCATGTTGTAATAACGGTATTGACCTAAACGACCACCAAACAATACACTTGGTGCTTTTTCCTTAGCTAACTCAACATACTTGGTATAAAGCTCTTTATTACGTTTGTTGTTAACTGGATAATATGGTTCATCTCCACGCTTCCAAGTCTTTGGATATTCGTGAGTAACCACTGTTTTGCCCTTGTTACCCTTACCGAATTCAAAATGTTTATGTTCAATAACTCGAGTATATGGAGTTTCAGCATCAGTGTAGTTAACCACCGCGTTACCTTGATAGTCATCAACATCCATTACTTCAGTTTCAAAACGTAAACTTCGATATTCTAGTTCGCCCAATTCGTAATCAAAGAATTGATCAATCATTCCAGTAAAAATAATTTTTGCCCCGGAATTTAAGTATTCTTCTTTGTGATCAAAGAAGTCTACACCAGTTTCTACTTCAATCAACTCATGATCCAACATTTTTTCGATAATTTGGGTATATCCGCCAATCGGAATACCTTGGTATGGATCATTAAAGTAATTGTTGTCGTATGTAAATCGAACTGGTAAACGACGAATAATAAAGGAAGGTAAATCGGTTGCTGATTGTCCCCATTGTTTTTCAGTGTAACCTTTAACTAACTTCTGATAAACATCAGGACCAACCAACGAAATCGCCTGTTCTTCTAAATTTTTAGGCTTACCATCAAGTTTGACGCTCTTCTTTTGTTCCTCAATCTTTGCCTTAGCTTCGTCAGGAGTGATAACTCCCCAAAGCTTGTTAAATGTATACATATTGAACGGCATGCTATAAATCTCACCATTATAATTAGCAATCACCGTATTAATGTAATTGTTAAAATCAGCAAATTGATTTACGTAATCCCAAATTTTCTTCATACTAGTATGGAAAATATGCGCACCATATTGATGAACTTGAATTCCTTCAACTTCTTTAGTGTAAATATTTCCCGCAACGTGATCGCGCTTTTCAATCACTTTAACTTTATGTCCTCGCTTTGCCGCTTCGTGGGCAAAGACTGAGCCAAAGAGGCCAGAACCTACAACTAAATATTCCATTGTTCTCCTCACTAAAATAAATTTACATAATTAAAGCTTTCTTCAATCTTGTATAATATTCATTTTCGTAAAACAGTTTAATACTACTTTTAAGATAATCTTGATTAAATTTCTCTCTATTTTCTATCATCCAGTTAATTTTATCTGCCAAATCTAATTCATTATTAACTTGTGCTAACCTACCATTCTCTTTATCTCGGATAATGTCTTCCGGTCCAGTAGGGCAGTTGGAAGAAATACATGGTATTCCTCTACTTAATGATTCAAGAAGTACCATGGGCAATCCCTCAAAATTGCTAGGTAACACTAATGCATTGGTATTCGTAACAACTTGCCAAGGATTTGTTTGCCAACCATACCACGTAATCTTATCGTCTAATTTTAATTTTTTTGCTAATTTCTTACACTTATTCAAATCTTCCCCATCTCCAACAACATCCAGCTTCCAATCGTATTTTACTAGTACAAGTGCTTTTAATAAACTTTCAATGTTTTTTTGATGGTTATACTCAATTCTTCCAATATAAAGTAATTTATAATCATTCTGGTTATTATATTCAATCTTACCTTTAAATATTGGAATAGGATTATAGATAATATTTATCCTTTCAGGTTTTATACCTATTTCTCTTAGTTGATTCTTTATACCCGAACTTATTGCAAGATGGTAATCGGCCTCAGGTAAATATTTTGCGTTAACTGTAGTGGTATTAAATAATGAAAAATGAATCCAAGAATATATCGAAAATTTTCTTCTTGTAAATTTTCGATATACACTTGCCACGTGTATAATATTTGTACTTATAGCAATTAAGTTATCAACTTTTGGATGTAATGTTAAGAAAATAAACAACATAATTGTCCGTATAATGTTATTTTTACTTTTAATTATATGTACCTGCTCCACCTCTAAATCTTTTAGCCATTGAGTGTCTCCAGGTTTACCGAGTAGCAATAGTTGCATATTTATATCTTTATCATTTTTAAAGCGTTGCAAAACGCCTTTTAAAACTGTTTCTGTGCCACCTTTCCCCGTTAGCATTGGGGCAACTATAAGATTGTTCAAAAAATAACCTCACTTTATCTTGTATAACAACGATAATCCGAGCATTTTTACGAAATTAACCTTGTTTCCAAGAAATAACTTAATTTTTTTCTTTTTACTAAATGGGTACGTCATATGCTTAAAATCAATTCCAAATGCACTGTTATACTCTTTTATTGATTTTAACTTATCAAAAAAATTATCAGTATTATCTTTTCTAAAAATATTAATCAAAAGCATATCCAAAGAATACGCGTTAATATTATTTCTGAAAATATATAACATTTTTTTATCAGAAGTTAACTTTCTTCCTAAATCATACAGTAATTTTGCTTGCTTTCTTAATACATTAAATCTCGTACTATCATACTTTTTAAAAAGTGAATTACCATTTTCCATGTAATAATTATATAAAACTGAAGATGTTACTTTAATTACAGGCATTTTATTTAGTAACTCTAAATAAAATTGAAAATCTTCCCCAATTGATATGTTTCGAAATCTAACATCGCCAATAAAATTTCTTTTAATTATTTTATTAAATGTAATAGGTAAGAGATTATTTTTGAAAATATTATCTAAAAGATTAAAATTAATTACATCCGTCGGGCAATTTTGCATTCTTGTAGTACTAATAATTTTCCCATATTTATTTAAATTATTTTTCCCAAAAAAAAGTATATCTATCTTTTCATCTTCACTTACAGTATCTGCTAGCTGCTGTAATGCCCCCTCCATCAACTCATCATCTGCGTCGATGAAAAATAAATATTTTCCTTTTGCCCGTTCTAATCCTCTGTTTCTAGCAACTGAAACGCCACCGTTTTTCTGTCTAATATAACTAAATCTTGAACTCTTATTAGTCATATCTAAGCAAATTTCTTTAGTATTATCTGTGGAGCCATCATCTATAATAAGAACTTCATAATTTTTGTAGCTTTGCTTATTAATTGATTGAAAAAGACGATCAAGATATTTTTCAGCATTATATACTGGGATAACTAATGAAAATAAAGGTTTCATACATAGTTCTCCAAACTAGTTTTTTTATCCAATTTTGCCATATCCTTTGATTTAGATATTTTCAGATTATCCATAAAAAGAATTGGCATCATAAAATCAAAAATCGCATTTTGCGCATTATCCTGCGTAATACCATTTATCCAGATAATAAATAAGATAAAACTAATCAAATAATTACTATTTAGTTTCTGCTTTCTAACACCGCGCATCCAAATGAGTACATATACAATAAATATTAGTATTCCTCCTAGGAAAAATATCCTAGTATATGAACTGTCGATGTAGAAATACCCTAATATAACATTCTTACCTTCCAATCCACCATTACCATTTTCGGCAATTACTTGTCCGAATAGTTTAGGAGAGAAATAATTAAATAGCTCATCTTGTAAATACAACCTATCACTTGCTATTGAATTAACAATCCCTCGCAAAGGCGAATTATTAGATATTATTTTACTTACAAAAACAGAGAAAAAAGCTACTATAGGCATTATTACTATTCCTATATTAATTAGTTTCTCTTTAATTATAGGGTGTAATTTATTTACTAATAATGCTAAGGCTAGTAGTATTATAGAAAGTGCATCATTACGCGAATTCGTATACCTTAAAACTAACAGTGCGGTACCAACTAAGATTGCAGCTTCCACATACGAATTGATCTTGTCTACAGACACAACAAATAAACAACAGATAAAAAAAATGTATGAAGAAAATGTGAGCGGATAAATAAGTCCAAACGATTGTCGCATATATCCACCCCTAATGTAACTAAGATTATCTATAAATCCTAATTTACTCATTAGAAAAATGAAGAAAATCAGAGCAATACTTGTACATAAGGACACTTGAAATACTTTTTTATTTTTAATTCCACTAAAACCAAAAACAACGCTTATAAATAATAAATATTGGGTGTTTCCAGTTTTTTGAAAATTTAACACCGCAAATAATGTAAAAATCAAAAACACAAGCCATTGATCCAAGCTACGTTTGAAGAAAAAAGTAGCTATTACTACCATTAATGCTGCAGATAGTAGCACTACCTTATTCATCCATCCACCTGTTAAATAATATTTATACATTGAAACTTGCAGAATACCAAAAATTATGACAAGTTGATAAAGTAAAATAAGTATCCATTCAGCTAACTCAGGTTTATTTGGCTCACTTTCATAAGTTATCTTTTCCAAAAGAAAACCTCCATACACAATAATTTGCTATGTAAGTTCGTTAATTGCTCGCTCTGTAAAGAAACCAGATCTTACTTTTTTAGCAAATTCAATTACGTTTTTTTCAATTATATCGATATCTTCTATGTTATTCAAAACATCATCAATTTGATCTAGTGACTTAATAGTAACTCCCAGCTTATTATCCATTACAAATTTAGCAAGTGCAGATTGATCCCACACAATTATTGGCATTTCACTAGCCAAATACATTGAAGCTTTATGAGGGTTATTAAATTTTGTATAATCGTCCGAGCTTTTAATACTATTACCGTCCCATACTAGTCCAAAGCCATTTTCTACTACTAGCTTTCGAACTAAATTTTCAGGTGTCTCAACACCTCTATAGGTAAAAGCTCCTTTTCCCTTTATATGATTAATTCCAAAAACATTAAAGTTATTGCCAATAGATTTATCATACACAAATTTTGACTTTTCTAAATTTCCAGCAAAATAAATTTTGTTAGTACTAATTTTTTTATCTTCATCTATCTGGTCATCAACTAAGTAATCAAATAAACTTAATAAAATTATTTTAGATTTACATCCATTTTTCACAAGCCATTTTTTCATACTCTCATTATGAGCAATAACAAATTTATATTTATTAAAAATATTAATTTCCCTTTTTACGTACTTGTCCTCAAGTTTATTTCTTAGCGAAGGTATATCGTGTATCAGAATAGCACTTCTATCGAATGTGTTAGTTATTGTATCCGTAATTATAAAATCTGCATATCTTCCCATATAAAATGGGTATTGTACAAGAAATAGACTTTTTTCATCTATTTTTGAAAGCTTATTCAACATATTTTTTCTAAAAAATAATCTTTTTTCCCACTTTGTCTGTTCAGCATCAACATATATACTCAAAAAACCGTTTTTATTTAAAATAGATGCGATGTCAGATTGAGCTTTAGAGCCCGCATGATTAGCTTCACTATGGATAGCTGTAAGGTAATATTTCCCCAAAAAAAAACCTCCAGGTATTATTATTGATACTTTTAGCACATAAAACTAAATTATAGTCGACTTATGATGATTTTTGTCTTCCGGAGGTGTCATATAATCTCCGTAGAGCTCAGTTAAATACTCATCACCAAATTCAGGTCCCATGAAACTGGTGTTCTCAAATTTATATAACTTGCCTTTCCCAAAAATTTCCCTTCTAAACATTTCCTTTTCTTTATAGGAACCCATTATATTTAACCAGTAATCTCCCTCACTTTCCTTAAATTTCATTAATTTAGAATTAAGTCGATTATACAGTTTGTTTAAATTCAAGAATTTACTAAAATGTACTTTTTTACCAATTTTCATCAATATTCTTTCTCTGAAAGGTCTATTTTTTTTAGTAAAGTCAATTCTATCAATATTATTCAAACTAATTAAGGCCCTAGTCCAAAGTAAACTCAGCAAATGCATTTTTTTTACTACTGGTTTATCAGGAACATAATCCAAAGGAAATATATCGATCCATGCAGGCACTACCTGTTTTTCTACACCTGTTTCAATTAAAACATCAATAGAATTATCCACTAATTTAACAAATGCATATTTATAACTAGAATCTACGGTGTATGTTTGTACATTCAATCCAGGATAGCTGTTATTCAATAAGATTTTCTTCATTTTTTCGTAATCTTTTCTTGGCATACCAAAATCCATATCATCATCCCAAGGTATAAAGCCTTTATGACGTACAGCTCCTAATAGTGTCCCACCAATCATAAAATACCTAAGATTATATTTTTTACAAAAAATAGCAAAATTATTAGCCAAATCAAGTTCTAGAACCTGTAAATCTCTAATTTCTGCCATTTTTCAAATGTTCCTCCAATACATCTGCAATTCTTACACTTGCATTCCCATCGCCATATGGATTCTTTGCATTACTCATACGCGTATATTCTTCTTCATTGTTAAGTAGGCTTTCTACTTCTCTTTTAACATTTTCCTCATCTGTACCAACGATTTTTAACGTTCCAGCTTGTACCCCTTCAGGACGCTCAGTTTCAGTTCTCAAAACAAGTACTGGGGTGTGTAACGACGGAGCTTCCTCTTGTACACCTCCAGAATCTGTCATAACTAGGTAACATTTCTTTATAACGTTATGAAAATCGATTACGTCCATTGGCTCTACAAGATGTACCCGTGAGTTACCTTTTAAGTACTTATCCACTATGTTTCTCACAGCAGGATTTTTATGTACAGGAAAAACAAATTGTAGATCATTATGTTCATCTAAAATGCTATTTACCGCTTTAAAAACATTTTCCATAGGCTTACCAATATTTTCTCTTCGGTGCATCGTGATTAGTATGGTCTTCTTATTTTTGTCCAATTTATTAATAACATTATTAGTAAAATTATCAGAAACTGTATATTTCAATGCGTCAATTGCTGTATTTCCAGTTACGTAAATCTTATCCATTGAATGATTTTCTTTTTCCAAATTTCTTTTACTCAATAAAGTAGGCGCAAAATAAAAATCGCTCAACACATCAACACTTTGGCGATTCATTTCTTCAGGGAACGGTGAAGAGAGATCCCATGTTCTAAGACCAGCTTCTACGTGCCCAATTTTTACTTGATTATAGAAAGCAGCCAATCCTGCCGCAAAAGTCGTTGTTGTATCTCCGTGCACAAGCACAACATCAGGTTTTTCATTTTTAATAATCGGGTCAAGCTTTTTTAAAATACTAATAGTTATATCACCTAATGTTTGTGATTTTTTCATAATATCCAAATCGTAATTAGGCTTAATTTTAAATGTCTCTAAAATAGGTACTAACATTTCCTTATGTTGTCCAGTTGTAACAACAACAGTCTCAAAAGTATTTGCTCGTTGCTCCAGCTCTTTAATTACTGGAGCCATTTTTATTGCTTCTGGTCGTGTTCCAAAAATAACTAATACTTTATTTTTTCGCATTAACTTTCTCCTTAATTATTCTTCCTATAAAAATTGTATTGCCCACAAAATATCTTTTAAAAAGCCTCTTAGGTTCTTGTGAAACTCTATATAACCATTCTAAATTAGATTTTTGCATCCACTCTGGAGCTCTTTTAATTTTTCCCGATAGCACATCAAAGCTTCCACCTACACCCATAAGTACAGCATGGCTCTCATTTTTTAATAAAAAATCAATAAAATACTCTTTAATCGGTGAGGTAATACCAATAAAAACTAATTTTGCTCCTGATTGATTTATTTGTTCAGAAATTTGCGGCCATTCACTTTCTTTGAAGTAACCATCTCGATAACCTGCAATACGCAAATTTTTATATTTTTTTTCTAATTTTTTCACCATCGTGCTCACAACTTCATTCTTAGCACCAATAAAGTATACAGGGTATTTCTTTTTGTTGGCTAATTCTAATAATTCTTGCATTAAATCAATACCCGCAACTCTTTCAGGAAGAGGTTTACCAAGTAGTTTTGATGCTAATATAACCGAAGCACCATCTGCATTTATTATTTCAGCTTCTTCACAAATTTTTTTTAATCTTTCGTTATTATTAATCTCATTAATTTTATCTGCATTAACTCCAAGGAGGTGCAGTCCTTTATCTAATTGTATATTTTCATCAACTAATTCAACTGTTTCCTCCATACTAATACTATCAAATTCGATATCAAATAAATTCACCTTATTAGAATCCATGTACCTTAATACGCTCCATTCGGCTTAAAAATTATCGCAACTGTCCTGAATAAAATGCTAATATCAAATAAAATCCCGCTATTCTCAATATAATTCAGATCCAGTTCCACCATTCCATCAAAATCTACATCATTACGGCCACTAACTTGCCATAATCCTGTACAACCAGGTTTTACAGCTAACCGCTGACGATCGTATTCTGAATATTCCGCAACTTCCCGTTCCAGCGGCGGACGTGGTCCAACTAAGGTCATATCGCCAACCAATACATTCCACAATTGAGGAAGTTCATCCAAACTGTGTTTGCGTGTGAACCTTCCCACTTTAGTAATTCGGGGATCGTGTTTTATCTTGAACATGGCCCCATCGACCTCGTTTTTTTCAAGTAAATCTTCTAGCTTTTTATCAGCATCGACGATCATTGATCTAAATTTATACATTTTAAAAGGCCGCTGACCCTTTCCCAATCTTATTTGTGAATAAAAAATTGGTCCCCGATCCTCGGCCTTAATTGCTAGGCTAATTATTAAAAATAATGGGGATAACAAAATTAAACCTGCACCACTTGCAATGATGTCTATTGCTCGCTTAAAAAAATGATAAATAAAACGTCGATTTTGATATTGCTCATCAACCACTATCTTTTTATTTTCTGTCATTTTAATCTCCATTTTAGAACAACCAGAACCTCTTTTTCTTTCTTTTTTTAGCTTCCGATACGTGCAGTATATCGTCCGTGGCAATCGCGTCCCCATTTACGATTGCCTTTGCATTGTAGTTAAAACTTGTTGCCTTTCTTTCAGTAGTCTTCTTCGTTAATTTATTAAATGCGTCCCGCATTAAGAAACGGCGCCCCTTAAAATTGTGGGCGTCGGACGCGAAGATAAAACCTAAGTTAGCGTCAATGAAGCGTTGCGTTAGTTCTTCGACGCGGTCGCCAAACACGCCTAAGTAACTGCTGCTGGTCAATTGTGACAAACAACCCATTTCGATGAAATCATATAACCGATCCGGATTCTTTTGAAATCCGTGATTTCGCTCAGGATGGGCCAGCACCGGAGTAATACCCCGGGCAATTAGCTCAAAGACCATGTCTTCTGCGTACTCCGGAATTCCGCTGTGCGGAAATTCGAGTAACAGATACTTACCTGCTTCATCCATAAATAAGATATCGTCTTGGTCAATTGCATCTAGCAATTCACCAGTCAAATGCACTTCTTGCCCCGGAAAAACCGTTAACGGAATCCCTGCGTTGTCTAGTTCGGCTTGAAAAGCATTTGTTTTAGCAATAACGTCTTTTTTATGATTGGTGTACATTCCGTCCATGTGGTGCGGCGTCAACAAAATGTGCGAAATCCCTTGTTTGACCGCTTCACGTGCCATATCAAGCGCCATCGGTAGATCTTTCGCACCGTCGTCAACCCCTGGCAGAATGTGACAATGTAAATCAATTAAACCCATGATTACTTATCATCCGTTCCATAATAACCACCATAGTAGCCACCGTAATAGCCACCATAGTACCCCGTTGATTTTTCAGCAGATGCCCGGTTCAAAATAGCACCCAAAATATTTGCCTGAACCGTTTCGAGCATTTGTTTAGCGTGCCGAACGCCCGCTTTGTCCGCGATTCCTTGTGGCACTACTAAAACAGTCCCGTCCGCACGTGCAGCCAAAACTTGTGCGTCGGTAACCGTATTTACTGGCGGTGCATCGATAATAACTAAGTCAAATTTAGTGGTGAGCACCCCTAAAAGGTTGACCATCTTGGTCGAACCTAAAAGTTCGGATGGGTTAGGTGGAATTGGACCACTCGGCATTACGGAGAGATTATCTACTACCGTGCTGTGAATCGCATCATCCAAGCTACCCGTTCCAGCCAATAAATTACTTAATCCAACCGCGTTACTGGTCCGGAAAGTCCGGTGTACAGTCGGACGGCGCATATCCGCGTCGACAATTAACACACTTTTACCTTGGTCAGCCCAGGTAACTGCTACGTTGTTGCTGACGGTCGACTTTCCTTCGGATGGTGCTGAAGAAGTAAAGACGATTGATTTTAATTGCTTATCTACCGACGAGAATTGGATGTTTGTCCGCACCGTCCGAAATTGTTCAGCAATTGTGGAAGTGGGATCATTATAGGTAATCAAACCGACCCCGTTTTTTAGACTTTCATTATCTAACTTTGGTTTCTTCTTAAAAAACATGCTTATCACCTAGACCCTTCTGCGCATTCTAGTTTCGCCATCATCGCGACGTTTGTTTCCACCAATCTTAGGAGCAATTTTTCGACGAATTTCATTTTCGTCAATCTCACTAATAATTCCAAGACCCTTCAAACCAAGTTCGTCAGTAAGGAATTCTTCAGAGGTAACCGTCCGGTCGCTAAATTCACGTAAGAACGCGAGGCCGACCCCGAGTAAGAAACCAATTACGATTCCAGCTGCGATGTTAAGCTTCGTCCGTGGGCTAACTGGATCATCGTCTGGAGCAGCTTTAGAAACGATCGAAACGTTGTTGATGCTCATGATCTTTACAACCTTACGCTTGAAGACCTTAGCAGTTTCGTTTGCCATCTTAGCTGCCGTATTCGGGTTGGTACTTTTGGCATTAATTGAGAAAACTTGGGAGTTTTGTTGACTACTGATTGAAATGGAGCTCTTTAAGTTATCAACGCCGCTCTTGTAACCAGGTAGACCGGTTAACTTTGCGTCCGCTTCGCGTAAAACCGTTGGACTAGTAATAATGTCTTTATATGTATTAATCATTTGCACGTCGGCTTGGGTTTGTTGTAATTGTGCGCCCGCCATGTCATCCGACAGCTTCCGATTAACCAAGATTTGAGTGGTTGCACTGTACTTAGGCGTCATTACAAAGAACGTCATTAGCGCAGCCAGTAAAGTAATAATAAACGTGCTAGCAAAAATTAATCCAATATGTTTTCGAAGTATGGCTAAGATTTGGCCGATACTAATCTGTTGTGTTTCTGCAGTTTCCATGAAATCCTCCGAGAGTTATCTTAAGTAGTCAAACATATTTGTTGAAATTGATGCGAGATTATCTTCCCCGTTAACGTAATTACTAAATAGGAAGGTTCCCGTCTGGTCCTTCAAGTTCCATTCTACACGATTACGCCCGCCCGCGATTGATTGGGCCAGGCTTAATGAATCGCCGTCGACGGAAAAGCCGGCTGCGTGCCCCTTCGCATCCTTGAAAACTTTGTCTAAGGTTGCCGAAGAAACGTAATCGCTATTGAAGAGATAATTGAAGAGTTGCGCCATGTCGCCAGGCGAACTAACCAGCTGGTCTTTGCCAAGCCGGTTGATTGCTTTGGTGTCCAAATCGTCCAACGAAACTTTCGTACCGTTAAGCGAATTGTCACTCTTATAGTAATCAACCGTTTTATTCTTCAAACCAAATTCGGTCTGGTCAAGTTCAAGTTGATCCAGCAAGTCTTCAATGACCGCCCGGTAACTTTGACCGGTCGCCTTTTGAATAATTGCTGCTTGTAAAATTGAATTAACTCTTGAATCCGAATATGTACCTTCACTTGCTGAATCATACGCAGCCTCAGAATTAACCTTTTTAATTAAGTCCTTTGCTGAAGCATTGGCCGTAAAATTAGAAGCTGACAGACCCGAAGTTTGGTTCATAACTTCCTTAACGGTGATCAAATCGGCGCCGGCAACGTCCTTATCATACTTTGCCAGTTTGTCGTTTAACTTCACCTTACCAGTATCAATCAAGTGCATGATGACCGCGTTATTAACTGCGTCTTGTATTCTCCCCATCACAAAACGACTGTCCCGCGTCATCGTAATTTTGTTTGCGTGGTTGCCATAGCCACGTGAACTAACGAGAATTTTCTTACCTGTATTTAATGCTGCTGAACCATTATATTCGCCGTTGTTTAAAATTGAATCGAGGTTGGAACTTTTCGATACTTTAAGCAAATCGGACGAAGATGATGTGGTACCTGAACTACTTGCGGAGTCGGATTTTGACCCCGTGTACTTTTCGATAAAGTGCGTAGCTAGAGAATCCTTATTGACTAAGGTTAACCCGAAGCCGGCGCCCGCGAAGACGACTAAAGACCCTACTGTAACCCCTAACCACGTTAGCGTTTTTTTCATACAGTATCTCTCCATTTTCAATAAGTCACAATTTAATCTATCATTTAACAGGGTAAGTTTCAACTAAATCGCACCCAAGCGGGTACGTTGTCACTTAATTTACTTGGTTTTGTAACTCGGTTGTAATCTTTTGTAACAAAAATAAAGTACAGAATCGTCATCTTAAACCAGCTCATTTAGCACCGGGCGCATCGCATTCTAAGCTAGTTTAGACAACGACAGCCATTATACACAAAAAACGACTGGAAGAACATATCCAGTCGTTTTTTAATTGCCTAAAAAAGCCCTCATCTCAAGGGTTAAGCCTATTAAATTTTTTCTTGCAGACTACTGATTTTCATCCGTCTGCTTCCCATAAATCGACCGTAAACCATTCAAGTCTTGTTCGCTTAAACCTTGTTGCCCGCGGTCAATGGGATACATAATTGAGGTTAAACTTTGACTGTGGTCTAAACCTAAGGCATGGCCAAGTTCGTGAAGCGCCACCGATTGAGAAACCGAGCGGTCGTAGTAAGTGTTTAATTTGGCCGAAGCATGGTTAGCAATTCGGCTGACGACCCCCTGCTGTTCAATTACGTCAGGTCCGCCCACTCCTAATTCAATGGTGTGGTCCTGGCTTTCCGGCATTGCCTTTTGATAAACGCCTAACGTTACGTGGTTAAGCCAGTTATGCATTTGCCCAGGTTCTAATTCCACGATTCCCGTCTGGTTATACTGCTTGATTGCTTGCTGAAAAACCTTTTGCACATTTTCCGGTGTATTCGGCGCAAAACTGTAGTAATAGGTCTTCGACAAATTCTTTCCCTTCACTACCGATTCGACCGGGGTTGCTTTTCCACTCGCCTGATCCGCCTTAGTTGCCTTATTTTGGTTAAAGTTCCAGTTGGAGTCAATCACTGAATCTAGACTGGTCGCTACTTTATTAATTCCCGTGCGGAAGGTTTGCTGAACGCCGGCAGGAATTGTCACCACGTCGCTTTTAATCAACCACGCTGCAATCCCAAAAATCAACAGCCATCCCCAAAATGTTCTAAAACGCAAAAAGCATCCTCCTAGCGCGATTAGTTTAAGTTAAATAACACATCGCTTTCCAATCCGATTGAAGATTTTTACCTTCCTGTATTTTAAAACGATTTAGGTCCTAACTAACCAAAAATTGCCTCACCTTTATAAAAAACTAAGCTTCTTGGTAATTTTGCAAAACTTTGAGGAACTGTTCGCCATATTTGGCTAATTTATTTTCCCCAATTCCCTTAACGTCTAACATTTCATCCAACGTCTCCGGAAGCACCGCGCACATATCGCGGAGGGTCTTATCCGAAAAGATTACAAACGGTGGAACGTGTTGTTCTTCGGCTAAATCACGGCGTAGCTGACGCAACTCTTCAAATAAGGCGTCGTTAGTTGGCAATGATTTTTCAGCCCTGACCGCCACCTTGCGGGTTACCCGTTGCTTGCCCCGCAAAATATCTAGCCCGGCCGCAGTATTTTTCAAGACGGGATACTGGCCGCCTTCCATCGCGACTATCCCCGAAGCAACTAGGTAATCGATCAACTCGGTAACCTGCTTTTTGGTCTTTTGCTTCATTAGACCGTACGTCGATAACTTTTCAAAATGAAACTGCTTGACGCGCTGGTTTTGCGAACCGGTCAATACGAGTGCCACCATTTCTTTTCCAAAGCGTTCGCCCATTCGGTGCATGCACGACAAAACTTGTTGAGTTTCAATGGTGATGTCTTGCGCTTCGCGAGTGTCTAAACAGTTCCCGCAGTATCCACAGTCCGGACCATCTTCATGGAAGTAATTTAAAATGTAGCGTTGCAAACACATCTGGGTGTTGCCGTACTGACTCATTGCCTGAAGCTTCTGGTATTCGACTTCCTTACTTTCCTCGTCCCGTTCCGAGCTTTCAATGTAATAATGTTGAATTTGCACGTCCCGTAGTTTGTAAAGGAGGATTGCTTCACTAGGCAGGCCGTCCCGACCGGCGCGCCCCGCTTCTTGGTAGTACGCTTCGATACTGCCAGGAATCTGGTCGTGGATGACAAAGCGGACGTTACTCTTATCAATTCCCATCCCAAACGCGTTGGTGGCAATCATTACCGGTGCCCGGTCGAAAAGGAAGTCCTCTTGGTTCTGGCGCCGCTCCGCCTTACTAAGTTGCCCGTGATACATCGTCACGTTGAACTTTTTCTTAGTTAAAATTCGATGAAGTCGCTCCACTTCCTTAACCGTGCTGGCGTAGATGATTCCGGACTGGTCCTGGTTTAACTTGAGATAGTCCATTAAGAAGCGGTCGCTATCCTGGTTTTTAATCACTTTAAACGCCAAGTTTTCACGCGCAAAGCCAGTTTGAACCTGTTCGGTAATTCCTAAGCGTTCCTTAATGTCCGTGGCCACCCGCGGAGTCGCTGTCGCCGTCAGCGCAATGATCGTCGGACGAGTTGGCAAATGTTGCACTAAGTCAGTCAGGTTTAGATAACTAGGCCGAAAATCATGACCCCACTGTGAAATACAATGGGCTTCGTCAATTGCCAACAGATCGATCGGTAAGGAAGCCAGCTGGTCAAAGTAGTCGGAATCTAACCGTTCTGGCGAAATGTACAACAATTTCATCTGTCGATTACGTGCGGCCGCAAAGCGTTCGTTAATTTCCATGTAATCTAACGTACTATTAATGAAGGTTGCGGGAATGCCGTTGTCCACCAAGGTGTCGACCTGGTCCTTCATTAGCGAAATGAGCGGTGAAACCACGAGGGTCAATCCCGATTGCATGAGGGCCGGAATTTGGTAGCAAAGCGACTTGCCGCCCCCGGTGGGCATGATTGCCAAGACGTTTTGCCGGTGAAGCACGGCGTCGATGACGCGCGCTTGCCCCGGCCGAAAGGTGTCGTAGCCAAAGTTAGATTTTAAAACGGTTTGTGGATCCATCGAATGCCTCTTTCTTTTTGTTGATAGTAGTTAAGTATAGTATGAATGATGAGAGAGTGAAAGCTCTCGGGTAAGGATCGAGGATTAACGTAAACCAGCCATTAATCGTGGTTTTGACGATTGATGGCTGGTTTGGGTTAACCGCAGAGCCTTGAGGGTTGAAACTCGTTTTCAATTGAGAGAACGGAAGCCCCTGGGGTAGCTTGTGAGGATTAGCAGAAGTCAGTGATTAAGCACGGGCTTAGTGCTTGATTACTGGCTTTGGCTAACCGGAATAAGCTAGGGGCTGGAGTTCATTTCAAATGAGAGAACGGAAGCCCCTGGGTAATCTTTGAGGATTAGTTTAATTTTGGAATTAATCGCGGGTTTGGCAGTTGATTCCAAAATTGGGATAACCGGAGAAGATTGGTAGCTGGAGTTCGTTTCGATGATGCCGCAGAGAACGAACCCCACCAAAAAAGCGGAAATCCGCAACGCATGATTTCCGCCTTCAACTTGAAGTATGCTAGTTTTAAAGTCTTTTTATTTCCACCGATACTTCCAATCCTTTTGCGAATACGCCTGTTCCCAAAAATCATACTCTAATTCACAACTACGCAAAAAGCGGTGGGTAATTTCCTCTTTACGTTGGGCACTTAATTTAGGCGCGGCCTCGTCCAGCATCGCAAATAGCTGGGTGACCGAATCGTCGCCAACATCTTCTTCGTCACCTTGGTAGAATTCAATCCACGGCAGGAAGGGATTGTCGGATGCGGCGTTTTCCACAATCGCTTGACTGATTTCATTGTACGTCCACGGACACGGCAACACGACTGCCGCGATGTCTAACAAATCTCCTTCGCGAACTGCCGTGAATAAATGCTCCGTGTACAACGCAGTTAACGGCCGGGGTTCAGCATGTTGGTGCTCGGCTAATTCAATGCCGGCGATGTCGCATAAAATCTGATGGGCCGCCGACTCATCCGCAAGCGAATATCGAATTTGTTCGCTGAAAAAACGCATCCGTTCCGTGGTTTGACTTTTCACCAACGCCCCGGCAAAAACCTTCGCGAAGGCGTTCAAAAAGCAGGTGTCCTGCTCCACGTATACCGCTAAGGCTGCGCTCGGAACTTTGCCCGCCTGAATCCCCTGCACAAACGGATGCTGTTGAATGTCGTGTAAAATTGGTTGGGCAGCTTGCTTTATTTCTTCGGAAAACATGCTGTACCTCCTGCTTGAGCGACTGTAGCTTTAATTTCAGCAATTTGCTGAGCCGGATCGGTCATTTGAATAAACATGCTGATGGCCGCAATTCCGGCGGCGCCAGTTGCTACCGTTTCAGCAACGCGTTCCAGCGTGATTCCACCAATCGCAACTACCGGGAAGTTACTCATCTGGACTAATTCACGTAATTTAGCCACCCCTAGGGCACTCCCGGCATCCGCTTTGGAGTTAGTCTCGTAAACGGTCCCGGTTCCCAAGTAGTCTACGCCGTTTAACTGGTTGGCAGCCGTGATTTGCGCCGCGGTATTGCACGAAAGGCCCACGATCATTTGGTCGCCAACTCGTTCTAAGACCGAAGTAATCCGTTCGTCTTTTTGTCCGACGTGGATCCCTTCCGCCCCGACGGTCAACGCTAAATCTACGTCGTCATCAATAAACAGCGGAATCTGATATTTTTGAGTAATCTGGTGACAAGCCCGAGCTAGTTCAACCACTTCGTCACGACTAGCGGTTTTTACCGCCCCCTTGTTACGAAACTGAAAGGCAGTGGCACCGGCTTGCACAATTCGTTCCACCGTCGGTAAGAAGTCCGCCTTGC
Organism: Pediococcus acidilactici; assembly: GCA_024970065.1. Taxonomy (NCBI): domain Bacteria; kingdom Bacillati; phylum Bacillota; class Bacilli; order Lactobacillales; family Lactobacillaceae; genus Pediococcus; species Pediococcus acidilactici. Next base: position 573,483 of record CP103908.1, on the reverse strand, counting down.
TAGCCACATCCTGGGTGCCAGCAATAAAGTACGCTTGTAGCATTGTTGGATTAAATTTCATTTTCAACCTCCCGATATGCCCAGTGGTTCAACGGGCCGTGCCCGTGTCCCACCTGAATTCCGTCACTAATCGCGGCGTTAATAAAGGCTTTGCCAATTTGTAGGGCTTGTTTTAAAGATTTGCCCCTCGCAATTTCCGACACGATCACTGATGAAATCGTGTCGCCCGTGCCGTGGGTGTTGTTGGTTTCGTAACGGGGGCTAGCTAACTCTAACTCGCTACCGTCCGCGAACAGAACGTAATCGCGACTTTCTGCTGAATCACTAAAATGACCGCCCTTAATCAAGACGTTTTGTGCGCCCAGTTCCTGCAACCGAACAGCAGCCGCTTTGGCATCCGCGTTATTTTTAATCGGCATTCCCGCTAATTTTTCAGCTTCGGGAAGGTTCGGGGTAATTAAGTAAGCCAGTGGCAACAACCGGGTCCGCACCGCTTCGATGGCTTCGTCGCTCAGTAGTTTTGCGCCCCCCTTTGCAATCATCACCGGATCCACCACTAAAGGTCCAAAATCATACTTTTGATAGTTTTCCACAACCGCGTCAACAACTGCCGAATTAGCCAGCATCCCCGTTTTCGCAGCTTTAATATCTAAATCTTCGGCCAACGCCGCAAACTGGTGGTCGATAATGTGACGGGGCATCACCGCCACGTCGGTCACCCCAAGCGTATTTTGGGCGGTCACCGCGACCACCACGCAGGTTCCAAAAACTCGACGTTCCTGCATCGTTTTCAAATCCGCTTGAATTCCAGCTCCACCGCCGCTATCCGTTCCGGCAATCGTTAAAACTTGCGCTGGCTTTTTTGTATCCATGTCAATCATTCCTCAACTTTCATTCTTTCTTCAACTTGGGCAACCGTGATGTTTGCTAATTCATCCATCAACCCGTTCAAAAAACTTCCTGGTAAATACTGGTCGTGCAATTTTTCGGCAACCCGTTCACCGGCGCACGACAAGGTTAAACTTGCGTTAATTGCCGCCTGCAACGGCGTTGGTCCGACCGCACAAAATGCCGCTGCCAAACTCGAAAGTAAATCTCCCGAGCCCACCACTGCTGGTAAAAGCCGGGTTTGGTTGTGAATCTCGACCACCCGGGTTCCGTCACTAACGTAGTCGGTCGCTCCACTCGCAATCACCACGTTATGGTACTTTTGTGCGCAAGCCTTCACGACTTGGTGCGCATCCCCGTCGCCATTTCCCGCATCAATTCCACGGGTTTGCCAATCAACTCCCGCTAATACGGCAATTTCACCTAAATTACCGCGAATCACGTCGAAGTGGTACTTTTTCAACAACCGGAAGTTTAATTGCTGGCGATACTGGGTTGCCCCGACTGCAACTGGATCCAAAACGAGCGGTTTTTGTTGATCGTTCGCCGCTTGACACAACGTTTCGATGTCCGCCCAGCCTTCCCGACGCACTGCTCCAAGATTAATGGTCACCGCAGACGCCAAGCGGACCAGTTCCTCGGCTTCGCTTTCCTCTTCACTCATGATTGGGGAAGCCCCCACCGCGTTTAACCCGTTCGCTACTAAAAACGGGGTCACAAAATTGGCGTAGTTAACCACCACCGGATTAACCTCTCGAATTCGCTTAATTCCTTGTAAATCCATTTGATCAGCTCCTCATTCATATCTCCACCAAGCAATGTACCGAAGGCGATCTTTCCCAACGAGCTAACGTTGCCGATTGCCGTCAGCATTTGTTAATTCCTGCCCATCGGCAACCAACAAAAAAACCACCCTTGAGAAGGATGGTTTTCGCCCAATAAACACTTTCCTTCGCAAGTATCAACTTACAGGTTCAAAGGGATCACGCTGCACAAGCGCATCTCAGTTCTTCTAAGAACACCCCTAGTGTAGATATTATTTTATTTGAATATGAATTCGGTTTCATAATACGCCTTTTAACCCCCTTGCACAAGTCCGTGAGCATATAAATTCACTTTTAAGGGCGACCCTTGCTAAAATAAAGATGTACCAAAAATATTCAAAGGGGGATTAATATTTATGGATAAAGACAGAATGGAAAACACTAAGGACAAAGTTGCAGGTAAAGTACACGAAGGTGCTGGTAAGTTAACTGGCGACAAGAAGGAAGAAAGCAAAGGCAAAGCGCAAAACATGGCGGGCAAAGTTAAAGACAAACTTGCTGACGTAAAGGATTCCGCTGCCGGCGCAATGGAAGAATTAAAGGACAAGTTAGACAAGAACGACGACAAAGATCACGAATAATTTAAAAACCGCGCTTGCGGTTTTTTGTTTGGCCTAATCACATATCTGAAAACTAATTCCTACCAGCCCATCATTCTAGAGTTCCTTCACCCAATTCAATTTTCTACATACATTTTAATGAAGCGTTTTTTCTAATGGTACTCAATCCCCCGAATAAAAAACGGTTAAAATTATTTAGAATGATAGAATCAACCGCACTAAGGAACTGGTTTACTCCAACATAACTAAAAACCCCATCAATCACCTAAACCGTGATTAATGAGGGTTTTATTAATGTTCACCAGCTATCCGACTTTGGACCCACGTTTGTAACATCTTTCGTGAATTATTGAATATTAACGTCTGAAACTTGATAGAAAGCATTTGCCGTATTTGCAATATTCCATACACTTAACATTACGTGGTATCCCTTTTGGTCTGGAATGGTAACCTTGTGCGTTACTTCGGTTCCTGGGGTTGCCCCGTGATCGTTAAAACTAGCAATTTTCTTGAAATCACTGAATTTTAACGGTTTGTTCGGGTCCCAGCCAGGTTTGGTAATGTAGTAATCCCACGTACTTGTACTATGAGGAGCGGTTAGATGCCAGGTAACATCAAGTGGCCCACTCTTAATTGGGGTCTTGTACCAACGGTCCGCAGTTTGCTCGTCTAATTGAGAAAACTTAGCAAGCCCCGCACTCGCAATTTTACCATCGATGAAGGTGTTTTTCGGTGCTTCGATACTTTGCGGTTCGTACATTACCGGCCCAATATTTTCGTTCAATGGTTTACCAGGAAATTGGCTACTTCCTAAATAAGCTCGACCGCCAGGATTAGTAACAAATCCGTGGGCAGAAGCCTTGATTGCGCCTAATCCTAACACAACAACTACAATACTAGCGACAACTAAAACGTAACGTATAAATCGGTTTCTTGACTTTACCATAATACATCCCTCCTTGTATCTATAAGATAACATGGTGAAAAAATCCGTTCCACAAAAACGCTTTCATTTTCGAGCTAAAAAATAGGAAACCTAAGCTCGGCAATTAACCAGCCTTGATTTCCCAACAAACCGTTAAATTAATTAACAAATTACCCACGGCGGTGATTACTCCGGTTCGCTAAATCCGGATAGCTTTGAAACAGCTTGCGCAACTCAGCCTGCATCTCTGGATCGTTGCGTTTGCGTCCCCGCCCCCGATATTTCTTCATGATTTCGCGTTGTTTCTTCCTTAACTCATGTAAATCAACGTTATTCGCACTCAAGAACTGATCCTGTTCAGCTTCCGGGAGTTCCGTAACGTCTTGGAAGTCCGTATAATCGTGCCGGGTCACCACAAACGAAAAGACCGGAATTGCCAAGTAGATAACCACGGCCCACTTCGGATAAAAATAGGCTAACACTAAGATTAGCACGCTCGCAAAGCCGAGGAAGTTGTTGTGGTTATCGTAAATTTTATGGAATATCCGTCTCATTTCGTGGTGGCTAGTGTACTTTTGTTTGATAACTTCATAGCTGAGCCACATAAACAGGATGCTGACGATCATGGTCAACACACCGTACGCCATTACGGTAGTCCGATTAGTGTCATAAATAATAACTTTGGTAAAAATTGGCGTCAGGCTTAAGAACGCCAAAAAGGTAAATTCCTTAACGAAAACGCGATCGTTCATGGTGTCACTGTCCTTGAACAACATCGCGTGTTGGTACCAAATATTGGCTACGAAACAAAAACTAATAAAGAAAATACCAATGCTTTTCCCAAATTGTAAATACTCACTTAACGCATCGTGTTGGGGTAACGGCAGCTCCAACACCATGATGGTGATGATAATGGCGATTACCGCATCACTAAACGCATCCATTCGTTCTTTCAACTTTTTCAATTGCTCTTTTCATCCCTATTCCACGTGCTTGCCATCGATGATCACAACGTCGATGTGCTTTGCCACGCGATTTTTTTCTGGAGGCAACTCCATGTAGTCCCCGTACATCCGGGTTAAAATTTTATCATAATGCTTGGGGATGGCAACCTCAAGATTTTCAAACTTATGCTTGGTTAACTCGGTGAGTTCCCGCTGGCTCAAAACCTCTTTATCGTAGGCGTATTGGGAAGCGTAGTTCTTATAATGGTGAAACGGTTCGTGATTATACAACCGCATGATGTTTTCCCGGCGTTCCTTTAACTTTGCGACGCTCATGAAGAGGTCCAAACTCTTGTCCTTAGGATCCTTACGAAACGGCGTCTTAATGACGTTGTACCCTAGGCGAAGTAGAATTGCCGTATCCGCGATCTTGAACCGGTTATAAACCGCTTGGCGAATTTCAGGTTGGCGAGGAACCTTATCAAACGGAAAAATATCGATAAAGATTCCCTTCCGCGCGTCGTTGACGTTATTTTTTTCTTCAATATAAGTATTGGTATCTAAAATCTTCATATAACTAAACGCAAAATTAGGATCCGTATCCGCAGTTTGCATAAAGTAATGGGTATGTTGGAACTCAACCGGCGCCACGGTTGCAAATTTATCATAATTTTCCCGGGTCATCCCCAAGTCGACATCGTCGTCCCACGGAATAAATCCATCGTGTCGAATTGCGCCCAGCAACGTACCGCCAATTAACATATATTCAATATCATACTTATCGCAAATGGCCGTAACCACTTGCAACATCTGCAACTGCACCCGATGCAGTTCTTCAATTTGACTCATGGCGTCCCTTCCTTTCATCTTCTAGAATAATTGTTACATTTAAGGATTGGTTAAGCAATAGGCAAAGAAGTTTGATTTTTTTGGGGAATGTAATATGATAATGGCAGACGGGAGGGAGTTTTTATGAAACCAACACAAAACAATCTTTTAGGTTATCTATTGAAGAATTTACAAAATTCAGAATTAGTTGAACGCCTTTTACGCAACTTGCAGGGCCAACAATTGGCTTACCGCCCCATTCCGATTGAAAATGACAAGAAACGTCGGTAAAATAGAACGTATGTTATAATATTTATGTAACATGATTTCGGGGTCGTTATGGATTCGACAGGTATGGGTCGAACTGTAACTGCATTTCGTAGGTTACGTCTACGTAAAAACGTTCAGTTTAATTATAACTGCAAAAAATAATAACAATTCTTACGCTTTAGCTGCCTAAACAGTAGCTTAGCGTGATCCGCCTAGTCTCGTCCACGGGCTAGTAACGGGTCTCAAAAAGAGTGGACTTGCGCTTAAGGATTGGTCTGGATGCTTAAGAAGAGGATTTACAGACTAGCGTTTTAATGAGGCCCTGACATACGGCAGCTTAATTCGCGAATTTAAATAGTATGGATATGAATGTAGAGGTTACAGTGGCGACATGCTTGGACGCGGGTTCGACTCCCGCCGACTCCATTTTTGCTATTCCTTCCCGTTGTATACAGCGTTAAAACGTTGATATGACGGGATTTTTTTGTACTTCTAAATATTCATGTTTTGCTTAAAATTGCACAGAATTGACCTAAAACTTAGCCAAAAGCTTAGCCAATTTTTTTGGTACTTATTCCTATTATGGCAAGGTTTAAAGCACTTATTTTTTACAAAAAATTCTATAAAGCTTAGCCAATTTTAGTTATTTGGCCTCAACGTAATCTTCAAATCTCTGCAAAGCTGCTACATTCTGTTGTTCTGTCGTATGAGTGTACACGTCGAGCGTAACGCTACTGTCTGCTCTTGAGTGTCCCAATCTCTGTTGAGTCTCCTTAAGACCTACTCCAGACTGATACAGTAGTGAGGCGTGTGTGTGCCTAAACCCGTGAATTGAGATGTGCTTGAGTCCCGTGGCTTTAATAGCTTTATTAAGCCATTTGGTGGGGGTATTCATGGAGCGAAAATGATTTCTATTGCTTGCGAATACCAACTGACTAGTATTGTTAGTATTGAACCCCATCCCCAGAAAAGTCTCACGTTGAATACCCTTCCATTGCCTGAGGTATCGCATGGTACTGTCATCCAAGTCGATTGTACGGCGTCCAGCCCTACTCTTTGGGGGTTGCACGATTAACTTACCACCTAACCCTTGCGTAAGAGTCTTGTTAACCCGTAACGTGTTGCCTTCAAAGCCGATATCCTTCCACGTTAGCGCCAGTAATTCCCCTTTCCTGATACCTGAATAAGCCAATAATCTGAACATGGTGAATTGTTCTACGTCCCTTTTGGGGGTCATATAGTCGAAAAAGGTATTCAGTTCGTCTCTAGTCCAAAAGTTTTCTAGCTTCTCTCCTGCCTGTTCCTGTACTCGTGGCATTGTTACCAGCGTGCAAGGATTTCGACTCACATATTCAGCTCTAAGAGCGTAATCAAAAACCATAGAGGCGTAATTTAGCCATTTTTTATAAGACTTTGCTTGCAGAAACCACCTGTTAACAACCTTCTGGCATTCATTGGGTGTGATTTGGTCAATAAGCATGTCGCCAAAAGCAGGCAGTACATGAATATTAATAATCCGTTGGGTCTTCTCTAGCGTTGACTCACGTACGGTTAAGCGGTACTGTTCCATCCATTCTGTGCAAACATCCCTGAAAAAGCGTCTCTCATCCTCCTGTAGTCCTCTTTTTTCGATTTCCAATTCTAATCTACTCAATACGATGGAGGCCTCTTTCCTCGTCTTAAAGCCACGTCTTCTCGTGGTCTTTTGGTGTCCCGTTAGAGGATCAACCCCTGCATATACTTGAAATTCATATCTAATTTTTCCTGTTTTTGTTGTGTATTTTTTAATTTTTGCCATTTTTATTTTCGCTCCTGTGTTGCTTGCGAGGCTCACATTTTTTGAAAATATTGGGATGACCTCCCGTGTTGCAGAGCCAGACCCGCAACAGCTACATGTTACATTTAAATCTTTATTTAGGCAACTCAAAACATAAATTTAAGAGATTTCACAATTTGTTTGTGAGATTTCTTTTTTATACATATTATCTGCAGAGGCATAGAAATGTATCTGATTGATATTTTTTGTATTTTCTTGGCATTTTCTCGTTTTTTTTATACATATATAGACATGGGGATATTTTTTTTAATTTTTTTACTCGAACCGACCAGTTTTTCACTATGTTATCTATGTAAGAGATTAAATGAAATTGCATTAAATTGATATTTTTTTAGTAAAAACCATTATTTTCACCCCATATTAGGAGTGTAAGGAAAAAAATTAAAAATTATTCTGTAATTTGTTTGTGAGATTTAAGTGTCTTATACATATTAACTATGTACAAGACCATTTATGTTTTAATTCCATCGAATTGCATAGAATTGATAATTAATTTTAAAAACTTGGCAAAATCCCTCATTTTTATACATATTAAGAAGTGTGAGGGGGAGCAATCATACATAGCCATATATTTAGATGGCTTAAAAAATAATTGGAGGATATACACATATGGAATTAACTCAGATAACTGAAAATAAGGAACTGATGAAACAACTAGCCATCATGTTCAACCCTACCCCTCGATATATGAACAAGAAAGAGGCATGTAAATATATGGGGGTCTGCTATAGAACTCTCCAGAAAGCTATTGCCGAGGGACTGCCTTCCGTTCTAATTGGAGGTGTACTCCGCTTCGACCGCCTAACAATTGACGAATATTTAAAAAATAACCAGATTTAAATAAAAAAATACGCTTGCGAGGCTTATTGTACACAGAATCACTGAACTAAATAAAATGAATATTTTATACCAAATAAACACCCTACAAACGTTGATATGACGGCATTTTTGAATTTTAAAGCTATCAAAATGCTAAGTAATTGGAGGAATTACTATGAATAACGAACGAGAACACTTCACGGGAGCAGTCATAGGTTTTAATATATACACAAATGCTAACGACACTAAGCAAAGACCTGTAATCTATCTCAGAAATGTAAGTGGTTCTAAACATCATTTTGATTTTGCACATCTAACTTACACTAAGGATATGCGGGATAACATCGGAATGTTAAAAAAATATGATTGGATAGAGTTTGATGCCCGTATTAAGCAAGTTAATCACACCATCCCCCTAAAGCCAGAGTTGTTAAACCCGACTAAGACAGGACTTTTGAGACCTTCACGTAGTTGTAAACCTATCTCAGAAGGCAAAACATTTAACATGATTAATAACTATTTAAAATATCGTACGGCATAGACATAATAATTAGATAGCTTCAGGAGTTATTCATATGTGGGCTTTGCATGTGGATAACATAACTAATAGTAGTTATATATTAGAGTCGTGAATCACTACGGTATTAATTAATGATAATGATGTAGTCCCAAATTAGGATTACATGTTAATTATTCTAGTAATTATTAAGTTAGCTACTAGTTGTCTTGGACTTTTCATTTTGAAACCCACAAAATGAAAAGATTCTTCAAATTCCATTCTGGAATTGTGCCCCATGACTATAAATCCTTGACGGTAAAATAGTCAATCACTTTATATATAAGAAACGACTAAATTACCGTGAAGCAATTATATATATTTAATATAGATAAATTGACTTAAATTAATTAAAAAATGGTACAGGTCTTATATAAGGTATCTAGCAAATTTTAACGAAAAAAACAAAATAGAGGTGTGTGTATGAGCAATGGAACCGTGAAGATGTTCTTATGCGTAGGCAACGCAGGAACTGGAAAAACAACGGCAATAAATGATGTACTAAGAAATATTGATGATAATGATGTATTTCTGACTACACCTAACAAAACAGCCAGTAGCAGATTGCAAGGTAGTATTAAACGTGTAAATAAGTTATTAAAGGTAAGGGTTAACTTTGGTAGTTATAGCACTAATAAAGCAAGTAATATAATTATTGATGAATTTGGGAAGATGGCGAGCATTACCTTTGAATCCTTACTAATGCATGTTAATAACCAAAAAGAATCAGGACAAGATGTAAATATTTATTGCTATGGAGATAGCCACCAGCAACCAGCAATCAATAAATCAGGTGCTTTGGATGCACTCTGGATGAAAAATGAACACAATAAACAAATATTTGATGATAATGATGACAAGAATTTTAATGGTCTAATGAAACAACTATATAAGAATATAAAAGATGGTACATTTCTTGATGTAGTTGATGACTGGAAAATTTATATTGATAGCATTCAGGTTAGAGTATTGAGAAAAAACTATAGAATGGATGCCGTTACTAGTTGGAATGCTAAAGATTTTAATGAAGAATTTTATCAGGAATTAAGAAGTGAACATTCATTTAACCATAATTATCAAATGCACCTAAAGCAATGTTTTAATGATGGGTGGATGATAATAAGCCCTGATTACAAAAGAATCAGAGAAGCCAACGATAAGTTAGAAGATGGAAATATAATTCCAATTGAAGACTTTCCCTTTGTCTCACCAAAAAAGAAAGACTCTGAAATCTATCTCAATCCCTTTAATAAATATTTAGAAAGATTGAAAAATACTATCCCAGATATTCCAACTATTGATAAAGAATCAGTTGATCCTGACTATTGGAATTTCATGTGTGGAAGTGTAACAGATAACATACAAGGTATGGAATTTGATAAAGTATGTTTCTATATGGGAAACCGACCAATTCCCCCCCAAAGTCATGATTTTTATACAATTAATAACCTTCATACTGGATTAACCAGAGGCAAGAAAGATTGGATGTATATAGGAAAATTAAGTTATTTTGACCAATTATTAAGTACGCCTCGTAGAGATGCATGGGAACAATTAGAATTAGATAATAATAATAGAGCACTGGAAGAAGTTGTGAAGAATGTAACAAAAGAATATTTTGGAGACCCTAACATTAATCCATATAGTGACTATAAGGAAATTATGAATAAGTGGAATATTAAAAAAGGTGTTTGGAGTAAATCAACTTTTGCAATTGAATTGAAGAAGAAAATTAAAAAAGATAAATTAGATATTCCACTGTATTTGGATTGGGCTACGAATATTACTAATAAATCTAAACAAGTTGGTAACTCTTTAGGCGGTAAAAATAAGACTGGTAAAGGTAAGAACCAAAGTATATACAATAATTTATCAAATGAATTAAAGCAACAATTACCGAAAGATAGAAGCGATAGAACTATTACAAGCAAGGATTTTTCAAAAAAGTATGGAATGACAAAAGAGCAATCCAGAAAATTAAATAATTAATTGCTAATGGTGGCAGATTTTTAACCACCATACATACAGCCTAATTCGGTAAATTGCCGAGTCAGGTTTTTGCCACTTTTGGCAGAACAATATACTTAACCGTGGAAAATATTTTTAACAAGAAAAGTCGATGTGGTACCTTGTGTATATATTTGAGGTTGCGAGGCATTAACAGAATTTTCATCTTTTTTCTAAATCACCCCCCGCCCTATTAAATAGGCATTTCCATCGATATTAATTTTTAAAAAATCATATTTCTATGTTTTAGTTGCCTCAATCTTCCTACACCTATCCAACTATATAGATATTCATTATTGTGTATAAACATTCAATATATGCATAAAAAAGTCCTAGCGATCAGCTAGAGCCACATATATTTTTTATTTCGTTTTTTATTTTAATTTTGAGATTGCAAAAGTCTTGACCTCCCACCACAAGCGAGCAACTAGGCACAAGCATAAACGCATCATCTATATACATATCATGTATATCAGCAACACAACATACCAACTATAAGGTGAGCACATAAGTAACTAGGTATAGACACCAAGGCAAACCACAAGCAATGACGGAGCCACCAGCGACAGCATAGGACAGACAGCCGAGCCACTCAAGAACACTAAGACTATAGACCACAAGTACATGACACAAGACACACACGTACGACACCACACACAAGCATAGACACATATATAGTAACCACTCATACAGTAGCCATATAAGACACATAGGAGAGCGTAAAATATCTTGTGTAAATACATAAAAGATTTCTGAATTGTATAGAAATAGGGAATGCCTTTCCTTATGATATTTAGTAATCACAGAAAACATCACAGGAGGCATTCCCCATGAATGAACTTACCACAGAAATTATCGCTGCACTAGCCCAAAAGCAAGATTTGGACGAAGTTTTTCGTCACCACCTCGAAATTGCGATTAACCAGCTGCTTCAAACCGAATTGGCAGAGTTTTGAGGTTACGAACCCTACTCATACGCTGGGATTAACACTGGTAATAACCGCAACGGCAGTTATGAGCACTCGTTTGATACGAAGTACGGCCAACTTAACTTAACCATTCCTCGAGATCGCAATGGCCGGTTTGAAAATCATACCTTGCCAGCCTACGGTCGGCATAGTGATAATTTAGAAACAACGGTCATTCAGTTGTATGCCAAGGGAATTACCACTGCTGAAATTGCCGAACTCATTGAGAAAATGTACGGTGTTCACTACTCCAAAGCCACGGTTTCCAACATGACTAAAGCCGTCAATGAACAGGTTCAAGCTTTCCAGCAACGTCGACTGGCTTCACAATATGCGGCCATCTTCTTAGATGCCACTTACTTGCCATTAAAGCGGGATACCGTTCAAAAAGAAGCCGTTCATCTTGCGATTGGCATTCGTCCAGATGGTACGAAAGAAGTGCTGAACTACCAAGTGGCGCCAACGGTATCGACTGGCATCTGGACTGAACTGCTGGGAACCTTGATCAAGCAGGGCGTTAAAGATGTGCTGTTGTTTGTGGCCGATGGGTTAGTTGGTTTGGATGAAGGCTTGAATCGGCATTTCCCTAAAGCCAAACGACAACGTTGCCTGGTTCATGTTGGGCGGAATCTGATGAACAAAGTTCGCGTAAAAGACCGCAAGGCCGTGATCAGTGACTTTAAACAAGTTCACCGGGCCGCCAACCGTAAAGCAGCCGAACTGAAACTGAATGAGTTCGCCAACAACTGGCATCAGACCTATCCCAAATTAATCAAAGATCTGCTTAAAATGCCGAATTTACTCACTTTCATGGACTTTCTACCAGCTATCCGGCAATCACTATACTCCGCTAACCTGATTGAGAACTTTAATAAGCATCTCAAGCGCACCACCCACCACAAAGAACAATTTCCAACGGAAGATTCACTGGATCGCTTACTGGTTTTTCAGTTTAATGTCTATAACGAGAAGTCTCTGAAGCGGATCCACCGAGGGTTCAAAGGACTCCAGGACACCTTGGAAGCATCATTTATTTAAGCTAGATACATATTATATGTACGAAGGCATTTCATTTACACAAGATTCTTGACGCTACCAGTATAGTCCCTAGTCTGATAATATTTGTTGTATTTTTCTGTATTTAGTTATTCGATGATATCGAGGCTAATATGTCAGCCTTCCAATCAGCGTCGAAATCAGTTTCGATTATTGGTTTATATGAAGTATCTACGGCATCCCAAATAACCTTTTCGTTTACACCTTTATCATGTAACCATTTAATCAACGTATCAATTGTCAGAGGATATATGGTTGCACGAACAGAGCGATGTTGGACAGCGGTTTCCTCTAAATCGGTTGCAGCCACAGAACGCCAAATATTTTTGGTGTTCTTATCAACAGCGTCAGTAATGAAATATGTTTGAACCGGAACAGTGCGACTAGCAGAAAGATTGACGGTATGCCTAAGTACTGGTTCCCACGCCCCACGTTTAATGGCATTCTTATCCATCAGTGTTACTTCAAGAAATAAAGTATGATCCTTGTATTCTATTATAATGTCACCAGAATTTTCATCTTGCTTCTTCTTTTGTCCTCCTGCTTGTGCCACAGGTAATCCTTCTGAACCCAGCGTAAGGTTCATTGACTCTCGCAAACTATACTTTTCCTCTGAAATGTAACACCAGGCAACCGCAATTTGAAAGACTGGTCCATCTGATTGAACCCAATGACACATTGATCGTCATAAAGTTAGATCGTTTTGCTCGTAGTACTAGAGAAGCATTGAACTTAATTGATGACTTATTGAAAGAAAAAATAATGATTAAGGTTTTAAATTTAGGAACGATAGATAACACCCCAATTGAGCGTATGATTGTCAGAACTTTGCTATCGGTCGCGGAGGTGGAGCGTGATATGATTATCGAGCGTATGCAAGCCGGTAAAATATTTGCAAGGCAACACAATCCCAACTATAAGGAGGGTATACCCAAAAGAAAAGAAGATAGCTGGAATATGGCTATCTTTGAATATTCTAACTCTCATACTGTGAAGGAAGCCGCTGAAGCTATTAAATTATTGAAAGGAATCAGCCTTTTAAAAAGTCAACAAAGCACTTCTGCTTTAAATCATATTAGGGTATCACAAATACTTTACAAATATTTTTTGCGTCGCAACCAAAACCAGCAAATTAGGCTTAGTACAACAGAGATAATCAGCACAGCAAAAACACCATAAGAAGATTTTTCAAACGGGACATGGACATTGATTCCCCAAAAGCCAAAAATAATCGCTGGAATAGTCAAAACGATTGATATCTCTGTTAGAGTTTTCATAATCATGTTAAGCTGATACGAAATCATATTGGTTATCATATCTTCCAAATCATCCAAATATTGGCTATAACCTAAAATAATTCTATCCATTGTGTCGCTTGTATCGTATATCCCACCAATTATTTTTTTGGTGGTAAAATCAATATCATTAATAGTTGTGGATTTTTTTTTAATGAAATCCAGCGCTTTGTGATTAGCGCCGTAGGTTGTTGACAAAGCTATCATGTATTTTTGAAGAGTCAATAAATCACCAAACGTTGGTCTGAGTGAACCGGACGTTGATATTTCTGAGTCTAAATCATCAATTTTTTCCTTGACTCCACGAAGATGGTTAAGCATCACATGGAAATCTTTTTGTATGATCTTTAAAAGTACTTCCTCTATGAAATTATTGACATCACGTAAAACCATATTGGATAAGAGTTCGGGAATGAATTTTAATTTTTGTTTTGTAAAAATTATCAACTTATTTTTAAATACCAAGAAAACAATAGATGTCGTCAGATTATGTAGATGCCCACCTTCATGTACCTCGGGAAACAAAAAACTTACGAGCAAACTTTTTTCATCGTTCCGATCTATCATCGTGTCATATGCAACTTGATCATCAAACGTTAGTATATTGCCTATTTCAAGGTCATATTTATGTTCAAAAGATTCGATATATTCTCGTTCGTCACCATAAACATAAACAACGGAAGAATTTTTGATATTTGATTCTGACGAAACTAATAATGTATCTTTTGTTAAAGAATAAGTTTTCAGCATTGTAATCCTCCTGCTTTATATTTTTCTCAAAAATAAATGCGTAATTATTGTGAAATAAATACGTTATCAGTTTTAAAAACATTTTGTCTTATGTATGATAACCTGCCAAAAATTTTATCTCACACATTATCTAGACAATCTTGTCCCCAGCTTCTAATGTATTATCTAATTTATAATTATAGACCCTAATTTAAGGAATGTTTTGGTAACCACCTAGGATCATAGTTAACTCATAGCAAAACTCCTGGTATTTTACTTAGAAGTCGATAAATTAATTGGACTGCTTTATGGTGGTAAGTTATGACGTATTTTAACACCTTTAATTATAAGGCACAAAAAAGCGACACAATTGTTAAGTTATGACGTAGTTTATATATTCATTTAGCGGACATTAACCCATTTATTAATAAAAACTGGACTTAGAATGCGTTTCTCAAACGTCAAAACATGAAAAAACGCCTATTTCTAGGCGCTTTTTACGATTATTGTTGTAAAGTTTGTTGAGCTTTTTTAGCTCTTGGCTTTTTCAAATCTGGATTATCCTTTGCACCTGAAGATGGAAAGGGGACTGCTTCTTCTGCTTATGGTGGTCTAGGCCTGGCTTTAGGTAATAACGGATTTAACGTTATCGGTGCTTTGTTCCTTAGCCAGGTTCGACTAGGATTTATAGTCTTTGGTATATTCACATTTGCTGGCGTATTAATTACAACTTTGATTGTCCATGAGCCTTCTAATTTAGATGAAACCTCAACTAAAAAGAAAGAAAAGTTTTCTTTAAAAAATGTAAAGTTAATTTTTCCTTCTTGGCAAATTGGCGCGACTACTACCTAGCTCTTATAGGAAAAATGTTTCAGGGAGTTGGAAACTTTGCAATTACAGGATACATTTTATATATAATGACCGACTTTCTTCATCGTGGTAATCAAACTCAATCTTCTATCCAACTTGTTAACATGATTATGCTTATTTTTGGCATTTTGATGGGATTAGTCGCTGGGCCACTATCTAATAAATTTAAAATACTGAAATTACCAGTAGGTCTCTCAACTATCTTATTAGCAATTGCAGGTCTCTCCCTGTTCTTCTTAAGAAATAATACTGGTATTATTCTTTACGCCTTAGCTGCCGGTTTAGGAATGGGCTTATGGAACGCACTTGATAATTTATTAAACTTAAAAGTTATCCCCGATCAAAATCGTGTTGCATTTTTCTTAGGTGTTTACAACTTAGGTAATACAATTACACAAGCTATCGCACCCGTTTTAGCCGCTGCCGTCATAAGTCTTTTTGGTTATTCTGGAATTTTTATTGTTTCATTTATTTTTTCCTTGATTGGTGGTATTTCAATGCTATCGATTAAATCATTAAAACGTTAGTAAGATATTTTTTAGCAATCCTTATTTAAAGTTAAGGATGGCTTTTTGTTCTCTTCAGTTGCAATCGCTTGCAACTCGCACCTATCTTCTGCTATGCTCGTGCCAACAATGGTAATTGTTTATTCACCTAAATTTAGGATGGAGGTAATTAAATGACTGAAAGTTATCAATTTGATGTTTTGTACTTAGGCGCGGGGCATGGTGCCTTCGACGGGGCGGTTCCACTAGCTAATAGTGGTAAAAAAGTCGCCATTATCGAAGCGGACAAAATCGGGGGAACTTGTCCAAACCGTGGATGCAACGCGAAAATTACGCTGGACAACCCGGTTCAACTTTTACGCCACCAAGAACGCCTTGATGGCATTGTAAATGGTGACTTAAAGCTGGATTGGACTGCCAATGTAGAACATGAACACGAAGTCATCGACGGCTTGCCGGACATGATTACTGGTTTACTCGACTCTGTTGACATCGAAATTATTCACGGTCGTGGAAAATTTGTTGATGCTCACACCATCGAAGTGGATCAACAGCGCTACACCGCTGACAAAATCGTGATTGCAACGGGGCTACGTCCCCACCATCTAGATGTTATGGGCTCAGAACTTACGCATGACAGTACCGATTTTATGAGCCTCAAACAGCTTCCTGAAAATATCGTAATTATTGGCGCGGGCTATATCGGCATGGAATTTGCCACGATTGCCAATGCTGCCGGCGCGAACGTCACTGTACTTTTACGCCATAATCGGGCGTTGCGCAAATTTAATCAAGATTACGTAAAACAAGTCATTGCCGACCTCGAAAAACGAGGGGTGAAGTTCATTTACAACGCTCAGGTGGATCGTTTTGAGGAAGACGGTTCTCATTTTACCGTGTCTTATAACGATCACGAAACCCTCACCACCGACTGGATTTTGGATGCTACCGGACGAATTCCTAACATCGAAAACATCGGATTAGACGAAGTAGGCGTTAGTTACAATGCTAACGGGATCGAAGTTAACGATCATCTTCAAACTAACATTGATAACATCTATGCTTCTGGTGATGTGCTTGATAAAGAACAGCCTAAGCTCACCCCGACTGCGATCTTTGAATCTAGTTATTTAACCCAACTTTTCACAGGAAAGACTACTGACGCAATCAACTATCCGCCCATCCCAACCATTGTCTTTACCTCACCACAAATCGCACAGGTTGGTATTAGCGTCGAAGAAGCTCAGCAAAATCCTGATTACACCATTAAAACTAATCATCTTCCTGACGGATGGTTCCGCCAAGTTGATAAGGAAACAATTGGTGATAACACCTTGATTTACGATCAAGACCATCATCTTGTAGGAGCAGCTGAAGTTAGTGAACATGCTGCCGATGCAATTAACGTTTTATTACCAGCAATTGAGTTTCAATATACAGCTGAACAACTAGGCCGCATCGTACCTCTCTTCCCTACTTTGGGAGCGGACGTCTGGTCACAGATTTAAAAAAACGCTGAGCCTCTTTTAAGGAGACTCGGCGTTTTTTTATTATTTAGTAAATTCAGCAATTGCATCATCAATATGTTGCCGTACTACCTCAACATGATCCATTTCATCATCTTCTACATGTGGTAAAGGATTACGTGCTCGTCCTACACTTACCCCACGTTTAGCTAAGATTAACTTCATCACATCATATAAATTACCTTTAAATGATGTCAATTCTGAAATTAAATCATTAATTTTAAGTTGAATTTGAAGAGCTTTTTCAAGGTCATCCTCACGAACGCACCGATCCGCTTCCATTAACAATTCTGGATAAACACCATAAGTTCCACCTATACCTGCATTGGCCCCCATTACGCGTCCACCTACAAATTGTTCATCTGGCCCATTGAAAACAATATTATCTTTACCAGCACGTAATTTCCACATATTGATATCCATTACTGGCATGGATGAATTCTTAACCCCAATAACTTGTTCTTTTGCCATCATACGTTTAAATAAGTTTTCTGATAGTGCATAACCGGTTGTTTGCGGAATATTATATATAATGAAATCTAAATTAGTTACTTCCATCATGCTTGTCCAATATGCTTCAATTGCGTGTTCAGGTAATCCAAAGTAAATTGGTGGGATTGCAGCAAGGGCATCCACTCCAATACTTTCAGCATGCTTTGCTAACTCGCTTTGAATCTCATTTCATGTTTTACGTTCTTATCCCTTTCTATATTTTATATTGGTGCTATTGAAAAGCCAATTAAGGCGTTTATTTTTGTGTTTCAGCCATTTTTATAGATTAAACGGATAATTTTAGTCGTTTTAACTATAAAATTGCTTATATGGCATTTTATAGCTTTTAACGACTATTTACATTTTTTGCATTTCTAATTAATTCAGATACTCCGTCCCTAAGTCCATTGATAAATTATTCTTCGCTATCTGGTTTGTTGAGTGTTCAAGCTTGTATTCACGTTGTAGTTTAGAACTACCGTAATTTTCAAACATATTTTTCATAGTGATATATAAATAGTTCTCGTAATTTTTAATCTGTTTATCGTCGCTTCGCAAAGCATTAAAATACCGACGCAAGGTTTGTGTGATCTTGGTTTGTAATTCTGGTTCATGATCTAAGATAAAAAATAGATGATGATCTTTGTGTAAATCTTGGACATCTCGTCTAGCATTTAGAATAATCCCAATAGTTTTTTTAATGATTTTAGGATTATTATTTGCCCATAGACTAATTAGTCGTATTGTTTCTGGTTCAAATGGAATAGGGTTATTATCTTCTTCTGTCAAAAATTCTTTTGCATGTTGTACTAGGTCTTGATTTTGTTTTTCAATTTGAGCATTTGAAAAATTAGCAGTGGAAAAATCTAGCTGTGCAGTCTCTTTATAGTATCTATTAGTATCTAAGTTATTATATTCTTCTTGATTAACTGCAGAATTTGCAGTTCCGCTTGTACCAAGGGTTTCAGCCGTTTTATTAGAAAAATCAGGCATTTTATAAACATCGGTTGCTGTAAGATGGAGTTGTCCTAAATAAAGCCGATTAGGCAAATTCTTTTTTGCTTTGGATCAAACCCCACACTTTCTTGTCGTAACAATCCAAATTCTTCTAATTGCTTTTTAATAGAAATTACTTTGTGTTCTGAACAATTAAGTAATTCTTTTAGTTCTAAATTGGTAAATATAAAAAACACTTTATTATTTTCAGGTACTGTACCCTGTCAAGTTTGCACTTTAAATAATAAAAATTAGTTGGCCTTGCCAAAGCGATATTCTGCTGCGGTAAAGTCATTTCTTTTCGCTGAGATAAATTTCTCGGTAAAATATGTAATGCCTTCTTTGACTTGTTGTTTTAGTTCTACCAACGTTTGAGCTTTAGGAAGATGAGCTATCCAAATTGCTTTGAAATCAGCCCACCAGTGCTCGATTACCGCATTATCTGCCGGTGTTCCCGGAGCTGAGTAGCTATGCTGTGCATTGTTAATCACTAAATACTGGTTGAATGCTTTTGAGGTATATGCTGCTCCACGGTCAGTATGGATAAGCGGAGCTAATGCTCCTTCATTTACTCGTGCCCTTTCAAATGCTTTAATAGCCCCTTCCGCGGTTTCAGTAGGTGTAATTAACCAACTTACTGGATACTGGCCATATAGATCTAATACCACATGCAGTCGAACCTTATTAAGCCGTACTCCATATGTTATTTCTGTGGTATCCGTAACCCAAACTTGATTAGCTGCTGTCTGATTGAATTGTCGCTTGAGGATGTTTTCAGCTTCATAAGCTTGCTGAGTCTGGATACGCTTGCGAGTCGGCTGACGATAGTCAGCCTTGATTCCATGTTCCTTCATTATTCGAATGATACGTTTCTTATTCACATTGTAAGAAATTTGTTGGCTCAAATTGATTAACCTAGTCATCTTGTCATAGCCAACACTTTGCTTATGCTCATTCTCTAACTGCTTAATTAATTGAAAAATCTCTGACTCTTCGATTTCGCGCTTACTTGGCTTATGTTTGAGCCATTTATAGTAAGCCTGCCTTGTTATTCCAGCTGCTTTGGTTAATTCACTAACTGAGTAGCCTTCGACTATCATTTCCTGAATCGCTTGATATCGTCCGGTCGTTTCACCTCCCGATTTTGTATTTCGGTAGATTGCAAATTTAATTCGAATTTTTGGACAAATTTGTCAGCATAACCTGATACGGTGTTTGCCAGTCGAGTATTTTAAGCGGTCGCTGGTTAATTTGGAGTAACGTCGTCGTTAAATCTTGAGCACTAATGTGCTCAAAACGAGTCCCTTTAGGATAAAAATAACGTAAATTCCGATTAAAGCGTTCATTACTACCACGTTCAGCTGGAGTATAAGCGTGGCAGTAATAGGTCTTAATACCATATTGTGATTCAAGTGATACTAGCCCACTAAACTCAGTGCCACGGTCCACAGTAAAGCTGTGCACCGGACCATTAAAAGTGGTTAGGAACTTAGTTAGTGCTTCATTAACAGTCGCTGTCGTCCGATCTTTTAACCGGTATGCCCAAAGGAACCGTGATTTGCGATCGATTAAAGTTAATAAAACTGCCTTACTATGCCCACGAGGACCAACGACTGTATCTAGTTCAAAGTCGCCGATGCGCTTACGTTGATTAATCATCATGGGACGCTGTTCAATTGATCGCCCCAAAGATTGATTATATTTGGATCGTTGGTCAACGTTACGCCGTTGGCGTACGCCATGTTCAGGTAGATCATTCAAGGAGAAACCAATTCTCCCCTGATTTAGCCAATTATAAATAGATTTAGTAGCTAGTTTAAATTCGTGAGCAATCATTCCTGGTGACCAGCTTAGACGTAAATGGTTGAGAATTTTTTGCTTTAACTCATCGCTCAGCTTAGTTTTCCGACCACATCGTGATCGCTTGTATTCGGCATCTGTTTATGCTAATTCAGCCTGATAAGGTTGACATCGAGATAATTCATAAAAAATTGTTGACGGTGATCGGTTCAGCCGAACGCCCATTTGGATATTGGACAGCCCTAGTTCACAAAAGGTTTCGATTTTAATTCGTTCGGAATAGGTTATACTAGACAAAAGATCAGCTCCTAAAAGATGGGTTTGTGGTAAACACCATTTTAAAGGAAGCTGATCTTTTTTGTCCGAACAGCGTTCGGATTAATTTTACAATTTACTATTATACAGACGGAGAATAGCGTTTGCAAATATTTTGATTTCCTTATCAAAACTATTGCATATTACTTTACTTAATTTTGAATAAATTTATATAATGGGCATATAAATCAAAAAAGGGGTGTATGAATTTGAAAAAAATTAATATCTTATTGGCAGCGGACCGTAATTATGCTGACCCACTATGCATTACCATTAAAACTGCTTTAGAAACCTTAAATTCAGCAACCCGGGCCCATTTCATTGTTTTAACTAACAACCTTGGTGACCAAACCCGGGCACTGTTAGACAAATTGATGCATAATTTTCATACCATTGAGTATTTAAATCTTGACGACGAACGTTTTGATTTTTGCCCAACGAACCAACACATCAATAAAACCGCATATTTTCGAATCATCGCCCCTAAGCTACTAGCTTCACGGCAGATTGATCGACTAATTTACTTAGACGTTGACGTTTTGATTCGAAAGGACCTAACCGAACTTGCCGAAAGTAATTTAAATGGTAATACCGTGGGTGCGGTTATTGATACGGGACAGGCTTTTGCATTGCATCGCCTAGGTGTCGATCCCGTGGTTGCCGCAAGTAATCTATATTTCAATTCCGGAATCATGGTGATCGATGTTGCCCGGTGGAACGCCCATCGAATCACAGAAAAAACTTTGGCATTTATTAGAAATCATGCCGACCGAATTATTTTCCACGACCAAGACGCGCTTAACGCCGTGTTAGCTGGGGAAGTTCAATTTCTTCATCCAAAATGGAATTTACAAAACTCGATTATTTTCAGAAAACATCGGCCAATCAACCAGGGGTACGCTGAACTAATCGACGAAGCCATTAAGGAACCTAGCATTGTTCATTTCACTACTCATGAAAAACCGTGGAAGGACCTCACCGTCCATCCTTATTTAGATGAGTATCACGAAGAACTTGGTGAATTGGAAATGCATCGTGGAGTGATTAACGTTATCTCAGCGGCAAACTCGGCCTTTATTCAACCGCTTGCCACATCTTATATTTCGATTTTAGAAAATGATCCAGAACACCAATACAATTTCTTCTTGTTACCCGATCACCTGACTGATCGCGACATGATGTTATTGGGAAGCATCATTGCCCGGTATGACAACGCGACGATTAAAATTGTAGAAGTTAACGAAGAATTACTAGCTAACGCGGTAGAAAGCGACCGAATCGTCAAAACGGCCTACTACCGCATCCTAGCTCCCGCATTGTTGCCATCCATCAACCGGGCAATCTACCTCGACTGCGACATCATTGCCAACACAAGTTTGCATGAATTATGGCAAACCAACTTAGAGGGCAACGTAATTGCTGCCGTAGAGGATGCTGGATTCCACGACCGGTTGGAAAAAATGGGAATCACTAAGGAAAATGAAAAGTACTTTAATTCGGGAATGATGTTAATTGACCTTGTCCGTTGGCGGGCGAAGTCAATCACCCAAAAAGTGTTAGATTACATCAACCAAAACCCCGAAAAATTACGTTTCCACGATCAGGACGCGTTGAACGCCATCCTTTACAACGATTGGCTACACTTGCATCCCCAATGGAACGCCCAGTCCAACATTGTAATGGAAACCATTTTTCCACCGCGGACCGAATTGTTGGAACCTTACGCAGAAACACGTGAAGATCCTAAGTTAATTCATTTCTGCGGACACGTAAAGCCTTGGCACGAGAATTGTGAAAATCCTTACGCCGAGGTGTACCTGAAGTATCACGAAATGGTTAGCAACCAAGGTGAGAAGGTTCGCGGATAAGCTCAGTCAGGTTGGTTACCAACTTAACCACTAGCTTTTTCAAAACTTATTTTATTGCTAACCATTTAAAGTACCTTAAAAGTGGTAATCCTCCTAATCCGATTATCCACTAAAAAATAGGGGCTAGAGATTAAAAATCTCTGGTCCCTATTTGGTGCGTTAATGTTGAATTTTAAGGGCTCTAAGTCAACAAGTGTTGCTGAAGGCAATTGAAGAAAATCAATTCATTCACGAATTGGTTTTCTTTTTTAGTTTTAAATATAAATTCAATATATATACGATCTCTCAAGTGCTGCCAATTTCTATATCCATAAGCCGTGCGTTGAATTTGTTTAATTTTACGAATAGTGCCTTCAATACGACCATTTAATAATGGTGAATATAGAGCATATACGATTGATTTAACGCGTGTTTTAAAAGTATTAAGTAGTGTACGAAGATATGGAGTAGTGGTCTTGGTTCTAAGCAGTTGTAACAATTTTTCTTTATCTTGATGCCGAATGGCATCAGCGATGGATTGAACAGCAAAGTAGACTTCAGAAAAATCTGAATTAGTACTAATACCCTCGGAAACAACTTGTTCAGAAGTTAAACGGTAGATTGCAAATTTAATCCGAATTTTTGGACAAATTTGTCAGCATAACCTGATACGGTGTTTGCCAGTCGAGTATTTTAAGCGGTCGCTGGTTAATTTGGAGTAACGTCGTCGTTAAATCTTGTGCACTAATGTGCTCAAAACGAGTCCCTTTAAGTTAAAAATAACGTAAATTCCGATTAAAGCGTTCATTACTACCACGTTCAGCTGGAGTATAAGCATGGCAGTAATAGGTCTTAATACCATATTGTGATTTAAGTGATACTAGCCCACTAAACTCAGTGCCACGGTCCACAGTAAAGCTGTGCACCGGACCATTAAAAGTGGTTAGGAACTTAGTTAGTGCTTCATTAACAGTCGCTGTCGTCCGATCTTTTAACCGGTATGCCCAAAGGAACCGTGATTTGCGATCGATTAAAGTTAATAAAACTGCCTTACTATGCCCACGAGGACCAACGACTGTATCTAGTTCAAAATCGCCGATGCGATTACGTTGATTAATCATCATGGGACGCTGTTCAATTGATCGCCCCAAAGATTGATTATATTTGGATCGTTGGTCAACGTTACGCCGTTGGCGTACGCCATGTTCAGGTAGATCATTCAAGGAGAAACCAATTCTCCCCTGATTTAGCCAATTATAAATAGATTTAATAGCTAGTTTAAATTCGTGAGCAATCATTCCTGGTGACCAGCTTAGACGTAAATGGTTGAGAATTTTTTGCTTTAACTCATCGCTCAGCTTAGTTTTCCGACCACATCGTGATCGCTTGTATTCGGCATCTGTTTATGCTAATTCAGCCTGATAAGGTTGACATCGAGATAATTCATAAAAAATTGTTGACGGTGATCGGTTCAGCCGAACGCCCATTTGGATATTGGACAGCCCTAGTTCACAAAAGGTTTCGATTTTAATTCGTTTGGAATAGGTTATACTAGACAAAAGATCAGCTCCTAAAAGATGGGTTTGTGGTAAACACCATTTTAAAGGAAGCTGATCCTTTTTGTCCGAACAGCGTTCGGATTAATTTTACAATCTACCAATTAGGAGAATAAAAATCGTGAAAATCAAATTTCTTACTAAAAAATTTTTTAGAACGAGACTATCTGAATTTATCTCTGTTCAAACTGATAACTTTTTGAGAAAATTAAAGCCGAGACCGTTTTTTACAGAATATATCGAGCAAGTTTTCAGAAAGAACGTTGAACCTAACTTTAGCCAAAATTGCTTGACTTTATCGGTTTTAACGGACACTCATGAAAAAGCTGTTTCCAGTTCATCGTACTATGGTCTCAACGGTGTAAGGCATATTATTGAAGCCAATAAGGCTTGCGATTCATTGCCAGTGGATTACAATATTCATTTAGGCGATTTGATCGACGGTAGTGATAAGCCAGAGATCAGTCGAGGATTGTTACAATTCACGATGGAAAATTACCAAAATAGCCAGCGTCCTTTTTATGTGCTGGAAGGTAATCACGATGAAAATGATAAGTATGATGAACACAAATTTATTACTTCAGCCTCATTTAGACGTGACGACTACTATAATTTGGTAACGAAACATGATTTCGAACAACCTGAGATCAAACGCTTGAGTCTCGGTTCCAAAGTTGCTTGGATCGATAAAGGGGATATTCGAGTAATTTTCTTGAATACGAGCGATATTCCCTATATCCTAAATGGCGGGACCAAGAAGTACGACTTCAAAAAAGTCCGTGGTATCCGCGAGCAACAGATCGAAGATTTAATATCTATTTTAGAAAAGACAATTGATAAGCATGTCGTAGTTTTTGGTCATGCTAATTTGATCAGTCAAAGTGGTCGTTCAGCTTTGAACTTCAACGGTGACTTAGTTCAGAAGATTTTTACTAGCTTTAATAATAAGGATTCTGGACAACTTAAAAATGAATTATCCGATGATTTTGGAGTTAATGTTCGCTATAACTTTACTGATACCGGTATTTCGACCATATCGAATTACATTTGTGGACACATGCATTATGAAAAGTACTACAAAGTTAATGGGATTAATCATATAATATTAAATTGTTCGGCCTTAATGGGTAAAAAACATGGCCTAACGACTGATTATAATAAAAAATGGGATCGCCGATATAATGAGATTTCCGAATTAGCTGGATATTTCATTAATATCAATCCCGACAAAATGTTGCTCCAAATATTTGGATATGGTGCAGCAACCAGATTCGTAAGTTTTGAAATTTAAGGAGAATTAATATTTGCGGTATCGTCGGTTTCGTAGACAAGAAGATTGCTGACAAAAAGCCAGTTATAGAAGCTATGATGGATACGATCAAACATCGTGGTCCAAATAGTTCGGGGGAATTAGTTAATGAGGATACGGCGCTAGGATTTCGTCGATTGAGTATCATTGATATCAACAGTGGTATGCAACCTATTTACAATGAAGATAAATCAAAAGCAGTAATTTTTAACGGAGAAATTTATAACTACCCCGCTTATCTTGAGTTTCGTCGTTTAAAGCATAGCACTAGGGAGGCTTAGATGCCTTTTTTTGTTATCAAAAAGGGCCTAGTACTTTTGGAATGGAAATACTTTCCAACACCAAAAATTCTAGACCCAATTAAATTGGGGCCTCGCAAGCATATTTTTTTATAAAACATAGCCAAAAGCTTAGCCAATTTTTGAATTAGCTATGTAAAACTTTGGTATATCAACGTTTGTGAGCAGTCGGGTACAAAACCCGCCGACTCCATAAGTTAGAAAAAGCTGGTACACAGGAACGCTTAAATGCGGTTCTACAATATCTGTTGTTGGTAATAGAGTTATCTATTGCTGATGACAGATTTTTTGTATGCTTAGGTATATAAAAACCGGACACTCACTGTCCGTTCAAAAAAACCAACCACCACGAAGATTCTCAGAAAGAAGCGAATGTCCTTATGTGTAATGATACTACTAAGCTTTTGTTAGGTGTAAATGATAATCATATAAAATTAAAAATGGTGTTCGAAAATATGATAGAGTTATTCGCTTGGAAGACACTTTAGACTACAAGCCGATGGCTTGTCCCAAATGTGACATTATGAATGATGGACAGATTATAGGTATGGGTGGCGATTGACCACCGTTCGCTTTGCTAAATCTCTTGGAAATGATACCGTCTTGAAGTTAAAGCGGAGATACTTTCGCTGTAAAGAATGCCAAACTAATTTTCTAGTACAAACCAATCTAGTTTCCAAACACTGCACAATTTCTAACCCACCCCGTAAAGCTTACCTAGAAAAACTTGCTGAACCAGTGTCTTTAAAACATATTGCTAATGAGCTCTCGACATCTGACTGTTTTATTGGACGCCAACTATTACAAGCTGAACGCGATTTTAAACCAAACTTTCACTGGCTTCCAGAAGTAATTTTGATGGATGAAATCAAAAGCACTAAAACCGCTACCGATGCTATGAGCTTCGAATTCATGGACGCCAAAACTCATAAATTAATTGATATTCTTCCATTTCGAACTATCCAACGGCTGGAAAAATACTTTAAACGTTATGACCAAGCAGCCAGAGAAAATGTCAAAATTATTGTCACAGATATGAGCTATACTTACCTGAAGCTGACGAGAACTATCTTTCCAAAAGCAGTTGTCGTCGTAGATAAGTTTCATATCGTCAACGCCCTTAATCGGGAGTTTAATTAAGACTAGAGTTCGCATAATGAAAAAATTTGCCCCATCTTCTCGTGAATTTAAAACACTTAAACGCTATTTGGAAATTATTGCTGGTGCCTCATAAACAATTAGATTTTCAACGATTCCGTAAATGGACCTATTTCCCTTACTGGATCACCGCCAAAGATATTGTAGATCGGTTGTTAAATCTGGATCCCATCCCCAAGCAATCTTACGATGTCTTAAATAAACTTCAGGCTGCACTTAAACACAAAGATTGGAACAATTACAATGCATCCTTTTGGAACACGGAGGTTGTTCTGAAGAAATGCTTAGTACGCTTAAAATGCTTCAAACACATCATGATGAAATCCATAACACCTTCAGTACACAACATTTAAATGGACCTTTAGAAGGATTAAATAATAAAATCAAAGCTATTAAAAGAGCTGGTTTTGGCTACCGAAGTTTTTTTAGTTTAGGATTAGAGTACTTTACGTTTTCCGCGTACATAACTAAAAAAGCCCTAATCACTCCGTGATTAGGACTTTCAAAATTTAATTCACCAACAATAGTTGACGAAAAGCCATTGTTTATTCAAAGACTATTTGTGATAAAAATGAGTAATTTTAAATTTTTAAAACACCTAAAAATTATTTTAGTGCTGATCAGTGTGCCGTGATTTATTTAAAGTTTGATCATTATTGAAATAATTTTGTGTGGCATATTGACACATGTGCCTCATTACTTTTCCACCAATAACGCCGTTGCCCGTCTTAAAATCTCAAGTTCTTTCTTAAATCGCTAATTCTTGTTGATTAGGGTTTGTTCATTAGCCGAAAGGAGTTTGATATTATTTAGATTAACCTGCTTAATTTACCTAATGCCAGTAAAAATACTAACATTATATTACTTAGCTAAAAATGCTGAATGATTAGTTATATGTAGCAGCCCAATGGACACTTTCTATTCAATTGTTATCATAAGAAGTCACAATAAATAATTACGAATCACTTGACTCGGGTGAAGCAAATGTTCGCTTCTAAATTCAGTAGGGGCCATTTTATAGTACTTTTTAAAAGCTCGTAAATAGGCATCTGCCGAACTAAATCCCACATTCAAAGCAATATTTTCAATGGAGTCATTATTTTCCAATAGTTTAACCAAAGATAAGTCCACACGTAGAGTATTAATGTAATCTTTGAACGATATCCCAATATTTTCATGAATTAAACGAGAAGTATATGCATAATTATATGAAAATTGTTCTGCAACATCTTTTAATGTAATTTCTTCTCTAATATGTTGTTTAATAAATTTAGTTAATTCAGTATTAAATTCTCGGTTACCCACTTCAGAAACAGGAACCATATACTTTTCACATAAAACACTTAACAGCTCCAATGATAGCGCATTCATTTTGATAATATTAAGTCCGGATAAATCATGATATAAATTCGTCATCCTTAACATTATATCAATCATCTTTTTGTCAGTCTGATAATTATTATTTCCAATTAACGAATCAAAGAGAAAACGATTATAGTAATCACCGTTAGTCCATTTCTTAACAAACTCATAATCAACTAATCCTAACGTATAAAAGCCATCATTAGTTACTCCCTCTAAAGAATGTGGTACATACGAATTAATTAATAAAAGTGTGTTGGGCTTTATTGAAAAAGAATTAGAATCAATGTGATAGATAATATCTGAGTCTAAATTATAAACAATTTCTAAATTTTCATGCCAATGTAACGGGTACGACCGTCCCTTCCAGGAACGTTTATATGGAATCATTTGAACAGGTAAATTATCCAATTCATTATTAAATTCATGTTTTAAAATTTTCTTTCACCTCTTTATGTAGAGTAACTCTTTAATACAAAAATTTATTATACTTATTCTAATTTAGAAATAAGTAATCCATCAAGTAAAATTGTACATGATCAAACGTAAAAAAAGCGGTTACATAAAATAAGAAACTGCATTAAAATTACTTTAATCATTAGCTAGTGAAATTCAAATATATGGGGTGTTTCTTTATGAAGACAAACATATCGAATTTATTTAATCGCTTAGATCCTTTTTTAAATAAACTTGGTCAAAACAACTATTTGCAAACACTTAGTAACGCAATGGTGGCTCTAATGGGGCCTCTTTTCATTGGATCAATGGCTATTCTTTTAAATGTTTTTCCCATTGATTCAGTTCAATCATTTGTAAAAAATATTAATCTTTCACCTATACTAAATGTTGCTAGTACATTTACCATAGGCGCTATGGCTCTTTATATAGTATTTTTAATGGCAA
Organism: Pediococcus acidilactici; assembly: GCA_024970065.1. Taxonomy (NCBI): domain Bacteria; kingdom Bacillati; phylum Bacillota; class Bacilli; order Lactobacillales; family Lactobacillaceae; genus Pediococcus; species Pediococcus acidilactici. Next base: position 544,038 of record CP103908.1, on the reverse strand, counting down.
AGACGTTAGTACATACTTTTATGGGTAATGACGATGACGGAACTATGGCAGGTGTCATTGGATTAATGTGTTTCTTTTTTGTAACTCCTACGGGAACCTTGAAAAATGGCAGTATTTACTTAACTACTACTTGGACTGGTGCACAAGGCGTTTTTTCCGCAATAATTATTGGATTATTTATTGGTAGAATCTACGTTTTATTCAAGCAAAATAGTTGGACCATCAAAATGCCTGCAGGCGTACCGCCTATGGTTAGCCAAGTATTTGAATCGTTAATCCCTGCAATAGTACTTGGAACCTTCTTTATCATTGTCGCTTGGCTTTTTTCATTAACCTCTGTTGGCAGTATGCATCAATTTATTTACCAAGCTATCCAAACTCCATTAAAGCATATTGGTGGTAGCCTTGGTGCAATGATATTAGTCAGCATTCTACAACAATTACTTTGTTTTTTTGGATTACACGGCACAAATATACTCATGCCTATTATTCAGCCAATTTGGATGTCTATGGATATGGAAAACCTTACAGCATTCCAACATGGTCAACCTTTACCAAATATCATTGGACTAGTATTCTTCTATACAGTTACTTTTAGTGCCAGTCAAATAGGATTATGTATTTTAATGAACTTTTCAAAAAGCAAGCGTTATCGAAATCTAGGTCGCCTTACTATCATACCTTCACTTTTTGGTGTAAACGAGCCCACTATTTTCGGGCTTCCAATTGTAATGAATTTTAAATTAGCAATTCCACATCTATTCTTAAACTCATTAGAACTTATATTCTCTTATTTTCTAATTAAAGTAGGTATCGTTTCCAGATTCATGGGAACACAGGCAGTTTTTGGTTTACCCTTAGGATTTCACGCCGCAATTCAGGGAAGTATAAGTATTATCCTTCTTCAGCTCTTTCTATGCTTAATTGTACAACCTATTGCCTGGTATCCATTCTTTAAGTCACTGGAAAAGGAAGACTTAAAAATGCAAAGAGTTAATAATAGTTAAAAAGGGGAAAACACATGAAATATTCAAATCCCATTATCCGTGGCTTTAATCCTGATCCCAGTATTTGTTTTGATGGAACTTTTTACTACCTGGTTACATCAAGCTTTGAGTTCTATCCTGGACTCCCCATTTACCGAAGTAAAGACCTTGTTAATTGGGATCACATCGGTAATGTTTTAGAAAATCAGCAATCAGTAGATATTCACAATGTTAAAAACTCTCAAGGTTTATTTGCACCTACCATTCGTTATTATCAAGGTACTTTTTATGTAGTTTGCACCAATATTACACAAGGAAACTTCATAACTAAAACAAACGATCCTTCTCAAAAATGGTCAGAACCAGTATTTATCGATTGTCCAAATGGAATAGATCCTTCCCTTACTTTTTACGAGAATAAATGCTATATGCATTTAACTACATCTTCGAAAAACAGAGACTATTCGTCGATTATTCTATTTGAGATCAATCCTACTAATGGTAAAGTCTTATCCTCCTTTAAAACAATTAGTAATGGTTGTGGTGGTAAAGATGTTGAGGCACCACATATTTACTTTGCACATAATTATTTTTACTTAGTATTAGCAGAAAATGGCACTCGTGAAGGACATATGGTCACTATTCAACGCTCAAAAAATATTGGAGGACCTTACACAAGTTGTCCTAGTAATCCAATTCTAACAAATAGAAATAAGCGTGGAATTTTGCAAAATGTTGGTCATGCAGATTTCTTTCAAGATGTCAATAAAAATTGGTGGTGCGTAGCTTTAGCCTCACGTCAAATTCATCATCTCACTTTACTCGGACGTGAGACTATTCTATTACCTGTTAATTGGAACGGAATTTGGCCATTAGTGAATAACTCTTCCTACGCAACTATTGATGTAGAAACAAATTTAATTAGCTCTAAGCAACTATTACCAGAGTTATTATTACAAAATCAATTTACTGAAAAAAATATTCGGACGTTAGGTCTTTCCACAAATTTTTCTATCAAAAATAAGTCTCTGACACTGCAAAATCATAATGTTTCCATACAAACTCCTATTACAGAACCAATATCTTTTGTCTCTGTATCTCAAGCAGAATTTAACGTTATATTTACAACCACTTTAGACTTAACAAAACTAAGCAATGGCGATTTTGGTATGATTATCTACAAAGACGACCATCATTTTTTAAAAACATATATCTCAAAAAATGAAAAACTATGCTCAGCAAATATTAATGGTCTGTCTTTAGATATAGAGATTACTAAACCTAGTGTTAAAATTACTAAGACGGAATTAATTGAGTTCAAATTATGTGGAACTCAAGATCAGTATATTCTTTCAATTAACGATATTACTTCCGGCAAAAAGAACACTCTCACAAAAGTAACCATTGCTACTAATCACTTTACAAGTGAATTAGCAAATTACAGCTTTACCGGTGTGCAATTAGGACTTTTTTCAAAATCAAAAATTGGTGAGACAAACTTTGATAAAGTTGAACTCATTTACAACAAATTTTAATACTAATACCTTTCTTTCAGATACTACAAAAATCACCTTATAAATTATAAGGTAAAACACCCTAAGGGAACTAGATTTTATATCTAACTTTCTTATGGTGTTTTACATTTATCGGGCTCTACAATAACCAGTGTTGATGGACAATAAAAAAGGACATATCCTCATCCTTAGTGCTACAATCATGTCGACGAAAACCTAATTGAAAGCAGATGATAATACGTCCCATACTGTCATTATACAAGATAATGTCCTTAAAAGTGATTCCAATATTAAAATTTTAAAGGTGCTGGAAGAATCTAAAATATTTCGTATTATTGGTAAGTTAACCTATCGGTTAACTACCTGTAGCTATTGCCATCAACACAGCATGGTAAAAAACGGTCTTAAAACAGTCTACATACGCGATATTCCGTTCAACAATAAACCCGTTATTATTCAATTAGCCAAACAACGCTTTCTATGTTGTGCTTGCCATCACTTTATTATTGCCCAAACTAAGTTAGTAGATAAACATGCCCAAATATCCAAACGCTTAAGAATAACTATTATTGCTAAGTTAGTTAAAGACACTTCTGTAAAAAATATTGCTCAAGATCTAAATTTATCCCCCAACACAATTAATAGACAAATTACCAAGATTCATAACGAGTTTATTCATCCATTTGGAACCTTACCTGAACATCTATCATTTGACGAAGTACGTACTACCAATCATCAAATGAGTTTTTTGGCTATAAATGCCGAAAATGGGAATATTATTTCTTTACTGCCAAATCGTATTTCTAAAAATATCATTGATCACTTCGAACGATGCTATAGCTTATCCAGCCGTAAGGCTGTTAAATCAGTTGTTCTTGACTTCAATTCTAGTTATCACATTTTTATTAAACGACTTTTTCTAATGCTCAAATTATTGCCGATCGATTCCATCTTATTCAAATGTTAAATCGTGTAACTACTCAAGTTAGAATCGCTACTATGCGCCAATTCCAATGGAACTCTAGAGAATATCGGCTTTTAAAATACTATTGGCATTTATATTTAAAACCATTCAATCAGCTAGAATCGAAAAATCCTACTTGGAAATCACATTTAAAAGATCGTTTAACTTCTGAGCAAGTTGTTTCCGAGGGTATTAGTACTAATTCAGATTTTTCTGAAGTCTACTTTGCTGTTCAATCCATCGCTGATGCCATTCGGCATCAAGATAAAGAAAAATTGTTACAGCTGCTTAGAGCCAAGACTACTAATCCATATCTTCGTACACTACTTAATACTTTTAAAACACGCGTTAAATCAATCGTATATGCTCTATATTCACCATTATCAAATTGTCGTATTGAAGGCACTATTCGTAAAATCAAACAAATTCGACGCACAACTTATGGATATAGAAATTGGCAGCACTTGAGAGATTGTATATATATATGGAATTTATATTTAAAACTAAAAAAAGAAAACCAATCCGTAAATGAATTGATTTTCTTCATCAACACTTGTTGACTTAGAACCCTTAAAATTCCTATTGTATAGCATTATCGTTTTTTTTGCCCATTCGTTTTTATACAATTTTTTCATTTAATTCATCAACTAATATGTCAACAAAAGTTGCTTGTTGTGTACATTTCTTAAAAAAGTTTTGAATGCTTTCTACTTTTTCGAAATCTATTAGCGTTAGTTTTTGTGCATTACGAGATAGTTTACTATTCCTACTTGCTTGTTTACACGACTTAAATAAAAAATCTGTCTTCTCTTTATACCATTGTTTTTCTTTTTGATAGGTCTCATGCACATCTTTATTTAATTCTTCCTGTGTGGAAAAGGGTTTCATATACGGTCTTTCTTTATGCATACACATCCACACTTCCCAGCAACGAGATGACAGAATAAATTTGACTTTTTTATTTTTTTCTTTCATTCTTTTATATTCTTCATATATTTGTTTAGACCTAATAACAATTTCTTTTGGAGATGGATTAGCACCGAGATCAGCATCCAAAATAACGAAAAATAAATCTTGACTATCTTTATTTTTTCTCTCGTTCCTTAGTTGTTTAATAAAATCACTTTTTTGCCTATACGTGTACATTTTTAATTGCCAGTTAGCCATACTTAAACGTCTCTTAAATAGAAAATCAAAATAGTTTATCTCACATGACACTCCTCTACGTTTCGAACTTTTTGCAGAATCTTCTGGGACGAAAATATGTATAATAGGGTTTACACACCTTTTAGCCATTAAAAGAACACCTCGGGTATCGCACCGAATCTACCTTCCAAATAAAGGTTAATCCAACTATGATTATTATAGGTAATTCCTTTAAAGTCACTTAATGAGTACATGTTAGATTCCTGCTTTTTTCTACTTTTTTCAACAAAGTTAATCTGCTCCATGGCCCAATCCTTGGGATTTAGAAGCAACGGATTTTGCGTCGTAATAATAAATTGTGAAAATTCATTATTATTTTCTGGTTTAAACTTCTCTAAAATTGCTTCTTGTATTTTTAAATGATATTTACTGTCAAATTCATCTTTTATAAATAAATGGTTATTTAATAATGCGTTCGATAATTTAAGTGATTCGCCTATAAAGCGTTTCGTCCCGCTGGATTCAACTTTTAACGGAAAATATTCTTTCTTTGTGCCTGCTTTATGCAAAGTTTCAACAACTAAAAATTTTTGTTTTTTTAACATATCAACCAGTTTAGTTCTATTAACTAACCCTTCACCATCCTCATCTGATGTGAAATCATCTTCTTTGGCCGCAAGGGTACTTAAAAATTCACCAGTTAAATCATGTATCTTAAAATTAGAAATTGAAAAATCAAAATCATTTAGCGTTTCTAAAATGCGTTCTTTAAATTTTGAATCTTTCTGTATTTTTTTTATAAATTCATCTGACTCACCTTCTCTATTTTTAACTAACGAGAAGCCATCTGCAATTTCATTATAAACTTGAGCTATCAATGCATACTCATAAGAATCAATTTCAGTCTTATAAAATTCAGCATTAATATCATTCAATAAATAAAAGAATAAAGAGTTGAATTTTATATTTTCTTGAGAAATTTTTTTTAGTATATTTTCTATTTCTTTAGAACTTTCTTCAAAATTGATTTCACTACTATCGCGTTTAAATAAATTAATTTGTGCAGATAAATTTGTTTTTTGTACTTTTTGGTAGCTTAACCTTTCAGAAAGTACAATATTTGATCTAACGTCATACTGTAGAACGTATTTCACTTTTGAACTCCGTAGTTTCCCTTTAAATTTAAAAGGTATAATGAAGTTCACTTCAAAATTGGCCGCAGGGTCTATTTTTTTTTCTGATAAAAGGAAAGGATAAATATTTATACTACTCTGACTACTACTGGCAGTTTTAAATTCTTGGTTAGACGCTATCAAATCATGAATAAACTGGAAGCCCTTAAGAAAGTTAGATTTACCGGAAGCATTTGATCCATATATAAATGCTCCGTTTAATATAACTCTCTTTCTTCCCTCAATATTATGATATGTATAAATTGTATTATCGTGTAAACGTTCAGCTCTATTTATTGGAAAGTCTAAATGCAAAGTAATTGGTTCATTTATAGAGTAGAAATTAGATATTTTGACTGATGATAACATTATCAAACCACCCTTTCAAATAGATGTTCTATTAATAATACCACATTCCGTCTAATTCAACGTAACTATAACGTTAACGATTCTGTAAACTAGTCTGTTAAGCTATAATTTTTATTTAATTTACTTAAAGTGCTTAACGTTGCACCTATAATTACATACCTTTGTTTTAAAACATCAAAAAAATAAATCCTTGGAAAATATTGTAGTTAATTTTTTTATTGTTCAAAGTACGAATTTTCTGGTCATTACTTTAACTCGTATTTATTCTAATACTATACAGTGTGTTCAGAATGTTATATATGTTGCTTACTTACCTCATAAGGTTATCTAATTGGCGCGCGTGTACTTCTCCTTTAATACCAAAAATGAATAATTTTATTACTCTGTTACTAACTCTTTAAAACAATTTTCCCATTAAGTATAAATTATTATTTAAAACTGAACTAACGAGAATATACCTTAGAAATTCAAAAAACACATACAATCCCTCAACTCGTCTTAATCATATACTACCTCTAAAAGCAGAAAATAATCCTAGGTAGTTTTAGAAAAAATAGGTCCATTTTATTTATAAAAATACTAAAAAGTAAGCAAAATGATTTGATATTAGTATTCTAGTTTTTCGAATTCATTAATAATAAATAGTTGTAGTTAAGCTTTTACCCCACGTTAATAACAATCTTCCCCCGCGCATGGTTCGTTTGGCTACGTTCGTGTGCGGCTCGAAGACCATCTTCCGTAAGCGGGAACGTGCTATCAATGATCACCTTAACTTCGCCCTTTGCCACTAAATCACCTAATTCGGCTAACTGTTTGCCATTAGGTTGGAGCCACCAGGCCGTTGCTGAAGGATGCGCTTCTTGTTGCTGTTGGGTAGGATGTCCGGCAATCGTCACTAACTTACCAGTTGGTTTCAAAATTGCTAAGCCTTCATCTGAAGCATTAATTGTGTCAAAAACGGCGTCGTAATCTTGAAGGACGTCTTCGATCTTGTGTTCATGGTAGTCGATCACTTCATCAGCCCCTAAGCCCTTCAAAAATTCCGCGTTTTTAGCACTGGCAGTAGTGGCCACGTAAGCACCTAAATGTTTAGCAATTTGGATCGCAAAAATACCCACGCCGCCGGCTCCGGCTTGAATTAAAACTTTGTCGCCCTTTTGCACCTTTAAACGGTCTACGATTACCTGCCATGCGGTGAGCCCCGCCAATGGGATTGCCGCTGCTTCTTCAAACGAGACGTTGGCTGGCTTCAGCGCTAGTTTATCTTCCTTAACCGCCGCGTATTCCGCGTAGGTTCCCTTCGTCCCATCTTCATAGATGTCAGGACGGGCAAATACTTCGTCGCCAACTTTAAAATCCTTAACGTCCTTACCAACTTTGGTAATCACGCCCGAAAGGTCCCATCCCAAAACCACTGGAAATTGCCAATCGTACATTTGCTTCAAAAGCCCCATACGCGCTTTCCAGTCAATTGGGTTAATGCTAGTATTCTTGATCTTAACTAAAACTTCGTCGTTCGCAATTTGCGGAATCGCTAATTCCTCTTCGTGAAGTTGGTTAACGTCCCCGTATTCTCTAATCGTAATTGCTTTCATCGTCATTCCTCCTCAGCGAGTGTAACTTATTTTTTTAGGTATGTTTTACATTGTACCTCTTGTAAAAAGTAAGTTGTATAGAAAATGCTCAAAAGTATATGATGACAACAATCTATTATCGTGGGCAAACAATTCTAATCCCTCAATTCAACAAGATGACAAATAAGAAAGTTAGTTAAATATCAAGTTTATAATCAGGCGCAGCTAGCCCCCATTTAAACAGCTTCTTCATATAATCATCATGTCTACTTAAACGTCCGTTAATATTTCTATACCAACCATGACCATTTTGATCTGTAAATAAAATAGAAACTGCTGGTCGTTCTCCACCTGAAGCACTACCTTGAGTAGGCAATTTAAGTTCGGTTATACCGTTAGGTACGTTTTGTTTCCATACAAAATATCTGTCCGTAACTTTAGTTCGCATGTTTTCAAATGCACTCTTAATGTCCTCAAAATTACCTTCTCCCCTATTACTAGTTGAAAAAATAAAAACATTATAAATTGGCAAATCTGATTGGTTAGAAATCTTCACACGATATAAAACGTTATTCCTAACGCCCACATCAGTCATCTTTACTTCACCATTAAGCCAGACACCTACTTTATTGGATTGTTCTTTCAATCTATCTTCTTTTTCTTGCTTATATTTTGTCTTTATAATTTCAAAATTTTTATCTGACTCAATTTTATTATGATATGAAAAATAAACATTAAAAAATAGTCCTAAAACAGTGGCAATGCCCGTTAGAATTTGTATCCATTGTTGTATTTTCATTTTGTCCAATTAAAAACCTCCAACTTCACTTAAGATAGACACCATAGAAATTATGAATGATTTAAATAGTTGATGTAAAAATCCAAATATAAATATTATTAATTTCTACAACAATATATATTAAGACTTCTTCTGCTTAGAATTTAATTGTTATATTTAATTTAGAAATAACAAGCTCGTTCTAAAATATACCCGCATATTTAGTTTACATTTTAATCCTGTATTCAACAATTCGCCTGTTAAATTTAACCACACAAACTGCTAAAAATATTGAGGAAGGAAAATTATATTATCATCTAAAAATATAAAGAGTTTTAAGAACAGCAAAATAAAAACAACGCCGAACCAATCAACAATACCTTTTAAATCAACATATGAGTAACTATAACTACTATGAATTTTTTGTTATTTAGTTGTGTAAGTGCAAGTTATTTGTTTAATGTACGTTTTACATTTCATTATCTACAAGAAGTACGTTTATGATGAAGGCTCATCCAAGTAATGATCAAGCTCATATCACTTTTTCATTACTCTACATTAACACGGCTTTTCAAAGGGATTAAATACATAAAATTAAGACCATTAAAAGGGTTAGTTTTGGTTTCCAAAGTTTCCTTGAACTTAGAATTAGAATACTCTACGTTTTCTGTCAAACATCAGTCTAGAGTATATGATTTTTGGACATATTTATCATATTTTTAAAAGTAGATTTTTACATTAGAAAGTAGTAATCTTTTCCAATAATAAAGGGAAAGGTGTGATAAAAATATGCTTTCAGAAAATCAAGAATATTTAAAAATTTTAGCTGATTTAATTAAAATTAAGTCCGTTAATGACCACGAATTAGAGGTCGCAGAATATCTAAAAGATTTATTCCAGAAAAATGATATTCACTCCGAAATTCTCCCGCTTAAAGGTCAACGTGCTAATTTAGTTGCTGAAATCGGTAGTGGTGCTCCCGTCCTCGCCGTTTCGGGGCACATGGACGTTGTTGATCCCGGAAATTTAGCAGCGTGGGATAGCGATCCATTTACGATGACTGAAAAAGATGGCAAGCTCTTTGGTAGAGGAATTACAGATATGAAGGCTGGTTTAGCGGCTTTAGTAATCGCCATGATTGAATTGAAAAAACAAGGATTACCTAAAAAAGGCACCATCCGCTTGCTTGCAACTGCCGGAGAAGAAGTTGGTGAAGAAGGTTCCGCAGCCTTTTACCGTGACCACTATATGGAAGACGCGGACGGTTTGCTGATCGCCGAACCTTCCTCAACTTACGGCACTACTTCCGAACAAAAGGGTTCTTTTGATATTAAATTTACTTCTAAGGGTACTTCTGTGCATAGTTCGACACCTGAAAAGGGTTATAACGCCCTAGTTCCTTTGATGCAACTACTAAATGAAGCTAACGAATATTTTGAAACAATCCCTGCTGGAGAAATGGGCCCGGTAAGATTCAACATTGATGTTTTAAATGGTGGAAATCAGATTAATTCCATCCCTGATTCAGCCACGGCCTTAATCAATGTTCGGACCATTCCAGAATATGATAATGACCAAGTAGCCAAGAAGATTGAAACATTGGTTAAAACCTATAATGACGCCGGCGCACAAATTAGCACGGAAACAATCATGAATGAGTTCCCAATTGCGACGAGTCCTTCAAACCAATTAGTTAAAACTATTCAATCAATCGGTAAGGAATACGCTGGACGTGAGATTGTCGTAGCTGCTAGCCCGGGGATTACCGATGCTTCTAACTTAGCAAAGGATAAACCAAACGATTTTCCTTTTGCAGTATATGGCCCAGGTGACGGCTCACAACATCAAGTAAATGAAAGTTTACCTAAAAAGATGTACTTTGATTTCATTGAAATCTACCAAAAATTGTTTATGAAATTCCTTGAAAAATAATATTATTTGAAGTTGGAGCTCCGTTTAGTTTCCAAATAAAAAAGTTCTAATCGCCAAGCGGTTAGAACTTTTTTATTATCATCCTATTCTTCATTCAGCGCATCCTTAAACCGCGCCTTCAATTTATCCTCACTATATTTAAGCAACGTTTCTGGGGCGATATCAAATTTACTACTAATAATTAATAGTTGGTCCAAAACGTCGGCAAGTTCTTCCGTAAGGTTGTCGCGCAGCTGCTCCGCGTTGGGCTGCGGTTCCCCAGGATGGTCCCGGCCAATTTTGATGGCCCGAATTGCTCGTGACAACTCCCCCACTTCTTCAGTTAAAAAATTAAGGCGCACAAACGGGGAAAGCTGATACCAATTCCGTTTTTGATAAAAATTAACTAGCCATTCTTGATGTTGATTAACTCGCAAAATCCTGCCTCCCTAAAAAATGTTGCATCTAGCATAGCATAACTTTGATTGGGGTGGTGGATTAAGGGATGGATTGCATAGTAAAAATCTAATTCCATGATTAGATTCCCAATTCCCTTTTCAACGCTTCGCTAGCAACCCGCGATACGTTAATATTTTGTTCTTTAGCCATTTCGTTCGAGTATTCTGGAACGGTAATCGTCTTTTTAACGGTTTTAGAATTCTTTTTAGCCATTTGCTCATATCACCGGTAATGTAAACTAACCGATCATTTTTATTTAACTTCCAATTACATCGTAGAATGGGTGTTTGCCTGCGTTAATCATGGAAAGAATTTCAAGTTTGACGGTGTTTCCTTAATCACCTTTAAAGCTTTACAAATTGCCGAAATCAAGGAATTTGAAAGCAAACATTCTCATTATCGTCCTTATCAATAAGTAAAAGAGGCTGTGACAAAAGGCTCTAAATAAAAAACGGTTCATGAAGTGAAACTTCATCATGAATCGTTTTTATTTTGCGTTTTGACTTCAATAGAGCCAAAACGTGCGTCAAAAGTCAGTTTGTTCCGCTTAACCAAAAATTGACATCATGTCCAATTCAGGCATAATAGTCAATTTTCAGTTAATGCTCGCAAACTACTCAACTTTTGTCCCACTCTCTTTTACTTTCTCTACGTCATTATCCTTCATTCTTCTCCCGAAAAATCACCAAACTTGGCATTTCCCCACCTAACCCATATAATTAAAAAACAATCATTGCATTGAAAACGTTTAACAAGGAGGACGACCATGCATTTAGTTCAAGCATTTTTACTTTCATTCACCGCATTTTTTGCAATTATGAACCCCTTTGCTAACTTGCCGATGTTCGTCAGTTTGACTGCTGATAACAGTCGCAAGGAAATCAACGCGATTGCCCGGCTGGCTTTTATCGTGGCGACCGTCATCGTAGTGTTGTTTGCCTTTCTCGGAAATTACATCTTCACCATTTTTGGCATCAACCTTGCCGCGCTTCGCATCATGGGCGGGATCATTTTGGGATTGATTGGTTACCACATGATTCAAGGTAACGTTTCGCCGATCCAGCACGATCCCGAGAAATCCGTTAAGGATTCCGTCAACAGTAGTAACACCAACGTCGCGATTTCTCCGCTAGCCATGCCAATTTTGGCCGGCCCTGGAACCATTGCTACCACCATGAACTTGGCTAGTGGAACCAACCCCTTCATCGTCGTGGCCGCGTTCGTTGTTTTAGCAGTCATTGCCTACTTCATTTTTATCTACGGTGAACAAATCATGGACAAGCTGGGCAACAACATCATGAACGTGATCACCAAGTTAATGGGGCTGATTTTAGCAACCATCGGCGTCAAAATGCTGATTGTGGGTGTGCAAGCCGCCTTCCATCTTTAAGATAAAAAACAATACAAAGGGTCAACGCATTTTTTCAATACTAGTTTATAAGTAAAAAAGAATGAACCTAATTATGTTCATTCTTTTTTGGTTTATTAAGATAACCCAATAAAGCGTGTATTGTTGTTGACAAGCAACATTTAGTATTACGTAAGTACGTTTTAATACTTTTATCTTAAACAAATTCACAAAATTTTAAATACATTATTTTTTATTATAAGCCTCACCAAAATTACTGATATAGTCAGCTGTAATTTTTGTTAAAGGCTCTCCAATAGCTTTTTTATAATTATAACCTAATAATTGAAGAGTTCTTAACGTGTCTGCATTCAACAAATTAACTAAAGTATCTAAAGAATTTTCACTACTTTCATCATTTTCCTTGTCTGAAAAATCCTTAACTACTTGTATTACATTAACCACAGTATTATGCAAACTTTCAATATCTTCATCACTTATAACTACTCTTTCCAACCTTGACTTATATTCTCTAGATATGCGTTCCAGATCATTTTTATTACCTAATAAATCATTTATCAATTGATCATACTCTGTTATTTGCTTTCTTAAGTCATGATTCGTCTTAATTTGCCTAATTTTACCTGAAATTCTATCTACAGTCACTTCAGTTGTAGCCTTAATAAAGGCTTCGTTTAAGCTTTTAATATTATCATCCATAATTGTCAGCATTCCTCTCATAATTTGATCTGAACAAATGGCTCAGTTTGTTTATCCAATGCTGCCCTCCATCTGAAACTTAATCAACCGGTCTAATTCCACGGCGTATTCCATTGGTAATTGCTTAGTGAAGGGCTCCAAAAATCCCATAATAATTAACTGGGAGGCGGTCGCTTCGTCTAATCCCCGACTCTTCAAGTAGTACAGTTGGGCTTCAGAGATTTTCAAAACGTGGGCCTCGTGTTCAATCGTGCCGTCGCTCGTTTCGATGTCGTTAACCGGGAAAGTATCGCTGGCACTGTCTTGGTCCATCAAAATCGTATCGCACTCTACGTGGGACTTAGCCCGTTTGGCCGCCTTAGTGTACTTAATCAATCCCCGGTAGTCCGCCCGACCGCCGTTATGGCAGATTGCTTTTGAAACAATCGTGCTGTGGGTATTCGGCGCTAAATGGATCATCTTGGCGCCGGTATCCTGGTGCATGTTGGCACCCGCCGCCGCAATCGACAGCATTGAACCGGTGGCGCCCGCGCCCGTTAGGTAAATGCTGGGGTATTTCATGGTGACCTTTGAGCCTAAATTGCCGTCGACCCATTCCATGGTGCTATTTGCTTCGGCCTGGGCCCGCTTGGTTTCTAAGCTGTACACGTTCGTTGACCAATTTTGAATCGTTGTGTAGCAACAATAGGCATCCTTTTTAACGAACACTTCTACAACCGCGGCGTGCAGACTATCCTCCGCGTAATTCGGTGCGGTGCATCCCTCAACGTAGTTAACGCTGCCGCCTTCGTCGACGATAATTAGGGTTCGTTCAAACTGGCCCGTCCGACCCGCGTTAATTCGGAAGTAGCTTTGGATCGGCACGTCGGCATGCACATTTTTCGGCACATATAAAAAAGTTCCGCCCGACCAAACGGCGGTATTCAAGGCGGCAAACTTATTATCGCTTGCGGCAATTAATTTACCAAAGTACTGTCGGACTAGTTCCGGATGCTGTTTCAAAGCTGAATCAGTATCCATAAAAATGATTCCCTGACTTTCTAAGTCCTGTTTAAGGTTGTGGTAAACCGCTTCGGATTCATACTGTGCCGCCGAACCGGCTAAGTACTTTCGTTCGGCTTCTGGAACCCCAATTCGTTCAAAGGTAGTCTTGATTTCGTCGGGCACGTCCTCCCAGTTGCGAGCAATGTGATCCGTTGCCCGCTGGAAGTATTTAATTTCGTTCAAATCAATCTCACTAAGGTCTGGCCCAAAGCTCGGCATGGGCATGGATTGGTAAATTTGGTAGGCCTGTAACCGCAAGTCTAGCATCCATTGGGGCTCTTGCTTCGCCCGCGAAATGGCCTGGATGGTTTCCTCGTTAATCCCGACCCCGGTTGAAAAGACCGGCTGGACGTCATCCATCGGTCCCCATTCGTCCTTAAAATTTCCTGGTTGCGTTGGACTGACTTCATCCATCAAAAACTTCCCCCTTCTCCTTTAAACCTTCTGCGAGTGCATGCCACGCTAAGGTACCGCACCGCACCCGCGTCGGAAACTGGTGCAAACTAGCAAAAGCTGCTAAATCCCCCAGCTGATCGGAATCACAATCCTTTTGTAACACTAAATTTTGGAAATTTTCCCAGAGTTTGCGGGCATCCGCTAACGTGCGGCCGTTTAATTGCGCAACCATCATACTTGCCGATGCCATGCTGATCACACAGCCCGTCCCCGTGAAACCCAGTTGCTGGATTCGTTGTGCGTCAACTTCGGCATAAACCGTAATCTCGTCGCCACATTCGGGATTGCGCAACGCCCCGACACAATTTGCGTGGAGTACTTTTCCATAGCCCACCGGGTTTTTAGCGTGATTCAAAATAATTTTTTGGTATAACTCTTGTAAATTGTTCATGATAAAATTCGTCCCACTTGTTCTACCGCGTCCACTAAGCGTTGCAGATCGGCAACCTGATTTTCAAAGGTAAAGCTCGCCCGCACGACGCTACTAACGTTCAAAGCCTGCATTAATGGTTCCGCACACAGGTGTCCGGCGCGCACGGCCACTCCCGAAGCATCTAAAATGGTGGCCACGTCATGGGCGTGGTGTTTACCGACGTTAAAGCTAACCACTCCCACCCGTTGTTGATAATCTAACGGGCCGTAAATTTTAACTTCCGGCACTTCCTGGAGTTCGGTAAGCAAAAACTGCATTAAGCGTGCTTCATGCTTTTGGATAGCGGTAAAGTCCTGTTTTTCCAGATACTTCACGGCCGCTCCTAGCCCTAATACGCCAGCAACGTTGGGGGTCCCTGCTTCTAAACGGATTGGTAACGGCTGAAAAGTTGCCGAAGTTGGCGTAACCAAGTCCACCATTTCGCCGCCAAAACGGACCGGTTCCATCTCCTCTAACTGAGCTAGCTTGCCATAGAGCACCCCAATCCCCGTGGGACCAAACATTTTATGCCCGGAGAACGCGAGAAAATCAGCGTCCATGGCGGTAACGTCAATTGACAAATGGGCGACCGCTTGGGCAGCGTCCACAACTAAGACTCCATCATACTGATGGACTAGTTGGGCAACCTTTGCCACGTCAACCACCGTCCCCAGCACGTTGGAAACCATCGTAAGCGCAACTACCTTGGTATGCGTATTGATAAGCTCTGCTAATTGAGCATAATCCAAGTTACCTTGCGATTCCATTCCCACCATTCGCAGGCGTGCCCCAGTTTGGGCAGCCACCCGTTGCCAAGGCACTAGGTTAGAATGGTGTTCGAGTACACTGACGATAATTTCGTCACCCGGCTGCAACCGCGGCTGTGCATAGCCGAAGGCAACCTGGTTTAACGCGTCGGTAGTCCCGCTAGTAAAAACGACCGACTCTGGTTGGGGAGCATGCAGCCACTGGGCGATTTGTTCGCGAACCGCTTCATAAGCGCTAGTGACCCGGCCCGCAAGCTGATAAATTCCCCGATGGACGTTAACCTTGTTAAACCGGTAATACTCGTCAATTACCGCTAAAACTTCCTCTGGCATGGGGGTGGTCGCCGCGTTGTCCAAATAAGTTAAGCCTTGGTAATCCGTCATCTTAGCCAACCTCCCCGTTGTGCAAACGCCAAATCGGTTCCATAAAGTTATCAATCAAAATTTGCTTTGCCGTCGCCATCGGCAGCCCCCGACTTTGTAAGTAGTAAAGTTCGTCTTCGTCATACTGGCCGACACTAGCGGCGTGGCCGGCCCGGACGTCGTTTTCGTCAATCACTAAGACCGGGTTAACGCTTCCTTTAGCATGCGGTTCTACGGTCATTAACCGACTTTCCTGGTCCGCGTCCGCATCACTGGCCCCATGATCAATTTGGCCAATACTCGTAAAGTTGACCCGGGAATTTTCGTACAAAACTCCCCGCATGTTGATTCGACTAAAAGTGTGTTGGCCCAAATGTTTAATTTGACCGCGGATGCCTACCCAGTCATCTTGGTAGCCGTAACGCGCCAAGTTAAGGGTTGCCCGACTGCCGGTTCCAGCAAGCGTTACGTTTAAATCACCTAGCAGCTGGCCCTTCGTTTGCGGCCACAAGGACCAATCGAGGTTAGCATCCCGAGCACTCACAAAATCACCTAGCAATAAACTTTGAGTAGCCTGGTGACTTTGCGTGTCGGTGATGAGTGTCAAATTACTTTCGTCCGCTAAGGTTCCCCCAATCAAACAGTTGGATTGGGGCACTTCTCCCGCTAAATCTAGCGTTAACTTCGTGGTCAGCCGACTATGGTCCCCTAAATCAAACCAAACTGTCCATTCCACGGGAAGAGCTGACTCCGTTCGCAAGGTTAAGTTTAGCGCTGGCGAAATCTCCGCATGGGCCGGCAAACTGATTACCACACCCTGCAATGGGTCTTGCAAGTGTTGCTGCACAAATTGGTTGTTCGTAGAAGCTAGTAATTGGGTTAGCCCCGTTAGCTCCGTTGTCGAACCATTAATGCGCCGGACCGCGCCCCCCGCTGCATTAATGGCTTGCAAAGCTTCCGCGTTGGCCTCCCAGTCCCAAGCGGCGCTGGAAGAATCCGGCAAGTTAAAAGCTGCGGGGTCATACCGAATTCCTAAAATCCGGGGATAGCTTGCGGTCGTCGTTTTATTCAAGGGGATCGCCATGGCTGGTTTCACTTCCTAACGTTTCCTCTAATTCAGCGTAGCCAGTCTTTTCCAGATCCGTAGCTAGTTCGGGGCCGCCGCTTTTAACAATCCGTCCGTCCATCATGATGTGCACCACGTCAGGCACCACGTAGTTCAACAGGCGCTGGTAGTGCGTGACCATTAAGCAGCTAAAGGTGGTACTGCGCATTGCGTTGATCCCCTTCGCCACAATTTTGAGGGCGTCAATATCTAATCCGGAATCAATTTCATCTAAAATGGCCATCTCGGGTTGCAACATCATCATTTGCAGGATTTCGTTACGCTTTTTTTCACCACCGGAAAAATCAGCGTTGAGCCCCCGGTCCGCATATTCCGGATTAATTTCTAAAAATTCCATGTTAGTTTTAAGCTGTTTTAAAAAAGGCAGCACGGCAACCGGTTGGCCTTGGTTACGCGCATTTAACGCTGCGTGAATAAAGTCGGCGTTGGAAATTCCCGCGACCTCCATCGGATACTGCATTGCTAAAAAGACTCCCGCCCGGGCCCGTTCGTCCACGCTCATTTCCGTGATGTCTTGCCCGTCTAACCAAATTTGGCCATCTACAATCTCGTAGAGCGGATTTCCCATAATCGTTTCCGAAAGCGTTGACTTCCCAGTCCCGTTAGGTCCCATCAACGCGTGAATTTCTCCTGGATTAATCTGTAAATTAACCCCGTTTAAAATGCGCTCATCACCCGCATTGACCTTTAAATTTTTAATTTCTAGCTTACTCATCAAATTCTCCTATCTTAACGAAGCAATTTATCCCAAATGACGACTTGGTTTGCGGCTAACGATTTAGGCACGTCGATAATTCGTTGGTTGGAACTTCCCCGAAATTGGAGCGTTAAATCTTTTTTAGCTTCTAAAAACCGTCCGTCCACCAAAATATCTAGTTCACTTAACAATTCCAATTTATCGTAAGATTCCTGCATCAGTTCGTCCCAGGTGTAACCGGTCCACGACCAAATGTCCTTGTCGTGCCCAAATTCTTGGCGCACCCGCCGGACTAGCCGCAAGCAAACCTGCGTGTTTAAGAAGGGTTCCCCGCCTAACAAGGTCAGCCCCTGCACGTAGCTCTGCCCCATGTCTTCGATAATTTGGTCTTCTAATTCCTGCGAATAGGGGCGTCCATAATGGAAATTTTGCGCCGCCTTGTTGTAGCATCCCGGACAGTTGAATAAACAACCCGAAACGTACAAGCTGCAGCGAATGCCTTCCCCGTCAACCATGTTGAACGGCTTATAGTCGGCAATGTATTCTAAACTGCGGTCCTTCGCCAGCCATTCTTGCGGCTGGGGATTTCTCGGTGACCGTACTCGTCGTTGTCTAACCACGTTTTCACCCCTATTCCATATTTTTAACCCGTGATGAAATTTCTTTGTGCCGTCCGTGAACCATTGGCCGAATCATTGGGTTTCCTAAGTAACCACAAGTCCGTTTAACCACGTCACAAGTTTTGGGGTCACGGTTCCCGCATTGCGGGCATTCAAAACCGCGGGCCGTGGGTTTAAAGTCGCCGTCAAAACCACATTTATAGCAGTGGTCGATCGAAGCATTTGTTCCTAAATAGCCCACGTGGTCATAAGCCCAAGTCCAAACCGCTTCTAAAGCAGCCGGATTTTGCTTTAAATTCGGGTACTCACAGTAGTGAATAAAGCCACCGGCCGCGTACTTCGGGTACTCCTCTTCAAAAGTAAGTTTTTCAAACGGAGTCGGATTTTTCCGGACGTCGTAATGGAAACTGTTAGTGTAGTATTCCTTGTCGGTAATGTCCTTGATCTTGCCGAATTTTTCAATATCATCCTCACAGAAGGTATCCGTCAGGGATTCGGCTGGCGTGGAGTAAACGCTGAAATGATAACCGTACTCTTTTTCCCAAGCTAGGCACTGTTCGTACAGGTACTTCACGATTGAAACCGTGAAATCGTGGGCCTCCTGATTATCTTCCCAATCTGGACCGAAAAAGGCAGTTCCCACTTCGTACAATCCAATGTAACCTAACGATATGGTCGCCCGCCGGTGGTTAAACAGTTGGTCCACGTCGTCACCGTCCTTGAGGCGGACCCCAAAGGCACCGTGCTTATACAAAATCGGCGCGTTTTGCGGTTGGGTATCCCGGCAACGTTTAATCCGGAAAAGTAAGGCTTTTTTCGCCAACGCCACCCGGTCTTCCATAATCTCCCAGAAGACTTCCCGGTCGCCCTGGGCTTCAATCGCAATCCGTGGCAAGTTGACGGTAACGACCCCTAAATTCATTCGGCCGCTATTAACTTCTTCGCCATCGGCGTTTTTCCACGCTTGTAAGAAGCTCCGGCAACCCATGGGCGCCTTGAAGTTCCCGGTTAATTCCACAATTTTGTCGTACATTAAGACGTCGGGATACATCCGCTTAGTTGCGCACTCTACAGCCAACTGTTTGATATCGTAGTTGGGATCTTCCGGATTTAAATTTATCCCGCGCTTAATTGAAAAGACCAACTTCGGGAAAATTGCGGTCCGGTGCTGCTTACCGAGCCCCTTAATGCGGACTTTTAAGATCGCCTTTTGAATTTCCCGTTCGATCCACGAAGTTCCCAGACCAAATCCCACCGTGGTAAACGGCGTTTGTCCGTTGGATGAAAACAACGTGTTAACTTCGTACTCTAACGCTTGCATTGCGTCGTAAATATCTTTCTTGGTTTTTTCTTTAGCAAAGGCCTCCCGTTGTTCGGGGAGCACCCACTTTTCGGCTTCCTTCAAGTGCTTTTCGTAATTTAATTTTGCGTAAGGCGCCAACATTTCATCCGTCCGGTCTGACGAACACCCTCCATATTGGCTCGATGCCACGTTCGCAATAATCTGCGACATTTGGGCGGTTGCCGTTTGAATCGACTTAGGTGACTCCACTTCCGCATTTCCAATCTTAAAACCATTCGCTAGCATACTCTTGAAGTCAATCAAACAGCAGTTGGTCATTGAAGTTAGCGGCGAATAGTCCAAGTCATGAAAATGAATGTCGCCGCGCAAGTGGGCCTTTGCTACGGTTTGCGGCATCATCGTTAACCCAAATGATTTGCCGACCATTCCGGCCGTTAAGTCCCGCCGAGTACTGAAAATGTTGCTATCTTTATTAGCATTTTCGTGAACTACCGTATCCTGTCCATCAAATAACTGGCTTAATTTATTTTGCGGGTCAATTGCGGTCTGCCACTTGGCTTCATCGGCTTGCCGATATTCAGCATATTTTTCCCACAAGTCGTCCCGTTGATAATCATGAAGAATTGCTTTAAAAACCGCCCGAATTTGTTCTACCGTTAGTGGCGACGCCATTTGCGTTAACTGCTCTAAAATTGCTTGCGTAATATTTTGCCGTTCAACCTCGTCCGTGGTTAATTGATCAACCACCAGCGCGATTTTATAGGGGTAAAATTGCATCCTTTCCCCATCTGCTTTAACTACTTGTTTTTGACGTAATTCAGTCCAAGCGTCGGTTGCGATTGCTTGCGAATTGATCATTTTAACCACCCGTCCTTTTCTAATTTTTTATTCCAATCTCGTTCAATTCTCGCTATAATAAACAGCGTTATTATTTTCTGTTTATTTAAAGCTGTTTGATATTCGAAACTGGCTTGATTGGTTTCTCTTCACATCATAGATTACTCCGATTTTGCAAAAAGATAAAGGTTGAAAACACAAGATATATGTGCTTAACGAACGATCAACCACTATATATGGTGTATGTAACGCATTTTAAAATAACAATCAAAAACCTGGTCATCGCAGTTTAGTTGCGGACCAGGTTTTTAAATTTAAATTGTTTTTCGTCACAAAAGCATGGAAAATAATTTTGCTTCACGACCATAGCTGTGACTAAGAAGCACATTATAAATTTATTTTTTAAATTGACTACCCACCCACGTATATTTCTCCACTCATTACTAATATTACTACCACTAAAAAACTGGTCCAAATAGGCTTAACCTCCTATTTGAACCAGTTTTATTAATCCATTATTAAATTGAATAGCGCGCTAAAACTATTGTGCCGTGTATCCGCCGTCCACCACAAATTCCGAACCAGTCGAGAAGGAGGATTCGTCAGAAGCTAGATACAGCACCATGTTGGCAATTTCTTCCGCAGTGCCTAGGCGGCCAACCGGATGTAGTTTCTCCAAGTCCGCTCGCATTTCAGGATACGCATCCACCATTGGGGTGTGGGCGTATCCCGGATGTACCGAATTAATCCGGATTGGGTAATGTTTCTCCGCACAGTACAATGCTGCTGATTTAGTAAGTAAACGCACCCCACCTTTTGAGGCGTTATACGCGTACAGGTTAGAAATCCCAATCAGGCCCGCAATCGAAGCCATGTTGATAATCGAACCCCCCTTTTCCTTCATGTGCCGAATACCATGCTTCACTCCTAACATGATGCCGTCCAGGTTGACCGACAAAATCTTATGCCACTCGTCAAGTTCAATATTTTCAGCATCGTCAAAGGCTAAAATTCCCGCATTATTAACCAGAATATCTACTTTCTCGAATTTATCAATTGCCGTCCTAAAAACGGGTTCCCAATTATCTTCCACCGCAACGTCTTGTTTGACGAAAACGGCCTTATCTTCGCCAATTTCCTGCAAAGCACCGCTCGCACCCGCGACGTCAACGTCCGTAATCACCACTTTTGCACCTTCCCGAACAAAAAGTTTGGCACAGGCTAGCCCAAAACCTTTTACTCCACCAGTAATAATCGCAACTTTTCCGTCTAGTCTACTCATTTCATTGGCCTCCTAAACCTATTTTATTCGGCGCATTTCCTATCAACCTAAGCATAAACCTACCAATACCAATTTGCAATCGTTTTCACAAATCCACCTATCGCCCCTGTTATTTTTTCGGTTAGGTCCCCTGTCATATCTAACGTTAAGAATAACGCGATCTCACCAATTTGTTCCCCTAATTTTCAGGTAGACCATTTGCAGCCAAGTAACCGCTTTACAAGCCGATTACAAAATGCTACGATTGCTTCATAGTAAAAACTTAAAAACAACAATGCTGGGGTGCCGTTTTGGCTGAGATAATACCCATTGAACCTGGTCTAATTAGTATTAGCGTAGGGAGATATTGGATAATAACAGCCAGTTTTTCGTTGCCGAAAAGCTGGCTATTTTTCTGGCTTCTTGTTTCTAAGTAAATTTATCAATTTACTGAGGAGGTTTTTTAGTTATGAATACTAAAAAAGCAAACTGGAATTACTCGTTACGAGACGTAGTTTTTATTGTGTTAATCGCGATTTTTTGTGGGGTGATTTTTTTTGCCACCAACTTATCGTACAGCCTTTTAACAGCGGGGTTGGCCGCAATTGGTCTCGGCCCGTTAGCTAACGACTTGTTGCTCGGACTGTGGATGATTGCCGGACCTTTAGGAATCATGCTTACTCATAAAATTGGTGCCAGTATCATCGCGGAAACCTTAGGCGGTCTGGTTGAAATGCTTTTGGGCGGCCAGTTTGGGGCTAGTGCAATTCTTTCCGGACTCGTTCAAGGAATCGGGAACGAACTTGGCTTCACCTTCACTGGCTACCGCCATTACGACAAACTGGCCTTATTTTTGTCAACCGTCACTAGCACCATCATTACCTTCGGCTGGAGTCTTGCCCAAGAAGGTTACGCCGCTTACCGTCCAAGTTTTCTAATTATTTTATTTATCGCTCGGTTTATTTCAATTGGATTCTTCTGTGGTGTTTTAGTTGCCTGGATTAACCGACTGGTAGACCGTTCGGGCATTATGCGGCGGAAGTAAGGAACCCAACTATGGAAAAAGTCACAATTGATAATTTAACTTTCAAATATCGGCAAGCAACTCAGCCGATTCTTAAACAACTTAATTTTCACTTAACTACTGGCAGTTTTAACGTTTTGTACGGTCCGTCGGGTGGCGGAAAATCTACCCTGCTACGGATTATTGCGGGGCTGTACCCTCACTTTGCGGGAACAATTATCCAAGGAACCGTCAAACTGGAAGGAAAGGACGTTCCCGCTTGGCAACCCGCGGAGCTGACCCAAAAATTGGCGTTGCTCTTTCAAAATCCACGGGAACAATTTGCCATGAACCAAGTCGAAAAGGAATTCATCTTCACCTTGGAAAACTTGGCTATTCCCGCTGATGAAATTGACGATTTAATTACCCAAGCGCTTAGTCAAGTGGGGATTGCTCACTTGCGCCACCGGCAACTCGCCACCCTTTCTGGCGGAGAACTGCAAAAAGTCGCCCTCGCGATTACTTTGGCAACCGGCAGCGATTTAATTTTACTTGATGAGCCATTTGCCAACGTTGACCTAAAATCTCGCAAAGCCCTCATCAAGCTTCTAAAACAGCTACAGATCCAAGAAGGCAAGACGATTTTAATTGCCGACCACGATCTCAACGACTACGCGGAAATTTGCGATCACTTATACCAACTTGATCACCAACAAGTTAGCTTAATTACCGATCCACAACCGATTTTTGCGCGTTACCAGTTATCCACTCGCACGACGTTCCCGATTCCTAGCGCAAACGCCGCTGCAATCCTGAAGTTACAAGATTTTGGGATCGAAAACGGGGGCCGGTATCTACTTCAAGCCGTCCAAACGTCCTTCCCCAAGCAACACTTAATTTTGCTTACTGGTGAAAATGGCTCGGGAAAATCGACGTTATTCGAAGCAATTGCCCGACTTCATCCCTATCAGGGCAAACTTTTTTACGATAATCGGCCGCTTTCTCAGTTCAACGCGCGAACTTGGGCCAAGACTGCTACGGTGGTCTTCCAAGATTCCGAAATGCAATTCCTTAAAATGACCGTCACGGAAGAAATCGACCTAAGCTTACAGCACGCCCGGGCACCCCAATATTGGACTGCCGACCGTATCCAGGACTGGCTGGAACGTCTTAATTTAACGGGGTTACAAGAACAGATTGTTTATCAACTTTCGGGTGGTCAAAAGAAAAAGCTCCAAATCTTAACCATGTTAATTTTAGGCAACCCACTCGTTTTGCTTGATGAACCTTTGGCCGGCTTGGACTTAGCTTCCGTAAGGGTGGTTATGCAATTAATTCAAAAAGCTGCCCAAGTACAAAAACAAACCATCGTGATGATCAGTCACCAATTGACTGGCTTACCAGAATTTTTCGACTATCATTTGGCATTGACCGATCACCAGCTTATTTATCAGGAGGAGCTAAATGGATTCATCAGTTAAATTCATTTTAATTCTGGCAATTAGTTTTGAAATCGCCTTTGTTAAAAGTGTTCCCGTTAACCTAGTGATTATCATCGGCGGGTTAGCCTACCTGCTTTGGAAACGAATTGCGGTGCGCAAACTGGGACTGCTTTTGGTAATCCCGCTGCTTCCTGCCGTAGCAACCTGGGTTTCGTTTTATTTAAACGGGTCTGGCAACGCGGTGCGGACCGCTTGGATAATGGCTACCCGGGTTTACGCCTACATTGTTTTGGGTGGGGCATTTTCCTTTACCGCGACCGTCGAAAGTCTGTTAGGTTCCCTCGAACAAAATTGGCATTTGCCTACCAAATTCGTTTACGGGTCGCTAGGCGCCTTTTACTTTATCCCACGGGTAAAGACAGCCGTCCAACAAATTAAAACCGCAGCCATGATGCGTGGGGAAGTTTTACACGTCTGGTCCCCCACAATCTTTTTTAAGGCAATTTTACTATCGCTGCGCTGGTCGGATAACTTGGCAATTGCCATGCATTCTCACGGCTTTAGCGAAAACCAGCCACGTACCCACTACCAAACTTACGCCATTCCCCGCTGGAACTGGGGCGCCGCTGCGGGAACTTTTTTAGTTTTACAAGTACTGGTTTGGCATTTTAGATAGTAAATCAGGTGTTGGGCCTTTAGTAAAGCCCAACGTGCTCCAAAAATTAGTTTATTCCGCTTAAAAAAATAGACCATTATGCCTGAATTTGGCATAATGGTCTATTTCAGTTAATGCTCAGAAATTCCCCGACTTTTGTGTCCCGCGTTTATTCTTACCTAGTCTTTTTCCACTTTTCCTGGCCAAGCTAGCATTCCGCCGGCTACGTTGGTTGCATCAAAGCCTTGGACTTCGAGTACCCCGCACGCGTTTGCTGAACGTCTTCCCGAACGGCAGATCACGTAGTATGGGGTCGCTTGGTCTAATTCGGCTAACCGGGTGGACAGTTGGCTTAAGGGAAAATTACGCGCCCCCGCCACGTGCCCAGCCGCAAATTCGTCCGGCTCCCGCACGTCCAATAAAACAGCGGTAGTTAGCGGATATTTTTGGTAAAAATCTTCCATTGCAATTGTTTTAACCATTGCTTAACGCCCCTCATGTTAGTTTAAACTGTATATTGACCATGATAGCATTCCCTTTTCTAACTGAATAGTGATTGCCTATTTAGCTAATCGTGCTACCATTACATTAAAAATCAATTGGAGGACAAGCACATGTTGAAAACTTGTACCACTATTTTAGTCGGTAAAAACGCTAGCCTGACGGGTTCTACCATCATTGCCCGTAACGAAGACGGCGCCGATGATTCTAACGCCCAACGGTTCGTGGTTGTTAACCCCGAAGATCAGTCCCAACCCTATCATTCTGTCCATAGTGATTTAACGATTCCCCTTCCCGACAATCCGCTCCGCTACACTGCCACGCCCGATGCCGACCCCACGTATGGCATTTGGGGTGCTGGCGGCATCAACAGTAAAAACACGGCGATGACCGCTACCGAAACCATTACTACTAACGCCCGAGTACTTAGCGTGGATCCGTTAGTCGAAAAGGGACTTGGCGAAGAGGATTTTCTTACGCTAGTTTTGCCGTATATCGAGACTGCCAAGGCGGGCGTCTTGCGCTTAGGTAAACTTTTAGAAGAATACGGCACTTACGAATCCAACGGAATTGCCTTTGCCGATCGCGAAGAAGTTTGGTATATGGAAACCATCGGAGGCCACCACTGGGCTGCAATCCGAATTCCCGACGATGCCTATGCAATTGCGCCGAACCGCTGGAACATCACCGATTTCGATTTTGATTCAGCTGATTGCCTAGCTTCTGCGGATCTCCCGGAACTCATTGTCAAAAATCAACTTAATCCGGATCAAAAAGGCCTTAATTTACGGCACATTTTTGGTAGCGCCACGATTAAAGACCGGTACTACAATAACCCCCGGGCTTGGTACGTCCACCAATTTTTGGATGCTAATTTTGTTGGGGAGCCTACCGACCAGGATTTGCCCTTCATTAATCGCGCAACCAAGAAAATTTCCGTGGAAGATTTGAAGTTTCTTTTGAGCTCACACTATCAAGAAACGCCCTACGATCCTTATGGTGAAACGGTGCCTGAGAAACATTTTCGGCCAATCGGCATCAATCGCAATCTAGAAACTCACATTCTAGAGCTACGCAACCAAGTTCCCGATGAAATCGCGGGAATTCATTGGCTAGCTTTTGGTCCCAACACGTTCAACGCCATGGTGCCGTTTTATAGTAACGTCACGGATACTCCGGCTTGCTACCGCGATACCCCAACGGTAGTGAATACCAACTACATGTACTGGATTAGCCGAGTGCTTGCTTTAATTGGAGACGGAAATTTTGCCCTCTACCAAGATTTACAGGAAAACTTTGCCCAAACGGTACTCCAAAACGTGCTAAGAATGCAAAAAGAAACGGATCGCCAAGCCGCGCTCACGGAAAAAACTTTAACGTCCGCTAACCAAGCAATGGCTGATTTCACCTTAGCCCAAGCTACTAAACTGCTTAACGATGCAATCAACCTCGGTTCTCGCAATATGAAGCTGCGGTTTTCGTTGGGGGATTAGGATGCCACCCGTGTGCAGCCACTAAAAACAAACCTTATATTCAAAAAGCCCTGAATCCGTCATCATCTGACTAAATTCAAGGCTTTTTGCTTACTATTAACGTTTTGAATTAGAAGCTAGCGTTACCCGGGGTCCGTGGGAATGGGATAACGTCGCGGATGTTTTCCACACCAGTAACGTACATCAATAATCTTTCGAAACCAATTCCAAATCCGGAGTGTTCCGTTTCCCCATATTTTCTTAATTCAAGGTACCACTTGTATTCTTCAGGATCCAAGTTAAATTCCTTAATCTTTTCGTTCAACTTAGCTAGCCGTTCTTCACGTTGGCTACCACCGATCAATTCGCCAATGCCAGGTACTAATAAGTCCACTGCGGCAACCGTCTTGTGGTCTTCGTTTTCCCGCATGTAGAAGGCTTTGATGTCGCGTGGGTAATCCGTGATGAACACTGGTTTTTGGTAAACTTTTTCACTCAAATATCTCTCGTGTTCAGTTTGGAGATCAATTCCCCATTCAACTTTGTTTTCGAATTCTTGGTCAGCAGCTAACAACTTGTCGATTGCTTCTGTATAAGTAATTTGAGCAAAATCGGCGTCGCGAGTTGCTTCCAAGCGGGCCCGTAATTCTTGGTCCACGTTTTGGTTCAAGAAGTCGATTTCATCGGAAGCATTTTCCAAAATATAGTTAATCACGTACTTCAACATGTCTTCGGAAATGTTAATCACGTCTTGTAAGTTAGCGAACGCCATTTCTGGTTCAACCATCCAGAATTCAGCGGCATGCCGCGTAGTGTGTGAATCTTCCGCACGGAAAGCCGGACCAAAAGTATAAACATCCCGGAAAGCCAACGCAAATGCTTCCGCGTTCAATTGGCCACTAACCGTTAAATTAGTTGGTTGCTTGAAGAAATCCTTAGTAGAATCAACCTTGCCTTCTTCGTTCTTTGGAACGTTGTTAAGGTCTAAAGTAGTTACCTTAAACATTTCACCGGCACCTTCCGTATCACTAGAAGTAATCAACGGAGTGTTAACGTAGACAAAGTTATTCTTTTGGAGGAATTCGTGGATGGCAAAGGCTGCCAACGAACGAATCCGGAAAACTGCGTAGAAAGTATTGGTCCGGGGACGCAAATGTGCTTGTTCACGTAAGAATTCCGGTGTGTGGTGCTTCTTTTGAAGTGGGTAGTCACTGTCTGAGTTACCTAAAACTTCAATTTCAGTTGCGTGAATTTCAAACGGTTGTTTAGCTTTCGGAGTATCCACTACCGTTCCGACTACTTTTAAGGTAGTGTAAATGGGAGCTTTCTTAATTTCTTCGTAGTTTTCCAACCCATTTTCCATGATTACCTGCACATTTTTAATGCAGGAACCGTCGTTAATTTCCAAAAAGCTAATTTTCTTGGAAGAACGGAGCGTCTTTAGCCAACCCGTTACTTCTACTGCTACATCTTCATCATGCGTTGCTTGCGCATAAAGTGATTTAACCAACGTATTTTCCATTAAAAATCCCTCCATTGTCTTCGTAAAAAGTCCGCCAATAAAAAAGTCTTTCATCCCGTAACAGGGACGAAAGACTTCGCGGTACCACCCAAAATTCGTTTAAAAATAAACATCTCTAAAAGCACATCTAAAATATGCTTTCCAAACGATAACGTATCGGTCACGTCTAGACTTACTGGACGCTTAATCGTTCAGCCTAGAAACAAAGAAGATGTTTTTCTTAAAAGAATAACTTCTTGAGCTTCCACCATCCTCAATTCGCTTTAAGTTACGGGCTTAAAATACTTGTTCTTCTTACGGTTTTTGATTATATTCAATTAGCTAGCTTCAAGATTAGCATAGAAAATTATTTTTGTAAATTGGGATTTCGTTGTTTTCACGCCTTTAGTATGCTATTCTATGCTCAAATATTTTCTCGAAACGGAGTATTCCATTATGATTAGTTTCGTATTGCTTTTAGCAATCTGTCTCATCCTGGCGACCGTTTACGTAACCTGGCTTAAAAACGGCCGAAATCTCCACCTCGATTGTCATTCGCCACTCTTAATCCCCAAAGTATTTGGCTTCGGGGTAACCTTTAACCCGAATAATTTCTTTGGACTAAGCATGATTATTATCATTATTTTGTTAATTTTATTGCCTTTAATCCAATCACTCCACCTTTTTTAAAACTCATCGACCCTATAAAATCAAACCCGATTTTATAGGGTTATTTTGTCTTTGTGTATAGCGACAATCCCCCCAAAATATTAAGCTACACATAAGGTAAGCAACGCCAAATCGTTTCAGTTCCCTTACTGTGATTTCTGATGTTATCATACGTTACGAACATCAAGAATTTATTTTACAGTTATGTTCTGGGGGGATAGTAAATATGCTATATAAAGATTTAAAAGGAAAAGTTGCCGTGATCACTGGCGGCTCAAAAGGTATCGGCAGCGCGATTGCTGAACGCTTTGGGCAAGAAGGTATGCACGTCGTTATTAATTACAATTCTGATAAAGATGGCGCCAACGCCGTGCGGGATCAAATTAACGCAGCCGGCGGTGAAGGCGTGGTCGTGCAAGCTGACGTATCAACCGAAGAGGGTGTTAAACGCCTAGTCGACACGGCCGTCGATCAATTTGGCGACCTAGACGTTTGGGTCAACAACGCGGGGATGGAAAATCAACAACCAACTGCGGAATTATCGTTTGAAAGTTGGAAACGAGTGCTCGACGTCAACCTAAACGGCGTGTTTTTAGGTTCAAAAGCGGCTATTAATTATTTTCTTTCGCATGATAAGCCCGGAAATATTATCAACATGTCTTCCGTTCATGAGAAAATTCCGTGGCCAACTTTTGCACACTACGCTGCTAGCAAAGGCGGCGTAAAGCTGTTCAACGAAACGATTGCGATGGAATACGCCGACCGGCACATCCGGGTAAACGCAATTGGCCCCGGTGCAATCAATACGCCCATCAACGCAAAAAAATTTGCCGATCCTGAACAGTTAAAAACCACTACCAGTATGATCCCCATGCAACGAATTGGAGATCCCGAAGAGGTCGCGGCTGCGGCAGCATGGTTAGCTTCCGCTGAATCAAGTTACGTCACCGGAATTACCCTCTTCGTCGATGGCGGGATGACGCTTTATCCTTCCTTCCAAGGTGGTAAAGGTTAATTAAAAAAGGTATTAAAATAACAGCACTGAGAGTTCGCAAACTTCTCAGTGCTGTTTTGGTGACAACGTTTTTTAAGAACCAAAAATCGGTAGCTACGCCCAAATTAGGCACAACTACCGATTTTTGGTTAGTGCTCGCAAGCCGCCCGAATTTTCCTACGTCTACCTACTTGTAAAGCTGCTTTTTCGGATTATTCGATGTGCTTTTTTAGCCAGGATAAATGGGATGCTTCCCTTTCAACCGCCCGGGACAAAATTAAGTAATGTCCGTAATTTTCCTCAATCGCGGATGGTTCTTCGAACAGTAATTTTTGCCGCTGCTTTAAGTGGGCCACTTTTTGTTCGTGAAGGTCCGCCGCCTGTTTTAAAATTTGCTGCAAAAGGGGATCGTGTCGGTCAGCGATAAAGTACATTTTAAGTGACGTCAGTTCATCATTTTTGGCCGTAATCGGGGTAGCGAGCCATTCCCGCAAATCCATTTGGCCCTTCTTAGTTATTGCGTAGTTAATGACTTTCCGATTTTGTACATCGTTAACCACTTCAATTTGGCCTTCGTCCGTCATTCGTTGTAATTCAGGGTACAACTGGCTGTGCGAAACCGTCCAGAACTCGCTAATTTCGTTCTTAAATTCCGCAATCATATCTTTTCCAGACATAACCCCATTTTTATTTAACAATCCTAAAACAATGTACGGTAAAACTCGTGGTCGTGGCATGCGAACTCCTCCAAAAATTAATTACTTGTTAATTCGCTTGTAGTTTTCATCAAAATACTTTCCGTTGCGAATGTCGCTGGTAATGCCATCGTATGGTTCTTCAGAAATAACGTCTTCGTTATTTTGTCCAGCATCACCCATGTAACTAATTTTAGCAAATTCTGGAACAACTAGTTTAGGATAAGTTTCGTATTTTTCACGAGATTCTTCCATTAAATCAATGTGTTCATTTTGGAAAGTAACCGTGATTTCAGGATGTTCTTCAACCCACTTAGGGAAGAAAATGGTTCCGTGCAACTTACCTTCGTTTGGCATGAAGTCTAGCGCCACGTCCGTTCCGGTTGGTTCCGTCCAAGTAATCTTGTAAACACCTTCCGTCAACATTACGATGTCAGCTTCTTGGTCCTTAACCCAACGGCCGGCAACCATTCCCCCATGAATTCGGTAATCTACCGTATGGTCATTTTTAGCGTACCATTCGTATTCCCAACCATTATCGTATGTGTAAATAAAGTGCGTTCCTAAAAAGTCTTCTAAAGTTTTAAATTGTTTTTCCATTATTACTTCACCTGCTTTTGAATGTTGTGTCGTTATCTACAAAAGCAATTATATGACGTTATCGACACAAAAGTCAACGCGAAATTTTTAAAAATTTAAAATGGCATTTAATTTAGATATTTTTCTTGCTCTTACTATCCCGTTTGTCAGAAAACTTTGCTTTGGACTTTATTACTAAATTAGTATTTTTATGAGAGTTAACAGGTAAAAGCTAGCAAAAAATAAAATCGTCATCCTTACGCTAAGGTACAAAAAAACGCCCCCAGATCCGGCGGCGCAAAGCTTTGTTTATTAAAATTTTATATTCTAACCATTCTTTTTTCTTAATAATACTAATTCGTGAAGGCATTTAGCAAAATTTAGAAGAAGGAGAACGGTGCTTTTCCCTTAAAAGCACTATTCAACTGAACATACTAAAATTTAAGTATAGGGAAGTTGAAATGGTGGCTAAACTTCATAGAAAGTGGGGTGATGCCTATGATTAATATGTATTGTTCCACCAAAAAGGAACGGTGTGTCGGTATTTCAAGCATTAACCCTAGCAATTAGTTTTGCTTTGTTAGTCATCGAAATCCTAAAATTTAATCAAAAAAATAACCGTCCAACTCTGACAAAGTTTCGGTTATTTTAACTTAAACGTAGTCACCGTCTTACACGGCTCTAGATTGGGGACGCTATGAGGCTCAACTCATAACTTCTTTTTCATCCACAAGTACATATCATTTGAATTTTGTTCATCAAATTATTGGTCAATAAATAACTTTGGTGCAAATTTGACAGCTAAGTTTGTAGTTTCTTCAACCGCTCTTACAACATTAATTCCCGCAACTGGTCATAAGAATGTGCCACCGCGGTTGGCTTGATTGGCGCATCCACCGCGATTTGTTGGGGGTTGTACCAAATACTTTTGAGTCCGGCTTGGTTGGCCCCTAAAATGTCGGACTGCAACCGGTCGCCCACCATTGCGGTATTCTGGAAACTCATATCCGCATATTTATGCTTAATTGGCGCAAAGAAGCGTTCATCAGGTTTAGCATAACCAACGTCTTCTGAAATAAAGCAGTCGGTAAAGTATTGGTCTAACTTGGAACCAGCGAGCCGACTCAGCTGAGTCTTCTTAACCCCATTAGTTCCCACCATCAACTGAATTCCTGCCGATTTCAAATCCCGCAACAATGCTTGCGCGCCCTCAAATTGGTAGTAGCTAGTTGCCAACCGCTGGCGGTATTCCCGTTCAGCAGCAACTCCATCGCCATCCACCCCGAGTGCCGCAAAGGTTTTCGAAAACCGGGTTTTCAACACTTGATCCCGCGGCGCACCTTGCTCGATTGCTTCCCAGACCTGCTGGTTAATTTTTGTGTAGGTTGCCAATCCGGTCGTCAAATCTTGCACGCCATATTTACGTAAGACTTCGGTAGCTTTGATACGTTCACCCTTCTTAAAATCCAGCAAAGTATCGTCTAAATCAAAAATCGCGTATTTTAACATTCCGGTACCCCTTAAATAATTTTTCATCTATCGTAACGTATCCTTTAACATTTAGCAAACAAACGTTTGTGTAAATACTTTAAATTTACTATAATTGTTGATGTTGTTGAAATTATTAAACGTAATTACGTTTAACGGGTTTATTATGAACGGATATAAGACATGGCTAAAGCAAAGAAATTCAAACGTCCCAGAATCTTTACTAAATCTAACTTAACCGTAATTGTTTTGGCAATTCTGGGTTTTCAAACTTACCCTAGTTTTACCAATCAACAATTAGATATTCATTCGAATACCGATTACTCTGATGGCGAAAACGCCTCCAACGAAACCACCTTGATTGAAAACCAAATTGCGGATAGTTTTAACGGTCGCCTACCTTTTCAAGTTAACTTTACGGACTCCCAGATTATTATTCGGGTCCCTAAGTTAAACTTGTTTGATTTCACTCAGCTTTACGCGCCCAACATGGTCCATATTCTGAAGAAAATCCAGGGCGACACGCTTCCCCGTTCGCTAAAGAAAATTCGGCTAAGCGTCGGCGACCAAACCCAAGTTTTCTCAATCAGCGCAATTAAAGAGGCTAACTTTAGTACCGAAAAAATTAAGGAATTCAGTCAAGAACAATGGGGCCAAATTTCTAAGCAAACCTACCAAGATTACTACCAAAACTACGTCCTCCCCAAAATCACTCGTAAGTAATAAAAGTGCGCGTGACGAACTTGAAAACTTTACTGTGTCCTAACCCAAAAATGCTGAGAGCAGGGCAAAGTCGGGTAATTTACGAGCATTAACAAAAAAATCGACCGTTGCCTAAATTGGCATAACGGTCGATTTTTTGTTAAGTGGAGCAAATGATTTCGTTGACGCTTCAATAAAATCAAACGCTCAAATCAACTTTTTAGTATTGTTAATAGATAATTCTAACGGAACATTGTCCGGGTCGCCTTCAAAAGCACCTTTGGATTCTTCTCGTAGTGGTGCACTGGGGTCATTTTTTCTTCAGGAATTCCTAAGAAGTGGTAGACTGCCCGTTGCGCCGCCCGGAACGAGTATTGTTCGGTAAAGACCATGTCAAATGGCATTTCTGCGAATTGGCTGACAAACGCCAAGTTTTTCGAGTGCTTTGGCACTACTTCGGGACGGTCTCCGACAGCCCGCGTATTGAACAGTGCACTAGCGTACGGCATGTAAACTGGAATTACGTTAATGATGCTATCCATGATTTCCTCTTCATGGTAAACAATGCTATCCGTTGCTTGGTCAACTTCCGCCAAATGACCTAGTAATTCTTGCAGCATTTCTTTTCCGGTCATTTCAATTACCGGCTTGTCCACATAATCCCCATTTTTACGTGGGAACATGAAGTAGCCCCAGAAGACCGTTTCGTTTTCCTTTTGGGCATGGAAATGCGGTTGGTGATGAACCACGATGGATAACAAGTTATTACTATCTACCCAAGTGTTTAAGGCATTTCCCGGTTCTTGTTGGGTAATCCGGCTAATTTGGTTTACCAAGTAGTGGTTCTTCGTGGTAACCGTAAAGCTCATCCATTCACTTTGGGCACGGTCGTTAAAGAACTTGTCCGGATTACCTAGATTATAGAAGTGTTCGGTAGCTTGTTTCCACAATGCTGCACTAGGAGCGTATTCCATATTTTCCTTAATTGGGGTGTTGAAATCACCAATCGATGAACTATCGGTAATCGCGCCGTTGATATCGAAAACGAGGTCATTTTCGTCAACTGGGATTGTGCCGGTCTGCTTATTTTCCCCTACGTCTTCGTACTCTAAGCCAGTAACGACGATATCATCGCGCAACGGAGTGTCCTTGAATTGGAAGGCGGTGATCTTACGATTGTTGATAAAGGTAACCCCGTGGTCGCTCAAATACTTGCGCATCGGTAGGATGATACTTTCATATTGGTTATATGGCGTTCTGGTAACCCCTTCAAGGGTGTTGATCCGACTAAATTCCAGAATCATCCGGTTCATGTAACGCCGCAATTCCATTGCGGAACTTTCCTTCTTAAACGCAAAGGTAGTTTCCCACATGTACCAAAAGTTAGTGGTGAAAATGTGCGGACTATCCTTGAACCATTCCGCGATGCTGACGTCGTTAAGCTTTGCTTCCTGACTTTCGGGCATCATCATTAATTTGGTTAATAGCTTTCGGTCCTGATTATTAAATTGCATATGCGAGTAATCGTCCGCACCGCCATTATTCCGGATTCCGTTACGCTTATCCATTAACCGGGCCACGTCATGGGTTGGATGCGCATGGTCAAAGTTTAAAATGTCATCCGTAACCGATTGCCCTGGGTGATCCAAAGACGGCACGCTCCGCAAAACGTCCCACAAGTTTTCGTAGGTTTCTTCATTAAGCATCCGACCGCCCTTGGCTAAAAAGCCCCGGTCGTTAGATAGCCGTTGGTTGCCGTACTCCGTCTCGTAGTCGGCAACCGCCGCACCATCGTTAGCGCCGTGTTTATCGAGACCGAACATGGTAATTTGATTACCACTCCAACCACCATCACGAATCAAATATACGCCGGCAGCTAAATTTGCAACTCCTGTACCAATCATAAACGCTTTTCTCATCATCGATTCCCCCTTGTGGAACAAACCTGATTATTCTTATATTTAAATTCAAGAATAGATTAACACGAAAAGCGAATTTTTGCGAGCGTTTACACTTGCGAATAAAAAATATTTTTTTCGGTACCAAAAAAGGACTGCAAAAACCAAAAAATGCTTTCCCAGAATTAAGAAATTCCAGAAAAGCACTTGGGCTACTTGGCTTGTACAATGCAAAATAAGCCTTAAGAGCCAATCAGTTACTCTTTATTAGCACTGATATGATTTTCGTGTAAAATCGCGTTGAAGTCCTTCATAATCCGGTCGTCTTTTTGCCATTCTTCCCACGAAGTCATGTTTTCGTCGGGCATTTCGTAGCGTTCCCCGATGTATTTTTCATAATTAATTACGTGCTGTGAATGCGAAATGTTTAATTGCATGATCCGCACTGATTTAATATAACCTCGTTCGGCCGCTAATTCAGCACGACCATTCATCATCATGTTACCAATTTCAATGTATTTAGTGCCATCCAAACGGGTAATTTCCTGAATCAAGGTAAATGTTTCGTTACTCTTCATTCTCTCGCCTCCAGTTACCTAGTATAAAGTGCGCAACTGGCTTCTGTCTAGAATTATCGTAATAAAAAAGGATCCGGACTTGTACGAGTCGGATCCAGCATAAGAGAGAAAGAGAATTGATTGTGCAGGTAGGAGATGCGCCACTACCTTACGACATTAATGTTAGCGCTTACACATAATAATGTCAACCTAAATTTCAAAAATATTTAAATTAAAATTTAGGCGACCGCACATCCCTTTTCCTCCTATTCTACCGTGACACTTTTAGCTAAATTACGTGGCTGGTCAACATTGTAACCCCGTTGTAAGCATGCGTAGTAAGCCAATAATTGTGCCGCAATAACGCTAACCAGTGGCATCAACATTTCGTCAACGTCAGGAAGGATTACGTCATCCGTATTTTTAGCAAGGCTTTGACTAGCAAAGGTAATTACCTGCGCTCCGCGTGA
The DNA here is from genome assembly GCA_024970065.1 of Pediococcus acidilactici. Classification (NCBI taxonomy): domain Bacteria; kingdom Bacillati; phylum Bacillota; class Bacilli; order Lactobacillales; family Lactobacillaceae; genus Pediococcus; species Pediococcus acidilactici. Next base: position 507,585 of record CP103908.1, on the reverse strand, counting down.
GATTACTTCTTCTAAATTACTCCGGGTGTGGTCGGCAGTCTTTTCTTGAGTGATAATGCCAATGACCGGTGTTCCTTCTTCAATTAGGGCAATTGTGCCGTGCTTCAATTCACCAGCTGCAAAGCCTTCTGCTTGAATATAAGAGATTTCCTTAAGCTTAAGGGAAGCTTCTAGTGCTACCGCATAATCTAACCCCCGGCCGATGTAAAATGCGTTACGAGCTTCTAAAAGGGTGTCCTTAGCTAACTGTTCGATAGCTGCCTTTTCATCCACCACCGTTTGAATTGCGTTTGCCACCATGCTTAATTGTCCTGCAATGTCAAAATCAGTTGCCGCATTGATTTGCTTCATCCGCCCCATCGCTACCGCTAGGAGTGCTTCTACGGCAATTTGCGCGGTGTAGGCCTTGGTCGACGCTACCGCAATCTCTGGACCCGCTTCTAAGGTTGCCGAGAATTCTGCTTCGCGCGCCAACGTTGAGTTAGCCACGTTAGTAATCGTGAGACTTGGCTTTTGCCATTCATCATTTACCCGGACTAAAACTTGCCGACTATCAGCCGTTTCACCACTTTGACTAAGGAAGATGAAGAAGGCATCTTTTTCAATAATTGGATTGTCGTAGGCAAATTCGGATGCTAGCACCACTTCCGTTGGCACCTTGGCAAAGCGTTCCAATAACTTCTTGCCCACTAATCCAGCATGATAACTAGTTCCCGCACCCACAATGTAAATTTTACCAGCTTGGTTAAGCTTGTTTAACATCGCTTCATCAAAATGAATTGCGCCTTCAGGATCAAGGTACTTTTCTTCTATACGCCGGATTACGGCTGGTTGCTCGTCAATTTCTTTTAACATGTAGTATGGGTAAGTTCCCTTATCAGCATCAGCTTGGTCAATGTCAACTTCAAAAGGATCCCGTTGAATTGCTTGACCATCCGCATCAAATAACTCCACTTTGTCAGGGGTGATTTTAACCACGTCACCATCGTGCAACTCCACAAACCGTTTCGTTACGTTGATCATTGCTAAAGCGTCGCTGCAAACTACGTTAAAGTCGTCGCCAACCCCAATTAACAGCGGGCTCTTGTTCTTAGCTACAAAGAGGGTGTCCGGCATTTCCCGGTCCATTAAAACGAACGCGTATGAAGAATCCTTCAACAAGCTCAAAGTTTTCTTGAAAGCATCCATGGTCGATAAACCTTCTTTAGCGAAGTGGTCAACTAATTGAACTACCACTTCGGTGTCGGTATCACTTTGGAAAGGCACGTCCGCTAAGTAAGTTTGCTTCAATTCCTTAAAGTTTTGGATAACCCCGTTGTGTACAAGGTAAAAGCGGTTGTCTGCTGAAAAATGTGGGTGTGCGTTAGCCACGCTCGGAATTCCGTGCGTTGCCCAGCGCGTGTGCCCAATTCCGGCACTACCGTTCACGTCGGCGGTAAGCTTATCTTCTAGGTTTTGAATCTTCCCCTGTGCTTTAACTAGGTAATCCTTACCTTGACCATTATTCACGTAAATTCCCGCAGAGTCATATCCCCGGTACTCTAATTTTTTTAAACCATTTACTAAAAGATTGGTCGTATCTGCTCTACCTGTTACTCCAACAATTCCACACATAATCTCCGTTCTCCTAAATCCATCTATTTATTTTTATATAATTGGTATAATTAACGATTCTTAATATATTACCGCTTAAGGCGATTGTCAAACATTATTTTTCATAATTGGTATATATCAAATGTGGGAATAGGTATAGCACAAGGGGTTAGGGCCCTTAAATTTTTTTACCCCCAACCTATTTTATTAGACAATCAAAAACGGGCTGGAGATTTTCTCCGCCCGTTTCGTTTTACTACAATTTAATTATGGCCATTAATCAACGCCAACTTCGCTCTTAACTACCGCAACAATTCGGTCAACGTATTGGTTAACCGCTTCTTCAGTAGGAGCTTCCGCCATCACCCGAAGCAAGTCTTCGGTTCCAGAAGGGCGTACTAATACCCGGCCTTCGCCAGCCATTTCGTCTTCAACCTTCTTGATGATGTCCTTGATGGCTTGGTTTTCAAGCGCTAATTTCTTATCTTGGACCCGTACGTTAACTAACTTTTGAGGGTACGTAGTTACTTCAGCAGCTAATTCGGAAAGTTTTTTACCAGTTTGCTTAACCACGTACATTAATTGGATAGCCGTAAGCATGCCATCCCCGGTAGTGTTGTGGTCTAAGAAAATAATGTGGCCAGATTGTTCCCCACCAAGGTTATAACCATCCTTCAACATTTCTTCCACTACGTAGCGGTCACCAACTTGGGTTTTAACCGAATGCATACCGTGTTTTTCTAACGCTTTGTACATTCCGAGGTTACTCATTACGGTCGTTACCACGGTGTCTTCTTTAAGACGACCCCGTTCGCTTAAAAACTTCCCGCAAATGTACATAATCTTGTCGCCGTCGACGATATTTCCCTTTTCATCTACCGCGATACAACGGTCACCGTCCCCATCAAAGGCAACTCCCATATCCGCGCCCTTTTCAACCACGAATTTTGCTAGAGCTTCTGGATGGGTCGAGCCGACTCCCGCATTAATGTTTAAACCATCGGGGTTGGTTGCCATCGTTTCAAATTCAGTATTTAAGTCAGCAAAGATTTGGGAAACGTAGCCGCTAGTAGCACCGTTAGCAGCGTCCACCGCGATATGTAACCCTTCTAGGTCGTCGGGAATCGTTTGTTCCAAGAAAGCAGTGTAATTTAACCCACCTTCAGGGTAATCCGTTACAGAGCCCAGCCCCTTAGCTGATGGCCGTGGAAGGTTATCTTTTTCCGCATCTAAGAGAACTTCGATTTCAGCTTCTAATTCGTCAGATAACTTGTAACCGTCCGAACCAAAGAACTTAATTCCGTTGTCTTCTACCGGATTATGGGAAGCCGTAATCATCACTCCGGCGTCAGCTTCTTGCTTACGAACCAAGTAAGCAACCCCGGGGGTAGTAACAATTCCCATATCCATTACTTCGATCCCTACCGATAAAAGACCTGAAATCAAGGCGTGTTTTAACAATTGGCCAGAAACCCGAGTATCCCGTGAAACTAGCACGCGGGGCCGCTGGTCGGCATCTTTGGCGTGCTTAGTTAATACGTATCCGCCAGTTCTTCCCAATTGGAAAGCTAGTTCTGGTGTCAACGTTTCGTTTGCAATCCCACGAACTCCATCTGTACCAAAATACTTCAATTTCATTATTGAAAATCTCCTTTTTTGCAGCAAGGCTCCGAAAGCCCGCCGTCAATCTCTTTTAACTCATTATCTAAATTATAAAATCAGCCCGTTAAGCTAACCTTGTTACTGAAGGTCCGTACTACCATCCCCGCTGCTACTGTCAGTAGACGAACCATCGTCGCTGCTTGCCGAACTTGAAGAACTTGCCTCACTGCTGGAAGAAGCGGCGCTACTTGCTGATTTTTCCGAACTGCTAGAAGAGGACGTAGCTTGACTGTTTACTTCGTTAGATTCCTTAGCTTTTTCCGTCTTTGACTTAGAAACTGGAATCGTCACGTTTACCGATTGTGGAGTCAACACTACGTTTACAATGTTACCGTTTGAGTCCAAAGCTTGCAACACGGAACGTGCAGAAATATCCTCTGTCGTGTTGCTAGGGACGTTAACGTCGGCAACCACCTGACTAATTCGGTCAATTTCCGATGCCGATCCCGTCGCTTGAACCGTCGTTACCGAAGTCTTCACGTTTCCCATTTCATAGCCTTCCTTCACCATGTTAGTGTCGTAACGATAACGAATTTCGAACTTCTTCGTCTTCCGATGGGCAATCGTAATTTTCGATTTTTCTGGTTGGATTCGGTAGCGAATATCTTTGCCAAGTCCTTCCACTTGGTATTTAACCGTATGCTTGCCAGGGGCATAGTCCTGCAGCGCGAGGTATACCTTAAAGTTACGGGTGTTGGTTAAGGTGGTAATCATTGCACTTGAACCGGTCAGCGTAATCTTAACCCGTTCTTGATACCCACTAACTACGTACTTACTTGAGTCCACGTCTAAATCTACCGGCATGGTAATTGTGGCCGTCTTGGTGGACATCAACGCGGTTTTATTCTGCGTTGCGTCGGTCCCGGACACCCGCGTTGAAGTGAGGTGATCGGTCTTCACGTACGCAAACAACAGGAGAGCCAAAACCAGCGCAATTAACCGGTAACTAAAATTTTGGGTAAAAAACTTTTTCATTTAGTGACGCCCCCTTTTCCCTTTAAAGAAGGCCGAAATATTTTCCGTAACTGAAGTAAAGAACGGCGTAGGCCCTTCATCACTAGTAATTAATTGGGTCCGGAAATAACGTAAGTAGGATTCTTGTGACATATCGCGCAGTAATTCGCCATCCTTCATAATGGAAACTTCACCAGTTTCTTCCGAGACCACAATCGTAAGCGCGTCGGTAACTTCACTCATCCCAACTGCCGCCCGGTGCCGTGTTCCAAGTTCCTTAGGAATTAAATTGCTTTGTGATAACGGCAAGTACGCTGCCGCAACGGCAATCTTGCCATTTTTAATAATCACCGCGCCATCATGTAACGGGGTGTTGGGGATAAAAATGTTGATCAACAGTTCTCCCGAAACGTCGGCGTCCAGCGGAATTCCGGTTTCGATGTAATCGTCCAACCCGGTTTCCATCTGAATTGAAACCAACGCCCCAATCCGACGCTTAGCCATGTACTGAATCGCTTTGTCCAACGCCTGGATCATCTTTTCTTCAGCCTCTTTTTGCGAATGGTTCTTTGCAAAAATCGAGCCGCGTCCGAGGTGTTCTAGTCCCCGACGGATTTCTGGTTGAAAGATGATCACCATCGCAATTACTCCCCAATTGATGACCTGATTCATAATCCAGTAGACCGTACTTAAGCCGATGTACCAGCTTCCCGCCATTATTATAATAATGACGATAATTCCGCGAAATAACTGTACCGCCTTGGTTCCCCGCAGCAGCATAATCAATTCATAAATTACAAACCAAACCACGAGTACATCAATAATATTGATGACGTCGCTCCAAGTTAACAACTGGGACCAATTTATGTTCATACCTGTCCCTCCAAATTCATATTCAGGGATAATTATACCAGAGAGAATATAAAGTGACCTCCTATTTGTTGCGGGGGGGTAATTTATCACACATTCACGCTTCAAATGTGCATAACCGCATTTCAGCCGCTAGCCAAATCGGAGGTCACTTCGTTTAAATATTTAATTTATTTTTCTTCACCAATGATTCGAACTTCGGTTTCCAGTTTAACTCCAAACTGCTTGAATACCGTTGCTTGCACGTGATGGATCACGTCTAGATAATCGGTTGCCGTAGCGTTCCCGATGTTAATAATAAATCCGGCGTGCTTTTGAGAAACTTGGGCACCACCAATTGTAAAGCCTTGCAAACCAGCTTCGTGAATTAACTTTCCGGTAAAGTAACCGGTTGGCCGCTTGAATACACTCCCACATGACGGATATTCAAGGGGTTGCTTGGAAGCACGCAACCGGTTCAATTCATCCATCCGGGCCCGAATTTTGGTTTGGTCACCAGGCCGTAGCTTGAACGCTGCCGAAATTACCACATCGTGATAATCCTGCACGCTACTGTGGCGGTAACCAAAATCTAACTCGTGGTTGTTGAGCCGCTTGACTTTGCCTTCTGGCGTCAACACTTCGGCGCTTTCCACAATCTCGCTAATTTCACCGCCGTAAGCTCCGGCATTCATAAAGATTGCCCCGCCTACCGAGCCTGGGATCCCAGCGGCAAATTCAAAACCGGTCAGTCCCGATTGGTAAGCTACTTCGGTGGCTTGGATTAGGGCCGCACCTGCTTCCGCAATTACCGTATTGCCGTTGACCTGGATATTATCCATCTTAGTTAAAATCAAAACTAGTCCGCGAATCCCACCATCGCGCACAATCAAATTGCTCGCATTTCCAATCACCGTTAGGGGTGTGGCGGTTTCTTTAGCCCAAATCATCAGTTGTTTGGTTTCAGTAACCGACTTGGGAAATACTAGTAAATCCGCTGGTCCACCCGTTTGTGTGTTGGTATATTTTGATAACGGTTCGTTTTCGTAGACCTTAATTTCTGGAAATGCCGCGGTTATTGATTGATCCATCTTACTTTTCCCCTCTTACCTCATTTACATTATGAATCCTAACGATTCACCGAAAAATCTCTTTGCTTATTTTATCACTTTCATACTCTGGATTAAACGGTCACACAGCGTATGGGCTTGAATGGCCGAAGCGGGTGATACCGGGTTCGGACCACCGTTTTCTACCGCCCGCAAAAAAGCTTCAATCAACGGCGCAAATCCCCGCGTCACCAGCATTTTTTGCCAATCCGGCGTACTTTGAATCGTCCGTTGTCCGTCGTGATCGGATGTCAACGTTTGTAAATTTTCCACCCGGTCGACACCGTGATTGCTAATCATTTCTGCCACTTCGGTATTCGCGCCAGCGCGCAAATCAATCTGCGCCGTGCCGGAAGTAAAACCATTAGTTAGTTCGACCTTCGCCCAAACTAGCCGACCATCTTGTTCGCGTAGCCGTCCATCCACGTATTCTACTTTTTTCGATCCCATCAAAAATTGAACTAAGTCAATTACGTGGATCATTAAATCATAGATGGCAAATTGAATACTTTGGTTTTCCGCCACCCGCGTTTTAGTTGCCCGAACTAAATGTGGAGTTCCTAACTGTCCTAGCGTTTGGTGCAGCGGGGCAAACCGTCGATTAAATCCACAGGTTAATAACACGTGGTGGTCTGCAGCAATTTGGTAAAGCTCCTCCACTTCGGCCAAATTTTCCGAAATTGGTTTATCCACATACACATGAATCCCCCGTTGCAAAAACTTTTTCACAATCGTGTAATGGGTGGTAGTAGCGGTGTGCACAAAAACTGCCTGTACATTTTCGTCAAGCAAATCATCCATCCGGGTCGTGGCGTGTTGAAACCCATATCGCTTTTGCAAGTGGTGCAACTTATCAGCTTGCCGGCTAACCAGGTACCATTCAAAACGATCCTGCAACTGACTGTCCACTGGCAGATATGCCTTCTGGGCGATGTTTCCTAATCCGATTACCCCAATTTTAATCATTGGAAAAACTCCTTTACGCACTAATCTTTATTCGTTAAACTTGACTTAAAATAATATAAGGACAGTGATATTTTTGAACTTTGTTGCCATTGATTTTGAAACTGCCGCACCTGCGCGGGCTAGCGCATGTTCGATTGCGTTAACGGTGGTTCAAAACGATCAAATCACCGACGAACTGTACTCTTTAATTAATCCGGAAACCAAATTTCACTGGCGAAACGTTCAAGTACATGGTATCCATGAGGAAGACGTGCAGGACGCGCCCACTTTTCCAGAGCTGTGGCCGATTTTACAGCCGTTCTTCACTCCTGACCAACTAGTCGTGGCCCACAACGCCAATTTTGATAACAGCGTCTTAAAGAAAACTCTGGAGCGTTACGAGCTCAACCGGCTACCGTACCAAACCTTAGACACTTTGCGAACATCCCGCAGTTTCTTTCCTAATTATCCTAACCACAAGCTCAACACGCTCTGTGACAATTTAGGAATTGAATTAGAGCACCACCACAACGCTTTAGACGATAGTTTGGCTTGTGCGAACATCTTGCTATACGAGAAGAAGCAATTCGGCGCAGACGCCATTAGCAGCTTTATCCGTAAAGTTAGCTAAGCTTGCGTGCCATCCGTTTCAAACTCCGGCCCTGGTCATCCTTGATCGGGGCTTTTTTAGTTGTAAAGCCCATCTTTTCGTATAGGTGGATGGCCGGCTCGTTATCCGTCAGGACGTCTAGCCAAATGGTCGATAGGTCGCTATAATTTTGGGCCCAGTACAACGCTTCATCAACTAGCAAGGTGCCAATGCCATTGTGCCAATATTTTTTAAGCACGCCGACTCCCAACTCTGCCTGCCCTTTTTTAGCGTCCGTTTCCACAATCGTTAGCAAGCCGATTGGAGTCTCCCCCAACTTTGCCAACAATAAAAAGTTAGTCGGACTTTGCTGAATTAACGCTAAATTTTGTTGCACTAATTTGAGTTCGAGCCGGTGAATAGTGGGGTCAAACTCAATTGAATCCGTCTCCGTTTCTAATTGGTCAATTAGCTCCACGGTGGCTTGGGCGTCTTCAGGGGCTCCCTCCGTTAGGTAAACTTCGTCTTCCCTATTGGCCATTAATTTGATCCTCAAGGAATTTTTCAAATTGCTGGTACCGTTCACCATTCGGTTCGATAGTCAGAAACCGTTGCGTATTATCATGATTGCGGTCCAAACCAATCTTTAAATATTCTTCGGGCAAATATTCCTTAATAAACTGGGCCCATTCAATGACGGTAACCCCGTCGCTTTCAAAGTATTCTTCTAAGCCAATGTCGTCGGCATTGCCGTCTTCCAACCGGTAGGCGTCAATATGGTATAACGGCATGCGTCCGTCATGATATTCGTGAATGATCGTGTAGGTGGGACTTTTTACGTAACGTTTAATTCCCAAAGCCTGGGCAATGCCCTTCGTTAAGGTGGTCTTTCCCGCTCCGAGATCTCCGTCTAACACAACCACATCGTTAGGATGCAGAAGTTTACCAATCATTTTGCCAAATTCAATGGTCATTTCTTCGTTTCGTAATTGATAAGTTTGCATTTATTTTTCCTCTTCTACGTGTTCTGGTAGTTGCCAATCAATCGGCTTTTCCCCCATTGCTTCCAGTGCCGCGTTGGTTTTGGAAAACGGCTTGGAACCAAAAAAGCCCCGGTAAGCCGACAATGGACTGGGATGTGCAGATTGAATAATAATGTTTCTGGACTGGTCAATTAACTTGATCTTGTCACGCGCAGCCCGCCCCCACAAAATAAAGATCACCGGTTTTTCACGTTCCGATAACCGTTTAATTGCCGTGTCGGTTAACCGTTCCCAGCCGTGACCTTGATGTGAAAAGGCCTGGCCGTTGCGCACCGTTAATACGGAGTTAAGCAACAGCACTCCTTGGTCCGCCCATTTCTTCAGGTATCCGTGTTGTACGGGTTTGACTCCTAAATCATCCTGTAATTCCTTGTAGATATTTTGTAAAGACGGGGGTACCGGCACTCCCGGGCGCACTGAAAAACTTAGTCCGTGCGCTTGGTGAGGTCCATGATATGGATCCTGCCCCAAGATGACTACCTTCACCTCCGAAAAGGGCGTCCATTCGAACGCTTGGAAAATGTGGTACATATCGGGATGAATATTTTGGGTTGCGTACTCCTGCTTTAAAAATTGGTGGAGATTTGCGTAATAATCTTTTTCAAATTCACTTTCTAAAACCTGTTGCCAATCGTTATGAATAATTGTTTTCATACCTCAATCTTCCTCGAACAATTTGTTACCTCTATTCTAACTGATTTTTCCAAAAAATGGCGGGGTTCATGTTAGAATCGCTAAAACTATATAAAAAATATATAAACGGTTTTCCACAAGCATTTTAATTTTATCAGGCGCTATGAAAATGCAGGTAGTTCCTCAAAATCTAGATATTAAACAATATAATGTTTCATAGCCGCTAATGATAACGTTTGATGAAAGTTTACCAACGTATTGTTAAAGGGTATTTCGTCCAAAATTTACGTTAATAACTAAAAAACAATCTTCCAGCGAAGATTGCTTAAAAATAACTTTCTTACCAAGAATAGAAAGCCTCCTTAAGAAGGCGAACTACTAAATTAAATAGGAATGCCCAATCAATTAAACTATCCTACATAGGAAACCGATGTTATTTAGCTACCAGTGTTGCTAATGTTAGTAATTGAGATGTTTGTCTGACTTCGCCGTACCTGATAGGTAATTTGATGCGGATACGTCATTACAAAGGTATTTTTATTAATTTGCTTTTGTTGCTTCATTTTTATCCCTAACTGCTTATTAAAGTTTTGTGCTATTTTCCCTAAATCAGCTTTAGGGGTCAAGCTATCCGATGTCCAATTGAAATTCAAAATCAGTTGCATATCTTTTTTTATTTCAAAGTCAAACTCGCTTTCGTCACTTAAACCTTGTACCAACCAAGTTGTTACTGCTTTTCCTGTATTGTCGTAATAAACTTTCGGTTGAACTCTAATAATAGACAAGTGATCAATGGGACCAACTATGGAAGTGGTTTTTGTAATCAATTCATCAACTTGGTGTGGGTTAAGCTTAGGACTATCATTTAAAAAAACAGGTTTTGTTTGGCTCGTCAATCGGATAACCTGACTGCGACTTAGCTTTTCTGTATCCTTGCTAACTGTGTAATCAATTATTTGAGCCTGTTGCTGATAAAAATGTTGGCTACTACTTTCAATCCAACAATAGAAGCCCAAAGCCCCTAAACCTAACAAAAGCAAAAATACCAGAAGTGAAATGAAATTTTTACGCTTACTCTTCATTAACATTTACCTCTCTTGGTATGGTTATATTCACCCTAGCGCCTCCGGTTTTTGTATTTCCAATCGTAATACGCCAATTTAGACTAGTCACAATCTGACGAGTTATCGCCAAGCCTAACCCTAGATGATTGCCCTCATATTTCTGTCCCGAAACAAACGGGTCAAAAACGCGGTTCATCATTTCTGTATCAATCCCTTTTCCATTATCAACAAGCTGAAGTTGATATGTATCTTGCAAAAGGCTTCCAGACACCTTTAAACACCCCTCATTTTCAGGTAGCGCTTGAATCGCATTATCTAATAAGTTAATCATCAGCTCTTTGAATAACGCTTGATCAATTTGGAGTTTAGAAGCAGCCAAATCTAGTTTGAACTTAAAATCTTTATCGGTTTTTTGCTTTATCCCCGTAATCATTTGCTTAATCATGCTTGCTAAATCTTCAGTTGCATAAGTTTCCCAATGTGGTTGAGCGTGTTCGTATTGAATTAATTGTTTCAGCCGAGACCCTAACTTTTGTAGCCGACTACTCTCTTCAATTATATAATTTAGCGCCTCCTGCTTTTCGTGCTTATCCATTTGGTCACGTTGCAACAATTCTGCATAACCCAAGATAATTGTTAAAGGCGTATTAATTTCATGGGTTAAGTTACGGGAAAACTGTTTTTGTAATAAGGCTTGTTCTTCAGCTTTTTCCAAATTGTGTTTAATTGTCATTGCCATCAAGTTATAGGCTTTAGTTAAATCTGCTAACTCATCATCCCCAGTGACTTTTAAAGGGACAAATTCATGGTTGTTTAATTGGAAAAGGCGACTTGACGACTTTAGCAACCGGATTGGTTTTAGCATTCGTTGCATGACAAAATAGGTCAACAACAAGTTGACCCCCACACTAATTGTTAGGTATAACCAAATTTTTTGAATCAATTGATTTCGGTTAAATATGATTGCATCTATTTTTGACAAGGAAGATATGTAGTAAGTATGTTTTTTAAATTCGACCTTCAAGCTAGCTACCACGTAATTACTTTTACCAGTCAGAAATTGAACTTGTTGTCGATCAGTATCCTTTAACGAAATTTTTTTACCAGCATGATCTTTAACCCCCTTTTCGTAAATAGGTTCGCGTTTTTCACCAGATATAACCACGCTCGTATGCGTCACCGTTGCCAAATTAATTATCTGCCCCTTGGTTAAACCTTGATTTTGTTGCTGGTCGCTTTGCCAAAGCTGATTCGCCACCAATCTGTTAGTGGCAATCACCGCTTGTTTTGCTCCCAACACTTCTTGCTGGAAACTATCATTCACAATTAATCCCCCATTAATTAACAAAAGCATTGAGGTCAAAAATGTGATTACCAAAAATATTTTCATTGATAATTTCATCATCTACTCCAATCGATAACCATATTTGTATATAGTTTTTAATTTATTATCTAAGTTGAGCTTTTTTCGTAACCTTTGTACGTGTAGATCAACCGTTCTCGTTTCAGAAAACTCACCTGCAAAATCCCAAACTGCTTGGTAAATTTTTTCGCGGCTCAGACTAATTCCTCGATTTTTAACTAAGTAAATAAACAACTCGTATTCCTTTTGAGTTAATTTGATGTCTTTTCCGTTGCTTTTAACATTTTTTTTGGATAAATCAACCGTAAAATCTTCATAAGAAAGCTCTTTGCTTCCTCCGTAACGACGACGTAAAACTGCTTCCACCCGTGCAGCCAGTTCATCCAAATGAAAGGGCTTCGTGATGTAGTCGTCAGCCCCTAGTCTGAGCCCTTTAACAATGTCATCGACCTCTGTTTTCGCCGTCAGAAAAATCACCGGGATTTGTTCCTCTTTGAATACGGGAAGCAATTCGTACCCATTAACTTGTGGAAGCATAATATCTAAAATAACTAGATCAATTGGTACCTGATCCATCCATTTATTAGCTTGGTTTGCATCTAAAGCCTGATAGCATTTGTATTGGTCAACTAACCCCGTTTTTATTAGTTGATTAATTCGTGGGCTATCTTCCACAATTAATATTGAATACATTAGTTGACCTCCTTCGTTTGTAATCCGAAATTTTTATTTAACCTTTAATACTGTCACGAATGAATTTAGCATAACCACTTTGTCCATCTCCATTAAGATGAATTTCATCGCTATAAAACCATTCCGGATGTTTTTGACCTTCACTATGCCAATCAATGATGACAAGGTTATCATATTTTTTACTAAATGCCTTTAATTCTTGATTAATTGAGTTCGACCATTGAATCGTAGGGGCATACATGTTTAACCAATACACGGTGCGCTTCTTACCAACAATTTTAAATGTCTCTGCGACCGTTTTATCAGTAATATATCCATTAGTACCTAAGCCTACTAATATTTGGTTAGGCAACTGATTTTGCTTCTTATATTTTTCAAGTAAAGTTGGTAAAACAAATGCCTGACGAGACTCAACTGCATCAACGTAATTATGCTTAAATACTTGTTTTAAAGCTGGAGAGGCTCCCAACATGACGGAATCACCAATGGATAAAGTTGGACGATCAGCTGGATTCCCCGCCTTTGATCGCGCATTTTTAATAATTAAATCCGACTTATCTTGCTCTTTTAGTTGGTGCTGATTTTTATGCAATGCTGAAGCTAAGTGATAAGGAGCCTCGGTAGGTTTCGAGGTAGTTAATAAGCCAAAGGCAGTGATAACTATTAAGCTTGCTAATAAAACTCCCATTGGTTTGTTAAATCGTCTTTGCTCCATTAAAGGTTCATTAAGTTTAAAATGTAGAATAGGTTGTTCTAAAAAACCATACGAAATTTCAGTAATAAGAAGGGTAATCACCAACTCAATTCCAATCAATAACCATTGATTATTTAGGTGTAGTAATCGTGTACAGAAAAAAATAACAGGGTAATGATAAATGTAGATACCGTAACTTCGTTTTCCTAACCACACTAGTAAAGGAAAATTAAATAGTTTTTGCCAAATGGTGGGGGTAACTATTAACTGAATCAACCCCACCGTTAAAAATGTAAATAACACCATGGTAAAGCGGTAAGTAACTGCTGATTGGCCATCTGCAGTAGTTACACACCAAATTGACAGCCCTAAAACAATTAGCTGAATCAGCGCCTTAATCAATTTACTTTGGTCTGAATAACGATAACCTAGTATATCAATTTCACGATCGTAGCTAGCAAGCCACGTACCGAATAAAAAACTAAATATCCTTGTATCGGTTCCATAATAAATCCTCGAAAAGTCTAAAGTTGTGAATACAAAGCTAAGGTAATATAAGAGCGCCGCCCCAGCTAACGTACCAAAAAATACTCTTTTCATTTTCGAGTTGATCAGATAATAACCAATCATGAAAATAATTGGCCAAATCAAATAAAAATTAAGTTCCACTCCCAAAGACCACATATGGGTAAACGGAGATTGTTGGTTTAATTGGTCAAAATACGAAACGGAGTGATTGATTTGCCACCAGTTATTATAGCCAATTAATGTGCTTAAAAATTGGTCTTTAATACTTTGCAAACGCGAACGCATAAATATTGTGGCAATTACTGTACTCATCAAGACCATCATAATCATTGCGGGATAAATCCGTTTAATTCTTTTTATGTAGAATCTTCCAAGTGAAAATTGTTGCCTCAAAGCCTCATTTTGTGATGTTTTCATCATTAAAAATCCCGATAAAGCAAAAAACAAATTAACACCTAAAAATCCACCCTTAAACCCATTAATTCCAAAATGATATCCTAGGACCAACAGAACACCTAGTGCCCTTAGCCCATCCAACGCAGGTACGTATGTAAAATACGACGGACGTTGTTTTAATAATTTAGTTTTATTTCTTGTATTTTCCATTTTAGCAAGCCTCACAGTTCATTTAATCTCCGTTCTATCTTAAGGATTAAATGTATCTAGCTTGTATCAAAAATAAGTCCCCCGATAATTTCGATAAATAATAACTAAATTGAAAACAAGTTAGGTTTTACCCAATCTCAGCTTATATTTTTAAACGTTCCCCCCTTAATAAAGCTATAAAGATCGTTCAGTTAATTACGTGCACGTTTAACCAAACCGCGTCATCCTCATCAAGACCTGAAGAATATCCTACCGAATACACTCCCAAAAGCAGAAGACAAATTAACGCATTGAAAATACTATTTATCATCCTCACGAATGAAAAGAATACTAATATGTCCAGCTTGTAATGCTCGACATTAATTATGTTAAAATTAGGATAAATATATGGATTGGATGTGCTTAACATGATTTCAGTAATTGCTTCAGATATGGACGGAACGTTACTCAACGAAGAAATGCAAATTTCTCCGGGAAATGCCGCAGCAATAAAGAAAGCGCAAGATGCCGGGGTACATTTCGTCGTGGCAACGGGTCGCGAATACCGTGAAGCGAAACCCCTTCTAGAGACTTACGGGCTTTCAGTACCGCTCATCACCCTTAATGGGGCCGCAATTTTCGATACCGAAGGCAAAATTCTCGATGAAGTTCCGATTACCAAGCCTAACGCCCAGTTGATCATGCACCAGCTGGAAAAACGCGGACTCTACTATGAAATCACCACCAATCAAGGAGTGGTTTCTAACAGCCGGACCCGGCGAATTGAAACCGTCTCCCACCTTTTAGAGACCGTTAACCCGGATACACCATTTAAACTTGCAGTTGCTATGTCATCTGCCCGGGTAGAGTTAATGAATATCCGGTACGTAGATGATTACCAAGTGCTACTTGACGATCCGAAAATTCAAATTTTAAAGCTGGTTGCGTTTGGTCAAAACGGACAAAAAGGTTTACAACCCGTCCGGGAAGCTATCCAACAACAGGTTGACGTAGCAATTTCATCGTCGTTTGAAAATAACATCGAAATCAACAGCCCCCGCGCACAAAAGGGACTTGCTGTACAAAATTTTGCGGATCAACTTGGGATTCCAATGTCCCAAGTGATGACGATTGGTGACAACCTCAACGATGCGTCCATGCTACGTGTCGCGGGCGTTAGCTATGCCATGGGTAATGCAATTCCAGAAATCAAACGCTTGGCCAACCACCTCACCGTAACTAATAATGAAGACGGGGTGGGCAAAGCCATCCTGGAACAGCTTGCCCAAAATCAACAATAATTAAAAAGAGGCTAAGCCGATGCAGAGATTCTATCTAAAAAGTCAAGGGCTAGAAAATAAAGGTGCTACCACGGTTAGCGATGAAAACCACAATGCCAAGTACCTTTTAGTTGGCAAATGGGGCATCAAGCGTGATGCCCTTTCCGTTTATGATATGCAAGGCCAGCTTCTCGCTGAGCTTAAGCAAATCGCGGTAGGACTATTACCAAAGTTCCAATTATTTTTAATTAATCACGAAGTGGGAACGGTGACGACTCCCGTAGGCTTTATTCGCGGGCTTTTGTATGTTCATAACCTTCGTTGGATTATTATTGGAGATACCGTTACCTGCCACTTTAGGGTTTTTCATGGCTTAACTAAAATCCTTGAAGTTAATCGGGTCCAAATCAACGGCAGTGCGTATATTGAGTTAAACGTTTTTGTTGAATCCAATACGCCGTTGTTTATTTGTTTAGCGGCGATTCTCGACCGCTGGATTCAAAAACGCCCACCACTTCGGGAGCCTAAACTAGTTCGAACTTGGAAGATTGAGTCAGACACGGCTGGCTATAATAATTTTTCGAAGGAGAATTCTAATGCAAATCACTAAAGCCACTACTGAAGACATGCCCCAGGTTGTCGAGCTGCTCAAAATCATTCTCGACGAAATGGAGCTGCCTTTTTACTTGAAAAACGATCCTCAAGAAGTTACTAAACTATTCGTAGCAACTTTTCAAAGTCCCTTGTATCAAGAAGCTGCCGACGTGGTTGTCGCTAAGGTAGATAATCAAGTGGCGGGAGTTGCCTTTGGGTACCCCGGCGCCAACGAAGATAAACTCAAGGACGAATTCCAAAACCATTTTGACCAGGTTGCCCTCGCTCCTCAACCAATCTATGAAGAAGCTGAAGCCGACGATGACGAATGGTACTTGGATTCCTTAGTAGTCAACCCTAATTTTCAAAACCGCGGAATTGGTACTAAGTTGCTCAACGCCCTTCCCGAATATGCAAGGGCGCGTAATTTAAAAATGGTGGGACTACTAGTTGATGATTTAAATCCCGATGCAGAACGCCTTTACCGGCGGATTGGTTTCCAACTTGACCACCGGCAAATCGTTTCTGGCCACCACTATCAACACTTAAAAAAGGAAGCTTAGTCTTCGCAAGTCATTATTAAAATCTTTGAAAATAAAGAGTGTGGAAAAAAACTAAAAACCCTTTTCAAAATTGAAATTTGTTTTGGTGGGTTACCTTTAATGGAGTCAAAAGTCATTTTTTCCGCTTAAACCCCAATCGACCACTATGCCAAATTCAGGCATAATGGTCGATTTTTAGTTGGAATTCACAAATTATCGGATTTTTGTCCCCTTCTTTTCATCACCTTGTTAAGTAATGGTGGAAACAAAAAATAGCTGCGGATCATCCCCCTCGATGGGTGGGTTATCCACAGATATTTCTTATTATTCAACTTATCAACAAGCGCGACCCGTTTAACGGTTCTTCAACGCGCGTTCAATTTCACGTTGTTGGTCACGTTTTTTCAAAGTTTCTCGTTTATCGTATTCGTGCTTCCCTTTAGCAACCCCGATCAGTACCTTCGCAAAACCATGCTTAAGGTAAACTTTTAAAGGTACAATCGTGATTCCTTTATTTTGGCTAGCCTCTTGTAACTTTTGAATTTCTTTTTTGTGCAACAAAAGCTTCCGATTTCGCAACGGGTCGTGATTAAACTGGTTACCTTGCAAATACTCGCTAATTTGCACGTTCATCAAGATTGCTTCGCCGTGGCGAATTTGCACAAACCCGTCTCTGAGGGTAATTCGGCGTTCCCGAACCGATTTAATTTCCGTTCCGGTCAACGCGATTCCCGCTTCCATCGTACTTAAAATGGAATAATCATGGCGAGCCTTTTTATTTTGGGCTAAAGCTTGATCCTTTACCTGTGGTTTTTTAGCCATACGAAACCCTCCTCTTTATTTTTTGCGAGAAGTATTCTTAGAAAAGCGTTTGACGTTTTTGTCTTTGTAGAATGGTTTGTTGTTCGAATTATTGGAACGTTGCCCATTTTGCCGGCGATTCCGGTTACCGTTCCGTTGACCACCCTTATTACGGTTAAAGGACTGGCGCGGCGGTAACTTAATTTCGCTAGTTGGCATTTTTTCCGGATGCAACAACTCAAAGTCCACCTCGGCTTGATCCTTTTCTACCCGCATCAACTTCACCGCTACTGGTAAACCAATTTGGAAGGTTCGGTGGGTGTTACGGCCCACTAGCGCCATTTGATTTTCTACGTACTCGTAGTAATCATCCTTCATGGTACTGATATGAATTAGTCCTTCAACGGTGTTTTCCAATTCAACGAAAAGCCCAAACTTCATTACGGAACTAACCATGGCGTTAAATTGTTCACCAATGTGGTCGCCCATGTATTCAGCCTTCTTCATGCTGTCAACGTCGCGTTCCGTATCGATTGCCCGCCGTTCAAGTTGGGAAGTATGTTCCGCAATTTCTGGAATAATATCCGCATACTTTTCTTGGGCAGCTTTTCCAGTGCCATCTTCCGCGTAGTGGCGAATCAGTCGGTGAACAAACAAGTCGGGATACCGCCGAATTGGCGAGGTAAAGTGGGTGTAGTACTTCGCTGCTAACCCAAAGTGACCTAATGATCTAGCGTCGTATTTCGCTTGCCGCATGCTCCGTAATAGCATGACCGAAATCATGGCCTCTTCCCGAGTTCCCGCAACTTTCTTAAGAACGCTTTGCAGCATCTTCGGTTTGAGGTCCTTAGTACTTCCCTTAACCACGTGACCAAAGGTTGATAAGAATTCAAAGAAGGTTAACATCCGTTCGCTATCTGGGGTTTCATGAACCCGGTATAGGAATGGCACGTGGGCATCGTAGTAATGCTCTGCCACCGTCTCGTTAGCCGCCAACATGAAGGATTCAATCATCCGTTCTGAAGTTCCCCGCTCCCGAACCTTAATATCGATTGGGTGACCATTTTCGTCGACAATGATTTGTGCTTCGTTGTCGTCAAATTCAATGGCTCCGCGTTGTTTACGCCGCTTCAAGAGCAACTTGTGCAACTTGCCCATCATTTCAAACATTGGCACTAAATCTTGGTAACGCTCGATGGTTTTCTTATCGCGTGCTTCCAAGATTTTGTTAACGTCGTTATAAGTCATCCGAGCGTTGGACTCAATGACGCTTGGGTAGATTTTATGGCTTAACACTTCGCCATCCGGACTGATTTCCATTTCACAAGTCATCGCTAGCCGTTCCACGTTAGGATTTAAGGAACAAATCCCGTTAGAAAGCTTCCGTGGTAACATTGGGATTACCCGGTCCGTCAAATAAACACTGGTACTGCGCCGGTATGCTTCCTTATCAAGTGGGGAGCCTTCCTTAACGTAGTGGGAAACGTCCGCGATATTAACTAACAAGCGGAAATTCCCGTTATCCAATTTTTGCAAACCAACCGCATCGTCAAAGTCTTTCGAATCATCGCCGTCGATGGTGACCACCACTTCATCAGTTAAGTCCACGCGGCCTTGCTTCTCAGCATCGGTAACGTGGTCTGGGATTTGGGCGATTTCTTCCTTAACATCATCTGGAAATTCAGTCGGCAATTCGTGTTGGTAAACAATCTCCAGAATGTCTACTCCTGGATCATCACGGTACCCAATCGTCTTTTCCGCAATCCCTGCAATTAATTTAGGAGCGTTGGGCTTTGGATATTGGGTGACCTGTGCAGTAATCACTGCCCCGTCTTCGGGTTGAATGCCACCTTCTAGCACGTCAAACTCGTAGTTGGACATCTTCTTATCTTTTAAGTTAATGTGTCCGAGCACGTTATGAGCAGGGTCTGGAGCGAATTCAAATTCTCCTACAGCTTGAGTAAGGTGCCGTTTGGTAATTTTCTTAACAATTCCCTCGGGGCCCCGGTCGTCCCCTTTTTTAGAAGGGCGTACGATTTTTACATCGACTTCATCTAAATTAAGCGCGTAGGCGGTGTGTTCTTCACTGATATAAATATCAGGGATTTCATCGTCTTCTACCGCTACAAAACCAAAACCGCGGTCATTTGCCCGAAAGGTTCCGTGAACGAGCAATTGGTTTTGTGGACGGGCAATTTTAAACTTGTCGTCCGCCGTAATTTCTACTTTATGAGACCGTTCCAACGAAGTTAATTCCTTAACTAGTTCGTTGAATACGGATGCTTTTTCTAAACTAAGACCCTTAAATAATTCTTCCGCGGTGAATTTTTGTGTAGGCCGTCGCTCCAAATAATTAATAATTGAAGCTTGAAGTTTACTTGATTCCATTACTTACCTCTATAAATTCATAGTATTAAATAAAAAAGCTAAAGACAAAACCATGCTCGATTTTGTCTTTAGCCATTCCTAATCCGTCCCAAAAATGCCTTAGGACTTCGCTAAATGCAATTTTTTTTGTTAGATACGATCGCTTTTAATGGGCCGATACGTAAACCATTGCAATGGTGATAGCAAAAAACAAGAAAAGCAAGACTGCCGTTACTCTTTGCATGAACGCTTCAAATCCACGTGACTTTTGCTTTGAGAATAGGTCACCAGCCCCACCTGTCAATGAAGACATCGCATTATCAGTCTTTGCCGGTTGCATCATAACCGCAATGATTATGACCACTGACAGAATCAATAGAATTGTCATCAATAGTGAGTACACAAGATGACCTCCTTTGTATTCTAAATAAGTTCTAGTATTAATTTAACATACTTACGGGTGAATTCCAATTTAAACAATAAAAAAAGGATGGACAAAATGTCCATCCTTCTTTTAGATCACTCGAAACGAATTACTTGTTTGTAATATCTTCGCGTGCTTGTGCACTAAGGTTGTAGAATGAGTGGATACCCTTGTATTCTGCAACGCCTTCGAGTTGGTCTTCGATCCGCATTAATTGGTTGTACTTAGCAATGCGGTCTGTACGACTCATTGAACCAGTCTTGATTTGACCAGCGTTTGTAGCAACAACCAAGTCAGCGATTGTTGTGTCTTCTGTTTCACCTGAACGGTGAGATACGATAGCTGTGTAACCAGCTTCCTTAGCCATTTCGATAGCTTCCATTGTTTCTGTAAGTGTACCGATTTGGTTAACCTTGATAAGGATTGAGTTAGCAGCACCCATCTTGATACCTTTTGCAAGGTATTCAGTGTTTGTAACGAAGAAGTCGTCACCAACAAGTTGAACTTTCTTGCCAAGTTCTTTTGTGATGCTTGCCCAGTCTTCCCAGTTGTTTTCGTCAATTGGGTCTTCGATTGAAATGATTGGGTATTTGTTTACTAAGCCTTCAAGGTACTTAACGAATTCTTCAGTAGTGAATTCTTCACCAGTTGACCAGCGAAGCTTGTACTTCTTGTCATCGTCGTTCCAAAGTTCTGAAGCAGCAACGTCAACGGCGATTGCTACGTCTTTACCTGGCTTGTAACCAGCTTTTTCGATCGCTTTGATCAAGTATTGAAGAGGTTCTTCATTGTTAGCAAAGTCAGGAGCGAAACCACCTTCGTCACCAACTGAAGTAGCTTTGCCGTCAGCAGCTAAAAGACTCTTCAATGCGTGGAATGTTTCTGAACCCATCCGGATAGCTTCCTTAACAGAAGGAGCACCAACAGGCATGATCATGAATTCTTGGAAGTCCACTTTGTTATCTGAGTGAGCACCACCGTTGATAACGTTCATCATTGGTGTAGGAAGAACGTGTGCGTTTGATCCGCCAATGTAGTTGTAAAGTGGAATTTGGAGTTCGTCAGCAGCAGCACGAGCAACCGCTAAAGAAACACCTAAGATAGCGTTAGCACCTAACTTACCTTTGTTAGGAGTACCGTCTAACTTGATCATTGCCTTGTCAATTGCGATTTGGTCAGTTACTTCAAAACCAACAATTTCCTTAGCAATTGGGCCGTTAACGTTAGCAACAGCCTTTTCAACACCCTTGCCTTCGTAACGGTTCTTGTCGCCGTCACGAAGTTCAACAGCTTCGTGTTCACCAGTTGAAGCACCTGAAGGAACGATTCCGCGACCAAAGCCGCCGTCTTCTGTGTAAACTTCAACTTCAACAGTTGGGTTACCACGTGAGTCTAAGACTTCGCGTGCATAAATATCAGTAATAAGTGACATTTTAATATCTCCTCACATTTTATAATCTGCTTATGCAGTTACCATTATATTATATTTCTAGAATTAAATTAACCCTGGTAGTTAACTAATTGTAGGAATGATTCTGGATCGAGTGAAGCACCACCAACAAGGCCACCATCGATGTCTTCTTTGCTCATCAATTCAGCGATGTTTGCAGGCTTAACACTACCACCATATTGGATACGAACTTTGTCAGCAACGGTTTGGTCGTATAACTTAGCAACCGTTTCACGGATTACGTGGCAAACTTCTTGTGCTTGGTCACTTGAAGCAGTCTTACCAGTACCGATTGCCCAGATTGGTTCGTAAGCAATTACGGTATTAGCAACTTGTTCAGCAGACAAGTCTTTAAGTGCGTTAGTAACTTGGCCAGCAACCCATTCGTTAGTTTCACCAGCTTCGCGTTGTTCAAGCGTTTCACCACAGCAGATGATTGGCTTCATGTTGTTCTTGAAGATTGCCTTAGCCTTCTTGTTGATGTCTTCGTCAGTTTCTTTGAAGTATTGACGACGTTCTGAGTGACCGATAACTACGTAGTTAACGCCCATTTCAGACAATGCTTTTGGACTAGTTTCACCAGTAAAAGCACCTTCATCTTCGAAGTAGCAGTTTTCAGCAGCAGTCTTTAGTTGTTCATCTTTAGAGAACCATACCAAAGCGTTCAAATCAATTGCAGGAGCAGCGATTACTGATTCTACAACTGAAGCATCTGGTAACTTACCCTTGATACCTTCCAAGAATTCTTGTGTTTCTTGGGGGTTCTTATTCATTTTCCAGTTTCCAGCAATAATTGGAGTACGCAAAATAAAACATCCTTTCTTAATCACAAAATATGTAATCGAACGGGATTAGCAATCCCCATGGATTCCCGACCCCATTCAAGTTAATTATTTGTTAGAAATTGCAGCGATACCTGGAAGTTCTTTACCTTCAAGGTATTCAAGTGATGCGCCACCACCAGTTGAGATGTGTGTCAATTGGTCGCCAACGCCTAATTGCTTAACAGCAGCAGTTGAGTCACCACCACCAACGATGGTTGTTGCGTCTGATAGAGTTCCTAAGAACTTACCAATTTCAAGAGTACCCTTAGCGTAGTTGCTCATTTCGAATACACCCATTGGTCCGTTCCATACAACGGTCTTAGCGTCTTTAAGAACGTCCTTGAATTCAGCAACTGACTTAGGTCCAATATCAAGGGCCATGTAACCGTCAGGAATGTCGCCTTCAACAACTTTGTGAGGAACATCGTTGTCAAATTTTTCAGCAACAACACTGTCTACAGGAAGAACGATCTTGTCGCCACCCTTAGCAAGGATTTCTTTAGCAACGTCAATCTTGTCAGCTTCAACAAGGGAGTTACCAATGCTCATGCCTTTTGCAGCGTAGAATGTGTATGTCATACCACCGCCGATGATAACTTTGTCAGCTTTGTCAAGTAAGTGGTCGATAACACCAATCTTGTCAGAAACCTTAGCACCACCTAAGATTGCAACGAATGGGTGCTTAGGATCGTCAACAGCTTCACCTAAGAACTTGATTTCCTTTTCCATTAAGAAACCAGCAGCAACTTTCTTGCCTTCTGCCTTCATTGCTGTAGCAACCCCAACGTTTGATGCGTGTGAACGGTGTGCTGTACCAAATGCATCGTTAACGAACATGTCGCCAAGTGATGCCCAGTACTTACCTAATTCAGGATCGTTGCCACTTTCCTTCTTGCCGTCAAGGTCTTCGAAACGTGTGTTTTCGAATAACAATACGTCACCATCGTTCAAACCGTTAACTGCGTCTTCTAATTGTGCACCGCGAGTTACGGGAACAAATGTAACTGGTTTGCCAAGCAAGTCTGAAAGACGTTGTGCAACTGGACGAAGAGTCAATTCCTTCTTGTCTTCTTCCTTCTTGATCCGACCTAAGTGAGAGAAGAGGATTGCCTTTCCACCATTTTCAATGATGTATTTGATGGTTGGTAGTGCGGCTACGATACGGTTATCGTCACCGATCACACCATTTTTAACTGGCACGTTGAAGTCAACGCGCATCAAAACTTTCTTGCCTTTAACATCTAAATCTGAAACTGTTAATTTAGCCAAGATAATTCCTCCTTTTAAGTGAGCAATAAATTATTTTTTCTTAAAAAAAGAGACGGAGGAAGTGACCTCCCTCCGTCTCCAAGACCGATTAGACGGTTTGAAATCTACAAATATTTAAGAATTTAATCTTAAAGAGTAGCAAATTTCAATAAAGTACGTACCATTTGGCAAGTGAAGCCGTATTCGTTGTCGTACCAAGCAACAGTCTTAACTAATTGCTTGTCGCCAGCCTTTGTAACTTCTGTTTGTGTTGGGTCGAAGATTGAACCGTAAGTTGTACCAATGATGTCGCTTGATACTACTTGGTCTTCGTTCCAACCAAATGATTCGTTGCCTTCTGTATGCTTCTTGATTGCAGCATTAACTTCTTCAGCTGTAACATCCTTGTCAAGAATTGAAACAAGTTCTGTTAATGAACCGTCAACAACAGGAACACGTTGTGCATGTCCTTGTAATTTACCGTTCAATTCTGGGATAACAAGGCCGATAGCCTTAGCAGCACCAGTTGAGTGAGGAATTGTGTTAGCTGCAGCAGCACGTGCAGAACGGAAGTTTCCACCACGAACAGGGCCGTCAAGGATCATTTGTGTACTTGTGTAAGCATGGATTGTTGTCATTGTACCAACTTCAAGACCAAATTCTTTGTTCAAGAAGTATGCCATTGGTGCCAAGCAGTTTGTTGTACATGAACCAGCTGAAACGATGCGGTCGTCAGCAGTTAAAACGTCATCGTTTACGTTGTAAACAACTGTCTTAAGGTCTGAACCAGCAGGAGCTGAGATCAATACACGTTTTGCACCAGCGTCTAAGTGAGCTTGTGACTTTTCTTTTGATGTGTAGAAACCTGTACATTCAAGTACGAAGTCTACGCCGTCTTCCTTGACCCAAGGAATGTTTTGAGCTTGAGGTTCTGCGTAAACGTGGTACTTCTTACCATCAACAACGATAGCGTCATCTGTTGCGCTAACTTCGCCAGGGAAAGTACCATGTGTTGAATCATATTTGAGCAAGTGTGCTAATAATGCAGGACTTGTCAAATCGTTGATAGCAACTACTTCGATATCATTTGACTTTGCACCCAATTCGTGGATACGACGGAATGCCAAACGACCGATACGTCCAAAACCATTAATACCAATCTTTACAGTCATACTAAGATTTCCTCCTTTAGGAATCTAAAAAAATAATTTATTTTAAAAAGTTCAGTCACAATTGGCCTCACTTTTTTAAAATCACGTTTGCGGCACCCTCATCAGTAATTAAAATCGTCTGATGGGGTGCGATTTTCATGTATGACTCAATCGCTTGAGCCTTGTCATGACCACCGGCCACGGCAAATACATGATTGAAATGCTGGACGTCCTGTAATTGGAGTCCAATGCGGTGAACCTGGTATAAGATTCGTCCTTCCTTGTTATAGAAAGAACCGAATGCCTCCCCCACGGCCCGTGCCTTTCGTAGATAACTCTTAATCTCGGAATTTACTCCGCGTCTTTGAGCCATCACGTCGGCCCGGCCAATCCCGTGGATGGCGACCCCCGCGTGAACAATCAAGTCCAACACCGGCCTTACCGTTGGTTCATTTAATAACGGGTGATATGTGCTTTCGCTGAGTTGTTCCGGAATGTATAATGACTTGGCTTCCCCTGCGGTCTGCTTTGCCATCGTGGCAGCTACTGAATTAGCCTGCTTAGAAACTGACTCACCAATGCCGCCCCTTCCGGGAACAAAAATCAACTGGCGGTGCTGCGAAAGCTCTGGTTTGAGCTTCGTTGCTACCGACGCCATCGTCGATCCGCCCATCACCACTATAGTATTATTACCCTCCGGCAATAATTTTGCAAGTGCATCATTTAGGACAACGCCTAGTTGCTTGGAAACGACCGTGCTCTCCGCTTGATCCCCGCGGACAATGAAGCAACGCTCGATATTTAACCGTTCCGCTAATTGTTTTTCTTGGCTAGTTAAGCCCAAGAATCTATTAGCCACCGGTTCCAATCCGTTCATAACCCGACGCCCTTCGTCCGACAATGACATCCCCGCTGGTGAGGTCTTCAACAGCCCTTGCGACTTTAATACGTCCGTCTGGGACCGTAAGACCCGTTCGCTTAGATGTAAGTGTTCGGATAAAACACGCCTACCAACTGGAGCCAACAAGTCGATTGATTTCAAAATATCAAATCTCTGTAGAAACTCGCTGATTAAACCCGGGACAACAGACTCTAATAAATCCATTTCATTATCATCCATGTTATCTCCTGTATGGGACTTTATTTGTCCAGCTGTGTCATAAAACGACCCAACAACTTAAAAATAAATGGCACACAACCATAAGAAATAATTCTTGTTGCATACCTCACTTACAAATCAAATTATAACAAGCTCCCCATAATTTTGCAAATATGCCTGCCTAAATATCCCATTTAATTTTGAGCTTATTTTTCGAGATAGCGTTTTCGTTTCGAAGACGATGGGATTCCCAGGGCTTCCCGATATTTAGCAACCGTTCTCCGTGAAATTGCCACCCCCTGGGCTTTAAGTTGTTTTTCGATTTTAGCATCTGAAATGGGCTTTTCC
Source organism: Pediococcus acidilactici (assembly GCA_024970065.1). Lineage (NCBI taxonomy): Bacteria > Bacillati > Bacillota > Bacilli > Lactobacillales > Lactobacillaceae > Pediococcus > Pediococcus acidilactici. Next base: position 481,153 of record CP103908.1, on the reverse strand, counting down.
TTATCTTCTTGATCGATAATCGCCTTAATCTTTTGTTTGGCCGCATCGGCGGAGACGTCGCTAGTTTGGTTAACGGCGTTACTAAAGAAGGACCGCAATTCAAAGGTGCCAAATGACGTTGCAATATACTTTCCATTAACTGCCCGAGAGACCGTAGATTCGTGTAAATGTAACTTATTGGCGACGTCGCGTAGCATCAACGGACTTAGTTCCTTACTCTTTTGTAGGAAGAAATCCCGTTGCCGTTCAAAAATCATCTTGCCCACTCGTAAGATGGTGTCCTGTCGTTGAGTCAAACTTTTAGCGATCCAATCGTACTCCCGTTTTTTCTCATTCACGTAGCTATTAACCTCGGTATCAGCCTTTTGGCGCAATTGGTCAAAGTACTCTTGTGAAAAACTCACCCGGGGCCGCGAAGCTTTGGACTGAATTAGGCGAGGCTCGCCATTTTCCAACTTAAAAATCAAGTCAGGCGTGATATACCCGCGATCTTGCTTACCAAAGCCTGCTCCCGGGTTGGGGGTCAAAGTCCGCACATAGTCAAACACTTCTTGTACTTCTGCCATCGTAATGTCGTAACGTTGGGCGATTTTTTCCCAGTTTCGGTCTACTAAATCGTCAAACGATTCTTCTAATATCATGTACGCCATTTCTGGGGAACCTTCATCGTTTTCAGTTTGTAGCATTAACGATTCTTGGAGGGTCCGTGCGCCAACTCCGGGCGGATCCAATTGCTGCAAAAGCGTGACCGCATCCATAATCGCAATGTCATCAGCTTGCGTTTTTTGCTTGATTTCGGCCTCCGTAATCCGCAAATAACCGTTTTGGTCGACGTAATCCAATAAAAAGAGTACTAACTTCCTTAAAGGCGTGTCCCGCATGGTTAAATGAACCTGATCTAATAGGTAATCAAATAACGACTGTTCCGTATCACTAGCAATTTGGTTCATAAAAGTCTCGTGCGTGTCGGAATTTTTCGACACCTTGCTTAGTGGTCGTTCCGCAGCGATTTCCACGGTGATCAGCGGGTTGTCCATTTCCTTTTGTTTTAAGAAATTTTGCAGTTCTTCGGCGTTATATTGCAGCATTTGGATTGACTGCTGTAGTGTTTGCGTCATTGCCAAGCGCTGCACTTGCTTTTGCTGCTGCGTTTGGTTCTGCGTAAATCCTTGCTTCATTACCATAAAATTTTTCTCCGTAATTCTATTATTTTTAGCTTGTTTTTTTTGCTGACATAATGTAAAATTTATTTTGTTAAGCGCCGTTAGTGTAATGGATAGCACGTGAGATTCCGGTTCTCAAGATCGGGGTTCGACTCCCCGATGGCGCATTTTTTAATATTCCGGAACTTTAAACATCGTAATTGCGAAGAATCGCAATCCTCAATATCTGTCGTTAGTAATCTAGGTGATTGCTGGCGACGGATATTTTTTTATAAACAACTTACCATTTTGATAAGCCTTCTTTTACGTTGATTATATACTAGTAATAGCGCTTTATCCATGATAAAGCCGCATTTAGTATTCTTCCATAGAATTTGGTAAGCCTCGTTTGACCAATCTTAAAGCTGTTCTAGCCTTTCATTCCCTAATCAACACTTTTCTGTATTTAATTAAGATGAATAAGCAAAAACATTTGACCTTTTTTGACCAATGAGATAAACTAAAGCCATGGTTAGTAATTAATACTAAATCTTTATCCGAAAAGGAGGCTACTAAGTTATGAACTTGGTTCCAACCGTTATTGAACAATCATCACGTGGCGAACGTGCTTATGATATTTATTCACGACTATTAAAAGATCGGATTATTATGTTATCAGGTCCAATTGATGATGATTTGGCTAACTCAATCATTTCTCAATTACTATTCCTTGATGCACAAGACTCTGAAAAAGATATTTACCTTTACATTAACTCTCCTGGTGGGGTGGTTACTGCCGGTTTGGCAATCTACGACACGATGAACTTCATCAAAGCTGACGTCCAAACCATCGTAATGGGAATGGCAGCTTCAATGGCCAGTGTCTTGGCTTCTTCTGGTACAAAGGGCAAACGTTTTGCTTTGCCGCACTCGGAAGTAATGATTCATCAACCTTCTGGTGGTGCACAAGGTCAACAAACCGAAATTGAAATTGCTGCTGAACAAATCTTGAAGACCCGGAAAGAGTTGAACAAGATCTTGGCAGAAAATTCTGGTCAACCACTTGAAAAAATAAACCTTGATACCGAACGGGATAACTACCTCTCTGCTCAAGATGCAGTTGATTACGGTTTGATCGACGGCATTATGGAAAAGAACGCCAGCCTCAAATCAGGCAAGTAATAAAGCGTTGATAACGTAAAAAAGCTTGGAAATCTAATTGATTTCCAAGCTTTTTTTGCACTTTAATTAATTTCCTAAAGCGCTGACCATCACCTTGTAACGAAACTCATACCATTCCTCGGCCATTTGAGCTTCACCTTCGATCTCTTCTTCTAGCGCTGAAAAACGGCGCTCCACGTCGGCGTTAGGGAAAATATAGTGTTCAGGGTCTTCCTTACTCTTCATTTCTAACCAACCCCAAAAGTTATCTTCAATTAAATAACCGCCACTGGATAACGTTTTAGTAATTGTACCCATCCGGCCGTCCCATAACTGAACAAATTGATACTCTTTATACCGCATTCTTGTTCCACCCCCATCGCTTATTAAAGAAGAGACTGTAACTTTACGTTTCAGCCTCTTCGATCATACGTCTATATTAAATTTTATCTACAGAAATTACAACGAAATTGCTGAGTTCAAGCCGTCTAATTTGTAGAAACCGTAGTTATTAATGCAATTAACAATGCTGCTTACGTAAGTAGGTGCAGTTGCGTAACCGCCAGCTTTGATTGCCTTAACTGATTCAACGTAATTATGTGCGTGGTTAGAAAAGGCGTTGGCGTATTGTGGCCGCGATTCTAACTTCTTAGCGTAGTCTGCAATTGAGTCTTTAAATGAATCGTATTTTCTAAATGCAGCTGAAATAGTTACTGTCCGACCGTTAATAACTTCTTGGGTGTTCTTGGTGTAAGTTGCACCATGCCAAGTGCTATCCGCTTTAATTCCAAAGAGGTTGTGTGCTTCCTGTGCTAATGTGGAAGAACCATACGCACTTTCAACAACTGCTTGTGCCATTGCAACGGAAGCGTACAAGTTATTGCTTTGGCAAACGCTCATTACGTCCGCCACGATGCCGTTAACAAAGTTAGTTTGGGCAGCAGTCCAGTGTTGGTTAGTGAAGTGGTAGTTACCCGCATTGTTATTTTGGTTGTTGTTATGATTGTTATTATTGCCATTGTTGTTAGATGCGCCAGGTACGTATACGTCACCCTTATTGATCCAACTAATAACCCGGTCTAACAAGAGCCGGTTGCCGTTGATTTGGATAACTTTGTAAGTCTTCCCCTTTACACCATTGTAAATGTTTTGACCAGTTGCCCAACGTTTTGCGGTTTGCTTAATGGTTACGTTTGTACCAACCCGGATCGTACCGTCGTTATTATTGGCATTATTATTGTTATTATGGTTGTTATTTTGTGAACCATTTGATGAACCAGGAAGGTGAACGTCACCCTTATTGATCCAACTAATAACCTTATCCAATAATAGCCGGCTACCGTTCATTTGAATAACTGTGTAAGTTTTGCCCTTTACACCGCTATAGATGTTTTGGCCAGTTGCCCAGCGTTTGGCATTGTTGTTGATGGTAACCTTTGAGCCCACGTGAATGGATTCCGTGTTGCTATGATTATTATTGTTGTTGTTATTGTGGTTTTGGTTGCCTGAATTATTAGAGTTAGAACCTGGAACATGGACGTCACCCTTGTTAATCCAGCTGATAACCTTATCCAACAAGAGTCGGTTGCCATTGGTTTGGATAACTTTATAGCTCTTGCCTTTAACACCATCATAGATGCTTTGGCCAGTTGCCCAGTGACTAGCATTATTGTTGATAGTAACCACGGTACCCACTTTAATATCTGCATTATTAGAGTGGTTATTATTGTTGTGGTGGTTACCGTTAGAGGAACCTGAATTAGAGCCCGCCATGTAAACGTCGCTATCGTTGATCCAGCTAATAACTTGATCTAACAATAGTTTGTGTCCGTTAGTTTGGATAATCTTGTAAGTATGACCCTTGACATCATTGTAAATCGACTGACCAGTTGCCCAGTGGGATGCACCATTCTTGATGGTTACCTTATCACCAACGTGGTAAGTTTGCTTGTTTTGGTCACCATGGTTATTGTTATTAGAGTCATTTTGGTGATTGTTGTTTTGGTGGTTATTATTTTGGTTATCGTTTTGGTGGTTATTTTGACCATTGTTATCGTTGGCAGCATTGTCATCACCAAAGCCGTAAGCCAAATCATGTGCAAATTGTTCCTTAGTAATTCCGTGAGTGCCTAAGTAACCGTATGGGTCCACGTGGTTGCCCCAAACGTGTTCGGTAACCCAAACGTGAGACTTGATTCCAGTGTATTCGTCACTATCTAACGTGGTTGGAATGTTCCATTTCTTTGCAGAGTCCCGGAGTAAGTTAACGTAAGTCTCGTAATCCTTCTTGAATTGGCTATCTGAGTAAGTTTGCGCTAATTCGACTTGAACAGGAGCATTTTCGTTAGCCCATTTACCAGCACCCCAAGCAACGTATCCTTCGTCACCCACGGCGTATACCCGTCCACCATCACCGACGATGTATTGTACGTAGGTTTCACTACTATCCCATTCACGTTTTTCGTAAATAGCAACGTCGCGCGCAGATGAATATTGACCAACGGCGTGAGCAACAATAATCTTATTGTTAGTCTTTTGGTCACTACCTTCGTTTTCAGCTAACCGATATGTATTATCGATTGTGTAATTCTTTGAAGAATTGTCATTCTTCTTTTCAGCCGTTTTAGTTGTCTTAGCATCTTTTTGAGCAGCTTGAGAAACTGCACTAGAATCAACCGCAAACTTAGCAGCTGCCGAACTTGCGTTTACTTGCGCTGCTGAAGAAGTTGTTTGCTTTGCAGCACTCGATTGCACAGTTGTTGAAACTGCTTTTTTACTTGCTGCCGAGCTTGGAGCTGCCGAACTAGCTACGTTTGCGCTGGTTGCCACCGTTTTTTTGGCTGCTGAAGAAGCAGGAACTTCTTTAGCTGCACTAGATACAGCCTTTTTAGCCGCTTTAGCTGGTTGTGCCGCTGAAGAAGTAGTTGCTTTAGTCTCTACCTTCACTGCATCAGAGTGTGGTGCTGGCTTAGCAGCAGCACTATCTACGTTGCTCTTAGCAGCGGATTGAGCCGCACTCTTAGCAGGAGCTGCTGATTGAACAGCAGCTGAACTAGCCTTAACAGTTGCCGGCTTTGCCAACGTAACTTGCTTTTCGTTGACCGGGGCCGTCTTGGTCTGTTGATCAAGCTGGCTAGCGGAATTAGTGTTGGCTTGCGCATCACTATCCGCATGTGCCTTTTCAGCATTAGTATTGAGCGCTACCAAACCCAAACTAGCTGTAGCAATACTTGCAAATGCCCACTTCTTCCCCGACTTAAACATCTTATAATGCTTTTTGATTTCCATATATTAACTACTCTCCTATATCCAAACCTTTTCGGCGTTGATTTATATATCCCCTTAAGAATAGCACATCTGCTTCTTAAAGCGTTTTACAGTATAGTTACAAAGTCCGTAGTGTAGCGCTTTTGACACATTTTGACCTAAATAAAAAAATCCGCGCAGTTAGCAGTTTTTCTGCCATTCTGCACAGATTTCAAGCATCTGTATATTCATTGTCCTTCTATTAAACAATGCAAAGATTGTTAATTGATACTTTTACCAGCAAAAATCTTTACGCACGCAACTTTTCTGCGTACTGGTTAATTTTTCGTAAGCGGTGGTTGACCCCCGATTTAGAAATCGGTCCACCAGGTACTAATTCACCAAGCTCCTTCAGACTAACTTCCCGATGAGCTAAGCGTGTTTTGGCAATGTCCCGAAGCTTGGGTGGCAACTCATCGAGTCCCACTACTTCGTCAATGTATTGGATGTTATTGATTTGCTTCATCGAAGCGTTCGCCACTTTGTTCATGTTGGCGTTCTCGCAATTTACCAAACGGTTAACCGAATTACGCATATCCCGCATAATCCGCACGTCTTCAAATTTCAACATGGAATTAGTCGCGCCAATTAGCTGAAGAAAATCCGCAATGTGTTCAGCTTCCTTCAGGTAAACAATGTAACCACTTCGGCGCTCCGTAGTCCGCGCGTTAAGGTGATACTGGTTAATCCAATCCGCAATCATTTGATTATGAGCTTCGTAAAGCGAATAAATTTCCAAATGGTAACGACTGGTTTCAGGATTATTAACTGACCCTCCGGCTAAGAAGGCGCCTCGCAAATAGGATCGTAACTCCGATTCCGTCGCTAAAAGGCCTTCTGGAACAGTTTCATTGATTTGAAAATCGTCCTTTAAAATTGATAAATCGTTAAGTAATTGCTGTGCCCCCGTCCGTAAACGAACGATGTATAGGTTGTTTTTCTTCAACTTCATTTTTCGGCGCACGCTTAACTCTGCTTCTAAGTGATAGAAATTTTTTAGTAAGGAATAAATCCGCCGTGCAATGGCCGGATTCTCCGTTTGGGTGTTAAGCACTAGTTGTCGATTGTTGATCCCAATCGAACCGTTCATACGAATCAACGCCATTAATTCGGCTTTCGCGTTATGTTCGTGGACTTCTAAACTAGTCAGCTCTTTTTTTACTTCGCTGGCATAAGACACGATCGCACCTCCTATGCTTGTTTCTTAATTGGGGTACTGCAGATGTGCATTAACTCGTCGACCACTTTTTCACCATCGTGGAAAGCGCCGCCGTCGCGTAATTTCAAAAAGTTATCCGAAATTACCCGCACACCTTGTTCCCGTAATCCCTTGAAATTGTGAATTACTTGCCGTGAAACCTCGTCATACCGGTTGAAATCCATGTAAGATTCGGGAACTTTTTCAGTGTTGACTAACACGGTGTCGACAAAGTTTCGGCCCAAATGTTGGTTCAGCACGCGCACGTGGTCGGCATCGGTAAAGCCAATGGTTTCACCCTTCTGGGTCATAATATTACAAATATAGACGATCTCCGCCTGGGTCGCCAGAACCGCTTTGCGAATGTCTTCAATCATTAAATTAGGCAAAATGCTGGTAAACAAACTCCCCGGGCCCAAAATAATTTCGTCAGCCGCTTCGATAGCTTCCAAGGCTTCGGGCACTGCACGTGGTTTTTTATGTTCACTCCAAGGGTTGTTTTCGACCCATACTTGTTTAACATCTTTGTGTGCCGCGGTAATTTCTGATTCACCCGCTAAGCTAGTACCATCCGTAAATTTAGCGTGCAGCACTAAAGGTTCTGCGCTTGCCGGATAAATATGCCCGTCGATTTGAAGCATTTGCGACAATTCCCGAATTGCCGGGTCAATTCCGCCCCGCATTTCAGAAAGTGCGGCAATAATTAAGTTACCAATCGCATGACCAGCAAGGAAGTTATCCTCGCTTTTAAAGCGGTATTGGAAAATATCCTTGAGTTCCGGCGCCATATCCGACAAAGCCACCATAACGTTTCTGATGTCCCCCGGCGGAACGACGTTGACGTAATCCCGGATAATTCCTGACGAACCTCCGTCATCCGCCACCGTTACGATGGCGGTCACGTCCGCACTGCGCTTGTGTAACTCGTTTAAGATAACCGGAAGACCAGTGCCGCCCCCAATTACCACAATCTTAGGTCCTTTGATTTTACTCATGAGCGATTTACCGTTTCCTTTCGCTTATTTACATCTCGATGAGAAATGTGAGTAACGTAGTGTTTAGCTAAGTCATTTCCTAACCGCTCCGCAATTGCTACCGAACGATGTTGTCCACCGGTACAGCCAATTGCGATTGTCAAATTCGACTTTCCCTCTTTTTGATACCCTGGCATTATGTCCATCAGCAGTTTGAGATAAGCTTGGTAGAATTTCTCCGTTGCCGGTTGATTCATTACGTAATCGTAAACTGGTTGATCAGTCCCCACTTGATTTTTTAGTTCAGGCACGTAATACGGGTTGGGCAAAAAACGGACGTCCATGGTGATATCAGCGTCAATTGGCAAACCGTATTTAAACCCGAACGAAACGACCTCGATGTGGAACTTCGGAACCGTCTTATTAGTTGAAAATTGGTTAAAAATTTTACTTCTTAATTCACGGGGCGTTAATTTGCTAGTGTCAATCACCAGTTGGGCCTCCGATTTGATTGGGGCAAGCAGTTCCCGTTCTTTGCGAATTCCATCCGCTACCCGACCGTCCATTGCTAACGGATGAGCCCGTCGGGTTTCTTTATAACGCGCAATTAACTCTTCGTTAGTGGCGTCCAAGAATAAGATTTCCCGATTAATTCCCGTAAGCGCTTGGGTATCGGTCAACATCGTAATCACTTGTTCATAAAATGCGTCTGACCGTAAGTCAACCGCCAAAGCAACCTTGGTGATGTTGCCATTTTCTTTAATTAGTTCCCAAAACTTTGGTAACAGTGCTAACGGCATGTTATCAACGCAAAAGAAGCCCATGTCTTCAAAACTTTGCATTGCGACGGTTTTTCCGGCACCGCTCATTCCCGTTACCACTACCAATTTCAATGATTCGTTCATAATGATTCCCCCATTCCAAGGTAACAACTTTCTCAGTATAACACATCCGGGCGTGTCATTTTTTAAATGATACCACGAAAACTTGACGACCACCAAAAACCATCGTCAAAATCCCCCGGGATACTACTAAAAAAGCGGAAACCTAACCAATCAAATGGTCTCATTTCCGCTTAAGATTTGATAAAATTAATTTTTCTGTAACTTGCGATCTCGTTCTAAAACAGGTTTCAAATATTGACCCGTATAGCTTTCGGCCACTTCCGCAATTTCTTCGGGAGTTCCGGTAGCTACGATTTGTCCGCCACCGTCGCCGCCTTCTGGTCCTAAATCAATTAGGTGATCTGCCGTTTTAATAACGTCTAAATTATGTTCAATTACTAAAACGGTGTTGCCGTTATCCACCAAACGCTGCAAAACATCTAACAACCGCTTGATGTCATCGGTATGCAATCCGGTGGTTGGTTCATCTAAAATATAGAAGTTCTTTCCGTTAGCTTTTTTATGCAATTCAGCAGCTAACTTCATCCGTTGCGCTTCGCCCCCGGAAAGGGTGGTTGCGGATTGCCCTAAGTGCACGTATCCTAACCCAACGTCAATGATGGTTTGAAGCTTCCGCGCAATTTTAGGAATTGGAGCAAAGAACTTAGCGGCTTCTTCAACGGTCATATCCAAAACTTCCGCAATGTTCTTGCCCTTGTACTTAACTTCTAGGGTTTCAGAGTTGTACCGGGTTCCATGACATACTTCACAAGGAACGTAAACGTCCGGCAGGAAATTCATTTCGATCTTCAGAATCCCGTCACCCTTACATGCCTCACAACGACCGCCCTTTACGTTAAAACTAAAGCGGCCCTTCGTGTATCCACGTAGCTTAGCTTCGTTAGTTTGCGCAAAGAGTCCCCGAATATCGTCAAACACACTTGTGTAAGTTGCCGGATTGCTCCGGGGAGTCCGTCCGATTGGGGTTTGGTCAATGTTAATAACCTTTTCAATGTTCTTGATCCCGCTAACCGACTTATACTTCCCTGGCTTTTCCGAATTCCGGTTAAGTTTTTGTGCCAAAACTCGTTTCAACACCATGTTTACCAAGGTAGACTTGCCAGATCCTGACACACCGGTAACGGCGATAAACTTCCCTAACGGAAATTTCACGTCGATGTTTTTCAAGTTGTTTTCTTGCACACCCTTTAGTTGGATCGCCAAGCCGTTGCCATCCCGCCGTTCAGTAGGTACCGGAATCGACTTCTTACCAGCTAAATACTGTCCGGTAAGTGATTTACGACTACGTTCAACTTGTTTAGGGGTACCGGCAGCCATTACTTCGCCACCATTTTCTCCGGCGCCCGGACCAATATCAATTAAATAGTCCGCCGCCCGCATGGTATCTTCGTCGTGTTCTACAACAATTAACGTATTTCCCAGATCCCGCATCTTTTTCAAAGAACTAATCAAGCGATCATTATCACGTTGATGTAACCCAATTGAAGGTTCATCCAAGATATATAGCACTCCGGATAAATTCGAGCCAATTTGGGTCGCCAAACGAATTCGTTGTGCTTCACCCCCGGAAAGGGTCCGCGCCGACCGGCTTAAGGTCAAATATTCCAACCCAACGTTCCGTAGGAAGTTTAGTCGATCCCGAATTTCCTTCAAGATTGGTGTCGCAATGACGGTATCCTGTTCTGAAAAATGCAGTTTTTCAAAAAAGGCACTGCAACGGTCAATTGGTAAATCAGAAACTTCGCCGATGTGTTGCCCGGCAATCTTAACTGCTCGCGCCTTCCGATTAAGTCGGTAACCATGGCAAGTTTGGCAAGTTAATTCGCGCATGTACGACCGCATTTGGTCACGCGTAAAGTCGCTATTAGTTTCCTGGTAACGGCGGTTAATGTTGTTGATAACTCCTTCGAACTCGGTATCAACGTCCCGAACGCCTCCAAAGTCATTTTCATAGTGAAAATGGAATTGTTTTCCCTTGGAGCCGTATAGGATTAGCTGCTGGTCTGCCTTAGGTAAATCTTTAAACGGCGTATCCATGTCAATTCCAAAACTTTCCGCCGCCTGTTCCAGTAATTTTGGATAATATTGGGAACTAATTGGGTTCCAAGGAGCCAAAGCCCCTTCCCGCAACGTTTTGTCTTGGTCCGGAACCACTAAGTCCATATCGACTTCTAGCTTAACTCCGAGTCCGTCACAATCGGGGCAGGCACCAAACGGAGCGTTGAATGAGAACAACCGGGGTTCTAATTCACCAACCGTAAAGCCGCAAATTGGACATGCGTAATGTTCCGAAAATAAAATCGGGTCGCCCCCAATTACGTCGGCAGTTGCGTATCCCTTGCTTAGCCGTAACGCTGCTTCAAATGAATCAAAGAGCCGCGAATGGATTCCTTCCTTAACCACCACGCGATCAATCACCACGTCGATGGAGTGCGCTTTGCTCTTTTCTAGTTCCGGGACTTCTTCTACGTCCATGGTTTCACCATCGACCCGCACCCGCACAAAGCCTTCCCGCTTAATGCTAGCGAACACTTTTTTATGTTGGCCCTTTTTAGCGCGCACAATTGGGGAGATGATTTGTACTTTAGTTCGTTCAGGAAGTTCCATGACCCGATCCACCATTTGTTCAACCGTTTGGCTGGTAATGATCGTCCCATCGTTTGGACAGACGGGAGTCCCCACCCGCGCCCAGAGTAAGCGCAGATAGTCGTTAATTTCCGTGACGGTTCCCACCGTAGAGCGGGGGTTCTTCGAAGTGGTTTTTTGGTCGATTGAAATTGCCGGACTCAACCCGTCAATCGAATCCACGTCAGGCTTGTCCATTTGCCCCAAAAATTGCCGGGCGTACGCCGACAAACTTTCCACGTAACGGCGCTGGCCTTCCGCATACAGCGTATCAAAAGCAAGTGAACTCTTTCCTGAACCAGATAAACCAGTCACCACCACCAATTTATTTTTGGGAATGGTAACGTCAATATTTTTTAAATTATGTGCTCGCGCACCGTGAATGATAATCTTATCATTTACCAAACGGAATTCCTCCTAATCAATCTGGGCTTTTAATTCCAATACCGTATCACGCAGATTAGCAGCGCGTTCAAAATCAAGTTCTTTAGCTGCCGCCCGCATTTGGTCTTCCAGACTTTCAATCATTTCTCTTTGATCCTTACGATCCATATCCGCAAAGTCCACGTCCAAAAAGTCGTCCTTTTTGCCCGCGTCTTCCGTTTCCGTAGTTGCCGAAATTAATGAACGAATGTCTTTTTTAATCGTGTGCGGGGTAATCCCGTGTTCCTTATTATAAGCTTCCTGAATCGAACGCCGCCGCGCAGTTTCGTCGATGGTTTCTTTCATGGATTGAGTAACGTGGTCGGCATACATAATAACGTGCCCGTGTTCGTTACGGGCCGCCCGTCCAGCTACCTGAATCATGGAACGAGTGTTACGTAAGAAACCTTCCTTATCAGCATCTAAAATTGCCACCAGCGAAACTTCCGGAACATCAATTCCTTCCCTAAGCAAGTTAATTCCGACCAAGACGTCGTACTTGCCCAGTCGTAAATCGCGAATAATCCGGGTTCGCTCCAGCGTCTTTACGTCACTATGCAGGTAGGCCACTTTGATTCCCATATCCTTCAGATAATCGGTTAAATCTTCGGCCATCTTTTTCGTCAAGGTAGTTACAAAGACCCGTTCGTCTTTTTCCACCCGTTGGTTAATTTCACCAAGCAAATCATCCATTTGGCCCATGATTGGCCGCACTTCAATAGTTGGATCCAATAATCCAGTTGGTCGAATAATTTGTTGTACCACGTGATCCGTCCGGGCGGTTTCGTAATCTCCGGGGGTCGCGGACATGTAAACTACTTGGTGAACGTGCTTTTCAAACTCTTCAAGCTTCAACGGTCGGTTATCTAACGCGCTTGGTAACCGGAATCCATAGTCAATTAATTGTTGTTTCCGAGCCCGGTCCCCGTTGTACATTCCCCGAACCTGTGGCATGGTAACGTGTGATTCGTCAACTACCAATAGGAAGTCGTCTGGAAAGAAATCCAGTAGCGTATACGGTGGTTCACCAGGCTTCCGGCCGTCCATGTGCCGGGAATAGTTTTCAATTCCGTTGGTATAACCCATTTCTCGCAACATTTCGATATCGTAAGTGGTCCGTTGCTTCAGTCGTTGCGCCTCTAACAACTTACCCTGGCCTTCTAATTCCGCAAGTCGGTCCTTTAATTCCGCTTCGATTCCTTCGATAGCGTGTTCCATCCGGTCTTCATTAGTCATAAAGTGGGTCGCCGGGAAAATGGTGATGTGGTCACGATCACCAATAATTTCTCCAGTTAAGGCATCCATCTCGCGCATCCGGTCAATCTCATCGCCGAAGAATTCCACCCGAATCGAGTGGGCTTCGTTAGCCGCTGGGAAGATTTCCACCACGTCGCCGTGCACCCGGAAACGTCCCCGTTGAAAATCAATGTCGTTTCTTTCATATTGAATATCAACTAATTCTCGAAGTAATTGATTACGATCAATCTCTTGCCCCACGCGTAATGATAACGCCTGGTCGCGATATTCACGCGGGTCCCCTAACCCAAAAATACTGGAAACCGAAGCCACTACAATCACGTCGTTCCGTTCCAATAGCGAGCTCGTTGCCGAATGCCGTAGCTCATCAATTTCGTCGTTGATGGACGAATCCTTTTCAATATAAGTGTCACTAGAAGGTACGTATGCTTCGGGTTGGTAATAGTCGTAATAACTAACAAAATACTCAACTGCGTTATTTGGGAAAAATTGTTTGAATTCACCATACAATTGTCCAGCGAGCGTCTTGTTGTGTGATAAAATCAGCGTCGGCTTGTTGACCTGCTGAATTACGTTTGAAATGGTAAAAGTCTTTCCAGTTCCGGTTGCACCCAAAAGGATCTGTTCTTTTTCACCCTTCTGAATTCCGTCAACTAGTTGTTTAATCGCCGTCGGTTGGTCCCCAGTAGGCTGGTACTTAGAAACTAGTTCGAACTGCCGATTTTCCTCGCGTTCAATCATTATTTTTCCCCCATTCACACAAAAAAACTGAGATGAACCCCGTTAGGTTCTGGCTCTCAGCCATTTGATTATTAACGTTTGAGTTACTGCCACTATTCTATCACACCGAACATACTTTCGCTATTTTTTTGCTATTGAATAATTGTACGGCTGATTTTTTCTAATTTCAGTTGGTCCGTGAACTCTTCATTTAACAATTCGGGTAAAACTTTTTCGAGGAAGTATTGCACGCTCGGCATCTTTTTATACTTAACAATCGTGGTTAAACTTTCCTTATAGATGTCAGTATAAACGTCTTCCGGATTTCCCTTTTGGATTTCACCAAACGACTCGTAAAGCAAGTCGATCTTATCCGCTACTGCCAAAATTTTACCTTCAATCGTGTCATCCTTGCCTTCTGATAAACGTCGTTCGTAAGCGTCTTGGAATTCAGCAGGGATTTCGTTTTTAATGAAGTTATCCTTCATTGAATCTTCTACATTTGCCAACATTTTGCGTAAATCGGCCGTCGCGTACTTAACCGGCGTCTTGATGTCGCCGATGAACCGTTCGTTATAGTCGTGATTAAGGGATTTTTCATAAAGTAAACGCCAATTAATTTGGTTTCCCGCATGCTCTTCTACGTCACCTAAAAATTGGGCGATTTCCGCCACTTTAAAGGAATGTTCTGCGACCGAGTGCTTCTGATACTTAAAGAAGCCCGGTGCCCGATAGATCGTTTCTAAATTGCTTAAACTCTTAAAAAATTGATGCATCCCCATAAAAAATTCCCCCTAAATAAATTTAAATTGTTAACATACTATCACAAATAAACTGGAATGTGAAAGTTTTCCCCCGGGGAACAAACTTGGCTTAGCAAACCCATTTAAAACAGCTGAAAACTAAAAAAGATCCGGCCGTTAGCCGAATCTTTGTTTATCGAGTTATTAAATTGATTGTTGGATTTAAACGTGCTCCGGTACCCAAATTTCTCCGGTTAACCAAGTATCGGAACCAATCGCTCAAAACGCGATTAGTCCCGATATTCAGTTAATTCTTGTGCTTGACTGCCTTTTAGTCAAAACGAATTCCGGCCAGCAATTTTCTCCGGTTAACCAAATTTTAGGTTCGATCGCTCAAACCGCGATTAAACCTAAAATCCAGTTAAACTTACGCTTCACTGCTATATAGCCGAAACGTGCTCCGGCACCCAGTTTTCTCCGGTTAACCAAATATCGGAACCAATCGCTCAAAACGCGATTAGTCCCGATATTCAGTTAATCCTTGTGCTTGACTGCCTTTTAGTCAAAACGAATTCCGGCCAGCAATTTTCTCCGGTTAACCAAATTTTAGGTTCGATCGCTCAAACCACGATCAAACCTAAAATCCAGTTAATCCTCAAAAACTACCCGCTGGCCTCCATTCTCTAGTTTATCAACCCATCAATCGCCTTTTCATAGTTTTCGATCTTCTTCAAGGTTGCTTCTTCGCTTTCGCCCACTGCTCCGATGTAGAACTTAATCTTTGGTTCCGTTCCGGATGGACGAATTGCAATCCATGAGCCATCTGCCAGCTTAAACTTCAAAACGTCCGCTTTTGGTAGCGAAATTGGTGAAGTTTCGCCATTATCTGCGTACTTAGTTTGACTTAAGAAGTCTTGGGTTTCAACCACCGCAACGTCGTCAAAGTGATCTGGGCGTTCTTCACGAACTTTTTCCATAATTGCTGCCATCTTCGCTTTACCATCCACACCAGGGAAGTCTTTTGAAATGGTTTTTTCTTCATGGTAGCCGTACGTTGTGAAGAGGCTTTGCACCCCATCATAAAGGGTTTGACCCTTACTCCGGTAATAAGCGGCAATTTCTGCCAATAGCACAATCCCTTGAATAGCATCCTTATCCCGGACAAACGGCCGGACAAGGTAGCCGTAACTTTCTTCGAACCCAAACATGAAGGTGTGTTCATTGGTTTCTTCATAATGTTTGATTTGATCGGCAATGTACTTGAATCCGGTCAAAACGTCAATCATTTCTACGCCGTGAGCTTCCGCAATCCGGGTTGCCAATTCACTAGAAACGATGGATTTTACGGCTGCAGCGTTCTTTGGTAAATCTCCCGCTTCGTCATGGGCAGTTAAAATGTATTCTAACATTACCGCCGCGATTTGATTTCCGGTCAATAATTGATAATCGCCACTTGGCAAACGAACGGCCGCTCCTAGCCGGTCTGCGTCGGGATCCGTGGCAATTAACAGGTCTGCCTGTTGCTTTTTACCTAACTCGATGGCTAAGTCAAAAGTTTGGGCAAATTCTGGATTAGGGAACGGTGTGGTACCAAATTCAGGATCCGCAATGGCTTGTTTAGGAACCATCGTATAATCTTTGAAGCCCGCATTTTCAAGGGCACGGCCGCCAACTACCTTTCCAGTTCCGTGAAGTGGTGAATAAATCAACTTCATATCTGCGCCATATTTTTTAATAAGGTCGTGGTTAATAGAAACCGTCTTTACTTGTGCAAGATATTTTTGGTCAATATCTTCGCCGATCAAGGTCATTAAGTCCTTTTCACGAAGTTGACTTTGTGTTAAAGCTTTTACGCCAAAAATATCGGTAACTTTCCGAATGTATTCGGTAATCCGGTCTGATTCCATTGGTGGCATTTGTCCACCATCCGGACCGTAAATTTTATACCCGTTATATTGCTTAGGGTTGTGACTAGCCGTAATCATAATACCAGCGTAAGTATTTAATTCCCGAACCGTAAAAGAAAGTTCTGGAGTAGGCCGCATACTATCGAACACGAACGTTGGAATGTCGTGGTTGCCTAAAACGCCCGCAGCTTCTAAAGCAAATTCTTGCGAATGGTAACGGGAGTCAAAACTAATTGCTACTCCCCGTTGCTTGTCTTCGGGAGCTAGTGTGTCCATGAAGTTAGCTAAGCCTTCCGTTGCTTGGCGAACCGTGTAAATGTTCATCCGGTTAATCCCCGGGCCCATTACCCCCCGCATTCCAGCAGTACCAAATTCCATTGGTGCGTAAAAAGCTTCTTTTAGCGCTTGTGGATCCTTTGCTAATTCTTTTAGTTCTTGTTTTAAGTTAAAATCTAAATCGGCAAAATCTTGCCATTCTTTAACTGAATCTTCCCAGTTCATTCAAAAATTCCTCCTCGGTGTGAGTAACTTAATTTTTATTATACAATACGATTAGTCACTCAGAAAGCGTTTTACCCAAAATCGCACTCTGTCGTTAACTCTAATTATAAAGTACAGCTAATCCATAAAAAAGTTTTTAATTATTAAACCAATCAAGCTCACCAAAAAAGCCTCCAGAAACCAAGGTCTTCCCTAGCTTCTGGAGGCTTCGTAATTTTTTTAAATGGTTAATGACTTCACACTTTTAGGATAACGATTGAATGTATTCGTAAGCCTGTTGTCCAGCCGTACCACCTTCACCAACTGCCGTAGCAACTTGGCGAAGGTTTTTCTTCCGTACGTCCCCAACTGCTAAAATTCCTGGAACCTTGGTATGCATCAAGTCGTCAGTTGGAATCCAGCCGTTTTCGTCTAAGATTCCTAAATCCTTGAATGGTGCGGTCATTGGCTTAACCCCAACGTAGATAAATACCCCCGCAGCTTCAATAAAGGAATCTTCACCAGTTTGGTTATTTTTAACCTTCACGCCGGTAACTTTATCATCACCCACAATTTCGGTTACGTTGCTGTTCCAAACAAATTCCATCTTGGGGTTAGCAAACGCCCGATCTTGGCTGATTTTTTGCGCCCGGAGTTGGTCCCGCCGGTGAATAACGGTAACTTTTGAAGCCAATTGAGTTAGGTAAATTCCTTCTTCAATCGCTGAGTCACCACCGCCGACCACGATCAAGTGCATCCCCTTAAAGAAGGCTCCGTCACATACCGCACAGTAGGAAACTCCCCGGCCACTAAATTCTTCTTCACCAGGCACGCCCAGCTTTTTATATTCTGAACCAGTCCCAATGATGATGGCTTTTCCAACAAATTCTTCGCCCATGTCGGTCTTTACTAATTTAGTTGCCCCATCGTCACGAATTGATTCAACGCTGCCGTAAGCGTACTCTGCGCCAAATTGGGTGGAACTTTCGTACATTTCCTTCGCTAAGTCAGGTCCTAAAATCGACTTAAATCCCGGATAATTTTCAATGGCTGCCGTGTTATTCATTTGACCACCATAAATTCCACGATCAAGCATTAGCACCGACAAATTAGCACGCGATGCGTACAAAGCTGCCGTCATCCCGGCTGGTCCCGCACCGATTACTATCACATCATATTGCTTTGCCATAATAATCCTCCATATCTGATAATGAATCCACTATACACTTACTTTTAATAACTGTCCATTGTTCTGTATTATAATCACTAATTTAAAAAATACATTTTTAATGCTCAGCAAGTTACCAAGCAACCTTTTGCTAATAAATAAAGGAGACCGGGACCAAAAGTCCGAGCCTCCCTTAAATAACGTATAGTAATTTTATTTGAGCGTTTTAGCTAAATCCTTAATGTAGGCCTTAAGTTCATCCTTAGTTTCTGGATGCTTCAAGCCATATTCGATGTTGGTCTTTAAGAAACCAAACTTGTTACCAACGTCGTAACGGTCCCCGTTAAATACCTTAGCAAATACCCGTTGCTTCTTATTTAACGTATCGATTGCGTCGGTTAATTGAATTTCGTTACCTTCACCAGGTTTTTGGTTTTCTAGAATATTAAAGATTTCTGGAGTAAGTACGTAGCGACCAATAATCGCTAAGTTACTTGGTGCTTCATCAACTGCTGGTTTTTCCACAAATTTAGAAACGTTGTACAAGCCCTTTTCCACTTCTTCAGATGGATCAATGACCCCGTACTTCGAAACTTCATCATGTGGGACTGGTAAAACAGCCAATGTAGAAGCGCCAGTATCTTCAAACGAATCAACCAGTTGCTTAGTTAGGGGAACCTTGTCTTCCATCAAATCGTCACCTAACATAACGACAAATGGTTCGTTACCAACGAATGTCTTCGCAGTTAAAACCGCGTCCCCTAAACCACGGGGATGACTTTGACGCTTGAAGTACATGTTCAGACCGGTGGTTTCTTCAACCATCTTCAACATTTGCTTCTTGCCCTTTGCCTTTAAGTTAGCTTCCAATTCAGGAACCGCGTCAAAGTGGTCTTCAATTGCCCGTTTACCTTTTCCGGTAATGATCAAGATGTCTTCGATTCCAGATTTCCGTGCTTCTTCAACGATGTATTGAATCGTAGGCTTATCCACGATTGGCAACATTTCCTTAGGCGAAGCCTTGGTTACTGGTAAGAATCGGGTTCCTAATCCCGCTGCTGGTATGATTGCTTTACGTACTTTTGTCATAAAAACTCAAACCTCCAAATATTTACTCTAATTCTGATTTTCCATCCCGGTGCATAAGGTCATCAATGACTTCTTTAACACCTTTTTCATTATACAACACATCGTAGATGGCTTCAGTAATTGGCATCTCAATGTGTTTTTGTTGGGCCAATTCGTAAGCTGCCTTAGTAGAAGGAATCCCTTCGATGACCATCCCCATCGTATCGATAACTTCTTGCAACTTCATTCCTTGACCAAGCTCGTTACCAGCCCGCCAGTTTCGAGAATGCACACTCGTAGCCGTAACGATTAAATCACCAACCCCAGATAAACCAATAAAGGTCAGTGGCTTAGCCCCAAAGGCAACGCCTAACCGTGAGATTTCAGCTAACCCACGGGTAATAAGGGCTGCTTTAGCATCGTCCCCATAACCAAGGCCGTGTAAAGCACCCGCACCGATTGCAATGACGTTTTTCAACGCCGCACCCATCTCTACGCCGATGATGTCGTCATTGGTGTAAACACGGAAGTAATGGTTCATAAATAATTTTTGGACCATTTCAGCACTTGCTAAATCAGCACTTGCCGCCGTTACCAACGTCAAGTCTTGCTTAGCAACTTCTTCGGCATGACTTGGGCCAGACAAGACCACGATCGCCTTCCGGTACTGACTTGGAATTTCTTCTTCCAAAACTTCGGAAAGTCGTTTGTGAGTTCCTAACTCAAGTCCCTTACTTGCATGAATAATTACTGGTTGTTGCTTTGTTTTTTCTAAAACGGCAACCATTTGTTGAGCAACTAAGCGCATTACCTTAGTAGGAACAACGAAAAGTACCGCGTCAACATCCTTCAACGCGAATTCCAAATCGGTTGTCGCTACTAAACGTTCATCATACTTAAAACCTGGCACGTAATGCTCGTTAGTGTGTTGGTCGTTAAGTTCTTGAGCTTGCGCCTCCATGTTTGTCCAAGCAACTACATCATTGCCATTTTGAACCAACATGTTTGCTAAAATACTGCCCCATGAACCGGCTCCTAACACTGCAACTTTTTTTGCCATTATTAATCCCCTTACAATCTATAAAATATAATTATTAAAAAATATGTACCCCTTCATTATCGTATATAAAGGTACTTTACTCAAGGTCTTTTGGTGCGAACTGGTTTCCATCCAAGTAGTCGGGGACCGAGTTTTGGACCCGCGTCCGACGCCAAATTAATAGAACAATTGCACCCATAAATAACGCTACCGACAGCCACTGGGAAACCCGAATTCCTAATAACATAAGGCTATCCGTTCGCATTCCTTCCACGAAGAACCGTCCGAAAGAATACCAAATCACGTAGCTCAAAAAGATTTCACCTTGTTTAAAAAGTTTTGGAACGTGACGCAAACTCATTAACACAATAAAGCCTAAAATGTCCCATACGGATTCGTACAGGAAGGTTGGTTGGCGAAACGCACCGTTGATCCACATCTGCTGAATGATAAAGTGCGGCAGGTGCAAACTTTGTAGAAAAGCCAGGCTGGTCACCCGGCCGAAGGCTTCTTGATTCATAAAATTGCCCCACCGCCCAATTCCTTGAGCCATGATCAACACCGGAGCGATGATATCCAACATCAACCAAACCGGAATCCAGTAGTACCGACAAAATAGGTAAACCACGATTCCGGCCCCAATCAACGCGCCGTAAATCGCAATTCCACCATCCCAAACCCGAATAATTTCGGAGAGGTGGTTTTGATAGTAACCCCATTCAAAAATCACGTAGTAGGCGCGTGCACTAACAATGGCCACCGGTAGCGACCACAAAATCAAATCGTAAATGCGATCAGGGTCGACGCGCCGTCGTCGTGCCTCCCGAACCGCTAAAATGGTTGCCAAGACTACCGCGGACGCAATGATAATTCCGTACCAATGCACCTGGAGACTCCCCCACGTAAACGCAATCGGATTTAAAGCTCCGACACTTAAATTCACAAAATCCACTTCCTATGCTTGCGAGTTATCTTTAATCAACGCGTTAAGGTTTTGGTCGAAAACTTTCGTAGCGTCGTAACCCATATTTTTAGCCCTAAAGTTCATTGCAGCGGCTTCAATGATGTCCCCGAGGTTCCGTCCAACACGAACCGGAATCGTAATTTTGGGGATGTCTAAATCAAAGAAATGCCGGGTTTGTTCACCATTACCGAGCCGATCAAAATGGGTTTCTTTATCCCAATTTTGCAAGTGGACGATTAGGTTAATATCGGTGCTGTTCTTAACTGAACTAGCCCCGAACAAATTCATTACGTCGATAATTCCCACTCCCCGAATTTCTAACAAATGACGCAGAATGCGGGGTGCTTCCCCAATTAAGGTCTGTTCATCCTGTTGGTAAATATCGACCCGGTCATCCGCAATCAACCGGTGACCGCGCTTAATAAGGTCGAGAGCCGTTTCACTCTTCCCGATTCCGGAATCACCAGTAATTAAGACCCCTAACCCGTAAATTTCCACGAGTTCGCCATGCACCGAATCCCGTTCAGCTAAGCGATCCTCTAGGTAGTTGGTCATGTTACTTAATAATCGGGAAGTCGGCAGGGTCGACGTTAAAATCGGCACCCCGTTGTCCTTCGCCGCCTTAATTAACTCCTTAGGAACCGGCAGGCCCCGCGAAATTACAAAGGCGGGGGTTTGCTTATCGGCCATTTGACTGTAGACGACCGTGCGATCCGCACTCGTCATACTATCCTTTGCGTACGAAATTTCAGTTTGACCGAACAACTGAATTCGCTCCCGCGGATAGAACTTAAAGTAGTTAGTTAATTCTAGCCCTGGACGCGAAATATCGCTGACCGTAACCTGTTTTTTATCTAACAGATCCTCCCCGTAAAACACGTCGAGCCTGATTTTTTTTACTAATTCTGTAATTGAAACACTATCGGCCATTACAATGGGCCTCCTTTAATAACGATTGGAAAAATGATTTGAAATAATCATGTTACAAATCGACAAAATCACCGATATCAACATCGTCATCCCGAATGACGAAAAATAAAAGTTAGCGGGACCAACCAGTGCCGACGTAAACGTCAGCATCAACGCGTTAATCACGATGCTGAAAAATCCTAAGGTCAATAACGTGATTGGTAGCGAAATAATTTGTAAAACTGGCCGGACGCTAGCATTTAAAATTGCCAACACGAGGCTTGCCGCTAACGCAATCCAAATGTTAGAAACGTAGAAATTTCCACTATTTTGGAAAAATCCCGTTAAAGCGACAAATAAAATTCCATTCACTAATACTCGTTGCCAAAAGCGCATTTGCATTCTCCTAATCTTTTATTCATCGACGTCGTGTACTTCGGCGTCCTTAATTTCTTTTCTTTGCCGTGATTGCTTTTGTCCGGGAGCTTTTCCCGAAAAGCCAGTCCAGTTGGCAAATTGTTGAAAGAATCCCGTATTTTGGCTTGGCATGTACCAAGCTAAAATAAAGTACGGAATCAACAACAACCCGTGTGATAGTAAAATTAGTACTAACGCAATGATTCGGGTAAGGGACTTATCCCAGCCAAAATGCTCCGCAATGCCGCCACATACTCCAGCAACAAAACGGTCGTTAGACTTTGTAAACTTTGATTTGAAATCTGATTTCAAACATTTCACCTCTAAGCTTTTTAATTATCTGTAATTTTACAGCTTTTCACTTTCGATTAGCAAACTTTATCCCCATAAAAAGTACGGGTATTACCAAAATTTTAAATTAATTTGCTTTTAAAGGGAACACCGCCCCATTATGGTTGGTAGTTTTCTTACCTAAAATAAAAAAGCAGAAATCACCATCGCAATTTCCACCCCGTTTAAGCCTAATTATCCCCAGACAATTCTGTAATTCTTCCAGTTTGGTTGTACATGATCCACTCCACCACGTTAATTACGTGGTCGCCGATCCGTTCCAAATAGCTAGCAACCATCAAGTATCCGGTTCCCCCGGTAACCACTTTGGCATCGCTCTTCATTTTACTAGCAATATTCTGACGTATTTTCTTAAAGCTCGTTTCAATTTGGTGGTTAGCCGCAATAATTTCCTTAGCTAACCGCCCATCCTCCTTAACGTAAGCGTCAATCGTGGCATCCAACATTCCACGTACTAAGTGAGTCATCTCCGCAAGCTCTGCTTCAATTATCGCGTCTCGTTGATGGCCCTTGATTCGAATGGTTTCCTTAGCAATCCCCACTGCATGGTCGCCGATTCGTTCCAGTTCCGAACTTGCCTTTAAAACTACGATCACCTGCCGAAAATCATTAGCAACCGGTTGTTGTAAGGCCATCAAATTAATTGCCTGGTCTTCTAACCGCACTTCGGCAACGTTGACCTGCTCATCGTGATCAATCACGGATTGAGCTAGCTCGCGATCGTGGTCAATAAAAGATTTAGTCGCCTGATAAATTTGTTCCCCCACGTCCAGCCCCATTTCCGTGAACTGTTCTAACAACCGTTTGAGTTCTTCTTTAAAAATTCCTTGCATGCCAATTCCCCCTTAACCAAATTTACCGTTCAAGTAATCATTCGTTGCCGTTTGGTCTGGATTTAAAAATAGTTTAGCAGTCGGCCCCGCTTCCACTAACTGACCGTTTAAAAAGAACGCCGTCTGGTCTGAAATTCGAGAAGCCTGTTGCATATTGTGGGTCACTATCGCTAAAGTGTAATCTTCTTTCAAAGCCACCAAGCTTTCTTCCACCTTCCCCGCCGAAATCGGGTCTAGCGCACTAGTTGGTTCGTCTAAAAGAATAATTTCTGGTTGGACCGCTAACACCCGGGCAATGCAGATCCGTTGTTGCTGACCGCCCGAAAAAGAAAGGGCGTTGCTTTTTAAATGGTCTTTCGTTTCTTGCCAAACCGCTGCCTGTTTTAAACTCGTCTCCACCCGCTCCGCTAAAACTTGTGGGTCGGTGATTCCCGCAAGTCGGAGGCCGTAGGTGACGTTATCATAAACCGAAAACGGAAATGGGTTAGGCTGTTGAAAAACCATGCCGACCCGTCGTCTTAAATCCGCTTCGTCAGTTTGGGCATCGTAAATGTCTTTGCCCGCGACCCGAATCGTTCCAGTCACCCGTACATCTGGAATTAAATCATTCATCCGGTTCAAGCAACGTAAAAAGGTTGATTTACCACTTCCCGACGGACCAATTAACGCCGTAATTTGGTTTTGTGGCAAGTTAAGGTTAATCCCGTGCAAAGCCTCCGTTTCCCCATAAGATAAGCGCACGTCTTTTGCAGTCACCACGTTATTACTCATTACCCTTCTCCTTTAACCAAAGTTTCCTGAGATATAATCTTCCGTCAATTTTTCGCGGGGGTTGGTAAAAATATTTTTAGTGGTATCAAATTCCACGATTTTACCTAAATGCATGAACGCCGTATAGTCGCTTAGCCGCGAAGCTTGTTCCATGCTGTGTGTGACGATGATGATCGTATACCGCTTTTTCAATTCCCGCAGCGTGGTCTCAATCTTAGCCGTCGACACCGGATCCAGCGCGCTAGCCGGCTCATCCAACAATAGAATGTCGGGATTCATCGCCAACGCCCGGGCAATGCACAAACGTTGTTGCTGTCCTCCCGAAAGGGCTAAGGCGCTCCCGTTTAACCGGTCCTGCACTTCATCCCACAATGCGGCCTGCCGTAAGCTCGTTTCAGTTACTTCAGCTAATTGCGCAGAATCTCGCACTCCATGTTCGCGTAATGGAAAGGTAACGTTACGTTCAATTGACTTGGCAAACGGGTTCGGTCGCTGAAAAACCATCCCGATTCGCCGCCGCATTTGGTAAATATCGACGTTATCCGTGTTAATGTCTAACCCCCGGTACATGATGCTTCCAGTCACCCGCGCAATCCCATCATTCATCCGGTTTAAACTACGCAAGTAAGTCGATTTTCCCGAACCAGACGCACCGATCAACGCGGTAATCGAATATCGCGGGAATTGCAACGAAGCGTCGAAAAGTGCCTGCTTATCACCATAGAACACTTCTAAGCTATGTGTTTCCAACGCAATTTCACGGTCAGTTGGAAACTTCAAGATTGAGTTTTCATTTACGTTTGTTTGCATTCTGTTTCCCCCTATCGGCTCGCGGTAATCCGCCGGTATACCCAATTTCCTATACGACGGGCACTGAAGTTAAAGATCAGTACCACGATAATCAAGACTGCGGAAGCTCCCGCTGAAACTTGACTAGCATCGGGCATAATTCCTTCCGTGTTAATTTTCCAAATGTGAACGGCGAGGGTTTCTGCCGGGCGAAAAATGTTCAGCGGGCTAGTACTGCTGAGTGGATTCCAATCTGCGTAATTTAAGCTTGGCGCACTTTGTCCGGCGGTAAAGATTAGCGCGGCTGCTTCACCGAACACCCGTCCCGCACTTAGAATCACGCCGGTTAAGATTCCGGGCAAGGCAGCTGGAAGGATCACCTTAGTAATCGTGTGCCACCGGGAAATTCCTAACGCCAATCCAGCTTCCCGTTGCAAATCGGGCACCCCCGCCAGGGCGTTTTCAATACTTCGGGTTAACAACGGAAGATTGAAAAGCGTTAGGGCAATTGCGCCTGAAAGGATGGAAAAGCCTAACTGAAAGTGCACCACGAAAAGTAAAAACCCAAACAATCCCACCACCACTGAAGGTAGCGAACTTAAAACTTCGATCATAATTCGCATAATTTCGGTGATTTTATTTTGGGGAGCGTACTCATTCAAATAAATTGCCGCCCCTAATGCGATTGGGAGGGATAGTATGAGGGTCAATACTAACAAGTAAAACGAGTTAAATAGTTGGTCGCCAATGCCGCCACCCGCACTAAACGCGGTTGCCGAAGAGGTTAAGAACCGCCACGAAACGTGTGGCAATCCCGTCACTAAGATAAAGCCTAGCAACCCGATTAGAATCAAAACCACCAATCCCACCATTGCGTAAATCACGCCGGTCGCAATTCGGTCAATACGTTTCGCCTTCATTTAAACGCCCCCTTTTTACCAATCAACCGAATTAACAGGTTGAAAATTAGTGACATTATCAACAGTACCAGTGCCAAGGACCATAAGGCGTTATTTGGCAAAGTGTCTAATACCGTGTTTCCGATTCCGGTGGTTAGAACGCTGGTTAAGGTAGCCGCTGGAGTAAGAACGTCCTTTGGCAAAACCGCAGCATTCCCAATTACCATTTGGACCGCGAGCGCTTCCCCAAAAGCACGCGCCATTCCAAAAATAATCGCCGTCAACAACCCGGGTAAGGAAGCCCGGACCACCACTTTAGAAATTGTTTGCCACCGGGTTGCTCCTAGCGCTAGCGAGGCTTCTCGGTAGTGCCGCGGAACGGCTTGTAAGCTATCCACGTACATTGCGGTTACGGTCGGCAAAATCATCACTAATAAAACTAAGGCGCCGGCTAAAATCCCAAAACCGGTTCCACCAAAAATGCTACGCAGCGCGGGCACCACCACCGTTAAGCCCACGAATCCGTAAACTACCGATGGGATTCCTACCAATAGTTCAATCACCGCTTGAAGTAGTCCGCGGCGGCGTTTGTTCGCAATTTCTACCATAAAGATGGCCGTTGCCATTGCTAAAGGGGCTGCTAAAAGCGCCGACCCTAGGGTAACCGCAAAAGAGCCCACAATCATTGGTAACGCTCCGACTAACGGCGTTGGTTTAGCCGTGGGATTCCAAATCGTTTTAGTGAAAAATTCCCCCACGCTAATTTTATTTTCTGAAAAGGTGGCTAAACCTTTGGAAGTAATCATAAACAGGATGGCTAACACTACTAGCATGATTACCCCGACGCAAATCCGCGCAATCAACTTGCCAACTTGATCTTGCCGCGCCGCCCGCGACTTTTGCGTCAATTCTTTTTGGATTTCATCAATCATTTTGCTCCCCCCTGACTGGAATTACCTTTCCGTCCATGGTTCGTTTTACCTGCATATCATGAATCGAAATATACCCTAAATCACTCACCAAATTCTTTTGCACCGGTTGGGACGTCATGTATTTAAGAAAGTCTCGAGTCGCTGCATTGGTCTTTAACTGCGTATACATGTGCTCATAAGACCAAATCTTCCACCGGTTCGTTTGCACGTTTGCCGCGGTGGGCTGGACTCCGTCAATCGCTACCGGTTGTAATTGCTTGTTGAAATACGAAAAGGATAGGTAACTGATGGCTCCGGGAGTTGCTTGTACCACCTTTTGTACGGTACCGTTAGCATCCTGTTCTTGAGCATTTACCGCTCCGCCATTAGGTAGGACCGTCTGCTCAAAAGTCTTTCGAATTCCGCTACCTTGCGCCCGGTTAATTACCACAATCTTTTCGTCCGGCCCGCCCAACTGCTTCCAGTTCGTTAGCTTTCCGGTAAAAATCTTTTGCAGCTCGGACATGGTAAGGTTCTTGATCCCCACGTCCTTATTGACTACCGGTGCCACACCAACCACTGCCACCCGGTGGTCCTTTAATTGGCTAGCCCGGATTCCATCTTGTTGTCCGGCATAAACGTCAGAGTTTCCAATCTGTACTGCACCTTGTTGCACTTGTCCCAGACCAGTTCCTGAGCCCCCGCCCTGCACGGTAATTTGTGCTTCTGGGTGGGTGACTTGGTAGTCGGCCGCCGCCTTTTCCACTAAAGGTTGCAACGCGGTCGAACCAACAATCGTCACTTTTTGGGTTGCATCCTTATTTTGACAACCCGCAAGTAACCCGATCCCCAAAATCAATCCGCAACTAAGCAGCAATTTTAGCCATTTATTCATTAGCGAACCTCCCGTTTTCCTGTTCCTTGCTTACATGATTAGCTTACGTAAACTAGGTAAAGGTTCGATATGGGTAATGTAAAGATTATGTAAAGATGTTAGCAGGGGGAAAGCCGAAAATTTTAACGAGTACGAATACTTAGCTAGCATCCGTTTAATCGGAATTGCCCCAAATTGGAGGGATAACCAGCACCAACTAGTTTTTCCCCATTTTGGCCGTACAAAAACAAAAAAAGCGCTCCTCAAAAATTTTTTAGATTCTTGAGAAGCACTAATTTTGCATTTTTTATAAGAAACGTCGGAATTTTCCAACGCTTTAATGGCACTAATTATTGCATTAAACTCGTCGCTTAAACCGAACCACGACGGTAGTACCATTGTCGTCATCCCCCGATTCAATCCGTACGCTACCGCCCATATCTACAACGGCTTCCTTGACAATTGCTAACCCGAGGCCGGTACCGCCCTTCACCGCGTTGTTAACCCGGTAAAAGCGTTCGAAGACCCGTTCGGACTGGTCTAATGGAATACCAATCCCGGTATCACTGACCGACAATTCCCAACTATCATGGTGCGAAGCGTATTCGACCTTAATTTTTCCACCATGACGGTTGTAACTAATCGCGTTAGTAATTAAGTTCTTGGTAATTTGGAAAAGGTCGTTTTCTACCACGGTTTCCATTGCCGTTTCCGGAATTTTATTTTCCACCGTCAACTGCATTTCTTGTAAATTGTTTTGTAACATGTGGAATTGCTGTTCCACGTAGGCGTACAAGTTAACCTTTTTCCACGTTTTCGGCTCGTTTTTAACCTGTGACATGGTTAGGATGTCATCTGCCAAACGCACCAATTTATCACTTTCAGATTTGATGATGTGTAGAAAATTATCCAGCGTTTCGGGGTCATCCTTGGCACCTTCCAACAACGTTTCCGCAAATCCGGCAATTGAGGTAATTGGGGTCCGTAGTTCATGAGAGGCATTGTTAACGAAGTCTTGTTCAATTCGTTTGGACCGTACGCTTTCAGTTACGTCATAAAGTAACACGATAATTTCAAATTTGTGGTGCACCTTGGGGCTGTAAACCACGTTAGTTTCAAAAATATACGATTGACCGCCGTCTTCTAATTCAAGCGTTTTGGTGACGCTTTGCCGACTCTGGAAAACTTGGTCAACTAGGTTTCTTAACTCCTGGTTTCGGACATCCAGCGTATAGGGATGCGGAATGTCTAATCCCGTGATGCCCAACCGGTTAATGGCGTACGTATTTGCCACTTGTAATTCCCGGTGCCGGTTAATTACTAACACCCCTACCGGCAGGTTATCCATAATCGCCTTCAATTCGTTTTGCTGATTGGTCAGCTCGTGAATTTGGTGGCGCTCGTGTTTGCTAATCTCATTAACAGCCTTCGATAATTTATAAAACGGGTCGTCCGGGTCCAAGTAGATTTTAGGAACCTTATTTCCCTTAATGGTTTCTTCCAGATTAATCCGGAATTGGTGTTGCCGTTCAATGATGTTCTTTTGGTTACTCCAAAAAACAATCACTTCAATTACGGTAATCAGTAAAATTACCGCAATCATCAAAGTCATGTCGACCCGGGTAACCCGCGGATTTTCCTTGACAATTAACTTATAAACCAGAAAGGCCATGAATGCATTTCCAATCAAACTTGCTAGCCCAAACTGGATGGTTTTTCTAATGCCCTTCTTTTGTGAAGAACTCATAACCGAACCCCCTAATAGTTTTAATCAGCCGTGGATGTTTTGGATCGTCTTCTAGCTTATCGCGTAAATGGCTAATGTGCATATCCACAATGCGCGTTTGTCCGCCATACTCATATCCCCAAACTTGTTCAAGGATTTGATCCCGTGATAAAACTTGGTTACTATTTTGAAACAAAAATTTCAGTAATCGAAATTCATTAGGCGTTAAAGCCACCGGCTGCCCATTTTTTTGTACCGTTAGTCGCTTAAAGTCAATCGTAATCCCCGTCGCGGGTAATTCAGGGGCGATTTCCTTTAAATCAACCGCCCGGTTAGTGCGCCGCAAAATAGCTTTAATCCGCGAAATCAATTCTTGTGGGCTAAACGGCTTGGTTAAGTAGTCGTCCGCTCCTAACTCTAACCCTAAAATTTTGTCCACTTCGCTAGATTTAGCCGTCAACATAATTATGGGGATTTGTTCATTGAACTTACGAATTTGTTTGGTGGCTTCGACCCCGTCCAGTTGGGGCAACATCAAATCCATGATTACAAAGTCAACCTTCCCGTGTTGCACTTCTTTAACGGCATCAACTCCGTTATCTACACTGATCACTTGGTAATTAGCCTGCTTTAAATTATACGTTAAGAGCGTAACGATTGCCGGTTCATCATCGACCACTAAAATTGTCATTGCCATGAAAAAATCTCCTATTTAGGATTACGTTTCTGCAACTTCCATTGTAAATACGCGTTAATAAAGTCATCTAAATCACCGTCCATCACGCCCTGAACGTTCGCGGTTTCTAGGTTAGTTCGGTGATCCTTGACCATCGAATACGGATGGAAAACGTAAGAACGGATTTGAGAGCCCCAGCCGATTTCTAGCTGGGTGCCCTCTAACTTAGCCTTTTCTTCAGCTTTCTTCTGTTCTTCTAATTCGAACAGCTTAGCCTTCAACATGTTCATTGCGGTAACCCGGTTTTGCAATTGGGAGCGTTCTGCTTGGCTAGCGACCACGATTCCGGTTGGCAAATGGGTAATCCGAACGGCTGAAGAAGTTTTATTAATGTGCTGTCCACCAGCCCCACTAGAGCGGTAAACGTCCACCCGTAAGTCATCCGGGTTAATGTTAACTTCTACCGAGTCGTCCAATTCGGGCATTACGTCTACCGAAGCAAACGAGGTGTGCCGTCGGCCAGCTGAATCAAATGGTGATAGCCGTACGAGACGGTGCACCCCTTTTTCCGAGCGAAGGTATCCGTAGGCATTATGACCCATCACCCGAATTGTAACACTACTAATTCCGGCAACTTCGCCGGCTTGGTAATCTTCAATTTGTACCTTAAACTGGTGTTGTTCTGCCCAACGGGTGTACATCCGTAGTAACATGGACCCCCAATCCTGAGATTCGGTTCCGCCCGCTCCCGGATGGATTTCCAAAATAGCGTTATTGGCGTCATACTTTCCGTTTAACAATAATCCTAGTCGGTAATCGCGTAATAGTTTAGCCGTTTGCGTAAGCTCATCTTCAAATTCTGCCTGCACGTCGGCGTCTGCTTCCATTTCTAACAGTTCCAGAGTTACCTCTAAGTTTTCCACATGGTCAGTTAAATTTTTAAAATTATCATACTTCGCTTTTAATACATTGGTTTCGTTAATTATTTTTTGGGCTTTTTCCTGATCATTCCAGAAATCAGGTTCTGCCATCTTAGCCTCGTTAACACTGATGCTTTCGTTCAACGCATCTAAGTCAAAGAGACCTCCCGAAGTCTGCGACCTCTTTTTGCATATCTTCAATTTGATGTTTTGCGTCCGTTAGCTCCATTTCATCTACTCCTTTTTTCGTTTAACTAAAAAAACTGGGTCAGCTTTGCCGCCTCCCCAGTTTATATTATAAAGCTACTATCGTTCAAGGTTTTGTCGAATTTCTGACTTCATGAATAGTCGGGTAGTTTCGTATTCAATATCCGTAACCATTTCGTTGAACATCCGGTAACCTTCTTGTTGGTATTCAACTAGTGGGTTTAATTGGCCGTAACCCCGTAGCCCAACTGATTGACGCAATTGATCCATCGCATCAATGTGGTCGGTCCAGTGTTGGTCAACCACTCGTAAAATAACTACCTTTTCAAATTCAAGAATTTGTTCAGGAGCGTACAACGCGTCTTCCTTTTGTTTGTACATTTGGTCCGCCAACTGCTTCAAGTAATCCTTGATTTCGTTAGCCGATTTGCCTTCCAAATCCTCACGCTTAATGTCATTTTCGTTTACTAAGGTGGTCCGAGCAAATTCCACAATCGTGTCTAGGTCATAGCTCTTCTTCGTCTTGGCCGTATGTGCGTCCACTACCCGGTCAATCGTCCGGTAAACCATTGGCATTAACACATCTTTTAGACTATGTTCTTCCATAATCACTTGTTGCCGTTCCGCGTAGATAACTTCCCGTTGTGCCCGCATTACGTCATCATATTGTAAAACGTTCTTCCGGGCATCGTAGTTGTTACCTTCAACCCGTTTTTGGGCTGATTCCACTTGCCGACTAATTAGCCGACTTTGGATAACCGCATCTTCGTCCGCAACCTTCATCCGGGAAAGTAAATCTTTGATTCGTTCAGAACCAAACCGAATCATCAAGTCGTCTTCTAGGGAAAGGTAGAATTGTGACATCCCGACGTCCCCTTGACGTCCAGAACGTCCCCGCAACTGATTGTCAATCCGGCGAGATTCGTGACGTTCGGTACCAATTACGGCTAACCCGCCTAGTTCAACTACGCCAGGTCCTAATTTAATATCGGTTCCCCGACCAGCCATGTTAGTCGCGATGGTTACGGCACCTTTTTGACCCGCATTGGCAACAATTTCAGCTTCCCGAGCATGGTTTTTCGCGTTCAAAACTACGTGAGGAATCCGTTCACGGTCTAGCAACCGCGATAGATATTCGGAAGTTTCAACCGCTACGGTACCAACCAACACTGGTTGTCCCTTAGTGTGCAATTTTTTAATTTCCTTAACTACGGCTTTAAACTTGCTTTCCAAAGTTGGGTAAAGTAAGTCAGGACGGTCATCCCGAACCACTGGCCGGTTAGTTGGCACACTAACTACTTCCATGTTATAGATTTCGCGGAATTCTTCCGCTTCGGTTTGCGCCGTACCAGTCATCCCGGACAACTTCTTGTACATCCGAAACAAGTTTTGGTAGGTAATGTTAGCCATGGTCTTAGAACCATCTTGAATTTCAACGTGTTCCTTAGCTTCAATTGCTTGGTGAAGGCCGTCAGAAAAACGCCGGCCCTCCATTACCCGTCCGGTAAATGAATCAACGATCAACACTTCCCCGTCGGAAACTACGTAGTCCTTATCTTTGGTCATAATGTAGTTGGCCCGGAGTGCTTGGTCAATATGGTGATTTAAAGCACTGTTTTCCACGTCATATAAGTTATCCGTGTTGAAGTACTTTTCCCCGCGCCGAATTCCGTTTTCGGTTAATGAAATTGACTTAGATTCCCAATCAATCGTGTAGTCGCCGTCAGTAAGCGTCTTTACAAACCGGTCTGCACGTTGGTAAAGGTTAACTGAGGGTTCGGTCTGTCCAGAAATAATCAACGGAGTCCGCGCCTCATCAATCAATACCGAGTCGACCTCATCAATTAACGCGAAGTTTAATGGTCGTTGTACCATATCTTCCTTATATACAACCATGTTATCCCGTAGGTAGTCGAACCCGATTTCACTATTAGTGGAGTAGGTAATGTCGCAATTGTAGGCTGCCCGCTTTTCGTCAGGAGACATATCGGCAGTATTCACTCCGACTGTCAAACCAAGCCACTTGTACAATTCACCCATTTCAGTGGAGTCCCGTTCCGCCAAGTATTCGTTAACAGTAACTACGTGAACCCCTTCGCCACCTAGGGCATTTAGGTAAACTGGCAACGTAGCGGTCAAAGTCTTTCCTTCACCAGTCTTCATTTCGGCAATGTTCCCACCGTGAAGAACCATTCCACCAATCAACTGAACCCGGAAAGGAAAGAGCCCTAACACACGTTTTGCGGCTTCCCGTGCGACCGCGAAGGCTTCAATTAAAATATCATCAAGGGTTTCCCCGTTTTTTAAACGTTCCTTAAATTCTGGCGTTTTTGCCTTTAATTCTTCGTCACTTAATTGTGCCATTTGGTCCTTAAGGGCATCAATTTTGTCGGCTTTCTTTCCCAGCCGTTTGATTTCACGGGCATCACTTTCAACCCATTTTTTTAAAATGTTTGCCATGTATAATTCCTTCCGTACTCTTTTAAATCGTATCCACGATAAACTTGTCTAAGTTTATCATTTTTTTCTATATTATCAAAGTTCATCAAAAAAAGCTTAACAAACCTTGTGTGGTCTATTAAGCAATCCTTATTTTTTAACATTTACAATTATTCGTTAGCGGATTCAATTAAACCATAGCGACCGTCGTGACGCCGATA
Organism: Pediococcus acidilactici; assembly: GCA_024970065.1. Lineage (NCBI taxonomy): Bacteria > Bacillati > Bacillota > Bacilli > Lactobacillales > Lactobacillaceae > Pediococcus > Pediococcus acidilactici. The sequence continues at coordinate 447,130 of CP103908.1, read as the reverse complement.
AACAATGTCAACCGATCCTGTATCAGCGTCTTCGTAAATAAAGAAGTTATGACCTAACATGTCCATCTGCAAGATTGCTTCTTCAGCTCCCATTGGTTTCAAGGATACTTGCTTAGTCCGCACAATGTCAAATTCATTGGTCTCTTCTTCGTCTTCGCGAGTGTCTTCTTGAGGGATTTCAACACCCTTATAACCCGTTTCCCGTGACTTGCGATTAATTTTAGTTTTGTATTTACGAATTTGTCGTTCCAATTTGTCCGTCACTAAATCTACGCTAGCGTACAAATCAGGCGATGTCTCTTCTGCTCGTAATACCAAGTATGGTAATGGAATGGTAACTTCTACTTTAGCTGTCCGATCTTGGTATACCTTCAAATTTACGTGTGCTTTTGGATTAGCACCTTGATCAAAGTACTTTTCGATTTTACCAATTCTCTTTTCAACGTAATCTCGAATTGATTCTGTTACTTCAATATTTTCACCACGTACATTAAAATCAAGCATAAGACTCTCTCCTTTCAACTGTGAACAAAGTGCGTCCACGTGCAGAAATATAAGTTTTACTTCATGTATTTCTGTACACTTATATTATAAATGAAAACGCTATAATAAACAATTGATACACTCAAAATCTATCGGCAAAGCGTAATCGAGCGGACGTGGCGGGCCCCATGGCTGCTAAGCACTGCTCCCGCCTGGCGGACGGTCACACCGGTAGTGTAAATATCATCAATAATTACCCATTTAGTTCCCGCAATTTTTTGCGGCTCAACGACCCGAAAAGGATTTTCCCGTTGAAGTCGTTCCTGCCGGTTGCGCTGGAATTGATGGCGGGCTTTTTCAGAGCGATGACTGGTTAAAACCGGCTCAAATTTCAAGCCTTCAATTAGACCAATCACCTGGTTAAATCCCCGCACCCTCATTGTACCTTGATCAACGGGAATTGGTACTAAATGTTCGTCTTCTTTAACTAAACTTTGAATAAAATTGACAAATTCGTTGCAAAACGCGCGCCGTAACCAATAGTCTCCTTGGAATTTATAACGTTGAAAATATTCCTTCATTATCGCATTGTACTGAAAAAGAGCGTGATTAGTAAATTGATCAGCCCATTTTTGACAATCGGCACACTGTAACTGATTAGCCAGTCGGCCACAACTTACGCACACCTTCCGTCCCCGCAAATCTACCAACTGTTCTTGACAGTCCTGACAGAGCACCCGTGGCTTAGCTCGTCGAAAGCTAAGGATAAAGGACAAATTGACCCGCGAGTTAAGCCGCCGGTTACATAATAAACACTGTTGCATTACTTAAAAGCCTGCCGGTTCATAAATTTAATTTGCCGCTGAGCCCTTTTAATTCGACGAGTGAGCATTTGACAGATAAACAAAACGGTCCCCGTTGGCCGTTGGGGACTCCGTCCTACCCGACCGGCGATTTGCACAAGGGCTGCCATTGAAAAGACCTCGTCGTCAGCTCCCAAAACCGCTACGTCGATTCCTGGAAAGGTAACCCCCCGCTCTAGAATTGTCGTCGTAATTAAGCCGGTCAACCGCCCTTCTCGCATTGCCGAAACCTTTTCAAGGCGTTCGGGATCTTCCGCGTACACCGTTGCTAGTTTAAGGTCTGGAAATTGCTTTTGCACGGCTTTCAAAACCAAGGGTAACTGTTCAATTCGCGGAACAAACAGCAAAAACTGGTGCTGGGCGCTAACTTGAGCAGCTAAAAACTGCCGTAATCGTTGCGGGAGTCGTTGTTGATGCATTAATTTTAACCAGTCTCGTCCACTATCCACCTTAATTTTAGGAAGCGGGTGTCCGTGAAACCGGCGAGTCAAATAACTCGTGGGCAGCCGGTGTGCACGACTATCCTTTAACAATTGCCCGTCTGGCGTGGCCGTTAAGTAGACGGTGGTGCCCGCTTGCTTGCGTGCGTGGCGAGCCGCATAATGTAGCTCCGGATTCATCGCAAAAGGAAACGAATCCACCTCATCAATGATTAAAACATCAAAGGCGTGGTAAAATCGAAGTAGCTGGTGCGCGGTACATAAGACTAGCTGCGTATACGTATACGGAGCCGTGGTGCGACCGTGCAACAACGCAATGGCAACTTCCGGGAAGGCCGCTTGGATTCGTGGGTAGAGCTCCAGAACCACGTCAATACGCGGTGATGCAATTGCGACCCGAAGTGCCTTTTTTAAGGCAAAATCAATTCCCGGAAAAAGCATCTCAGTTTTTCCGGCCCCCGTTACCGCCCATAATAAGCGGTCATTTTTTTGGGTGATCGACGCAATAATTTCATTGGCACAGCGTTGTTGCGCTTTGGTTAACTGACCTTTCCACTTCAAATACGACCGCCCCGCAGGAAAATGGTTCGGTTCGGGTAAAGTCCCTAATTGCACTAATGTAGACATCCGGCCGAGGTTTAGACAATGTCGACAATAATACTGTTGATTAGGTAAGCTGCCCTCCTTTAACGAAGTGGTAGCCCCGCAGCGTTGACACTGGATGCGTTGCTTTTGCACGATAACCGCGGGAAAATAATTCAACGTCGGATCGGTAGCCTCCGCCCGGTTAACCGGTACTAGCCGGCCATAATACTTTTCTTTAAGATTTGCTTCCATACTATAAAGATACTTAAAAAGGAGACCTTTTCTTGAAATTAATTTTATCCGTCAAAGAAGCGGTTATTACCGAACAAGATATAAAAAAATCGCGCTTCATCAGCCGGATCATTCCGGTAAAAACCGAAGAAGATGCCCAAGCTAAAATTGCGGCTATCCGAGAAACCGAAGCTAAAGCCACCCATAATTGCTTTGCTTACGTGCTTGGCGACCACCAGGATATTCAACGCGCTTCCGATGATGGTGAACCTTCTGGTACGGCGGGCGCTCCCATCCTGGAAGTTTTAAAACGTGAACACCTTACTAACGTGTTGGTGGTGGTCACCCGGTACTTCGGTGGAATTAAGTTAGGCGCCGGCGGGTTAATTCGGGCTTATGGTTCAAGCACGTCCCTTGCCGTACAAGCCGCTACCCTAATGGAGTCGGTAGACCAAGAATTGCTAATAATTACCGTTGATTACCAAAATAACGACCAATTAACTTACTATTTAGAACAACATCAAATTACCCAGGTAGATCATGAATATACCACCCAAGTGATTACTACCGTCGCGGTGGACCAGGATCAAGTGACTAATTTGAAGAAAGAATTAACCGGACTCTTTAGCGGCAACGTTAGTTTTAAAGACGGCGGGCAACAACGGGTTCAAGTCCCGTATCAACCCCAATAGTTACTTAACTAAAAAAGCATCACGACTTAATCGTGATGCTTTTTTTGGTGGTGCCGTTCACTACGCGAACGCACCCGGTCTTTTAAAGTATCTTCTTCTTTAAATTCATTGCTGGCAGTTTTAGAAGTGGTCGTTCGGACGAGCCGTTTGATCCAACTTAACATTGGGGTCCGATTTTCTCCCACTAGGCCAATTGCTTCAACAAATAATTCAATTCCAACTAAAATTCCCACCGTTAGCAGTACCGAGCCCCACAATGTGGAAAGTGGATAAAGTAACGCGATGAAGGAAAAAATCATTGAAATGCCATAAATCACCAATACAGTTTGTCGATGGGTGAGCCCCATTTGCATTAAGCGGTGGTGTAGATGCCGTTTGTCGGCGTGAGCAATCGACTGTTTATTTAACAACCGCCTTAAAATCGCGTATATCGTATCGGTCAACGGTACTCCCAAAATCATTACCGGAATCAATACCGAAATGAAGGTGGCGTTTTTTAATCCTGAAAGTGAAAAGACCGCGATCATAAATCCAATAAATAGTGCCCCGGTATCTCCCAAATAAATGCGAGCCGGAAAGAAATTATAAGGTAAAAAGCCCACTTCTGCAGCAACTAACGTAAAAATCATAATTACGATGTAAATATTTGTGGATGGTAAAAAGAACAGGCCGGTGAACCCGGTCGTAAATAGCGCAATGATGGTGACCCCGGTAGCCAAACCGTCCAGGCCGTCCAACAGGTTAATTGCGTTAGTAATCGCCGCAATCCATAGCAAAGTAATTGGAAGCGATAGCCATCCTAAGCTAACGATCCCGATAAACGGTAAGGTCAAGGTCGTCATTTGCACTTCCGCGAACCAATACACTACCAAAGCCGCGAGTAAGATTCCAATCATTTTCTGCGAAGGTTTTAATTCAAAAATATCATCAATAATTCCGGTTAACATAATTATACATTCGCCGAAGAAGATTCCGTAAAATTGCGGGTTAGGAATTTGATTTCTTAACAAGAAGAAAAGTGAAAAATTAAACGCCATAAAGATTGCTAACCCGCCCATCGTTGGCATCGGCACTTTATTAACCCGTCGAGCATTCGGCTTATCAACCGCCCCAATTTTAAAAGCAATTCTTCGGACAAATGGTGTTAAAATCGCCGAAATGATCATGGTTGCAAACAAACTGACCACTATTTCAAATCGCATAATTTGTCCTCTTTTATGTTCATAATAAGTTCATTATACCGAAATTCGCATGCCTTATACAGTAACTTCACTGAAAACTCACATAATTTAACGGTATTTTTCATTTTAAAACGACAACGTTTCCCCCAGAAAAACAACATCTATTCACTTCAACGAAGCTTTTCCCGGAGTCTTTGCACAAAAAAACGGACCAAGCAGGTTGCCCTTCTCGATCCGTTTACTTTTATTTCAAATGATAATTATACGTAGAAACAATGATATTTTCCCGTGAATTTAATGCTGCCCGTAACCGTAAACCAGTTTGGTTATGCAAGATGTTTTGCCATGGCTTGCGTGGGACGAATTGTGGGACCAATACCGTCGTGGTGTAATTTCGTTCTGCCGCCCGCTTAGCGATTACGTCACAGAAACGAAGTGTCGGATTGGTAATCGAACGGTATGACGAATGAATATCGATAAACCGCACATCCGGATATTCGGCTTTGAATTCCATTGCCGTTTTATGCTCTTTTTCTGGGTTAGCATCAAACGAAACGTGCATGGCGATTACGTAGTCCCCGATTGACCGAGCGTAGTTGATTGCACCCGAAGTCACTTGGGTAACGTTGCTAACCAACACAATTACGGTTGAACCATCGTAGTCGTGTAAGTTAACCTTGCCCTTTTCCACAACCCGCAGTTGATCAGCAACTTCGTCGTAGTGTTTACGGATCTTGTAGAACATCCGTAATAGTAGTGGCATAACCACGAAGTATGGCCAAACGTTGCTAAAGTGTAGGAATAGCAAGCAGACTACTAAGACTGCCGATAGTAGCGCTCCTAATAAGTTAGCAGAAGCGTTTATCCACCAATGAGCGCCGCCTTCCCGTTTCCAATGCACGATCATTCCGGATTGTGACAGTGTGAACGGTACGAAAACCCCGATTGCATAAAGAGGGATTAAGAGTCCGGTTTGTCCACCGAAGATCAAGATCAACACGATTGCACCCGCCGCTAACGAAATGATTCCGTTAGAGTAGCCGAGTCGGTCGCCCCGATCCATATAAGCATGGGGCATGAACTTATCCTTGGCCAAGTTGTAGGCCAACATTGGAAAGGCCGAGAACCCGGTGTTTGCGGCTACCGCCAAAATCAACGCGGTTGACAATTGTAGGATATAGTAGAAAATCCCGTGGCCGAAGACCGTAACCCCGATTTGGGAAAGCACGGTTTGCGAACTCATCGGCGTAATTCCGCTGTAGTAAGCTAAGAACGTGATTCCCGCGAAGAACGAAGCCAAAATCAACGACATGATTGCCAAAGTAGCTGCCGCATTTTTCCGCCGGGGTTTCTTGAAGTTAGGCACCGCGTTACTAATCGCTTCCACCCCAGTCAGGGAAGAAGAACCAGAAGATAACGCCCGCATGAAGAGCACGAAGGTCATTCCCGGCACGGTCGAGCCAATTGCTGCCGCCGCGTGATAAGTAACTTGTCCGGTAACGATGTTATATAACCCTACGATAATCATTATCGAGATTACCACTACGAACAGGTAAACCGGGATGGTAAGGAAACTTGCCGATTCCCGTAACCCCCGCAAGTTCAGGGCCATAATTCCGAGAACAATCAGCACCGCGATGGCCACGTGGTACTTCTGCAACGCCGGAATTGCCGAAGTGATCGCTTCGGTCCCGGAAGTCACACTTACGGCCACCGTCAGCATGTAATCAACTAACAGTGACCCCCCGGCGACTAGCCCGGCTGAAGTCCCCCAGTTCTTACTAGCAACTACGTAAGCACCGCCTCCCGAAGGATACGCCTTAATAATCTGACGATATGACACCGTAATTGCAAATAATAGCACTAACACAATTGCTGCGATCGGGATTGAATACCAAGTTGCCGCAGCTGATAAAACAATTAAAACCGAAAGAATTTCTTCGGTACCATATGCGATAGATGATAAAGCATCTGAAGATAGCAGAGCGAGCGCCTTAAATTTCGTTAACGCTTGGCCACTTTCATCTAACGTCTTCAGTGGTTTACCAATTAAAATACGTTTCAAATACGAAAACATTTTTTACTCTCCGTTTTTAAAAATATGCAAGTGAAATTCTACTCCAAAACCAGTAAATTAGCTAGCATATTTTTGGATTCTCACTCATATACTGATAATAACAGAATTTAGGCAAATAAAACAAAATTCCTGATTAACTTTTGAGGAGATTTTGCGATAGTCCTCTATCCCGGCATTTGGACACAAAAAAAGACGCGAAATTCGCGTCTTTTCCTGGATTATTCAGTTGCCTTCAGTGATTAATTGCGGGGATGGTTTACCATTTTCGGTAAGCATCTCCATCAGTCACGAAAGTTTGATTACATCATTCCGCCCATACCTGGGTTTGGAGCTGCTGGAGCTGCCGGCTTTTCTTCTGGTAAGTCAGCAACTACCGCTTCCGTTGTTAATAACAATGCGGATACACTAGCAGCGTTTTGAAGTGCTGAACGAGTAACCTTAGTTGGGTCAACGATACCAGCTTCGATCATATCAACCCATTCGTCAGTTGCGGCGTTGTAACCAACACCATCTTTTTGTGTCTTAAGTTTTGTAACGATGACGGAACCTTCTTCACCAGCGTTTTCAGCAATTTGGCGAACTGGTTCTTCAAGAGCACGACGAACGATGTTGATACCAGTTAATTCGTCGCCTTCTGCGTCAAGATCTTCCAAGGAAGCAATCACGTTAACAAGTGCTGTACCACCACCAGGAACGAATCCTTCTTCAACAGCAGCACGAGTAGCGTTCAAAGCATCTTCGATACGGTACTTCTTTTCCTTCAATTCGGTTTCAGTAGCAGCACCAACGCGGATAACTGCAACCCCACCAGCTAACTTAGCAAGGCGTTCTTGAAGTTTTTCCTTGTCAAAGTCAGAAGTTGTTTCACTGATTTGTTGCTTGATCATTGCAACCCGTTCAGCGATTTGTTCTTGGCTACCAGAACCTTCAACGATGGTTGTGTCGTCCTTAGTAACCGTAACCTTGTTTGCTTGACCTAATTGTTCGATTGTAACATCCTTCAAGTTCAAGCCAAGGTCGTCAGTGATAACTGTACCACCAGTTAAGATGGCAATATCTTCAAGTTGTTCCTTACGACGGTCACCAAAGCCAGGTGCCTTAACAGCAACCACGTTGAAAGTACCACGCATCTTGTTCAATACCAAGGTTGGCAATGCTTCACCAGTGATGTCATCAGCAATGATCAAAAGTGAACGGCTTTGTTCAACCACTGATTGAAGTAATGGCAAGATGTCTTGGATGTTAGCAATCTTCTTGTCAGTAATCAAAATGTATGGGTTGTCGAGGTTAGCTTCCATCTTGTCGTTGTCAGTAACCATGTATTGTGACATGTAACCACGATCGAATTGCATACCTTCAACAACGTCGAGAGTTGTGTCAACTCCACGAGATTCTTCGATAGTGATAACTCCGTCGTTACCAACCTTTTCCATTGCATCCGCAATCAACTTACCAACTTCTGGGTTAGCAGAAGAAATTGAAGCGATTTGTGCAATGTCATCCTTTGTCTTTACTTCGTGTGACATGTTGTGCAATGCGGCAACTGCTTTTTCAGTAGCCTTTTCAATACCACGGCGAATACCAACTGGGTTAGCACCAGCAGTAACGTTCTTCATACCTTCGTTAACAATTGCTTGGGTAAGTACTGTCGCAGTTGTGGTACCATCACCAGCAATGTCGTTTGTCTTAGAAGCAACTTCGGATACTAACTTAGCACCCATGTTTTCAAAGTGGTCTTCTAATTCAATTGACTTAGCGATTGTTACACCATCGTTAGTGATTGTTGGTGAACCGTATGATTGTTCCAAAACAACGTTACGTCCTTTTGGTCCAATAGTCGACTTAACGGTATCTGCTAATTTGTCAACCCCTTTTAGCATCTTTGTGCGTGCATCTTCTGAAAACTTAATTTCTTTAGCCATGATCAACACTCCTTTAAATTAATTATTCAACAACTGCAACTAAGTCCTTTTCATGGACAACTAAATATTTTTGGTCTTCGTATGTTACTTCTGTTCCTGCATATTTATCGTAAACTACTGTGTCGCCTACTTTAACGTTCATTGGTAATGTCTTTCCGTCATCTAAAACGCGACCGTTACCTACAGCGACAACTTTACCGGTTTGGGACTTTTCTTTAGCATTGCTTGCCAGAACGATGCCTCCGACAGTTTGTTCTTCTTCGTCTTTAGCTTCTAAAATAACGCGATCTCCTAAAGGTTTTAACACGTGAATCCCTCCAAATTTCTGATAATTAAATGCATGATTGATTTAGCACTCGTTAACCCTAAGTGCTAACTACACTGATAACTATATCATGTTTTTAATAGAATGCAAGTGTTTTTGACCAATATTAACCAATCAAATATAACAACCGTTCAAATATGCTATACTTACAGGAAATAAAGGAGTGTCATGATGAAAATTAGTAAAAGTTCTTTATTAACTTTAATCACTTATTTAGCAATTTTCTTGCTACCGAGCATCATCAACCTGTTCGTTCGATTAGGAGCATCATTCATTTGGGTGGAAACTATCGATTACCTTGTCGGAGCTGCCCTACTGGTGATCATTAACCTAAAAAATAGCGAAATCAATCAAATTGAAACCCGGCGAATTCCCTTTTTCCGAGCAATTGCGTGGGGAATCATCGGAACTGCGTTAGTAATTGTGCTTCAATTTGCAGTTAGCTACCTTACCTTCGTCCTTGGGCAAAACCCTGCTTCCGCAAACACGGCTACGTTAGTTACCCTAGCGAAAATCAATCCATTTTTTGTGTTGGCAATCACCGTCGGGGCTCCCATTATGGAAGAGTTAGTTTTTCGGAAAGTTTTGTTTGGCAATTTAAGTACTCTGTTCGGGATGCGCTCGAACTTAGGTTTGACGATCATGGCGATTATTTCTAGCTTAGCGTTCGCATTTATGCATAACGACAGCCACATCTTTTTGTACGCCGCGATTGGGCTGCTATTTTGCTGGCTGTACCATAAAACGGGACGCATCCAAACTTCAATGATTGCGCACATTTTGATGAACGGCCTAGTGGTATTGCCGCTGGTGATGTAGGAAATTTTAGACGGTCTGACTGGATTGGGATTCGGTTGGGCTGTTTTTTATTGTCTGTAGGGGGTTCTTGCTTTTAGTTATGGTTCGATCACGATCTACTAAATGAAATATAAAGTTGCTACACTCACTTTATTGCGGTTTTTTAGTTTAAAGGGTATACTAACAATTAAAATGATGTTTACCTTTATTAGGAATTTACTAAGGAGACAACTTATTATGAAAAAACATTTTAAATTAGGATTTGCAAATAAACTTATCTTTCTCCTATTTTTCTTTGAGGGGTGCTCAAAAATTGATGTTAATTTCATCTTTAATTTTAAATAACGTTGTTTATCATCTAATATGGTACACATCTTTTCAATTATTTAATACTCCAGATACACAAAACGCTCCTAAAGTTAAAGCAAACTATAGGAGCGTTTATTTTTGCAAATAAAGCTTTCCAACCTTATTCTTATTGATTTAACATCCTTCTGAAACAATAAAGGTAACTTATTTTTATAGTGTAAATGCGTATCTAATAAAATCCGTTCCTAATTGTTATTATGAATTATAACAAAACTACACAAAATTTACATTATAGTATCAATCTTATGATCTAGTGTTCCTTCGAAACTATTAATAGGACCTCGGTCGTTAATGTTCAGCCTCATTGTTTGTTTTCGTCCCCTTTTGAAACAAATTAGGGAATGAAATCTATTAATTTTTCAACTAATAACCCAATGTCGTTCAGTTCGTCGTTAGATGTACGGCCCTTTAAAACTAGAATGTCATGTAGCTTGTCGTCTAATATACACCAATCATCATCAGTATACTCACTGCCAATATCAATATCTGGAATGAACTTTAATAAAGCTTCTAATTCAGCTTCAGAATAAACGTCTTTAACTTTCATTATCGTTCCTTACACACTTGTTAATTTTGAACACTATTATGATTTTTCCAGTTTCAAGGTTGAAAATTACAATAGCTTGCTTTTCTTATAGAAGCGTTTCGCTATTCTTTCTAGAGCTATCTTCAATGTACATTGTTTTTACTGATTTAACAATTTTATCATTGTACGTACACCTTTGATATATTTTCTCGACAGTATGCGTACTTAAGCCCTTTAGTCCGACACCCTTCTGCATCCTCAACTTTTCGATTTTATCTTCGTATCACTATACAGTTCTCTTTACCAAAAACGTCGCTCTTCGCCATTATGATCCTAACCTTATTGATTTAACATCCTTCTGAAACAAAATAATCAGCGAACGTTTCTTGCTGATCGATCTTAACCTTATTGATTTAACATCCTTCTGAAACATCGTTGGCGACATCCTTCCAGAGCCGTTCGATCTTAACCTTATTGATTTAACATCCTTCTGAAACCAATAAACCTCTCTAAATCGCTAATTGGTAGATCTTAACCTTATTGATTTAACATCCTTCTGAAACTCATTGCAATTAACAGCCCACAATTTTGGGGATCTTAACCTTATTGATTTAACATCCTTCTGAAACCACCCGAATTAGCGTTATTCATTGTAATTAGATCTTAACCTTATTGATTTAACATCCTTCTGAAACGGATGATTCCTTTTCTGACTGCGAAACGGAGATCTTAACCTTATTGATTTAACATCCTTCTGAAACCCAAGATAAAACTATAACATGGTCAAGATTGATCTTAACCTTATTGATTTAACATCCTTCTGAAACTGAAGCGATGGAATTTATAGAAAAAGTGAAGATCTTAACCTTATTGATTTAACATCCTTCTGAAACTTGTTTTAAAGCTTGATAGTCGCCTTTCTGGATCTTAACCTTATTGATTTAACATCCTTCTGAAACTGGCGATTACACCGACGTGATGAAAGGACGGATCTTAACCTTATTGATTTAACATCCTTCTGAAACCGATATACAATTATCAGTGTTAAGAAATGTGATCTTAACCTTATTGATTTAACATCCTTCTGAAACCGATATACAATTATCAGTGTTAAGAAATGTGATCTTAACCTTATTGATTTAACATCCTTCTGAAACCGATATACAATTATCAGTGTTAAGAAATGTGATCTTAACCTTATTGATTTAACATCCTTCTGAAACCATCTAATCCCTCCTCCCCAACTAAATAATGATCTTAACCTTATTGATTTAACATCCTTCTGAAACCATCAGTATAATCAATGTGTAGTTCATCCAGATCTTAACCTTATTGATTTAACATCCTTCTGAAACGACAACGAGAGCAATGAACCGTTATTAAAAGATCTTAACCTTATTGATTTAACATCCTTCTGAAACGCCAAAGGTAGATGGCGCTGAAGGTGAACGGATCTTAACCTTATTGATTTAACATCCTTCTGAAACTGTAAACCTAGCTTATCAAGCTATGACAAAGATCTTAACCTTATTGATTTAACATCCTTCTGAAACGCCAAAGGTAGATGGCGCTGAAGGTGAACGGATCTTAACCTTATTGATTTAACATCCTTCTGAAACTTTCCATTCTGCCGACTTATAGTCGATTACGATCTTAACCTTATTGATTTAACATCCTTCTGAAACTTTCAGACCGTTTACGCGGTGTTCCAACCTGATCTTAACCTTATTGATTTAACATCCTTCTGAAACCACAGTATAAAGTTTACGAGCAACACTCAAGATCTTAACCTTATTGATTTAACATCCTTCTGAAACAGACTTTATCTTATCTATAAACAATAAAAAGATCTTAACCTTATTGATTTAACATCCTTCTGAAACTAGCATGTTCACTAGGAACATCATTACTAAGATCTTAACCTTATTGATTTAACATCCTTCTGAAACATCAAAATCCAATATCTACCAAAACAACTTGATCTTAACCTTATTGATTTAACATCCTTCTGAAACAGCCGATGTGGAGCTTCTCACGGCTTTAGTGATCTTAACCTTATTGATTTAACATCCTTCTGAAACACGACATGACCGAAATTGAACAATTGGAACGATCTTAACCTTATTGATTTAACATCCTTCTGAAACTCTGGAGTGTATTCAAACATGCTATCCGTAGATCTTAACCTTATTGATTTAACATCCTTCTGAAACTTATCCCAATTTCCTTTGCTAACCATTTTTGATCTTAACCTTATTGATTTAACATCCTTCTGAAACGGATTATCACCACAATTTACATGATTCCAAGATCTTAACCTTATTGATTTAACATCCTTCTGAAACCGTTATTTTCTAACTAAAATTTCATCAATTATCGATGCCAATCAACAAAGTCATTGTCAATGTAGTAGAATTCGCTATTTCCATAGGCCTCCTGATTGCCTATTTCTGTGAATTCGATTAGTAAGAGTGCTTGATTCGTTTGACTTACTAGCTGGGTAAGTTCTTCAATTTGGGTTGCCGTTAAATAATGCGCGACATTAGTTAACACAACACACGAATTAATCGCACACTCCTCGTGGATCTTCAAAATCGCTTCAATTATACCATACGGGTTACCAGAACTTAGCGGATCAAAGTGCACTCCACAATATTTCAATAATTTTTTCAAATCAAAATCATAATTAACGCTAATCGGTAAATCTAGCATAAATAATTGTTCAGCAACCGTATTAAATAGTTGGTTGACTTGATCGTGAATTTGGTTACGTTGCTCATCCACCAATCCTTCGGCAAAAACCCGTTCAATCTTAGTTAAATACTTTTGAATAACTAAGTCTTGGGTTCCTACGTCGCCAACCCAATCGAAAACTTTACTAATTTCGAGCTCTTTGTAGTTTTCATCAAAAGCTAAAATCAATTCGTTGCGTTCCTGCATGCCATTTACTAAATCGGTATAAACCGTGGGATTATTGGTTCCTAAAACCGTAATTGCTTGAGGTTTAAGTTCCACCGGTTCATGGGTTCGATACGTTAGCTTCATAGGATCACCGTCCGATCAGAGGTATTACGCACGTCTTTTACCCGTTCACCAACCAAAAAGTGCATGTCATTATATTGCTTTTCAGTTAACGTGAGGGCCTGAATTGTGCCATTTTCGGGTAAATAAGTTTTGATGCGGTTTTCCATAAACGTCGCCGATTTTTTATTCACGCATACGCGAACATAAACAGAATATTGAATCATCAAAAAGCCTTCGTTAATTAACGCTTTTCTAAACTGCCGGTATTGTTTTCTTTGCGCCGCTGTCTCAACTGGTAAATCAAACATTATCATTAATCGCATTATTCGGTACCTCATCGCTTAACTCCATTTCAATCGTAAAACTGTTAGCTTTCCCCGCTAAATACTTCAAACAATTCCGTACGTGATCGGTAATCGCATTACGTAAAATCGTCTTCTTACCGTTGTACTTAAGTTCCAAACTCAAAAGTTCCACCAACCCATACTTAATGTCAGGCGTAAGTTGATTAAATTTTTGATTTGCCACCCAGCAATCCACAACCGGCCGAAAGGGTTCCATCAAGTCTGAAGCCAAGTTAAACTGGTTTTCCTCGCTATCATGATGAATCCCTAAATATGTAACGTAGCCATTCGCCACGATTTCCTGGTTTACGGCCGATAATAAAATTGAGTAACCATAATTCAACGCCGCGTTAACAACCGAACCGTCCCTCCTCGTAAAACCGCTTTCAAACAATAACGGAAAATATTTGTGCGCTACCACCGCTTCCCGATTGGTTAAATCATTCAATTCCAATTTTTCCAATTCCGCTACTAGTTCATCGGTCGAATGATCTAATAAATTCAAAACGTTAATTTGATTGATGATTTTATTAGCCACTAACTTCGTCCACAATATTTGTTGTAACTGTGAGTCCCAGTTAACTTGTTCTCGTAGCAGCTGGGCGGTCCGGTTAGCGGGATAATAGCCGTAAATTTCGCTAATCGGTTCCCGCGCTTCATCGGTAAATATAATTTTGACGTTTTTCTTTGATAGCTCACTAATTAACGCCGTCGTGATTACCGCTTGCGTCGTTGAAATTAGCAACAGACTAACGTCGTCAACCGGAATTTGATTAATTCCGTCGTTGGTCTGCACGATCATCGCATGTGCCGAATACGACAATTTAGCGTGCTGGGTGATGATTACTGATCTCCATCCCATATTTTTAAAACCTCCTTGATTTTACCAGTATTCTGGTTTATATTAATGGTGTTGGGTAGCTCCCAACTTTTAACCTTATTGATTTAACATCCTGTTTTTTGAAATCAAACAATGCACTTTGTGCGGAGTTTATCCATTTGTTCCAGCTATCTGGGCAATACATAGTGAAAGAGGAACCGACCCTTAATGGGACGGCTCCTCTTTTTTGCTGCTCTCATTAAAGATCGCTTAATTTAATTTTACGTTCAAATAATCCTGATGGTGATTGGTGAATTAGAATCGCATTTTCTGATAATTCAATACCATTTTGCGCTTGCATTTTACCAAATGGAGTCGCAATTCCAATTGGCTTTAAATTGCCAAGTGTTGCGTTAGCATGCAATCCCTTCAAAATCTCCAGAATCATTTCACGCTTACCGTGTGCAACTACTTTCCGTCCCTCATACTTGGTTTCGGCTGGTAAATCAATAAATTGATTCCGATTATCGTTTAATTTCTTCCGGAAACCGTTGATATCGTATAAATCAAAAGATTGATTAACAATTGATAAGATTTCATCGTAAACTGCGATTAAATTATCGTCTTTCTGCGTCTCATCAAATTTTCGGTCATCCTTAATTACTTGCAGAGCTTTTTCTGACAAAACTAGTTGCTTAGCATTATATTTATACGTCGAACTGCCCAACATCATTTTAACGGGACCATCTTGAACTAATTGCCGGTAGTGCACCTTATCCAGTACTATTCGGAATTCTGTTTTCTTGATTCCCTTTTTAGTACTCTTTGTAAATTGTGGCGCGATAACTTCATGAAGCGCCTGTAAATACTGCTGTGAATCTTGTTGCTTTAACTTCTCTAATTTGGCAGCCGCCCGAGTTGGAATTCCGACCACCTTGAAATATTTGCCCTTCTTTTTATCTTCTAAGGCAACGATTGCAAGATAGGCGTCCGTATTTCCACTATAACCACCATATAAATCCGTAGGCCGGTCTTCTTTAATCGGAATTAGTTTTCCACGGTAATTCTTTGGATAAACAGTTTGGTTAAATAATTCTGCTCTTCGAGTGGTGATTTCCCGAGAAACAATCATAAACTTATAGTTATAAACCTTCTTAATCTGCTTGATGGTCTCATTCGGTGCCACGTTTGACCACAAGATTTCACCAGTTTCGGGATCTGTAACATTTTTCAACCGTTCGATCCGATTCAAAAAGTTAAATCGTCCGTCTCCAACCTCGATATCTTCATTGTCACTAAATTTTTTGAACTTGCCATAGACAAAGTATGGCCGTAATTTTGGATAACATTTATACAGATAATTTCCAATAAAGATGGTTAAATAAGCGTCAAAGGCATGGTGATAGTCGTTAACTTCCCGCACCTTAACCAAATCAAACATTTTCCGCATTTGAGAGTTCATTTTCGCTGGAACTTCGATAATTTCGGTATCCTTATCGTAAATCCCATTTAAAATATTAGCCGTCAGTTTGATAACTTGACTGGTTTCCACAAGTTGCCGGTTAATAAATCCCTTTTGGGCGTATTTACTGATATTATCCGGATCGGTAATTAAGTTATTATACTTTCGTTTGGAAATCATCCCATTATCCAGCAAGCGTCGCCAAAACGAGCTCATTTTCTTACCAAACAGTTCAACTGGTACGTTATCGCTTTTTCCGTTGTTAACCGCCCGAATCGTCAATACCCGGTTGTCCAAACTATCGTCTTTAATAAACGACTGCGGCAAAATGTGGTCAACATCGTAATCGTTCAACCTATCTAGACTAATAGTGTCCCCAGTATAAACATCCCGGCCTAATTGAGTAAAGTACAGGTAGTACTTATCTGATAAAACGTGCTTATTTTCCTTAAATTCAGCTAGTTCGGCAGTTAACCCCGCATCTACAACTTCTTCGGCACTTTCATAAAGTTTTTCCAAGGTCCGCAAACGGCTTTGCGTCCGTTGAGGGTTCGCCGCGGCTTCACGGGTAAACTCAATCGCGATTTTTTCAGGTGGGTTACCCACTGCTTTTTCAATATCTTGGACAACCTTCACCACTTGACGGATTGCCTTCTTATTTTGTGGCGAAGTGTACGCATCCCCCAAAATATTTTCAATATTCTCCCAAACATTATTCGGGTCATTGCCCTCAAATTGTTTTTCGTTGGCCTGTTGAATCAGTGCCGCAAATTCTGGGCGACTTTGAATTTGCATGAAGTTTTCGGTCGAACGCCACATTTCGTCTAAAATTGAGTATCCTTCCGCGTTCTTTAGCCCAGTTAAGAGCTTCTTGGAAAGCCGGCCCCATCCTTTGTAACGTTTAGCCACCAGTTGTTGAATCTGCTTTTCAGATAGCCAACCCAGGGCTTGTAATTTTGCCTTGAAGATTCCCCGATCCTCAAAAATTGTCGACCATTCCACGATTTGTTCTAAATCCTCTTGGAATTGTGGATCGTTTACCCGCTCTCCAAACATGTCTTTGAAACCAATATAAGTTGACAGACTTGATAAAAATTTCTTTGGATCGGCCAATCCGCCCACGGTAGGCGCGGTCGCAGCCTTCTTTTCGTTAACGTAATAATTTTGGAGTGCTTTAATGGAAACCGTTCTTTGTTGCTTAAACAAATCATTATAAACGTCTTGCTTATCCTTAAGTGTCAAATGCCGCCCATTAATTTTTAAATTATTCAGTTCATTAAGCACCACAAATTTTTGATAAATCATGCTTTCCGCAGGTAAGACATCTTCGCCAAAAAGATACGTATCTTTGGTAGTCATCCGACGAATAAATCGGTTTGCGGATTCCATCCGGTCAACTTTTTCGTCAAAATTCCATGGTGTAATTGGGCCAGCAGCCTTCCGTTTCATCCATGCAAACACGTTTTCTTTATTTTGAGCTTGTTCTTCCGGCGTTACCAACGGCCCCACGTAGTACGGGATCTTAAAGGCAATCAATTCGTCTAGTTTGTAAGGGGCATCTTTACGGCGCTTAACGTTCGGATTCGGCTCCGCCAAAAATGGATAATATTTAGATTGCTTTTCAATAATTTGGTCGAGCTCCTGTTGATGCAGTTGATGAGGGATTGCCCCATTTTGCCCAGTCCGTTGCTTAGGCATGAACTGGTCTAGCTGAATTAAACGTTTAATTTCTTTTGCTTCTGTTGAATCATCTAAGTTCTTTTCCACAGCCTTGTAGAAATCGTCTTTGTTTTGGGTTTTGTCGTCCGTCTTACCAACATAGGCCGTGTACGTTTCCTTCAGCGCTTTTGCTTTCTTAGCATCCGGATGATACTCAATCACCTTTTTCAATAGTTCTAGATGGTGACGGTGGTCTTTATATTTTTCAACCATCGCCGCAGACAACGAATTACCATCTTTTGTAATTTCATTTAATGAAAACCAGTTATGTAATCTTTGCAAAAGGTCAACAATTTCCAAACGGTTTTCATCTAAACCGGCCGTAAATTCTTCTAATTTATCGTCCGCCCCCTCGTCGTTTAACTTCAAGGACCAGTCCATGTCCGTCTCAACTTGGAGGAGCACGTCAAGCTTGAACTTATAGTTCAAAATCGCATTAACAAACTGCGTAACGATTTTCTTGTTTTCACTCTGTAACGCCTTGTTGCTTGCGGGAAGCAGCATCACCTTTACTAGTTGTTTTTTCTTATCCATTTTATAGATGGTTGTGCTGCTAAGAACTTCCTTAACATCCGCCACTTGTTCTAAATCAAAGGCCAGCTCATTGTCGGGAATAATCTCTTCATAAAGCTGGTTTAGCCGATCAAATAACGTATCGAGCTCAATATTTTCTACTTTAAACGACCGCATCGGCGTTCCGTTTAAGAAATTCCCCCGATACTTAATAATGTGATGGACCGCTAAATAAATTTCCCGAATATCAAACTTCCGGTCTTCTTCCATCAACGCCTTTCGTAAATGGTAAATTGTGGGATATTCCTCATAGAATTGATAATCTTTCCGTTCTGGGAATAAAAGTGAGCCCTGAAAAGACTTCTTTGGATCCAAATTTGACCGGTTCGATTCTTTTAGCCGTGCCAAAAAGGTGGGGTCCACCTCGGCAAGGTGCGCATCAAAAATTTCATTTAATAAATTGATCCGCCACCGGCGCCGGGATAATCTCCGCCGCGTAGTCCGAAAGCCACGCCGATCCGCCGCCGTTTTGCCCTCTTCAAAAAGGCGTACCCCAATTGCCGTCTTTCCCTTAACTCGAATGGGTTGGTTATTTTCGTCAACTGCCGCAAAGCCAATTGATGACGTCCCGATATCGAGACCAAGGTTATACTTTCTGTCACCCATATAAAATTCCTCCTCAACGTTATTAATCTCACTATATCGTTTTTTCCCCGATTACTCAACGGATTTTAAGCGGTTTCAACGTTATTAAATTAATCTTTTGCGTACCTTGAAGTTTTGCTTGAGTATGCTAGAATTAACTAAATTATTAGCATTAAATTCATCGATCCGGGGGAGGATTTTACCATGAAAAAAATCGCGTCAATCGCTATCTTAGCAGTCCTACCATTAACTTTGGCAAGCTGTGGCACCCATTCTACTTCTAACTCTGATACATCTTCCAAGTCTAGTAAGACCGAAAAGGTGGCCAAGTTATCAAGTAAGTCGGCGGCTAGCAAGGACACTAAATCGAGTTCAACTGATAAAGATACTAACTCGTCGGCTAGCGCAAATTCTTCAAAAAATTCGACTAGCTCCAGTTCCGCATCATCTTCGAAGAGTGCAACTACTAACTCAAGTAGTTCTACCGACAACCAAATGTCCCGTAGCGACTTAACGAAGGCAGAAAAGAAGAATGGCAATCGGCCCCTTGCTGACGAAAAAATTCAAAATGAACAAGCAGCAGTTGCCCTCCTAACTGAAAAATACGGCAACCAAAATTGGAAAGTGGCCTTTAGTTCCATTGGCAAGTCTTCACCAATTTATTTCCACATCACCTCCCCTAAACACGGGTCTTACTACGTTTACGCAAATGGCGACGTCCAAAGCGCGGACGGGGACCTTTCCAACCACCAAATCGTTAACAAATAACTACACCGCACTTTAGGCAAATTAAAAACGAGCGCATTGGCCAAAAGTCGGGTAGTTTGCAAGCACTAACTAAAAAGCGACCATTATTATGTCTAAATTTAGCATAATAATGGTCGCTTTTAGGTTAAGCGGGACAAACTAGCTTTTGGTGTGTGTTGACTCTAATAGAACCAACCCGCAAAAGGAACTTTCAGTTTTTTCGCAGTCGCTCGCTTTATTTATCACGTTACTTAATTGCTTGGGCTACCGCAGCTTGTACAGCATCCCTTTCTGTTTCAATTAGTGCGACTCGGGTTTCAATTACCTTAATATCCATCGTAATTTCCCGAGTTAATCCTGGAGTTGCTAGTTTTGGTTCAAAGAATGTTTTGAATTCGGCTAGACGCGTCGGTGTTTGGAAAATTCCCGCAATCACCGTAATGTAGGTGGCAAATTCCATGTCGCCGCCCACCGTGTCTTCTAGCCATTGCCATTCGTCACGAATCCAGTTCCATGCCGGGCCTTGTCCTTGAGGGTTAGCCAATACGCCACGGAACCACGCCCGCAAGTCTTGCGGTTTGATTACTTGCGCATTTTCAAACTGTTGAACTAGTTGTTGAATCAATGGTAAGGATGGTGTGGACGTAAGCGCCTGGCAAAGGTCACTCTTGTAGCTCGCGTCGCTTGTCCGTTGATATTCTTTAAGCAACCGATCAAAAAGCTCAGGGCTACCAAAGTGTTCAACTTCATTTCGGATCACTAAGGAACGAATTGCAGCCGGTAATTTTGGCAACTGCGCTTCATTTTCCACAAATAATTGGTGAGCTTGTGCGGTAACTGCTGGATTTTCCGCATACAAAGCCGCCTTCAACACCATCGGACGCATCAACTGGTCGTCGTTGGTTTCACCAGCCGCCGCTTGCCAGCCTAACCGTTGGGCTGGTGCTTGACTTAATTCATCAAAGAACTTCTTAAGTTGTTTTTCTGCCGAACTTTGTGGAGCAACGAACTTCTTTAAACCATTTGCCACCCGGTATAACATCTCGGTTACGAGCGCAGAATCGGTTTTCGCAAAGCGTGGTAATAAAGGCACGATCTCCGCGTAGGAAATCTGTTTGCCTTCCGCCAACAAACGGAGGTCTTGCAACAGTTGAAGCTGGTCGATTGCGGTCAGTTGCTCCCAATCAGCTAAAATATCGTCTAATAACCGTTGGTCGTAGCGCACGATGAAATGCGAACTGTTGCCCACGTTCAAACGGAACGGTTGTTGGTTTCGGTCTCGTAAGTCTTGGTAATCTCCTAAATTCAAGGTTTTCGTCTGTAGTAAGGCCGGAACCTCTGAGTAGTTTCCGTTCAGCGGAATCTGCCATAGGCGTTGTTGATCTTGTCCTTCACCAATGAAGAATTGTTGTTGTTCAAGTACCAGGTCACCATTTTCAACTTGGGCGGTCACCACTGGGTATCCCGGTTGATCTAGCCACGTATGCATGATGTCGCCAATTGGCATGTTCGCGGCTTCCCCGAGTGCTTGCCACAAATCGTTTCCGGTAGCATTTCCGTACTGGTGGTTTGCAAAGTACTTTTGCAGTCCTTGACGGAGAGCGTCGTCGCCAATCAAAGCGCGGACCATTACCAACATTCGGGCTCCCTTTGCATAAACGATGGCTCCATCAAAGAGGGCGTCAATCTCAGCCGGATCATTGACTTGGACGTGTACGGATTGCACTCCGTCCGTGGCATCCCGTTGCAAGGCTGCGCCTGCTTCAGAATTTTGGAACAATTCCCAAATTTGCCAATCGGGTTCCAAAGCGTCAACGGCCACGTATTCCATCATGTTGGCAAAACTTTCGTTTAACCAAAGGTCGTCCCACCACTGCATGGTTACTAAGTCACCAAACCACTGGTGCGCTAACTCGTGAGCAATTACCGTGGCCACCACCTGTTTAGTGCGTAAAGTGGTGTTCTTTGGATCGAGCAAGAGGTAGGCTTCCCGATAAGTTACCAAGCCCCAGTTTTCCATCGCACCGGCTGAAAAATCTGGCAAGGCTAGTTGCCATGAATGTGGTAGTGGATACGGGGTTTGGTAGAAGTCTTCGTAAAATTCAATCGCTCGTTTGGCAATGTCCAAAGCAAAATCCAATTCTTGCGGTTGATGAGCCTTCGTAGCGAAAACGCCCACTTGAACGCCACTCTTAGTTTTAGTTTGCTTACTTTGCAAATCACCAAAGGCAAACGCGATTAAGTACGTAGACATTTTTACCGTACGTTCAAAATAGTGGTAACCATCCTCGACCTTAGTTTCTGGCATGTTGCTCAATACCACTTCGCCCGGATGTTCGTCGAACTTAATTGCTAAATCAAAGGTGGCCTTGGCTTCCGGTTCGTCCACGCACGGAAAGGCTTGCCGCGCAAAGGTGGTTTCAAACTGGGTTCCCACCAATTGCTTGGTTTCCCCGTTCACTTCGTAATATGAAGGATAAATCCCCATCATCGTGTCAGTTAACTTGGTGGTGTATTTGATTTCCAAAGTTACCGTTCCGGTCTGCGGTAATTTAACGTGAATTGCTTCCGCGGCTTGATCAACGGTAAAGTCGCCTGTTGCACCATTTACCTGCAGTTCTTCAATTTGCAGGTCCTTTTGGTGGATGTCAATTTGGGAACTTAACGCCTCCCCAGTAATGGTGGTCGTTCCTTTAATTTCCTTTGTTTCCCGACTAATTGCTAACTTAATTTGATAATTAGTTGGGTGAAATTTAGTATAAAATCGTTCAATATTCGCCATGCTGCTCCTCCTATTTTGCCCGGCGCCTATAAATCAACGCCCTTTTCTTCTGGCAAATTCTTTAAATTAACCAAATGGTGGAAAAACACAAAGATTACGCAACCGAAAATCACTAGCAAAATAAATGCTAGCTGACTCCCTGCGCTTACGTTTTGCGCGTGGGTGTAGCCCGGGCGCTTAACCGATCCCATCAATAGCGCTAAGATAGTCGTTCCGATTGCTCCGGTAACCTGTTGCCCAGTATTATACAACGCGTTGGCGTCGTTTTGAAATTCTTTGTCAATATGTTTTAGTCCGTACGCGACCGAATTTCCAAACGCCATCGAGCGGCCAATCGCAAAAATTAAGTAGGCAATCGTGATTCCAACCACCCCTAATTGAGGTCCCCAGCACATTAAGCCGACCAGCGCTAAGGTAAATAAAATGTCTCCGGTATACAAGGGCACTTTTCCGCCAAACCGATCCAACAGCCATCCATACAATGGTTGTCCAAACCCGTTAAACAAACTCCCCGGCAGTAAGATTAGCCCGCCAACTAACGAAGTCGCCTGAAAAACATCCTGCACGTAATTAGGTAACAGGAAGTTAATCCCTACGTTTGCAAATTGCAGCATTATATATGGTAGAAAACTGTATAAAAAGGCCGGTTGTTTAAAAACTTGCAGTGAAAATAAAGCTTTGGTTGCGGTGTGCGAGCGTTTAACAAATAGCATGGTTAAACCAATGCTGACGACCAGCAACCCTACAAAAGTCCCCAATTGCATTTCTCCGAGGGCGTTCAATCCGACAATCAAACTAACTAACGCCAGCCCCAACAAAAGGAATCGGGTCCAGTCAAACGCGTAGTGCTGGTCAGTAGGCGCGTACTGCTTGATGACCTTCATGCCAAGCAACATTAGCACTAACGCAACGGGTAAAGTTGACCAAAAAATCATCCGCCAACTGTTGAACGCGACTACCGCCCCGCCAAACGTGGGACCAAGTGCCGGTGCAATCAAAATAATCAAGTTTGCCATTCCAATGTAAGTCCCCAATTTATGCTGGGGGACTACGTCTAGAATGATGTTGACCATCAAGGGCGTGCATAGCCCCACACACCCTGCCTGAATTAACCGACCGGCTAGTAAAACCCAAAAGTTAGTCGCAAGCCCACAAATTAGATCACCGCTACTAAATAAGATTGCCGCAGCGGTGAACAACTGCCGGTTGGTAAATCGACGTTTCATGTAAGCTGACGTTAACATTACTAAGGCCGCCATCAATAAGTATCCAGCGGTCACCCACTGAACCGTGTTGAGGGATACGTGAAACTCTTTCATTAAAGCTGGGAAAGTTACGTTCATTGAGGTTTCCGTCAAAATCCCCATAAAGGACATCAACGCCACTACCGCCACCACGATCATCGGATTGGTGTGCCGCGTATTTTGTGCTTCCATATTTTTCTTCCTCTCTCATTTTCATCAAACGTGCTTCTACCATAATGAAAATAATTCAGGAAAATGTCAAATCTATAATGAAAAGTCCAATTCATTTTCACAAACAAAATATTTTATGGATAAAATATAAAACGCCAAGAATCACGTTAATGGATTCTTGGCGTACTGGGGGATATTCTAGTTGGTTAAAATTTATACGTTAGCCAACGCTTGGTCGATCGTTTGACTACCACTGCTCATCATAAATACTTTTTTAACAGTATTTGGATGTTTCAAAACGTCTGCTAGAACCTTTGCCACGTCTGGAATTGGGTTGGTCTTTTGTGGGAAATCTTTACCGATGTAAATTTGGCCAGTTCCCTCTTCCTCGGTCAAACTAGTTGGCTGAACAATGGTGTAATCCAAATCAGTGTCATGAACGAGGTAGTTGTCCGCAAAGAACTTGGCAGTGGTGTAATCCAAGAGGTCTGCCAAACCGTCTTCATGCCACTTACGTTCCGATTCCAATGTGTATAGTGAACTTAGCATGACGTAGCGTTTGATTCCTAATTTTTCCGCCGCTTGCATGGTTTTAACTGCGCCCATTGCGTCAGTTTGCAATAAGTCGGCGCCTCGCGAACCAGCAGTGAAGTAAACGGCGTCGCTTCCCTTCATTAAGTCGGCGATGGCATCTACCCCGTCGTGCAAATCAAGTTTTACCGCAGACACGTGATCCATCTCAACAACGTTTTCAGGATGCCGCGCTCCAGCAACCACTTCGTTACCATCCGCAACTAAATTCTTAATTAAGGCGGTAGCAACCCGACCAGAGCCACCCGCAATAAATATCTTTGCCATTTTCCGTTCCTCCTAATTAGCTAATCTTAATCTACGCTATCTATGATAGCTAACTTTTTGTAAGCATTCAAGCAACTACACTTTGGTAACTTAGTTTTATCGTAGTAATTATAAAAAGTCAGTTAATTAATGCTGACGATATCACATTAGTTCATTTTTAATGATCTCGCGTTTTATAAACTATATAACTTAAGTTTTCATGAATATATTAAGTGATTTTTGCACATCAGTAGAAAATTCCGGCAAAACGATATTTAAAAACCACAACATTGCGCTGATTTTTCAAACCGTTTTGGGTTATTGTTATATCATTTTCATTCTAATTTTTATATGCATATATTATTTGATATACTAACATTATAAAATTAGGCAATTATCTTTTTGAAAGGAGTTGGTTTTGAAAAACATTTATTGCTACGTATTTTAGAATCCACTCGTATTAACTATTTACTTTTTGGAGGAGTTTAAATGAAGAAAAGTTACGTCTTAGTCGCATTACTTACCATTCCATTAATGTTGGGATCCTGCGGCAGCCAAGCTAAAACAAAGCAATCATCTTCAGTAACTAGTAAAACTAACAAAGTCGCTAAACAATCGCGGTCAAGTAGTTCAACAACTACTAAAAAGGCCCGAAAGCATTCTGCCCAGAACACTGCCATCAAAACTCAGGATAAAGAGAAAATTGCGGTAATGCTTTTCCAAATGTGTTACCCCGATGATGATATCATGCAAGAAATCAATTTTGGGATTTGGCAAAATGATGGCGGAAACTTTGTTGGAAATGGTGGGCCCGTTTGCATCGTTTCATATCAAATTGAAGGCAACAACGTAAAATATTCTCGCAAAGCTAATAAACACTACCCCCCATTTAAAACTATTAGTTTAGCTGAATTAGAACAACGCTACTACTCTACACCTGCACAGGTTAAGCAGGTCGACGACATCATCGTTAAAATTCACCAAGGTCAAAAAAGTCCCCAAAGTTTTGACAGTACCCACGGCAAGGTTCATCTGACTACTGACGCTGAAGCAATTGCTTACGCAACCAAAAAACAAGGTGATCAAGGCTGGACCGTCCACGTAAAAAACGTTGAAGGTGGTAACACATATTGGTCTTTGGACAATGCCGATGGAAAAAACATTGGGTTAAAATCGGATGGTACTTTTGCTTCTGATACTGACGGAGACGGCAGCTATAACGTACCTGCGGGTTGGTGATCCCGCACATCTCAACTTAAGATATACCATGTGAAAATACATAAAAAGAACGGAGAAATGATCAATGGATAAACTTAAAGAAACTTTGAACGGAAAAAATGGCAAGACTATCAAGCTTGTTGGAGTGATTGTTATAGTACTCTGTGTATTTTTTGCATTTAAAACGCTGAATAACCCTGCGCGGGACTTTAATGGGCATTCTTATTATGTTGTAACTGAAAGCGAAAAGCCTGAAAGTTATGATGATGCTAAAAATGATAGTGAAGGCTACGTACGTTTTCATAACGATGGAACTACTAGTGGCTTCTTAGCTAGTGGAGACTGGAAAATTAAAGATCACAAAATGTACATCCATTTTGATGCTGAAGAAGAAACTGGCTCAGAATCGGAAGACGATGACTACGTCGATTTAAGTGCTAAAACTAAAATTAATGGTCATGTTGCTTTTCCAGAAAAAGATTCATCTGGAGAGATCAGTGAATGGTGGGTTCAAGCAAAATAAGGATGAACAACATCAACACCTCACTCTAGCCCAGCTTAACTTATAAAAAAATGCACGCCGAGAAAATATTATCGGCGTGCATTTTATTTGGGATTTATATCTCTTTAATTTAATCCTTTTTTACATATTGGTCCCCATCTTGGAGGGTCAACACTCTTTTATCTTTGGATAATTTTGCCGTTGCTGAATGTGGGAAGTCACCCGAAAAAGTCACTTCTCTATCAGTAACTTTATAAGTTCCAGAATATCTTTTTACTTCTTTTGATTCTGACCCCCCAAATAAACCTGTATCAACTGTAGTTACGGTTTCTCTATAGTTTTTTCCACTAAAAACAATTGTATCCGTATCCTTACCAACCACGTAATTTTTACTTAATTCATAAGTTCCATTTAAACCCTTAGGCATTAGGGCAAAAATTACCCCAATCACTAAAATAATTCCCGCTAAAATCTCAATAATCTGCTTTTTTGACAGATTCTTTGATTCTACCCAATTTTTTAACTTCGAATCCATAATCTACTCCCATATAATTTAGTTTTCAGCGATCCGGTTAAAACCGGCATTTAATTGAGCATTTTGTGTCTCAGTAAGATCCGGCGTACCATCTCGACTTTGGTCGACCAATACTACCGGTTCGCCATTATGATAAGCAAAGAAATAAGTAATATGGTTTGGTAATGGCGGCACGTCTCCATCGTGATTGTAAATCGCCACTACATTATATTCATAATCACCTTTTCCATCTTTACTCCATCCAATTGAACTGCTCTGTCCGTTAACCGTTACATTAGATAAATCGCGTGGATAGGTGGTTCCCGTCGAGGTTTCTATATCATTTACCCCATCATATTTATCGTAATCTTGATCCATCGTTACCGACCATTTGTCAATAAATGACGATAATTTTTCGTCCTTGCTAGCGTTCCATAAACTACTGCTTTTTGTTTTTTTCTTAGTCATGAAACTTGATTTACTGTTATTATCCGAATTTTGTTCCTCAAAGACCTCGGTGTAATTATCATCACTCATCCAAACAGTAATTAAGTTTTTACTGCCATTGTTGTACTCATTTGATGTACCTGCTGGATAGAAAGTTACAGACCAGTTTTTTTCATCAGTATTGTTAGTTGAAATAGATAACGTCTTTCCGTTATTTTGGACCTCGGCAATTTCTTCATTACCATCAACCGATACGCTATTACGTTTTAGAGTTAATGGTCCATCAACAATCTTATCCCTCGTGATTGATATTTGACCATCTACTTGGCTTCGATCAAATTCAAGGCCATTCCCCTTATGGTAGTTAACCTTAGCTCCAATCATTTTCCAATCACCATGAAGTAAACTACTATAATCACCCTTTTGAATCTGTTTAAGATTCATTGTGATATCTTCATGTTTTTTTACCGATTCATGACTACTTTTTGATGAAGACTTAGTAGCCGATGATTGTGTAGACTGAGACTGCGTATCGTTACTTTTTGAACTTTGTTTACCACAAGCTGCCAACAGAACCATTGAGCAAATCATAACTGGAAGTAAAATTTTTTTATTCATATTAATGAATCCTCTCAAACTAATCTACTATTATTAATGCATCCGACGCCGGCTAGTTTTTGCCAGTCCAAACGCACCTAATAATGAAAGTAAAGCCAGTCCAATCATCGAGCCTTCGTTATTATTAGTTTCACCAGTTTGAGGTAATATTGAAGCTTTAACCACTTGAGGACGTGAACGATTCGACATTGCACGGGCTGCAACCATTGCTGGGGTAACTACGGCAGATGAGCCATTAGATATTGCACTGTTGTTTGATACGGTTGGATCATCCCATATATTGCTTGTGTTTGATGAATTTGATTCGTTAGAAGCATTTGAACCATTGTGGTTACTGTTTCCATCCCGATTCTTGTCGGAATCTTTTGAACCGTTATCAACATCGTCAATCGCATCGTTGATGTCGCGTTGATGTTCTAATTGAGCCAAACGAGCTTTCGCATCCGCCAAGGCTTTGGCAGCTTTATCAGCAATTGATTGAAGACGTTCATAAGTTGCTTCGTCAGCATCAGCTTGAGCTTGAGCCTTGTCAACTGCAGTCTTAGCATTGTCATAAGCCTTTTGAGCCGCTTCAACAGCCGCTTTAGCATCAGCAAGAGCCTTATCAGCGTTCTTCAAGTCATTTAACTTAGCTTCTTTATCCGCTAAAGCTTGTTGACCAGCGGCAAGAACTGCTTGGGCAGCTGCTAATTTAGCTTTCGCATCATCTAATGCCTTATTAGCTTTCGCGAGTTTAGCGTTCGCGTCATTTAAAATGGCATGCTTTTGAGCTTGGTTGGCTTTCGCAGCCGCCAATTTAGCTTTGGCATCATCCAACGCTTTTTGCTTAGCGGCATGGTTAGCATTTGCTTCATCAAGAGCCTTTTGAGCCGCAGTAACCGCTGCTTGAGCATCTTTAACGGCAGCTTGAGCTTGAGTTAAGTTAGCATGGGCTTTAGCTTGGTTAGCTTTAGCCGCATTTAAAGCTGCATTAGCGGCATTTAGGGCAGCTTGAGCTTTTGCGTTATTAGCTTTAGCGGTTGCCAAAGCATTATTAGCAGCACTTGCATCCGCTTGCTTTGTTTTCAAGTCGTTCGTTAATTGGTCAATCGTCGATTGGGAAGGGACGTCAGACTTGATTGGGGTGGTGTCAAATTCCGAGTTTTCTGGAATCATGTAATCATAAGTTAAATTCAACATCGTATCTAACCGGAACATACCATCGCTGTTTGGAATTCCCATATAATCGCCATCCGGATTAAATTTCCAGAATCCAATTCCAATATATTGTGTGTAATCGGAATCCAAAGTATCCAAGCCAGCAACACTAGTAGCGTGACCCCATTCACTAATTTCATCATCAAACATCCACTTAATAACCGAATCATATAAAGCTTTCATAAAGTCATCGAGTGTGAAGCTCCAATCCCCGTGTGTGTTAGACGTGAAAAAACCAGAAGCAAGGTCTTGCGCA
The DNA here is from genome assembly GCA_024970065.1 of Pediococcus acidilactici. NCBI lineage: Bacteria > Bacillati > Bacillota > Bacilli > Lactobacillales > Lactobacillaceae > Pediococcus > Pediococcus acidilactici. Next base: position 417,578 of record CP103908.1, on the reverse strand, counting down.
CTGCTACCATCAAGTCCCATTCCATTAGCGACTTCAGTATTTGTAGTAGCATCATGACCATTAGCCATGCCATCCCAATTGTTATTTGTGTATGCATCAGATAACCGGCGGCTTAATTCTTCAGAACCCTTTGAAAGTTCAACACCTTTAGTGCCCAATTGGTCACGGATACCATTAATCAATTGTTGAGCATATTGGTTTAATTCGTTAAGATACTTATCCAAATCAGCTTGACTGTTAATTTTGATTTGGGTATTACCATCAACGGAAACATACCCAGTTGCTTCATAATTCTTTTGAGCAGCCTTTGCCAAGTTATCTAACAAAGTTTGATAATTTGGGTCACCATAATAAGAATTACTAAAGGCTTTTAACGCATCAAGATAATCTTGACTTAAATGCACTTGATTTGGATTACCTTGATGACTCTTAGCATCATCCAACGCCTTTTGAGCATCATCTTTAGCCTTGTTAGCGGCATCCGCCTTATGTTGGGCATCGTTTTGCGCTTTAGTAGCATCGTCAGCTTTCTTCTTCGCATCATTAGCTTTCTTAGCCGCATCATTTTCAGCTTGGTCCGCTTGATTGGCACCGTTTTCAGCCTTAGATGCGTTGTCTTTAGCACGGTTTAAATCATCTTGCGCTTGGTCTAAATCCGCTTGAGCATGGTTGCCCTTATCAAGGTCAGCTTGGGCATTATTCACATCATCTTGCGCTTTAGATGCCGCATCATCCGCTTGATTAGCATCGTTTTGCGCTTGGTTAGCATTTGACTTGGCGTCATTGACGTTGTCTTGGGCATGGTTAACGTCATTTTGGGCGTTTTCAACGTCTTGGTTAGCTTGGTCATTTTGCTTCTTTTGGTCATCAACATCATTTTGCGCTTGGTTAATGGCGTCATCAGTAGCATGGTCAGCCTTATCTTGAGCGGCTTGTTCATTAGATTTGGCGTCATTTAAATCGTTTTGTGCTTGGTTAGCTTGGTCAGATGCTTGGTCAGCATGCTTTTGAGAATCATCAGCAGTTTGCTTAGCATCGTTAGCCGCGTTTTGGGTTTGATCAGCATTCTTTTGAGCATCGTTAACGTCGTTTTGCGCTTGGTTGATGTCATCATCTAGTTTTTGGTCTTGGGCCTTAACCGTTTGCACTTGTTCAGGGGTGGATGCTTTAACCGTGTCCGCATGCACATTTGTACCAGTGCCAACTACAACCGCGCCAGTAGCAGCAATCGTAGTAGTTAATATAGTAAGATTCGATTTATTCGACATATTATTCCTCCAAAATAAAATATTGTCTTTATGTATTTCCAACTTTTACCGTCAAGTGCGGGTTAAAAAAAGCATAAATTAAGCAAACAAATTAATATGCTTAATTTGTTTGCTACTAATAACAAAATAACCAACACTTAATACCCTTTATACTATCAAAAAAGAAATTTTATATCAATATTACATGCATTTGATACATGCAATGCTTGTACATGTTTTTGCTAACCTGAACGGAGGGCAAAACATATGAATATTACTTCTTTCAATACTCGCTTAAAATCTGTTAGAAAATTAAAACATTTCACACAGCTTGATTTAGCCAAAAGATTAGATGTTAGTAAAGGTACAATCTCAGCATACGAACAAGGATTGTCATATCCATCACTAGAGACACTTGTAAAAATATGTAACATTTTAGATACATCAGCCGATTACCTTTTAGGGCTTTCTGATGAGTTACCCTTCAAAATGGGTGGCTTAACTGATGAACAGACCGAAAGCATCTTACAATTTATATCCCTTATTGAAAAAGCCAATGAAACACTTCAATAAAATATCTATGAAAGTACAAAACAGGAATTTAGAATGAAAAATTTTTCATTCTAAATTCCTGTTTTTATTCTTAGGTATATTTAAATCTTAAAAAAGCTTTGACAAAATAATTGTCAAAGCTTTTTATGAAGGTAACCCCGCACACATTCCCACCAATTTTGGCAAGGTTTTGGTAGGGAAATATATAAATCTATTGGGAATCGATCATTTTCGAAATATAAAACGTTGATTTATAAGCCTTTCCCATTCACCTAAATTAGATGTTTATTCTCATACTATGGCGACTTCTTTTACGGAGATTTTGACGAATTTTTATTGGATAACGATGCATTAGCTCTGGAGGGCATGATTAAGGATTTATCCGTTAACATATTTGAAGCAAAAAAATCAATACCAGCTACATTGAATTTCTATCAAAAATAAAAATGGAATTTAATTCGTTGTTAAACGTAATGCCTTCCTTAGTAGCTTCTATACACACCCATTGCTATTGCTAGATAACCCATTTATTGTCCATACTGTATTTTTATTTTGACAAAATTAACCAACAATATTTTTAGCAGATGCTCTTCGTTCAAGTAATTCCAACAGGTTTCTTGACATTTTCTTAAAGTTATCGAAATCGACTTTGTATAAATTAAAGACAATCCTATTAAATTCAATCCAATCGGGATCATAAACTTGTTCTTCTACTGTCGGAACAGGTTTTAATTTAACTTTTTGCCAGGCTTTAATCAGCATTTTTTTGTCTAAAAAGTTAAGCTCATCTAAACTAGGAATATAGATTTGCATAATACCATCTTTAGTTAAATCTGTCACTCCTTGTCCTCGCCCAAAACCCGAAGCCGCTAGCATATATTGTACTGGTAAACTATTTAGCAAAGCATGTAGAGATTCTATATCCTTTGCATACTCTTCTTTTATTTTAAAGGCCGTCACACGTTGATTAACAGCAATCTTCGCGTTTATTCTACTCCAAAAGTATCTATTTTGAGGATTAATAGAAGTAATAAAATCAGCGTACTTAGGGGCCTGATCAGCATTAAACCATTTATCTCCCAATTTTTTCTTTCTACTTATAGCTATTTTAGAGTTCTTTACTGTTTCTAAGTATTTAATTGTTTTATACATCCCTTTTTGCTTAAGAGTTTGCATATCGTCTTTTAAATAGAAATAAAAATACTCTGTTTTGTTAATTTCAAAAGTTTGGACATCCTGAATAGTTTTTAGATACGGAATCATATATGTTTCATCTACATTCTGATTTTTCATGATAAAAAGCTGATCGCCACCAGTTCGTGTCCCTCGTCCCCCTTCCAAATATCTATTAAGGGGTGCCATTTTTGTTTTGAATTCATCAATCCAATCTAAATTATCGAACATTGCTTCAACAGAAATCCCTAAATTAATTTTCTCAATAACGTTTGAAGCATCAATCTGTTGTTCTATATACAAGTCATTTTGCTCTCCTAATTTAATATCATCAAGCAATTCTCCAAAATGTCCTCCATATTTATCAGGAGACGTTAATCCATTTTTTATCATGATAAATCTTATTGGTTTCGAACGCTCTTTGGACTTACGCTTTAAAATAAGGATATTCGCCACTACCTTCGCATTTTGGAACCACCGCCCTCTTAAAGGTTGAATAATAAATTCAATATCAAAAATAGAATTTAGGACTTTAAAAAAAGATTTGTAGTCTCTTTGGACTTTAGTCCAAGAATTTGAAACTATGACTCCAATTCTAGCACTATCTTCTTTGCTTAGTAGAGTTTCTAAATGGAGTATAATTGCTTGATATAAATCAATCTTGTCATCTAACTCAGAATATTTTTCTAAAATCGCATTAATATATCCTTGATCTTCCTCATTTCGATTGTTGCTACCAACGAATGGTAAATTTGAAATTATATAATTAAATGCAGGGATTTCAATGTTTTCATTCATACCTGTTGAAGGATTCACAATACTTATCTTCTCACCAATTTTTAAATCAAGAGCATTATGTTGAAATACTATATTTTTCAAATTGAGACTGTCTGATGTAGTAAGATTAAGATTAGCAATCTGAAGGGGATACCCATATCTATCAGATGCCCAAATATGGTCATGAATGTACTCTTCAGATTTTGAATAATTCCTAAGTAAATTTTGAATGGTGTGCGCGATCGTTCCTGAGCCAGTTGTTATATCTGCAAAATTTCCATCTGCATTTTTAACCGTTAAGCTAACAAGTAATTTGGCTAAATTTGGTGGAGTCGTGTATAACCCCATCAACTCACGAGTTGTTACACTAATCACACTTTCTAATAGTTGTGATACAAATGTTCTACTCATTTTTGAAAAATCAGTGTTCGCAAGATATTTATTAAATTCATTTAAACTTGCAGTGACTCGTCCAGGTAACCGATCCTCATATTTATTCACATGAAAGATTGTATAAAAATCGGTTTTCTCCACTACTGAATTTAAATCGACAGTTAACCTATGTATATCTGACGTATTAGAAAAATGAACTAATATGTCATTAACAATATTTTGCTTGTCACGAAGTAAATGAGCAAAAATAATTCGATTAACCCAACGAATCACAACATTTCTAGCAAATGAATTAGCTATTTTGACATCAGGTTCGTTTTCCTTTACTAAAGTGAGTTCAGCTTGTTCTGTTCTACGCCACTTTCTCATTCTTGCTTTTAATTCCGTATCTGAGCTTTGAAGATAATTGACCGCCACTGCAGGAGTTAGTACATCAGCAATTGTAGAAATATAATTTCCAATGTTAAATTCAATTGGTGCAGACTCAAATTTTTCTGCTATCAATTCATTATTCAAATATACAAGGACATTAAATAATTGTTTCTTCCATAAATCCTCATTTTCGTGCACAGACTTCCTACTTACTAATTTGTCTGCATAGTCATTAAAAAACTTTGTCGGCTGAGAACTCCATTTCCCATTTTCCTTTATATATATTGCCACATATTGAAAATTCCATAGCACAAAAGCTTGTGTCCCCATTCGGTTCGCTTTGTCCAACGCATTTTCATACAATTCATCATCATTAATAGAAACGTCAGGCATCTTAAATTCCCATCCCATGAGAGCTTCACTTTTTGCGTTGTCAGCAAAAATAACAGCATCGGGAAAAAGTGTTCCATTTCGATTATCACTTGCAAATTCTGTTTTAAGTGAAAGTTCGCCAACAGCTGACTTCATCCCCCAATTGTAGCGATTAAATAGTAAGTTCATTTCTACAATTAATTCACCTCCCTCACTACGCTCATTAGCTAGTAACTTGGACTCATTCATTGATATGCGCCTCCTTAGTCAAGTTTACAGCAATAACATTTTTTAAAGTTTCTTTTTCATTTATTTTCATTGTTGTAATCGCTTCTTTTATTCTACGCTTTGTCACTTCAATATAGTCTACCGGATGCTTCTTAAATAAAGCAACATCCTTATTTTTTTCAATACCAATAAAATTACGCCCTTCTTTCAACGCAGCTACTAAGAACGATCCTGATCCAGAAGTATTATCAAGAACTATATCGCCAGGGTCAGTGAATGTTCTAATAAGATATCGACCAAGTTCTACAGGTTTCTGCGTAGGATGCAGAACTGGGCCTTCAGCTTCTGCAGTTTTAAAATAAAGTACATCAACCGGGTATCGACTACCTTTGCTTTTAACAAACGTCGGTTGAAAGTCACCATATGATCCAGTTACCTGATCTTTTCGTATTCCTTTAGAGTAGGCTTCTCCATAAGTCATCTGAGGATGATATGTTGGTTGTCTTCTATAAAATACAAGAATATCTTCATGCTTTCTCAAAGGTTGCTTTTTTGCATTTAAAAAGTTCGTAGCTTTAGACTTTTCCCAAACATATTTATACTTATATTCATTTACATTTGAAAGCATTAAACGGGCAGTAAACACCCCAGATGCCGTAAATACCATAGCTCCATTCAACTTTACAATCCGATGATATTGTTCCCAAAGTTTATCCAAGGGTATAACACTATCCCATTTATTTTGGGTTGTTCCGTAGGGTAAGTCAACTAAAACCATATCCACGGAATCATCTGGAATTTTAGACATTTTTTCTATAGAATCACCTTGTATAATGTTATTTAAAAAGCCTCTTTTGGCTAGTGTTTCTTGAGATTTTGTTCTAAATTCTATCACGTCGACTTTTCCTCCGTATCCTAAACTCATTGATCATATTTTATCATGATATACATATCTAAAAAGCCGTAATTACTAGCGTAACAACGGCTTTTTTCTTATAAAATTTATTAAATTCACTAACAAAACGTCTAATTAACTTATAAAATATTTTTTGTCACTTACCAATTATTCCCATTCCACTGTTGCCGGCGGCTTGGACGTAATATCGTACACTACGCGGTTAACGTGGTCAACTTCGTTTACGATTCGTACCGAAATTTTTTGGAGTACATCCCATGGGATCCGCGCGAAGTCGGCGGTCATTCCGTCGATTGAGTTAACTGCACGAATTCCGACTGTGTAGTCGTAAGTCCGGCCGTCACCCATTACCCCAACACTGCGAATTCCTGGTAATACGGTGAAGTATTGCCAAATGTCGCGGTCTAAACCAGCGTTCTTGATTTCTTCACGTAGAATCAAGTCACTATCGCGAACGATTTGCAATTTATCTTCGGTGATTTCACCTAACACCCGAATTCCTAGACCAGGACCAGGGAAAGGTTGCCGCCAAACTAGATCTTCTGGCATTCCCAACTTTTCACCTAGGTCACGTGCTTCATCCTTAAACAAGGTCCGAAGCGGTTCGATTAGTTCGAAGTGCATGTCTTCTGGCAATCCACCCACGTTATGGTGGGATTTGATTGTTTGCGCAGTATCCGTTCCACTTTCAATTACGTCAGTGTAAAGGGTACCTTGAGCTAAGAAATCAATCCCCTTAAGCTTTTGAGCTTCGTCATTGAAGACTTCGATGAATTCGTTACCGATAATCTTCCGTTTTTGTTCAGGATCAGTAACTCCGGCTAACTTGCTTAAGAAGCGGTCTTGTGCGTCAACCTTGATAATGTTCAAGCCGAATTTGCCTTCTAGGCTATCCATAACTTGCTTTGCTTCACCTTTACGTAACAAACCGTGATCCACAAAGATACATACTAATTGATCGCCAATGGCTTTGTTCAACAATACGCCGACAACGCTTGAGTCAACCCCACCAGAAAGTCCGAGAAGCACTTTACGATCGCCAACTTCTTCGCGAATCTTTTCCACTTGCATGTCAATGAAGTCGTTCATCGACCAATTTGCTTGAGCTTGACAAACATCAAAGGCAAAGTGCCGTAAAATATCGTTACCGTATTGTGTATTCCGTACTTCTGCGTGGAATTGAACCCCATAAAACTTCCGTTCGTCATCCGCCATGGAAGCGATTGGACAGTTTGCGCTAGTAGCCACCGTCTTAAAACCGGCTGGAACTTCGCGAACCAAGTCACCGTGGCTCATCCAAACCGTTTGGGTAGCTGGCAGGTCTTTAAACAACGCTGCTTGGTCGTCAGTCACGTTAATGTCTGCATGGCCGTATTCACGGTTATCCGCAGATTCAACCCGACCGCCCAAGTTGTAAGCCATCAATTGCATTCCGTAACAAATTCCTAAAATTGGAATTCCTAATTGATAAATTTCAGGATCAACTCGAAAAGCATCGTCATCATAAACACTGTTCGGTCCTCCAGAGAAAATAATTCCCTTAGGATTAATCTGCTTAATTTCTTCCGCAGTGATTTTATGAGAAAGAAGCTCTGAGTAAACCCCAAATTCACGGATTCTGCGTGTAATCAATTGGTTGTATTGACTACCAAAATCCAAAACAATGATTTTATCAAAATTTGATAAATCTGTGTTTGCCAAGTCCTTCACCTCATCTTTTCATTCTTATCCTCTATCATACAGGAAAATTGTGAAAAACCATAGCCCTATCACTTAGATAGTTTCACTGGAAGGGCTCTCACCGCTAGTTTTTGTGGAAAAAACTTCCCAAGTTGGCCGTCTTAATTTCAGCAAACGCATCGCGTTGAAAATTACTACTAAAATGCTAACCTCGTGAAAAAACATCCCGCTTGCCATATTTACCCAACCTAAACTGACTCCTAACATTAATAATGCCACCGTACCAACCGCAATTATCACGTTTTCCATCATGTTACGTACCGTCGCTTGCGCAAGTTGTCGTGCAAAAACAATGTTTTTAAAATCGGGATTAATCAGCACCACGTCCGAGGTTCCGATCGCGACGTCGGTACCGCTCCCCATCGCAATTCCCACCGCCGCCTGGGCAATCGCGGGACTATCGTTAATTCCGTCGCCAACAAACAGTACTGGTTGGCCGTTTGCTTGGAGTTCATTCAAGAATTGGGCCTTTTCGTTGGGCAACTTGCCTGCCTTAACCTGGGTCACCCCTACCGCCTTTGCAACGGATTCGGCAACCATTTGCTGGTCGCCAGTTACCATCCATTGATCCGTCACTCCAGCTTGACGAAGTTGCTTAAGCGCGCTAGCTACGCCGGGCCGAATTTGGTCGGATAAGCCGATTGCCAATACTAAAAGACCGTCTACCGTCATTAAAATTATCGATTGTCTAGCTTCCTGCAGTTTTTGTAAATCAGTCGCCTGTTTTTTTGAAAGTGGCTGGGAACCTAGTTCTAAAATTCGCGGACTTCCTAATTTTACCTGATGGCCGTGCCAAGTTGCGGCAATCCCGATTCCCTTAATGGTGGAAATCTGGACATCTTGGTTTTGCACAGACTGGGCCGCCCGTTGTTCATAAAATTCCACCACGGCCGCGGCTAAAGGATGGTTAGTTTGTGATTCTAATTGGGCCGCCACCATTAACCAATCTTGTTGCGTATATGGATAAAAGCTCTGAACACTTGGCTTTCCGGTAGTCACCGTTCCGGTTTTATCCATGAGAATGGTATTCACCTTTGCCAATTGATCAATGACTTGGCCTCCCTTAATCAAGATCCCGCTTTGGGCTCCTCGTCCAATCCCCGCAACGTTGGAGACCGGCGTTCCAATTACTAATGCGCCTGGACACGCTAATACCAAAATCGTAATCGCTAAACGAAAGTCTTGGGTCACCAATCCCGTTAAGATCGCCAACACTAAGACTATTGGCGTATAAAACCGGGCGAAGCGATCAATAAATCGACTGACCGGAGCCTGATTATCCTGTGCTTCTTCTACCAATTCAATTATCTTGCCAAACGTGGTGGCTTCCCCAACCTTCTGCGCTTCAACTACGATTGAGCCGTTTTCCACAACCGTCCCCATGTACACCAAATCTGTAGGCACTTTGTTAACTAACCGTGCTTCCCCAGTAATCACGGCTTCGTTGACGGTTGCCGTTCCTGAAACCACCTGTCCGTCGACCGGGATTTGATCACCAATGCGTACTAACAAATGGTCGCCAGCCGCAACATCGTCAACCGCAATTGCCCGGGTTTGCCCCGCCTCCACTAGGATCGCCTGCGTGGGTTGCATTTCGGTTAAGTTGGTTAACGCTTGGTGGGTCTTTTTTAAAGTGCGCTGTTCCAGGTAATTTCCTAAGCCAAATAACAAGGTCACCATCGCCGCCTCTTCAAATTCTCCAATTGCCAAAGCGCCCACCACGGCAATGCTTACCAACAGCTCAATGCTAATTATTCGGGCGCGCACCGCGCTGATTGCCTTTAAAAGAATTGGCATCCCCGCTGCTAACGTGGCTAAGCTGTACGCAATCATTCCCCATTCTAGAGAAAATTTGCCGTGTTGTAATAGCCAGCCCATTACGGTTAAAACAGCCGCCATTCCCGTCAACCAATTACCGTTTTTAGCAAACCACTGTTGGATTTTAATCATCGTCTTCGTCCTCTTCTAGGCCCTCCAACGGTTCCTTTCCTAACCGGGCTTGTAATTCTCGTGAGACTTGGTTAAATTGCCCGTTAAGTTCAATTAGAAAGTTAGCTAAGGGGAGCTTATTTTCCTGGTTAGCCAAGGTCACGGCCCGTTGAATAAACATCAAACTAGTTTGACAATCCGCTACCAGCTCCTCCAAAATGGCTTCCGTCGTATAATACTTGATCCGCGGATCCTCGCTTAGCATACTATATTCACTAAATTCCGCAGTGACCGAGGCTGGCTTGGCACCCACGGCCCGGAGCTGTTCACCTAACTCAAGAAAGGCACGGTCAACTTTTGGCTGCCACCGGAGTAAGAATTCGCGATCCGCAAAATAGTTTGGTCCCTTCACATACCAAACCGCCTGGATTAACTTGTTAGATAACACCCGTAAATTTGCTAAAACGTGGTCAGTCATCGCTCCAGCCGTTGGTTGGTGATGATCAATTTCAGCTTGCTTTTGTTCGGCTAGGTACTGTTCTTCAATTGATTGAGCCATTATCCAACAACCTCCCTTGTTTTCACGTTTTGCACCTGATAGCCCAGCTTTTCAACCGTCCGTTTTAAGTCTTCCCCGCTCAGCTGGTCGTCAACTAGGACTTTAACCTTGCTAGCGTTAAATAGGACCTTAACGTTTTGGACCCCTGCTAATTTAGTAATCGCACTTTGAATTTTTGTCATGCAACTTGGACAGGTTAACGTATCCAACTGCAGAATAACTTTAGTCATTTTATATTTCCTCCTTGCTTTGATATATTAAGCATAGAAGCGAACGTCCGGACTGAAATTGACCCCGGTCAATTTTTGACAAAAATTTGGTTCATTAAACAAAGGAGAATTCTAATGACCACTCTCGTCGACGCACACCACTGCGTACCTTTAGTTCCCATCTTTAAAAATCTGTCCGCTGACCAAAGTCAGCAAATCGAAGCAATTGTCCATCACCATCACGTTGCGGCTCAGCAAAATCTCTATCACGCCGGCGATTCCGTGGACGCCCTCACCATCATTGCTAAGGGACAGGTTAAGGTGGTACGCCCTGCTGAAAATGGTAAAGAACACCTGCTGTACCTATTGCAAAGTGGCGACATCAATGGCGAAGCCGCCTTATTTAACCAGCTTGAACACCACTCTACAGCTACGGCCCTGACCCCGACCACCGTTTGTACGATTGCTCGCACGGATTTTCAACGTTTATTGACCCAAAACCCACAAATTGCCGTAAACGTGATGAATACCCTCGGCAACCGGTTGTTAACTCTCGAGGCCCAAGCAACCAAGACCAATACGGCTTCGGTCGCTGAACGCCTAGCCGATTACCTTATTGAAACTTCAGCTGGCTTACAAGCCAACCCCTTCACCCTACCGCTCAAAAATAAAGATTTGGCGACGTTGTTAGGAACTACTCCAGAAACCATCAGCCGTTATTTCAAGCGTTGGGAAAACCGCCATTTGATTAAAAAGCTCCCCGGCCACCAACTACAAATTCTTGATACAACGGGCTTAACGTTAATTGAATAGGTTATTTTTAGTTATCCCATCAATACTTCATCGAACTAGCATTTAAGAAATAACGTTTTTAGTTAAAATAAAAAAGACCCTTTCAGAATCTAAAAATTCCTGAAAGGGTCCTTTAATTAAGATTATAAAAAACTAATTCATTTCACTTAACTAAGCTTGCTCAATTTTTTCTTTTCCGTTGAAAACGTCCTCGTTAAACATATCGCTTCGTTTAGCGGTTACCAATCCTGCTAAGATACTATCGTTAACGTTCACCAGCGTGCGTCCCATGTCGATAATCGGATCAATTGCCAACACAATTCCCATAACCCCCACGGGTAAGTTTAAGGTCCCTAGGACGATTAAAGCGGCAAAGGTTGCACCGCCGCCCGAGCCCGCGACCCCGAAGGATGAGATGGTTACGATAACGATTAGCGTTAGAATAAACTTCACCGAAACAATGTTGATCCCCACTACGGGAGCCGTTATTGACGCAATCATCGCTGGATAAATACCGGCACACCCGTTTTGCCCAATGCTAAGTCCTAAACTGGCCGAAAAATCCGCGATTGCCTTGTTAATTCCCAATTGCTTAGTTTGTACCTCGACGTTCATTGGTAACGTCCCCGCGCTATTTCGTGAGGTAAATGCAAAGATCAGGGTCGGCCATACTTTTTTGTAGTATTCAATTGGGTTAGTGTGCATGAAGAGCAAAATGATGGTATGCACCATTAACACTAGCAATAGGGCTACGTAAACAGCCACAATAAAGTACGCCAAGCCCATAATAGTCTTAATGCTATTCACCGCAATCGTCTTCACCATCAACGAAAAAATTCCGTACGGGGTCAAATTAATAACTATGCGTACCATTCTGGATATCAATTTATCCAGAATATCGGTGCCCCGTGCAAAAGCCGCGGCATCGTTAGGATAGTGTTCTTTTAACCATATATACGCCATCCCCACGATTAAAGAGAAGATCACTACCGCAATCGTACTGGTTGCGCGCGTACCGGCAAGGTCTTCAAAAATATTTTGTGGCAAGAAGCTCACAATTTTTTGCGGGATCGTCAACTCGCTCAGCGCGTGTTGGTGTTGTTGTAAGAAGGCCAGGTTATCTTTTGACGCCGTTCCCTTTACAAACGACGCTCCTTGCAAATTAAAAGCGATAACGGTAATTGCTCCAATAAACGCTGCAATTGCAGTGGTAGACAATAGTACCGTTAACACATTTCTCGCGATTTTTCCCAGATTTTTAGCGTTTCCTAGCTTAGTAAACGCACTGATTAAGGAGATTACGATTAACGGAATCACGAGCATTTGCAGCAACGAAATGTAGCCATTTCCCACAATTCCGATCCAATCAACTGCCGTAGTGACGATTTTACTCGTCGCCCCAAAAAGGACCTGGTTGATTGCCCCAAAACTCAATCCAAGAATTAATCCCAGCAGCACTAATTTGTTAAAGCTGACGTTCTTTCGCTGTAAAAAAGCCAAAATAAACAGTATCAGGGCGGCACTTCCAACAACCGCCATGGTTATCAAATCATTCATATTATACTCATTCCCTCTTATTAATTAAGTTATTATAAAAGTCGTTTAAATTGTTTTATAGCTAGACTTAATCAACAAGTTTGGCCTCCACGATGCTTACCCAGTAGTTTAACTAATCTTTTATTTACCATAATTTTTCTTCCTAACAAAAAAGAGTTGGGATCTATTCAAATAGACACCAACCCTTATTGCACAGTAAAAAAATTAATAGAAGGTATGTTGATGATCGATATGAATTTCCCTTGAAATGAAAACAAGTTAGTTCGCTAACAAATAAGAGAATCCATATTTTGATCACTTATTTATTAGACTGATATCAAACAACAACACATCTTCATAGTAATTAGCTCCCTTAGCGTTTTTATGTATTTTTAGTAAGTTTAGCATCATCATCTTAAAAAGAAAAGCATTTAGTACTCTCTAGTTAATAATTCCAACCGGGTTGGTCTTTCGATTTGTGATGCTAAGCCTTATCCAGAGTACCTAATTAAAAGAGTTCGTAAAGCCCCATCTCCTACCGTTCAAGCTGGCTAGCACCCCTAGATAGTTTAATCTCCATTGAGTTTTTGCACAAAAAAGAAGCCGAGAAAAAAATCGTTTTTACGGATGCAAACTCTTCTAAAAATCGTTTTGGCGTTTCACCTTTAATCCAGCCAAATATCAGTCTGATCTGCTTAACCAAAAACGACCACTATGCTAAATTCAAGCATAATGGTCGTTTTTCAGTAATATTCACAAACTCCCCAACTGTTGTGCCACTTTCTTCTCTAGTTAAGTTAGCCCACTTTTGGATAGCCGTCAGTACGGGGAGCCATTTTTTGTACCCATTTAGACACCGGTGTTGCCTACACCCGCACTAAAATATTATCCATCACGTGCCCCTCCGTTTTATGCAGGATCATGTCCGCTCTAAAACGGGTTGGCAAAATGTATTCCTTTAAATTTTTCAAATCGATGTCACGCCAAATCTTTTTCGCGTAGGCAAAGGCTTCCTCGCGGGGCATCTGGGCATACTGATAGTAATAGTTGCTCGGATCGTGGAATGCCGTATCCAATAACACGCCGAACCGCTCCAAGAACCACTTTTCAATCAAATCCGCCTCTGCGTCCACATAAATCGACCAATCGAAAAAGTCGCTGACGTAAATGGTTTCGTTAGCCGGCAATTGGAGCACGTTAATGCCTTCCACAATTAAAATATCGGGCTGGTCAATTACGTCGTATTCGTCCTTAATAACGTCATAGACTTGGTGGGAATACTTGGGCACCTTAATTTGCTTTTGCCCCGTTTTCACCGCGTTTAAAAAGTGGATCAATTCCTTCATGTTGTAACTTTCAGGAAATCCTTTCCGACTCATTAGGTGGCGTCGCTTTAATTCAGCGTTGGGGTACAAAAAACCATCCGTGGTAATCAACTGGGTCTTCAAATCACTAAACCAGTTGCTTAATAGCACCTGCAGCAGACGGGCAGTGGTGCTTTTGCCTACCGCCACGCTCCCCGAAATTCCCACAATAAACGGTGTCTTTTTAACCGGAATTTGTAAAAAGTCCAATTTATCGCAATTCCATTTTTCAAAATCAGCGTACTTCTTTTGCAGTAACCGTACCAACGGAACGTAAACGTCCTGGACGTCTTCTAAGGAAATCCGGTCGTTAAGTGCCTTAATATCGGCTAATTGCTGCTGAGTCAGCGGTAATTCGGCCCGATTTGATAAATTTTGCCACGCGGTACGGTCAAACGTGAAATATCCTTGTGCCTGCATGATTACTAAATCCTCGTCTTCGATTAATTCCTTTAACTATTCTGACTCAGCGATGGATCGTTGAATCTCCCGGATATCGCTAGCTTGGTGTTTCATAAATTGAGAATCTTTAATCGGTAAACTCAAGTCAATGCCGTCTAGCAGCTGCCAGGAAAGTTTAACTTGATCAGCCTTAAAATCTAACAAGTGACCGCCAAATTGGTGCTGATCATCGATGAAATGCAAATGCATTCCGGCAACGCTTGCTCCGTGGAATAGTTTCGGACTATAGTATCCCACAACGGTCCCCTTAATGTTTTGTGCATCAAAGACTTGTTGCTTCGCGGCGGTCTCGCTTAGCGTTGGGTAAGGACGCTGTTGGCCCTTAACCACGCGGGTTTGCACCCGCGAGAAGGTCCCACTGATTTTAATTGCCACAAACGTATTTTGGTATGACAATTCCTTAGCTAGTGTCGCAGCTACTTCAGTCATTTCAATTTCTGGCAAAACCACGTGCCCTTCGAAATCTGCCGGGTTAACGTCGGCAAAGGGCAACATGGCGTCGGATGCCAAAATTCGGACGGTGCCGTCAGCTAAAGCTTGGTAAGCCACTCCGTCTAAGATAATGATTTCCCCATCGAGACCTTCAGCAGTCCCAATTCCAAAATCGCCATGTTTTAGTAACTCTTCGGCAGTCAACGTACCGCCAAAAAGGCCGTCCACTAGCATTGCTAACGTACCGTGTTGAAATAATTTTGCCATATTTAATCCCCCTATAGTTGATCTGGCAGCAAAGATTGTCCTAACTTCACGTTGTCCCGATAATCAACTGGAATGTCGACCACTACCGGTCCCTTTGTTTGAAACGCTTCGTCAAGCTTCTTTCCTAAATCTGCTGGTCCATCAACTCGTAAGCCTTTGGCGCCGTAACTTTCAGCCAGTTTAACAAAGTCAACTGGTCCGAAGTTTACCCCCGCAGCCTTACCATATTTTAGTTCTTCTTGGAACTTAACCATGTCGTAGTGCCCATCGTTCCAAATAATGTGCACAATATCTAGATTTTCCCGCACGGCCGTTTCTAATTCTTGGGCGGAGAACAGGAAGCCCCCGTCGCCTGAAACGGAAACTGACTTGTGTCCTGGACGTAACAATGCCGCTGAAATCGCCCATGGTAAGGCAACTCCTAGAGTTTGCATTCCGTTACTAAATAGGAGGTGCCGTGGTTGATAACTTCTAAAGTGCCGCGCCATCCAAATGTAGAAACTCCCCACGTCTACCGAAACCGTCATTTCATCGTCGACCCGGTATTGTAGCGCCGAAATTAGTGATAACGGATGAATCCGTTGGGTATCGGCCTCTGCTTCGGGTGGTAAGTCCTGTTGGTTTTGTTGTTCCCGTAACTGCTCTAAGTACTGCTCTCCGTCATTACTAATTTGGTAACCCGTAAGGTGTGGTGTTAAGAGGTTAATAGTTTGGGCAATGTCGCCCACTAATTCTTTTTCAGGTTCAAAGTTATGATCAATTTCGGATGGTGAGTCATCGATTACGAGAATCTTGCCATCCCCTTCCGCGTTCCAGTTGCGCGGTTCATATTCGATTGCATCGTACCCGACCGTAATAACCAGGTCACTATGCTTCAACAGTTTATCCCCAGGTTGGTTGCGGAAAAGTCCGACCCGACCGTAGAAGTGATCTTCCAAATCATGGGAAATAATTCCCGCCCCTTGGAAAGTTTCCACAACCGGTAAATCAGATTCCTTGACTAACTGGCGCACTGCTTGGGTAACCTCTGGTGAAGAAGCCCGCATTCCTAGTAATAACACGGGGAGTTGGGCGTTTTTAATGGCTTCCGCCAATTTCTTGATTTCATCAGGACTCGCCGGCCCTAAAATGGGCTTTTTCAAGGGCTGGATTGGCTGGGTGCTAACTGGCGCGTTCACCACGTCTTGTGGAAAACTCACAAAACTTGCCCCTTGTTTAGACGACTCGGCTGCCCGATAAGCATTTGCCAAGACTTCCGAGATGTTTTCTGGTTCTTGCACTTCCACACTGTACTTGGTGATTGGTTCAAATAAGGCCGCGTTGCGCATGCTTTGGTGGGTTAACCTCAAAAGGTCGTTACGCGGAACTTGTCCACCGATCGCTAACACCGGATCCCCTTCTGCCGTCGCGGTAACTAATCCGGTAGCTAAGTTTCCCACGCCGGGACCGGAGGTGGTCAAGACCACTCCTGGTTTTCCGGTAATCCGGCCGACCGCAGCCGCCATAAAGGCTGCATTTTGTTCGTGCCGGGTAATAATTAACCGTGGCTTACGCGCCCGATTAGAATGCTCTAACTGCTCGAATAGTAAGTCGATTTTGGCACCTGGAATCCCAAAAATATAATCCACATCGTGGTTGATGAGGCTGTCCAAAATCGAATCCGCTCCCGTATAACTGCTTTGAATCATCATTTTCCTCCTTAGGGGGTCTTGAAAGTGTTTACATAACTACTATATCAGAATTTTATTACCGTGGATCGGGTAAATGCCGCTTTTTTAACTTCTACTAACTCTATTTGCTAGAATCCCATTTATCCACCTGTGAAAAACCTAGTCGATCGTTTGGTATAACGATTGGGGAATTTTTGCGATCAGCGGACTTAATTGTCCTTCTGCCACCACTAACAACCGGTGCATAGCCCGAGAACAGATGGTGTATAACAACTGCTCGTCACGATGACTTTGGTAATTCTTCGCGTTCGCATCCCAAACGATTACCGAATCAAATTCCAATCCCTTCGCTAGGAAGGAAGGTACCACGAGGGTTCCTTCAACCAACCGTTGATTTTCCGTGCGAATCAAGGTGACCTTTTCGCCCGCAGCTTGCAATTGCTTCGTAATTTGCTCGCACTCTGCTAAACTCCGACCAATAATTGCGGTGGTTTCATGGTCTTGGCGATCGCGGGCTAATTGAGCTTGGACCACCTTAAGCATTTTAGCTTGGTCTTGCGTAACGGCGACTCGGGGCAATTCCCCTTGGCGATTAAACGCTTCGATTGCTTCGCCTTCTTCTAAAATTTCCTTGGTGAAGTCCGTAATTGGTTGCGTTGAACGGTACGACTTCGCCAATTGAACTACCTTAGTCTTTTCTGGATCAAACATGGTCGAAAGTTCCGCTAAGAGCGTCTTGCTGGTTTCGTTTGCGTAAATTGACTGGTTTAAATCCCCCAGTAAAGTAAACTTCGCCCGTGGGAAGTTGTACCGCAAATAAGCTAACTGAAAGGCGTTATAGTCTTGAATTTCATCAATAAATACGTAGCGCATTGAGCGGTCGCCCCGTTTACCAGTAATTAAATCATATAGGTAAAGGTAGGCCGTGGTATCCACCATCGATAGTTGCCGATTTTTGAGGTTTTCCACCATTTTTTCCACGTGGGCTTGCCATTGTGCTTCGGTAACCCCAATTTTTTCCAGCTTATACCACTTTGGTAAGGTACGAAGCATGTGTACGTACTGCGCGTTAATGCTTAAGAAGCGGTTCCGCATAATTGCATTACGAACCGGTTTTAACTCCTTAACCACGATTTGCCGGGCTAAAAACTTAAATTCTTCGTCATTATCCTTGAACTCACGGGGTTCGTTCTTAAACAACTCGTGGATTTCTTCCTGACTCAAGTTTTGCACCGCTTCTTCAACCCACTTCGTCCGCAGTTCACTGCCGACCTTTTGGTTAAGCATCCGAATTAGGGCTTCTCGGGTGCCGTCAATTCGGTTGCTCAAACTATAGGTATCGTTAAAGGAGTAGTAGATTTCCTTGATCTTCTCTTTACTAGCGAAGGGTTTGTCCTTAAATAGGATGTTTCTAAACCGCATCCCACCCTTTCCAAGGTGTTGTGCGTAACGAGTTAACGCTTTAAAGAACTGTAAACTTCCCTTAAACTGGTCAATTTTTCGTTCCGCGTCGGTAAGTTGTTTATCAAAACGCTGCTGCAAGTTTTCCACATCTAAGTTAGGAATCCGCCGCCGGGCAAATTGGTAATAGGTCATTTGGACCATGTTTTGTTCCCCTAATTCAGGCAACACTTGGTCTACGTAGTCGTTAAACAGCTGGTTTGGCGAGAACATAATAACTTGGCCCGCCGTTAGCTTTCCCCGGTAACGGTATAACAAGAACGCGACCCGTTGTAAAATTGCCGCCGTTTTTCCTGAACCAGCCGCCCCTTGGACAAATAAAAGGTCCGCGGACGTGTTTCGAATAATTTGATTTTGTTCCCGTTGAATAGTGGAAACGATGCTCTTCATCTTCACGTCCGATTGTGAACCTAAAGCGTTCAATAACATTTGATCGCCAATCGTTTCGTCCGTGTCGTAAACCGAAATTAGCTTACCGTCTTCGATTGTAAATTGCCGTTTCAACTTTAGATCCACGGATTGTTGCCCATCCGGGGTTGAATACTCAACGTGGCCCATTTTGCCATCATAATAGACGCTCGAAATTGGCGCCCGCCAATCATAAATTAAGAAGTGGTCTGGAGTATCCGAAAACGACCCCAACCCAATATAGATGGTTTCGTCGTTCTTCTCGCCCTCTTCGTGGAAATCAATCCGTGCAAAATAAGGCCTTTTTTTCATTTGTTTAAGTGTTTTAATTTGTTTGGTTGCGTGTTGCCAACTATTTTCACGCTCTTCAAGTAGTTGTTGCTGTTGGCGAATTGAAATTGCTGTATCCATCATTCCCGAATAACTAGAAGTGTTGATCCGGACATCGTTGTAAAAATTATCTTGGATTGCTCCGCGATCATTTTCGGCATTCTTAGCATCTTTTTGGGCCTTTTGCATGGCAATATCCACCTTGTCCAAGACCTCTGCTAAATGTTTTTCTTCATATTTAAAAATTTCGTCTGCCAATCTATCTCACCTCTCGGTTTTGTTAGACATAAATTTTACTCCTTTTTATGCGTTTTCACAAAGAAATAAGCCATTTTGGGAATTTATTTTATGATAGAATGATTGAGGTTTTACAAAAAATAAGGAAGGACAGAAGCTGATGAAACAAGTAAAGCTGTACTTTGTTCGTCACGGACAAACCATTTTTAATAAGTACAATCGGATGCAAGGCTGGTCCGACTCCCCCTTAACCGAAAAGGGGTACGCAGACGCCCACCAAGCTGGCGTTCGCTTAAGTGACACCAAGTTTGACGCAGTATACGCATCAGATACCACTCGGGCAATGAACACCGCCCGGGCCATTTTAGCTGAAAATAAGCAAACTACCGCCGAAATCCAACCGAAATCTGAATTTCGGGAAGAATTCTACGGTTATTTTGAAGGTAACGATTCAGCCCAAACTTGGTTCGAAGTTTTGATGCCAATCTCTGGGAAACGCTCGTTCCACGAATTTCTTGAAGAACGCCCCATCGCGGAAACTAAGGACGCTATTAAAGCTGCCGATCCTTTTCACGATGCAGAAAATAACGCCGAGTTCTGGGAACGAATCAACCGCGGATTTAATGATTTGCTAACGTCCGCTAACGATGGCGATCAAATCCTCATCGTCAGCCACGGAACGACAATCCGTTCGATTGCTGCGAAGGCTGATCCCGAACTAGATATTACCTGGGGGCCTAAAAACGGAAGCATTACCCGGTTTACCCTCGATGACGATGGAATTCATTTAATTGAATACAACAATTAAGATAGTAGATTTAGGATCTAAAAAATTTACATAGGAGAGACTTAAGAATGGAAAATTCACCTTTAGATGCAAAAAAAAGGTACATTAGCTGGCCGGTAGTTGCTCTAATGGACTTTGTTACCGTAATTGGCTTTGACGATTTAATTTATAATTTTCACAACCAAGGTTTAGCAATTGTTTCTACTTGGGTTTTAATGATTTTACTTTTTGTTTGGCCTTACGAAATGATGGTTGGCCAACTTGGCGGAACTTTCAACGAAGACGGTGGTGGTTTAGCGTCCTGGGTTCGCGCAACTAACGGGGACCTCGCCGGATACATCGTGGCCTTCTTCTATTGGATTGCGGGATTACCATACGTAGTTGACGTTGCTAACTCCGTGGTGGTTTCGATTAGTTGGTTAGTTAAGGGTAACGGAGATTTACAATCCTACATGCCCACGATTGCCTTTGCCCTCTTCACCGCGGTAGTCTTCTTAGTTTTCATTTGGTTCCAGCACTTTTTCCGCAACCGCTCGTTGGAGATCCTTAGTACTTTGGGCGGCGGGGCCATGTTCGTAATGACGATCCTCTTCGTGGTAATGACGGTTGCTGCTTTGATGCACGGTCGCCACATTGCCACACAACCCTTTAACGTAAAAGCATTCATCCCTAAAATTGACGGTCATTTCCTTTCTACCTTTGGGTTGTTAATTTTCGCGATTAACGGTGCTGAACTAGCCGCCCCATACGTTAAGGAAATGAAGGATGGTAAACGGGACTTCCCGAAAGCCATGATGATGCTCCTATTAATGACGATTTTCCTCACCGTCTTTGGTTCGTTCTCGTTAGCGGTGTTCTTTAACGCTCACCACCTCCCTTACGATTTGAAGATGAACGGTTCCTACTACGCCTTCCAAGCGTTAGGAAAGGAATTTGGAATTGGGGACACCCTCATGTACATCTTTGCAGTGAGCCAAGCCCTTTACATGTTTGCCCAGTTGGCGGTTATTTTGGACGCCAGCACGCGGATCTTCTTGTCTGACGTCGCTATGAAGTACCTGCCTAAATCATTAGGTAAGTTAAATAGCGATGGTTTGCCAATCAACGGATACTGGTTAACTACCGGAATCGTTTCGCTGGTACTCTTCCTCAGTAACTGGCTACCAAGCATTAACGACATGTTCAATTGGCTTTTGAACATCAACGGAATTGTTTCACCGTTCGTAACCAGTTTTGTCTTCTTTGCCTTCATGCGCATTCGGCAAAAGAGTAAAGAATTCCACAGTGATTACGTCTTCATTAAAAACGACGTTCTTGCTTGGTTAGTGGGAGCTTGGTGCTTTGTAATCACCATCGTCTTCTCATTATTAGGGGTTCGTCCAACCGACGCGACGCCAGGAACCGCTTTGTACGATAAGGAATTAGCCTTGAACATTATCATACCGGTAATTTTCATTGCCCTATCCGCGTTGCTTCCTTACATGGCCTGGGTAGAACGGAACCATTTGAAGAAGACTTCTCGGGCTTCCTACCCATTTGCAATCTTAACCTTCATTGTGGGCGCCTACCTAGTAATTAAGGGTCACTACAGTGCCGACGTTTGGTCTGGCGTGATTGCTTGGGGAATTATCGTGGTCATTACCTTAGCGGTTTACTTCCTCTTCTTTAACATCTTTAGAAAATCATTTAAGAAAGCATAGATTCATGAAAACTGTTAACTATTACTTTGTACGTCACGGACAAACCTTATTCAACCGGTACCGTCATTTACAAGGCTGGTCCGATTCACCACTTACCGAAAAAGGGGTGCACGACGCCCAACAAGCAGGTGATTTCTTAGCGAATGTGGATTTTGCCCGCGCTTACTGTTCGGATACTACCCGGGCAATTAAAACAGCTCGGTTCATCAACCAACGAAATCACCACCCGCTACCCGAAAAAAGCATTGAACCAATT
Organism: Pediococcus acidilactici; assembly: GCA_024970065.1. NCBI lineage: Bacteria > Bacillati > Bacillota > Bacilli > Lactobacillales > Lactobacillaceae > Pediococcus > Pediococcus acidilactici. The sequence continues at coordinate 395,409 of CP103908.1, read as the reverse complement.
GCAGCTTTTCGGGAACAATTTTTTGGTTATTTCGAAGGTGCTAATTCGGTAGAAACCGAATTTAAACTTTATCAACAACATTCCACAATTGAACCGACCCTGAACGCCATGACCGCTTTGCATGGTATCAAGGCGGCCATCGACGTGTGGAAAAACGTGGATCCGTTCCACGATGCCGAAAGCTATACGGAAATCACCACCCGTTTGCAACAAGGCTTGGACTACACATTTGACCAAGCTAACGATGGTGATAACGTGTTAGTGGTATCGCACGGAACTTTGATTCGAATTTTGACTTCTATGTTCAACCCAGAAATTGACGTGTCCCATAGCCCCCGCAACGGGAGTGTTACCAAATTGAAATTGAGGGACCAAGATGGAGTGGTGGAATATTTTGGCAGAGTGTTCCCAGCCCCGGGTAACTCGTGAGGATTAACTGAGAAATAGATCTAATTGTCGAGACAATTAGGTCTATTTTTTAGTTAACCGGAAGGAGTTGGGGCTGGGAACACGTTTCAACTGTACCTCCACGACCCCAAACAAATACAGCCACCGCCACACTGCTCGTTTTTGATCACTTAACGAATTCGCAGTTTATCACCCCATAAAATGCTTATTTTTTTACGCCCGCTTAATCCATGATATAATTATATAAACGTTTTCAATAATTTGGAGGCCATTCTTATATGAACGAAGAAATTAACGAAGAACCAATTATTATTGCCGGTCTAGAACTTCCTGGCGTTAACTTGGATTACGCCATGGCAGAGCTTAAGTCGTTAGCGTCTGCTAACCACATGAGTGTGATGGACCAGCTTACCCAAAAGTTAGAACGGCCTAACGCCGCAACCTATTTTGGTAAGGGAAAGATTGAAGAATTAACCCAAGTAGCTGCGGCTCGCGAAGTCGAAACCCTGGTGGTTAATGACGAATTAACCCCTAGTCAGCTTAGTAATTTAGAAAAGGAAACCCAGCTGCGGGTTATCGACCGCACCGGTTTGATTTTAGAAATCTTTGCTAACCGGGCTCGTTCAAAAGAGGCCCGTCTCCAAGTTGAACTTGCCAAGTTGCAATATCAGCTCCCCCGTTTGCGGACTAGCGCTACCCAGCGTCTTGACCAACAAACTGCCGGAAATACCGGCGGTGGCTTCACTAACCGGGGGGCTGGTGAAACTAAGCTAGAATTAAATCGGCGGACGATCCGCAACCGGATCAACCACATCAACCAGGAACTTAAAGAAATGTCCACTTCGGCCAACGTGCAACGCCAGCGCCGGGATAAAAAGGACATCCCTAGCGTGGCCTTGGTGGGGTACACCAATACTGGAAAGTCGACCACGATGAATGGATTGATTAGTATGTACGGCCGCAATGAAGACAAGCAGGTGTTCGAAAAGGACATGTTGTTTGCCACCTTGGACACTAGTGTGCGTAAACTAACCTTCCCGGACCAAAAGGAACTGATTCTCAGTGATACGGTTGGGTTTGTCAGCAATTTACCGCACCAGTTGGTAAAGGCCTTTCGTTCTACCCTATCGGAAGCTGCTAAAGCGGACCTCCTTGTGCAAGTTGTGGACGTATCCGACCCGCATTATCGGGAAATGATGCAAACTACTGCAGATACCCTCCAAGAAATCGGGGTTACCGACGTTCCCATGATCTACGCCTTTAACAAGGCCGACCGGGCAGGCATCGCTTACCCTACGCTGGATGGAACCGAACTCACCTACTCGGCCAAGCAGCTTCAATCACTTGAAATGCTAACTTCGTTAATTAAAAAGCAAGTATTTAAAAACTACGTACGTGCTGATTTCTTAATTCCTTTTGATGAAGGTCAAGTGGTCAACTTCTTAAACGGCAACGCCGACGTAAAGAAAACTTCCTACACCGATCAAGGAACTAAAATCACCGCCGAACTAAAGGACAGTGATTATCAACGGCTTGCCCAGTACGTTGTCCAACCGGAAGATCAAATTTAAAATTTCGTTAGCACTTAACGCAAAAACGGCATTCAACCCTGTTTCGATAACGAATGGGTTTGAATGCCGTTTTTATTAATCTTAAAAAGCTTAGGCTAATTTCTTCTCTAGTTTTCGCGAGACGATCGACAACGTATAGCAGACCACGAAGTACATTCCTGCTAGAGCTACAAACATTGGAATAATATAGTTTGTGTTTTGCCCGTAAATGATTTGCGCGTGATACATCATCTCCGGAAGCATGATGATCGTCGCTAAAGAGGTATCCTTAATCAACGAAATGAATTGGCTAACCAAAGCGGGAATCATCCGGACCTGCGCCTGTGGCAAAATAATGTAACGCATTGCTTGCCAATACGATAACCCGTTCGCCCGGGCGCCTTCCATTTGGCCTTTATCGATCGAAACAATTCCGCCCCGAATAATTTCCGCAATCATGGCTGATTCAAACACCGTTAGTGCCAAAATTGAAGATGGTAAGATTCCCAACCGAATTCCTAAATTAGGCAATCCAAAGTAGACGAAGAAAAACATTAGCAAAAGGGGTAAATTCCGAATTACGTCGATCACAAGCCCCACAAATGCTGATAAATAACGCACGTTAAGGTACCGAATTAATCCAAGAATACCACCGAGCACGTAGCTAAAAATAATCGAAATCACCGAAACTTCAATAGTTATCCACAGCCCCTTTAACAAGAACGCTAAATTTACCGCGGAATAGGCTTCCATAAATGCGTGCATTAGGCGACACCTCGATTCGTCCGTTTTTCTAGGTACCGCATGTAGTAACTTAGCGGCATCGTAATAATTAGATACAGTACTCCCACTACTAGGTAGGAGTTAATCGTGTCAAAAGTGGTGGAGGCAATGTCGTTACCCACGTACATTAGGTCAAATCCAGCCACGAAAGCTAACACTGAGGAGTTCTTAACTAGGTTAATAAATTGGTTCCCGAGGGGTGGAATCACGATTTTAAAGGCCTGGGGCAAAACAATATAACGCATTGCTTGGCTAAACGTCATTCCGTTTGACCGGGCTGCTTCCATTTGGCCCCCACTTACCGATTGAATTCCCGCCCGCACCGTTTCGGCAATGAAAGCCGAAGTGTAAATGGTCAATCCAATGGTTCCGGCGGTAAAGCCGTTCACGGCGGGAATGTACCGGGGAATCACGATGTAAAAGAACATGGTCACTACCAGTAGCGGAATGTTTCGAACCACTTCCACATAAATACGTCCAATGGTCCGTGCTAACCGGCTGGGTAAAACTTCCATGATAGCAAAAAGGGAACCGATTATTAAACTAAAAAATAACGCAATCAAACTACAAAGTAGCGTTTGTCCGAGTCCACTAAAGAGCTCTGCACTATGATTAGTTAAAATGTTAATCATCGTTCCACCTCCCGGTAATTAAATCCAGGAATATCGCCAAACCATTTCTTGATGAGTCGGTTATACTCCCCGTTTGCAATAATTTCTTGCAACGCTTGGTTAATGTGTTTCTTCAATGCTGGTTGGTTTTGGTTAATGGCGATCCCATAAGGTTCCTTAGTGAACGCCTTCCCGACTACTTTAAATTGGGGGTTATCAACCGCCATCCCAAATAAAATACCGTTATCCGTAGTTAAAGCCGCTCCCTGTCCGGATTTTAGTGCCGTAAGTGCTTGAGCATAATCTTGCAGCTGAATTACCTGTGCCTTAGGAGCAACTTTTTTAACGTTGCTGACCGAATTAGCACCAACCACTCCAATCACCTTAGTCCCCGGATGGTTTAAATCCTTTACACTGTGGATCTTACTGTCTTTAGGAACTAACAGGGATTGTCCGGCATCAAAATAGGAGTCTGAAAAATCAACTACTTTTTGCCGGTCCTTAGTGATCGTCATCGTCGCAATCACTGCATCCAAATTACCATTCTTCAGCAGTGGAATCCGGGTTTGACTAGTTACTTGAACAAACTTAGCCTGCGCGTCTTTTCCCAGCATTTGCTTCGTCAACGCTTTAGCAATGTCAATATCAAACCCCTTAATTTGGGAGTCCTTTACGTCCATTAACCCAAACAGCTTGGTATCGGCCTTCACGCCCCAAGTAAGGGTTTTAGTTTGCTGAGCGGCTTGCCAAGCGTCACGTTGTTTTGCTTCCTGCTTTGTACAACCGCTTAAAAAGCCTAGACAAAGCAACGCCGTCAGCCCCATAAAAAGCATTTTAAAACGTCTGCGCATGGGACCCACCTCCTAGTGTTTGATAATTTTACTGAGAAATTGCCGAGCCCGTTCGTTAGATGGTTGCCCGTCAAAGAACTCTTCCTTACGGTCATCCTCTAGAATTCGTCCGCCGTCCATGAAAATTACCCGATCCCCTACTTCGCGAGCAAAGCCCATTTCGTGGGTTACTACCACCATCGTCATGGCCGAATCACGAGCAATTTGCTTCATTACGTTTAAAACATCGTCGATCATTTCGGGATCAAGCGCAGAAGTTGGTTCGTCAAATAAGATGCATTTGGGTTGCATAGCTAAACTGCGAGCAATCGCAATCCGTTGCTTTTGACCTCCTGACAACATGGCAGGCATGCTATCAGCCTTTTCTGCTAGTCCCACTCGGTCAAGCAATTCCATAGCTAACTGCCGGTTCTGCTCTTCGGGCCGTTTAAGCACGACCCGGGGAGCTAACATAATGTTTTCTAAAACGGACTTGTTATCGTACAAGTTAAAATGCTGGAAAACCATCCCCACTTCTCGCCGAATCTTATTAATATTGGTTTGTCGGTTAGCCAAGTCAAATCCGTTGACAATTAATTGACCACTATCGATACTCTCTAAACCGTTAATGGTTCGAATCAAGGTACTTTTTCCTGAACCAGATGGTCCAATCAACACCACCGTTTCTCCCTTTTCAATGGTTAGATTAACGTTGGTTAAGGCATGAAACTTTCCGTAATACTTTTCCACATTATGAAATTCGATCATCGACATCTTGATCCCTCCATTTCCATTTACCCGTTTGCATTAATAAAAGATTAAAATTAGATAAATTTTTGGTTATATTGACTATACTGGACAAAAAAAGACCTGTCAAAGTAAATACATTGACAGGTCTTAATAATTACGCGCCTAATCACTTAGAAAGTGAGGATTGGCGCCGTTTATAAGCAATATTAATTTTTAAGCGGTATGGTTCATTTTCCACAATCATTCCAGAACGACCGCGCACTTTTTTCTCGCCACCAACTAAAAAGGCGTTTGCTAAATACAAATGGTTTTCAGCTTTAGCAGCTTGATAACTAGATAAGCCAACTTTGGTAATTTCCCCCACCGGAACGGCTTCCATTCGGTTCATTCCGGCCATGATGGTGGGTTTACCATTGACAAGTTGAACTTCTGCATACGGGATGGTGACCCCCATATCACCGATTGCGTACGTCTCAGTTTGTTGCGCAGGCATTTCCGTCCGTAACTCATCGTCAGTACGTCCTCCGTAATCCACAAAGGCCATTCCCGTTTGGATCATCTTTTCCGCAATTTGTTGAATGTTTTTTTGTTGCTGAGCAGATGAAGTGATGGTTGCCGGCAGTAACGCCTTTTGGTCAAAAAACCCGCCTGGGCTTGCAACTTGGCGACTTTGCCTTTCTACCCGCGAAAGGCGGCGCCGAAACTCTTCTTTTTCCCGCACTTCTTCAGGTGCGCCCCCGATGTATTTTTCCAAAATTGGAGAAATATCAAACGGCGCTTGCTTATTGGTGAAATAATAGTAAATGTTCATAATTGAGAAATAAAGGAAAATCAAGAAAATTGCTAGTAGCAATAATCCTCGCGTATATCCGCCATTTTGGATAAAGCGAATCCCAATGTATAACAAATACCAATTTCCCACAAAGGCCATGATGGTGTAAATTTGGTTTTTCAACTTACTCTTAACGCTAATCATGCCCATGTAATGGCTTAATAATGTTAGAAATGAAATCACATTTATCCCCCCTTATTGGCCGGCATTCGCGGTGTTAGTATTGGTAGTCGTAGCCTTTTGGACGGCAGCTTTTTGATTCGTTGCTGGTTGGGAACTGCCTTGACCTTCTGAAGTAGCTGCCCCCGATCCTGAACTAGCATCTGCTGAATTATCCGTCGTGGTTTGGTCATCATTGTTTGCGCCACTCGTTGTATTATCGTTTCCATTGGCGTCTTTGGTCGTTGTTGAGGAAGAGTTGTCCTGGGTTTGATTATCAGTCGGTTGAGAACTTTCCTCACTGCTTGAAGTATCTTCACTCGGTTTGCTGCTCTCTTCAGCACTAGATGATGATTCTGCTGATTTATCCTTAGAATGTTCATCATCACTCGAAGGTTTCTTTTCTGGTTCGCTGCTTTCAACAACTTTTGAAGAACGCACTGGAGCCCCTTCAGAAGTATTAGTAGCTTTATTAACAATTACGTTCGTCGCACTCAGCGCAATTACCATGGTAACGATGGCAATTGGCGTTAAAAAAGGTGGTGTTCTGTATGCCATTCTATCTCCCTCCATATTTCCAAACGTTAGCATACCAAAAAAACGCGCTTGGGTAACCAAATCTTCCCCAAGTTTGCAATAACTTTAAAACTTTCTTCGATAAAATTGACAATTTATTTATTTTGTTACGCGGGCATTTTCTGCACACTCCGCACAAACGCCGTACAATTCAAAATGGTGTCCGGTGATCTCAGCACCTGGGAGCTGATCGCTAAAAAAGCTTAATGGACACATTTTTAACTCCTGTACTTTTCCACATTGGTTGCAGATAAAGTGATGATGGTGCGCGTGGTGTTCGTTACAATCCAACTTTACTTCCGTCTTTCCATCACTTTCATTTTGGTTTTCTTCAACAATCCCCAGCGCCGCAAATTCTTTAACGTTTCGGTAAATCGTGTTGTGACTCATTTTTGGAAATTCTAGGCGCATCAAGCGGTCTAATTCGGTTAATTCCAGATAACGATCACCACTTTGTGCAAGTAGCTCTAACAAACTCTGCCGTTGACGCGTAATTTTATAGCCATTCGCTTTCAATATTTTAATCGCAATCGCAATTGGGCTTTTATCCACTGTTTGCCACCTCGTAAATAGTAATTATTACGCTTTACATTAACATATTTAGGGGCGCATTTAAACGTCCAACGTCTGCTTTTTAATTTCCATATAAAATGCATCAAGCTTTTGTTTAGTAGTTTGCCAATCATCGTTGTCGATTACGGTTGCTTTCCCTTGTAGTTCTTTTGGCAATTCCATATCACGACGATATTCGGGACTATTAATTCGTTTAGTAATTGATGCTAAACTATCGCCCCGCTTTAACAACCTTTTTTTCAGCGTGTCCTCTTTTTGAACTCGCAAAAATAAAATTGCTACTTGATCACCTAATTTTTGTTGGTAGGTAATCGCACCGGCCGTATCCAACACTATGCAAGCAACCGGATTCTTTTGCCACGCTTGGGTGAGCCCTTCATAAGAGGAACCGTACCGGTAATGCGCGTATTGAACTTGTTCCAAATAATGATTCTGGTCGAACGACTCCGCCGTTTCAAAATAATAATCTACCCCCTGCCTTTCGTTAGTTCTTTGAGGGCGAGTGGTGTGGGTAATTACTTTTGCAACTCCGTAACGTTGGTTAAAATAATCTGCCACCGTGGTTTTTCCCGAACCCGTAGGCCCTGCTATTACAATAATCTTATTCATTTCCCTTACTCCAAGCTTAAATATTTGCATTTTTGTTTAAAATATTGTAAATTAAGGTATCGTATCAATTGGAAGCGCTTTTCCCGCTTCTAAAATTCATGATTTAGGAGGTTTATCATTATGCAATTTAAAAAGTACAGTACAGCTTGGTACAGTATCGCACTTGATACTGAAAAACAGGTTTTTATCGCTAATGATAAAGCCCAACCAGAGTTTCAAGCTACAGGCGTAACCATTGAAGAAGCGATTCAAAATCTTCAAAGCCTCGAAGAAAATTCATTCAGCAAGTTAGCATAACTTTAACTCTTAAAAAGCTTTATCAAACGCAAGCAAGGAGGCCATGACCCGCGATGTCATGGCCTCTTTTTGTTTGCTTTGAAAGTCGAAGCTCTTATTGCTGCTCGGCTTTCCGAACATATTGGTCTGCGTTGTCTAACGCCTGCTTTAAGTTGAGGTAGGTTAGCCTTTTTCTCGCAGCTGCATAATCAAGCCACGCCGCCATACTGATTTCTTCTTTTTGCAAACGCACCACCGTGTCTTCTGGAACCCGGGCCGTAAACAAAGTTACTTTTTTATCATTTTCGCCAACCCGATAGTTTAAAACATCGTAGAACCGGTCGTCGACCCTAGTAACAATGCCCGTTTCTTCCCTAATTTCTCGTTCGGCCGCTTCAATCGCTGATTCCGTGTTTTCTAAATGTCCCTTAGGAAAGCCCCAAAAGCCGCTTGTAGCGCTCTTTAATAATAAATAATACGGAATTCCCGCACGCATTTGGTAAACTACTGCTCCACCATCCAATTCTAAAGCCATCGCCATTCCTCCGTTTTTTGCTTACTTTTTTAATTATACCAGTCTCTAATTGCACTAGTTTAGCAAATTTAACCTGCACAGATTTTTGGTTTCCGTTGACAGCCTTAACTTTGTCCCGTATTATTAGAAAAACATTAGAGAGGAAGTGGCCTATGCAACTAAAACATAATATTTTTCGTAAAGAATCGTTAGCTAATTATCTGAAAGTAGATTCTCAATTTGAAAAGACGCTAGGTGCTAAGGATCTCTTAGCCTTAGGAATTGGTGCGGTGATTGGGACCGGGATTTTTATCCTTCCTGGAACCGTGGCGGCGTTAAAAGCCGGTCCTTCAATCACCCTTTCATTCGTGATTGCTGCCTTAGTTTGTGCTCTGGCAGGGATGTGTTACGCAGAATTTGCCGCTTCAATTCCCGTTGCAGGAAGTGCCTACTCCTACGGAACCATTATTTACGGCGAACTACTCGGCTGGCTGCTAGGTTGGGCATTGATTTTAGAGTACGTCCTGGCGGTGGCGGCAGTTTCCACCGGGTGGTCCGCTTACTTCGGATCTTTAGTTAAGGGATTTGGTGGTCATCTGCCCGCCGCGATTGCTGGACCATTTGATCCGCAACACGGAACCTATATTAATTTATTTGCCGTAATCATCGTACTTTTAATCGGTTTTCTACTCAACCGAGGTTTTAAATCTTCGATTCGAATTAATAATTTAATGGTTTTCGTCAAAATTGCGATTATTTTGATCTTTATCGGTGTGGGTATTTTTTACGTTAAACCAAGTAACTGGCAACCGTACTTTCCATTTGGAATTCACGGGACCTTGGCCGGTGCATCCACCGTCTTCTTTGCTTACTTAGGTTTTGACACCGTTTCGGCATCCGCAGCAGAAGTTAAAAATCCAGCTAAAAACATGCCTATTGGAATCATCGGTACATTGATTGTTGCCACAATCTTTTACGTAGCGGTAGCAGTGGTCCTAACTGGAATGGTGCCTTATAGCCAACTCAACGTGGCCAACCCCGTATCCTTCGCCTTACAACTAGTCCACCAAAATTGGATTGCTGGATTGCTATCTGTAGGTGCCTTGGCTGGGATGACCACCATGATGATTTCCATGATTTATGGTAGTTCTCGTTTAGTTTACGCAACCGGGCGGGACGGTCTCTTGCCGCGCTTGCTAGGCCAACTAGAAGGCCCGCACCGGTCTCCTAAAAACGCTTTGGTAGTCGTTACGATTTTCATCGCGCTACTCGGCGGTTTCGTTCCCCTTGACCAGCTTACCAACCTAGTAAACATGGGAACGCTGTTTGCCTTCGGACTAATTTCGTTAGGGGTAATCCCCTTACGTCGCCGAACTGACATCCCAGGGACCGGCTTTAAAGTACCTGGTTACCCAGTGATCCCAATCATTTCAGTTATCGCGTGTGTTTACTTGATTTCGACCCTTTCATTAGAAACTTGGATTGGTTCGGCAATCTGGTTTGCAATCGGCTTAATCATTTACTTTAGCTATGGCATGCGACATAGTAAATTGGCTGAATAACCTATATAGATGCGAAAGAACAGGCTCCTCTCCTAAATTTAGGAGGGGAGCCTGTTCTTTTTATTGGTTTAATTATTTTGGTAACATATTCAATACGTAAAGCATTAACACGAAGGCAAACATTAATATCCAAACAATATAGTTAACTTCCTTGCGCCGACCTGCTACGGTCATAAGGATTGGGTAAGTTAGAAAACCAAATGCCATCCCATAGGAAATATTATACGTTAATGGCATACCGATAATTGTCAAGAACGCTGGCATCGCAATTTCAAACTTATCCCATTGAATCTCTCTTAATGCTGAAGCCATCAACACCCCAACAATAATTAATGCTGGTGCAGTAACTTGCGTGGTAACTACCGTTAATAGTGGAGAAAATAGCATACTGAAGACGAAGAGCACTCCCACCGTTAATGAGGTTAATCCAGTTTTCCCACCTACGGCAATTCCCGCAGAAGACTCTACGTAAGCTGAGGTAGGGGTCGTTCCCATTACGGAACCAGCAAGCATTGAAAATGAGTCTGCCATGAGCGCTTGACCAATCCGAGGCATCTTATTATTTTTCATAATTCCAGCTTGTTGCGCCAAACCAATTAGTGTCCCTGCAGTATCAAAGAAAGCAACTAATAACAAAATCAGCACAACTGCCCACATTTGTGGGTCAAGGATCGAAGGCAAGTTGTGAATTCCTACTCCAAAGGTTGGTTTCATACTAGGAGCGAGTGAAATGATGCTAGTTGGCATTTTAATTAAACCCGTAATTAAGCCTAATAATGCGGTTGCTACTAGTCCAATAAAAATTGAGCCAGGAACTTTACGCGCCATTAAAATTGCAATTACAAACACACCAAAAATTGTTAGCCAAGTCGTTGGCACCGACAATGACCCCATTTCAACTAGGGACGTTTTACTAGCCGTGACTAATCCCCCACCTTGTAGGCCAATAAATGCAATAAAAATACCAATTCCAGCAGCCATTGCCAACTTTAAATCTTGCGAGATTGCGTCAATCACCATTTCACGAACTTTCACCAAAGAAAGAATCGTAAATAACACCGAAGCAATAAATACTCCAGCCATTGCCTTAGGCCACGGAATCCCCATTCCTAAAACCACGGAAAAGGTAAAAAAGGCATTATCCCCCAAACCGGGAGCGACCGCGATTGGATAATTAGCTAAAAACGCCATTAGTACACAACCAATAATTGCGGAAAGTGCCGTTGCAGTAAATACTGCACCCTTATCCATCCCAGCCTGCCCCAAAATACTAGGATTTACAAATAAAATATACGCCATCGAAACAAACGTTGTTAACCCTGCTAAAACTTCCCGTTTCACAGTGGTTTGGTTTTCACTTAGATGAAACGTTTTGTCCAAAATCCCTAATGATGAGACTTCCTTTAAGTTTTGTTCCACGATTTGACCCTCCGTGTGATAAATTGTTTTATTTACAAACTGATTATTCCATACTTTATTTCATTTATCAACCTCTATAGTTCGTGTTTTACTATAAAACGGATGTTTTTTTGCATTATTTTTATAAAAAATCAGCATTATATAAACTTTTTTATTCTTCCCGAACTGTAAACTTCCTAAATTAGCTGTTTTATCAGTAAGGCGTATAATATGAACCATAAACCACTGTGGAGGATTTTTTATGAAAAACAATCAATTTGGCCGAATCGATATTGACCAAGATGAAGAAATTAAAGAACTAAAGGCAATTCATTTTATCGATCAGGAATTGCTTGCCAATCCTAAGGCACAGTTTGAGGATTTTCTCAGACGCTCCTTTTTAATCAGCACCCAAGAGTCCACTTTTCAACAAAAGTTAGGCAACCTACTTGCAACGCCTAACCAAACTGCGGCAGATTTTTTTGCGGGTGCCGAACCCTTAACTCTGGACATTTTTTATTTGATCTCTTTGCAGCTTTTACAATTCGAAGCCGGAATTGATTTTGCAGTTACCGACCCCCGAGCCGCAGTTGCTAAAATCAACTTACCTCGGATTGCTCTTGATGCTCTTGAAACTAGCGCAGACGTCGCCCATGCCTGGTACGCCATTTTAACGACTCACACCAAAAATGGAGAAACCTACCTTGATCACCTTACCCAACAAGGTTATTTCACCCCATTTTATGCAACCACGACCGCTCCGTTATTCTTTAATGGAAAGGCTCAAGCCGTTTTTGATCCTCACCAGATTATTCGGGAGGTCGTTTACGTAGAAGCTCCGTTAGATACCGACCACGATGGCAAACGTGATTTACTAAAAGCAGAAATTTTACGCCCAGCTCAAACTAATCAGGATTACCGAGCTCCGATTTTGTATACCGCAAGCCCCTACAACCAAGGAACTAACGACCATTGGGGAGAGCAAGTAACTCATGATGTTGACGTACCTTTAACTGAAAAACCAGTCAACCGCCTCACTCGTGAAGACGTAACGGCTAAACCTTACGCTCCAGAACTACCACCCGAACGACAAGTTAAGGGGCAAGCTGAACATGCTTGCGAACACTTTGCCCGCGAACAACCTTACACCTTAAATAATTATTTTCTAACTCGTGGGTTTGCGGTAGTTTACGCGGCGGGGATTGGAACTCGTGATTCAGAAGGACTTCGAGATACCGGTTCGGTTGCGGAAACCATTTCTACCACGGCAATTATTGAATGGCTTGCGGGAAATCGGCGAGCGTTCACTAACAAAACTGATAACATTGAGATCAAGGCGGACTGGTGCAACCATAAAATCGCCATGACCGGTCGTTCTTACTTAGGTACGTTAGCCACTGCGGCAGCCACTACCGGGGTCGAAGGTCTCGAAACCATCATCTCGGAAGCAGCCATTTCAAGTTGGTACGATTATTACCGGGACGGCGGTTTGGTAGCAGCTCCCGATACTTTCCAAGGTGAAGATATGGACGTCCTCGCTGCCGAAGTCTTTAGTCGGCAAAAAGACCTTGGGGATGCTTTGAAAGTTCGTGGAAAATTTGATCAAGTTCTAAACCGTATCAACCATGATCAAGACCGGCAGAGCGGTAACTATTCCCGTTATTGGGATAGTCGCAACTACCTTAACCAAGCCAAAAACATCAAGGCTGACCTAATTTTAGTGCACGGCTTGAATGACTGGAACGTTAAACCTCGCAACGTTGCTAACCTGTGGGATGCCGTTCGTGATCTACCAATTAATAAAAAAGTTATTCTTCATCAAGGGCAGCACATTTACATCAACAACTTCCGGTCCATCGACTTTACCGACATGATGAACTTATGGTTGAGCTATAAATTGTTTGGCGTGGAAAATAACGCTCCTGAAGTATTGCCAAACGTAATTATCCAAGACAACGTGGAACCCGAAACTTGGCATACTTATCCCGATTGGCAAGATGCAAATGACGAAGTGCGCGAATTCACTCTTCAAGCCAAAACCCTTGTGGACGCCAACTTGCCAACTAAAAACGAGGCCGCCTCGTTTAAAGACGTCCTCGATCCGGAAGTTTTTGAAATGTACAAAAATAACCTTACGCAGTGGCATACCGACCTTCTTAATACGGAACACGCCACCAATGGTAAAAATCAAATGCGGGATAACCGGTTGATTTTCAAGTCGGCTCAACTTGATCGCGACTGGTACATTGATGGTGCGGCCGAAGTTAAAGTTAATGTGGCGGTTAATAAACCATTTGGGATGCTTAGTTTTCAACTAGTTGATTTCGGCGATGCCCGGCGCCTAAACGTTTCTCCAAGCCTAATCCAGCCCCGTTCATTAAGCGGTAGTTACGACTGGCGAACCGACGACTTGCGAGAATTTACGCAACAAAAGAGCGTCACCCCGTGGAAAATGATTAGCAAGGGCCACATTAATCTGCAGAACCGGACTAACAACTACCGGGTTGACAAGGTTGTTCCTAATCAATTCTATGACGTAACGCTCCAATTGCAACCAACGTTCTATCACCTACCTGCAGGCCACCAATTAGGATTGGTAATTTACGCCACCGACTTTGAAACCACCATTCGGGGTAACCAAGACCTGCAATATTCGTTGCAACTTAATCAAAGCCACTTAAAGGTGCGGCTTGCCAACGTAATATCCGACCGTTCGTAACGGTCCGCACTTGATGACCATCGTTAATTACCAGTTCGTTTTCGGGTGTGATCCCCGTTACTTTTCCAGTAAGCTGGCCTTCAGGTTGGGCAATGATCACCCATTGATTTTGTAAAATCGACAGCTCTAAATACTTTGCATCAATTGCGTCAGACGCGAGTGTCTGGCGCTTTTTTTGGATAGCTTGGTTAATTGCAATTAATAGGTCGGTTGCTTGTTCGGGATTAGCTTGGGTAGCAATCGGCCCTCCCGTTCGTAACATCGCTTGGGGAAAGGTCGTTGTTAAGATATTTAGCCCCATCCCAATCACCAACCCAATTAGTTGGTTATCGTCACTGGATACGGCTTCGCATAGGATGCCGCCCACCTTTTGGTTATGTAAATATAAATCATTAACCCATTTAATACCGAGGGGTTGCCCAAAAACTCGGTGCACCGCTTCGGCAACGATTACGCCCACGTTTGCCGTTACGCGCCCGGGATGTAAAACATCCTTGGTACCTAAGGGGAGGTAAATCGAACAGTAAATTCCCGTCGTTGGTGAATAAAATTGGCGTTGGTTAGTTCCCCGCCCGGCGGTTTGTTGGTTAGCAATCACCATTCCCGCCACTCCAGGGTTTTCTTGCACCCGCGCAAAAGCTACGTCATTGGTAGAGCCGACTTGGTCAAAATATTCAATTTTTTCATCTGGAAATTCATTTTGTAGTCGTGCGACATTAATTTGCATTAAAATTACTCCTTAATCAGCTGCAGAAAATAATTAATTTTTTCTAATTTTTTAATTTAAGCACTAAGTCGGTTATACCAGCATTTCCGCGATTTTTTACGCTTAAACGCTTCTCATTTAATCTGGTCACTTTCTAATAAATCTGCTATTATAGGCTTAAATTTAAGAAACTAGGTGAAATATCTTGAAACAAGGTACAACAATTTTAACACTAGATAACGGATATCACTTATGGTCACATACGGATGGTACTAACGACTCCATCCACCTCTTGGCCCTTCATGGTGGTCCCGGTGGTAACCACGAATATTGGGAAAACTTCCACGACGAACTTTTAAAACAAGGTTTGGACGTTCAAGTTCACTATTATGACCAACTGGGTTCGTGGTATTCTGACCAACCCGACTACTCCGACCCTGAAATTGCTGAAAAATACCTCAGCTACGACTACTTCCTCGATGAAGTGGAAGAAGTTCGCCAAAAACTTGGCATTGACCATTTCTACTTGATCGGTCAGTCTTGGGGTGGCGCATTGACCATGATGTACGCATTGAAGTACGGTGAACACTTAAAGGGTGCCATCATCTCTTCCATGGTTGATAATATCGATGAATACCTTGAACATCAAGACGCAATTCGGGACGAAGCTCTTGCTCCTGAAGATGCTCAATTCATGCGTGACTGCGAAAAGTCCGGAGACTGGGATAACGAACGTTACCAAAAACTAGTTGACGTGCTTAATGCTGGTTACGTAGATCGTAAACAACCAGTGGCAATTCGTCACTTGGTTCCAACCATGGCAACTCCCGTTTACAACGCTTTCCAAGGCGACAATGAATTCGTTGTTACTGGTAAGTTGAAGGAATGGGACGTTCGCGACCAAATTCATAACATCAAGGTACCAACCTTGTTAACTTTTGGTGAACATGAAACAATGCCATTGAAGTCGGCACAACGGATGGCTGAAGTAATCCCTAACGCTAAGTTAGTTACTACTCCGGACGGCGGTCATCATCACATGATCGATAACGCTCCCGTTTACTTCAAGCACCTTGCCGACTACCTTCGCGAAGTAGAAGCAGGTACTTTTAATAAATAGTAGTTTCTAAATAGAGGACCGGATTTTTTCCGCCCTCTATTTTTTATTCCCACCACCTTTTTTGCATATCCCCTGGCAAATTTTCGGGCTTATGGCTGGTTAATTCTAGGCAAAAAAGCTATCATATAGTAAGTAAGGTTAAATAAAGGAGGAATTTCTCATGAATAAACTCACCGATACCTATACTTTAAATAACGGGGTTAAAATTCCCGTAATTGGTTTTGGAACTTGGCAATCTAAAGATGGTGAAGAAGCATACCAAGCAGTTAAAGCTGCTTTAGATACTGGTTACCGTCATATCGATACTGCTGCAGCCTATGGCAACGAAGAAAGCGTGGGAAAAGCCATTAAAGACAGTGGCGTTGCCCGCGAAGACCTCTTTGTCACCTCTAAGCTATGGAACGAAGACCACGGTTACGAAGCAACGAAAAAAGCCCTTGATTTAAGTTTGCAAAAGCTTGGTCTAGACTACCTTGACCTGTACTTAATTCACTGGCCTAACCCCGTTAAATTCCGTGATGAATGGCAACAAAAGAACGCTGAATCGTGGCGTGCAATGGAAGAAGCTCTAGAAGCTGGCAAAGTTCGGGCAATTGGAGTTTCAAACTTCCGGCCCCATCACTTGGATGAGTTATTGAAAACTGCTAAGGTAACTCCCGCAGTTAACCAGATTTTCCTCAACCCTAGCGACACCGAAGACGAAGTGGTTGCTTATAACAAAGAACACGGCATCCTTTCCGAAGCTTACAGCCCACTAGGAACTGGTAAAATCTTCAGCATTCCCGAACTTAAGGAAATTGCTGAAAAGTACCACAAGTCGGTGGCCCAAGTAGTTATTCGTTGGTCATTGCAACACGGCTTCTTGCCATTACCAAAGTCTGTCCACGCGGATCGTATTCAACAAAATACCGAAGTATTCGACTTCGAACTATCTGCTGACGACATGAAAACCATCGATGGCTTCCATGGTCAAGCAGGTGCCCCAACCGACCCCGATACAGCAACGTTCTAGTTAATATTACTAATCGCTAAACAAAACGGAGCCCAACATCTTGTTGATGTTGGGCTCCGTTTTTTTGTTGTAATTAAGTTTTAGCGATCCAAACGTAATTTTTCCACGTTGATCACTTTATCAATCCAACCGTTATAAAAACTACTTTCATGAGACACCACGATTAAATTTCCTTTAAAGCGTTGCAAAGCTTCGCTTAGGGCTTGCTTGGTTTCATCATCAAGGTGGTTGGTCGGTTCGTCCATGATCAAGAAGTTGGATTCAATTAATTCCATCAAAGCTAGCTTAACCTTAGTTTGCTCACCACCACTTAGTTGGTGCATGGGCTTTTGGGTATCCGCTGCGTTGATTCCACACTTAGCTAACTTAGTCCGAATTGTTTTTGGTAACATGGTCGGATATTTTTCTTGAATCGTTTGTAATGGCGTTAAGTCAGGGTTATCCCAAACTAATTCTTGGCTAAAGTAATTTACCTTAGCTGATGGTGAAAAATGAGCTTCCCCACCTAAAGCCGGAATCAAACCTAAGATACTCTTAATTAACGTCGACTTTCCGGCTCCGTTAAACCCAGAGAAGGCCACTTTTTCACCCGCCACCATGGAGAAAGTCACTGGTTCCAAAAGTTGCTTTTTACCATAACCAACGGCTAACTTATTAACCGCCACGGCATTTTGCGAGCCCGTATCTAGGTATGGAAAATCGAAATGCCCCTTCAAGTTTTCACTAGGCGGATCGATCTTTTCCATCCGATTAAGCATCTTTTCCCGGGATTTCGCCATTGTCGAGCGTTGGCCAGCCTTATTCTTGCGGATAAAGTTTTCGGCCTTTTCAATGACCACCTGTTGCTTTTCGTAAGCCTTTAGTTGTGCTTCTTGCCGCGCTTCCTTTTGCCGCATTGCGGATTGGAAATCGCCCCGGTACTTAGTAATTTTGTTAAACGAAACGTCGCAAATACAATTGGTTACCTTTTGCAGAAATTCATAATCGTGAGAAACCACCATGAAAGCTCCCTCGAAGCCGTTAAGGTAGTCTGCCAGCCAATTAATGTGCGCAGTATCCAAATAGTTGGTCGGTTCGTCTAAAATCAATACGTCGGGATCTTGCAGTAGGAGCTTTGCCAAAATAATTTTGGAACGTTGGCCCCCACTCATTTCACTGACAATGTGATCTTTACCAATGTCATCAAGTCCTAAACCGGTCATTACCCGGTTAATTTCGGTATCGATTTCGTAAAAATTGTTGGCATCCAAATTTTCTTGGATTCGGCCCGCCTTTTCCAACAATTTGTCATCCAAATTTTCGGCATATTCGGCGTAGTATTTTTCCATTAAATCACGTTGCTTAAACAAATCTGCGTACGCAGTGGTTAAGAACTCATACAACGTATCATTTTGCGGAATATCCGCATACTGGTCTAAATATCCGTAAGTGACCTTATTTTGCCAAACAATCCGGCCTTTATCTGGTAAAGTTTCGCCAGTCAAAATTTTAATTAGCGTACTTTTACCGGCACCATTTTGCCCGACAATTCCCATGTGATCTTCTTTATTCAGTTCGAAACTTGCATCTTCATACAGTTCTTTGTCCGCAAAACCGTGGCTCAGATGTTCAACTGATAGCAAACTCATTTTTTTCACCCTGTCTTTTTAAAATAACTAGTAACCACCGTAGCATGAACTACCACAAAACGTCAATTGAATTTACCTATGCTATACTTGTACAGGTTACAAGGAGGATTTATAGATTATGAATATTCGAGAAATTGATCATATTACCCTAACCGTGGCAGACGTTGCTCGCAGTGAACGTTTTTACCACGAGGTCTTTGATATGCCAATCCTAACCGACGCTCCATTCCCGGGAGTACGTGCGGGGAAGCAGCGAATCTATTTTACAACTAAGGACGCACAACCGGCAATTGCTCCGGCACAACCAACTTCCGGAAGTATTGCACTGTCACTGGTTGCCAAAAATCCGATGGACGAAATTGTCAACCATTTAAAGAGCTACTTTGTGGAAATCATCGATGAACCAAAGCAACGCCAAGGAACTCACGGAAAGGTCCAATCGCTATTGATAAAGGACCCGGACGGAAATGTGGTGGAAGTGGCGAATTATTAAATCAGAGTGCTCCCAGTGCCGGGTAGCTCCTGAGGATTAACTGAGTTTTAAGCTTAATCGTGGATTTGGCGATTGAGCTTAAAACTTGGTTAACCGGAAGGAGTTGGGACTGTGAGCACGTTTCGACTTTGTCGCAGTAGAACACGCTCCTCTAACTTTGGGTTCTGCGGTTAAGGATCAAATCTGGTTATCCGCAGAACTCTGAGGGCTGGAACACGTCTCGACCATCTCACAGTAGAACAAGTTTCATTAATCGTGGGTTTAGCGATTGATGAATTAATTTGGTTAACCGCAGAGAGTTGGGGGCTTAGTGCACGTTTCGACCATCTCGCAACCTAACAAATCTACACCCATATTACAAAAATAGAGGCTGGGAACGCCAAATTCCCAGCCTCTATTATTAATAATTAATCATTTGTATTAAAGGTACTTAGCGTCCCCCACTGGATCCTGTGAAGTTAAAATCTTAGGGCCATCTGGCGTAACCACTAAAGTATGTTCGTATTGGCAAGACAAACTGCCGTCCATGGTAGTAACCGTCCAACCGTCTGGAGCAGACGTATCACATTGCCAACTTCCGGTATTTACCATTGGTTCAATAGTAATGGTCATTCCGTTCCGGAGCCGTGGACCGTGACCAGCTTCGCCATAGCCCGGTACCATTGGATCTTCGTGCATCGTTGGTTGAATACCATGACCAACAAATTCACGAACATCACCGTATCCCATTTCATCTTCCACGTAAGTTTGAATTGCGTGGCCAATATCACCGATTCGGTTTCCTTCAACGGCTTGATCAATTCCAAGGTACAAAGCTTTCTTGGTAACTTCCATTAATTTCTTAACTTCGTCACTAACTTCGCCAACCGCAAATGCCCAGCAGGAATCTGCCATATAGCCGTCTACGCTGACTACGGTATCGACTTTAACTAAGTCGCCTTCCTTTAAAATTAAATCTTTGCGCGGAAAACCGTGACATACTTCGTTGTTAACACTCACGCAAGTTGCGTATTCGTAACCTTCAAAGCCCTTTTCTTCCGGAACTGCGCCGTGTTCGTCTAAATAGCGAAGCGCGAATTTTTCGATGTCCCAGCTAGAAATTCCTGGCTTAATTACATCGCGAAGTCCAATATGCATCCCCGCTAAAACTGCGCCTGCTTTCCGCATTCCTTCAATTTCACGTTCTGATTTCAATGTAATCATTTCATCCACCCGTTTCTTAATTAACCTAATTACTATGGTATCACAACTTTGGCGACCAAATTAACCCAATTGCCTTGCTTCCCGTATAGGTCCCCACGTAAGGGCCAATTGTGCAGGAGTCCACGTGCAATCCTGGGTACTGGACTTTCAACTCACTTTGCCACTGCATACTGCGATCCGCGTCGTCAGCATCAACTACCGTAACCGTCAAATGGCGGTAGTCAACCACTTGTTGAGCGAAAATTTCACTAATTGCTTCCATGGCATTCTTTATCTTGCGCTCTTTACCGACCATCTCCAAGCGACCTTGCCGATTAATCGTTAAAATTGGGCGCATACCAAAAAATGAGCTTACCAACGACGTCCGACTGGCAATGTTCCCAGAAATTTGAAGCTCTTTAACGTTGTTGACCGCCAAATAAACCTCCGTTTGACTACGGTACTTGCGCAACTGCCGCAAAACTTCGTGGATGTCCACACCGCTTTCTAACAGGTTAGCCGCCAAAATAGCTGCGTTACTTTGTCCAGCTAAAATTGAGCCCGAATCATAAGGATAAACTTGCAATTCTTTAATTACCGGCACAGAAGCGGAAAGGCTGTTGATGAAGCCACTCAAGCCGCCTGACAATCCAATGCACAGAGCCGCCGTATAGCCTTGTGCAGCAAGTTTTGCAAAAACCTTTTGCATTTCCTTAATCGGAATCTGCGAAGTGGTGGGATGGTACTTTTCTAATTTCAACATGCGGTAAAATTCATCCGCATCAATATCAACGTTTTCGTGATAGACGTGCTTTCCAAACATAATTGGTTGATTAACTACCGTAATGTTATACTTCCGCGCTATCGCAGGATCAAGGTTAGCCGAACTATCGATCACAATTGCCGTTTTACTTTGATTCATTTTCATTAATCTTCTTCTCTATATATTTCGCTAGTTTTGCTTCGGGATAAACGCCAGTAACCTTTTCGATTGCCTTGCCATCCTTAAATAAAACTAATGAAGGAATACTCATTACTTTAAACGATTGGGCCAGTTCTTGGTTGTGGTCAACGTTAAGCTTGCCAAAATGAACTTGGTCCCCGTAACTTTGCTCCAGATTTTCTAAAATAGGTTCCATCATCTTGCAGGGACCACACCAAGGGGCCCAGAAGTCAACAATGGTTAGTCCATCTTTAGTTACTTCAGCTAAATTTTCACTTGTTACCGTAGCTGCCATGAGGAGTCTCCTTTTTGTTTATAGTATATAGATTATAGCATTATTTGCGTGCGCTTTTTTTGAGGTAGTGAATCGCAATCGTAATCAAGAATGCAAGCATTACGATTCCGGCAAAAATTCCCGAGTTAATTTCAATGTCAATTGCGGGAATCGACAAGAAAAGCTTCAAGGCAATAATTCCAATCAGCACGTAGGCCATTGTCTCTAGCTCCGGAATCCGGTGCATTAATTTCATGATCACTTCGGCAATTCCCCGCATCGCTAAGATTCCAATTAATCCACCCAGCAACACAATGACTGGATTAGAAGAAATCGCCAACGAAGCCAGTACCGAATCAATTGAAAAGACGATGTCCATAAATTCAATTTGGATTACCACCCGCCAAAAAAGTGAAATTCTACCTTGTGGTTTCACTAATTTGCGGGTTCGACGCCCCCGTTTGCGCTTGTCGAAATATCGGAATACTAGGTAAGCAAGGTAAAGTGCCCCGATGATTTTTATTTCCCATAGGTGAATGAGGTACGTTCCAATTCCAATGACTAAGAATCGGAATAGGTACGCGCCCCACAAACCGTAAAATAATGATTTCTCCCTTTCCACCTTATCTCCCAGTACTTGAGTCTGGGTCGCAAGGACTACGGCATTATCCACCGATAATAAACATTCAATCATTACCAGTGATAAAATAACCAGCCAGTCGGAACTGGACTCTAGTACCGTCTTCCAATTGTTGAGGTCGAAGAAGGGACCGTATAAATTTGTTAAAATGTTCAATATAGATTTCTCCCTTAAGCTCCAAATAATATATTTTAATCGATTTAGTATATTTTTTCACCCATTAAGGGTTACACTTAGGTTAATACAAACAACGAGGACCAGATTATGTTAAAAGTAAGCAAAACCGTGAATGATTTTTCGCTGATCCAAGTCTCGAATCCGAGCACTTTGGAATTACAGACCTTAGTAAAAACTTACCACGCCACTTCCGAAACGCTAAGTTACGCGATTGACCCTAACGAACGTGCCCGTGCGGAAATTGACGAAGAAAATAACAGTTTTTTGATTATTTTCCACGCTTTAAGTTCCCAGTTTAACGCCGGAATTCAGACCGAACCGGCGGCTTTTCTATTTCTGCCAAAGGCGCTGGTAATTTTTACTCACGATTCTACCCACTACGTTAATAAAATTATGGATCGTAATTTAAAAGCTTTACTTCGAAAAACGCTCAATAAGCCCGTGCAGCTGAACAGCTCCCTAATGGTGAATGCCGTTTTCAACACGATTTATGAACTCACCATGCGGTTTAACGACGCGGTCTCCCGAATTAATTACGATCGCCAAGCAATCCAAGATAAATTTAAAACCCGCCTAAACCATAGTGGCATTCAAAGCATGTTGCAATTAGAAACTAGTTTAATCTACCTATTGACTTCTTTAAAGTCCAACACGTCGTTGCTTAATAGCATGATGCGTCTCCCCAACCTCAACTTGACTAAGGCCCAACGCAATCGGTTGGAGGAAATCATTATTGAATCTGAGCAAAGTCAAGAAATGGCCCAGCTATCTTCAGACATTATCGAACAAGTTTCTAAATCCTATTCGGATATTTTAGACAATAACTTGAATAATACCATGAAATTCTTAACAATTCTCTCGATTGTTTTAGCGGTTCCTAACATTGTCTTTGGCTTCTTTGGGCAAAACGTTAAATTACCGCTAGCGGATCAGGATTGGAGTTGGCTCGTCACCTTAGAAATTTCTTCCTTATTAATTCTAATTGTTTATCTAATCGTTAACTGGAGTAACTTCTTCAAAAAATAATTCCACAAAAATACAGTATTTCAAACCGTTAAAAAATTTCTTCATGCTGGTTTGAAATACTGTATTTTTTATTATGGTTATCCAATCATTTTGCCGAAACGTGCAAAAAACTCAGTCTTTTCCGGCTAACCAAATTAAGGCATCAATCGCTTAAACCGCGATTAATGCCTTGGCGCTTCTTTGCTACCTTGCCGAAGCGTGCTCCGAAACCCAAGACTCTCCGGCTAACCAAATTACGGGACCAATTGCCAAACTCGCAATTAGTCCCGTAATTCAGTTAGTCCTCAAGTCTTATCCGGGTTTCTCCGCACTCTTAATTGCGTTACCCACGCCGTCAACGGCACCGTACTAATTACTCCGATGAAACCAATCAAAATCATCGAAAATTCTGCCGCAAAAATTTTGTTATTAAAAAATTCGCTAAAGCGGTAATTTAACTTGACGTACCAGATAAATAAGCCTAAAAAGCTACCAAAGAAACCGAAAAACAAAGTATTCAAGGCGGTCCCAATAATTTCTTTTCCAATTTCGTAACCGTGGCTAAAAAGTTTGGTCAAATCTAAATCTGGCGTAGTTTCAATTAGTTCTTGAATTCCCGTCGATACGGCAATCGAAGCTTCCGCAACTGCCCCTAATGAACTAATAATCATTGTTGAAGTAATTACGTCACTAAACTTAATGCCAATTAATAACGACATTCCTTCAAGGTCTTCGTTGTTTTCGTTACCAAATCCCTGAATCATTAAGTGGGGGTGAATAACTAAAATTAACCCAATCAAAACCAACAAAACTAATACTGAACTATAAAATGCGTTTTGCGTAATCTGATCGTCGTCGCTCCCCATGAAAATTGTAATTGCTAAAATTATTAGACTGCTGATAATGGTCACCGTCAACGCCGGAAAGCCCCATGAAATTAAGGCAATGTTTACGAACAGTACCGCAAAATTTAAAATAATGCTTAAAAAGGCGCGCAATCCGGTTGCTCCGCCAACGATAACCATTAAGATTGCCAAGATGATCATTAAAATTAACGTTGCACTAACCATTAGTCGGCACCCCCTTAGTTTTAAAAAAGACGCCCGTTAGCCAACTCGCAATTGGCACCGTCAGTACGATTCCAATCCCACTGATTAAGCTTTGCACAAAGCCTAACTGCATGTTCATCTCGAAGGCGTACTGCCAACTGTTCCCGTTGCGCAAATAAAGTACCATCATAGAAAAGGTGTCGGCCATAAAAATCATGAACAATACGTTCAGGAGGGGGCCCATAATGGTTTTCCCAATGTTGCGTCCCGAAATCCACAGTTGTTTCATTGAAATCTGTGGATTTTCTTTTCGCAGTTTTGCCAAACTAACGATGATATCGGTAGACTCATCCATTACGGCACCCAGCGATCCCAGCACCGTTTCTGCTAAAAAGAGTGGTTCGGGATTTTGGGTCACGTACTCCATGGTTTCAAAATGAAGTCCACCGTTCCCCGTCAAACTAAATACAAGTCCACCAATCAACATTGCGCTGAAAGTTCCCGCCAAAGTTGTTAATAGACTAACCAACATTTTTTTGTTCCACCCTAACACTAAGGTAAGGGTGATGCCGCTAAACAACACCGCGACCACGCTAAAAATTGCCAATACTGCATATCCAGATTCTTGCACATCAATTTCCACGGCAATAAAAAAGAGCACCATGTTTAATAACACACTGACAATTGCGTGAATTCCGGTTCGCCGCATTAAAATCAGTAGCCCGACCGCAATCACTACTAACACCGTGATGGCGACGTCCCGCTTCAAGTCTAATATCGTTGCACCCTTCACCCGGCGTCCGTTTCCGTTAAAGTGCAATAGCACCGTCTGGCCTACGCGGTATTTTAAATCGGTCGCTTGCGAACCACTGTACTCGTTCTTTACCGACACCGTTTGCCCCCGGTGTTTCCCGTTTAAAATTTTAATCTGGAGGCGTTGCTTAGCACGGTAATCATGATTATTAAAGTTGTCGGTTTGCGAGACCTTTTTTAAATTAGTAACCCGTTCAATTCGGCCTAACGGAGTCCGGTAAATCGCGTCGTCATGCTGTACCATCCCAACTACGAAAAGGCCGGCTAATATAACCACTAGTATTAATCCAATTTGAGATTTCCACCGCATTAGAGTTTTTTCTCCATCCAATAGTGTAATAACCCTGCTTCCATTTCTGGACCACCAGTACGCTCATAATTCATTGCAAAATAGAACGGCTCCGCAGTTGCTTGAGCGTGCAAACGGATCTTTTCAACACCGGCTTGCCGCCCTTGCGTTTCAATGTATTCAAAAAGTTCTTGAGCAAGGCCATGGCGTCGTGATTCTTTTGCGGTGGCCACCCGTTGTACTGTCCAAGTGTTTTCTTCCGTGCGTCGGGTACGAGCCGTCACTACTGGTGTTTCGTCTTCGTAACCCACAAAATATGTATAAAAATCTTCGTCAGCGCCAAATTCAAGTGCGGGATCGATTCCCTGTTCCTCCACAAAAACTTGTCGCCGTAACGCCAACGCATCCATGTAGACAGGGCCCGTTGCTCCCTTAACCATTTTAGCTTCCATCATGACCTTCCTTTCTAAAATCAAATTATTAAGCCCATCTTACAACAATTTCTTCACGGATTTGAAAATTTATTAAAATTTTATTTTATTCTTTCTTTAGAACCGACCCCTTAAGATTTCTTTAAACAATCTATGGTAAAATTGCATTTATATTTGTAATGAACGCACTTTGAAAGGTCTTTGAAAATGAAATCTCTTAAATCAAGAATCGACACGCGATTTGGGTTCTTTATCCTGATCAGCGTCCTATTTTGGTTAAAAACTTTATTCGCTTACTTTACCGACATTTCCTTAGGGGTGTCTGGTATTTTTCAGTGGATCATTTTGCTAATCAACCCCATTGCCACCACCATGATAATTTTTGGGTTAGCCCTTTATGTGCGACCCAAGCGTGCATTTTATTGGACGGCAATGCTTTTAGATTTAGCTAATACGGTCTTACTTTACTTAAACGTAATCTACTTTCGGGAATTTTCCGACTTTATGACCGTTAACACGATGCTTGGATATTCCAAGGTAAATCAAGGCCTTAGCGCAAGCTCAATGTCGTTAACCAACTTCCACGACATTTTTTATTGGTTAGACTTATTAGTCATCTTTTTACTATTAGTTCTGAAGAAAATTAAGATGGACCCCCATCCGTTGCCGAAAAAATTCGGTTTCCAAATCACTTCGGTAGGGATTTTATTCTTTGCGTTTAACCTTATGCTTGCCGAAATGGACCGCCCTCAATTAATCACCCGGACTTTTGACCGCTCGTACGTGGTTAAGTATATGGGGATTGACGCTTTTACGGCTTATGATGGAGTCCAGTTGGAACGCAACATCAAGATGCGTTCCGAGGCCAAAAAGAGTGAACTTACTTCGATTGAAAAATACGTTAAACAACATTATGCCAAGCCATCCGACGTTAGTTTCGGGAAGGCCAAGGGCAAAAACGTCATCATCATTCATCTAGAAAGTTTCCAACAATTTTTAATTGACGATAAGGTTGAAGGACAGACGGTGACCCCGTTCCTGAATAGCATTTACCATAGTAAATCGACCTACTCCTTTAGTAACTTCTTCCACCAAGTTGGTCAAGGAAAGACCAGTGACGCGGAAAACATGCTGGAAACCAGTACTTTTGGGACCCCTCAAGGATCCCTGTTCGCCCAATTAGGTTCGGATCAGACTTTCCAGGCCGCGCCGGCAATTTTGAAACAGCATGGTAACTATACTTCTGCAGTTTTCCATGGTAATACCGCTTCGTTCTGGAACCGCAACAATACTTATAAAAATATGGGTTACGAAAACTTCTTCTCCGCTAGTGATTTTGACGTTTCTGGGGATAAATCCACTACTTACGGTTTGAAGGATAAACTATTGTTCAAGGATTCCGTGAAGTATCTCCAGCATCTCCAACAGCCGTTTTACGCTAAGTACATTACCGTAAGTAATCACATTCCGTACACGTTAGACGCGGAAGACAGTGATTTTAAGACTCCCGATACTGGCGATGCCACCGTGGACGGATACTTCAAGACTGCTAATTATCTTGACCAATCCATTGAAGAATTCTTTAATTTCCTGAAAAAATCAGGATTGTACGATAATTCAATGATTGTGTTATACGGTGACCATTACGGGATTTCGAATTCATCCAACAAAGCCTTAGCGAAAACCTTTGCGCAAGATCCGAGTCATTTTAAACAATTTGGCGATAACCCAACCGAAAACTGGAATAGTTGGGATAACGCTCAGTTACAACGAGTTCCCCTAATGATTCACATCCCCGGAATGAAGGATGGTGGAATTCAAAACCAATACGGAGGGGAAATTGACGTATTGCCAACTCTCCTACACTTGTTGGGAATTTCGACTAAAAACTACATCCAATTTGGTACCGACTTGTTATCCAAACAACATAGTCAAGTGGTGGCGTTCCGCAATAATGACTTTGTAACGCCTACGTATAGTTCGATTGGCAACACCTTATACGACCAAAATGGTAACGAAATTACCGACCCTAGTGATGCATTCTTAAAGAAGGTTAAGAGGGATCGTAAGGCTGCCCATAAACAATTAGAAATGTCGGATTCTTTGAATGAAAAGAACCTTTTACGTTTCTACAAGAATCCCGACTTTAAGAAGGTCAATTCCGCGGATTACAACTATTCTGATGGTTTGGACAAAGCCATCAAGATTGAGGATAAGTTGAAGTTGAAATCTACTTCAATGTATTCGCGTAATCAAGATAAGTCGTTGGAAGACCTTTATAAAACTGACGCGCCTGAAGTAAACCATAAGTCAACCAGTGAAAATCGGATTAAGATTACTAATCCGGATTCAAATGGTAGCTGATTTTAAATTTAAAAGAGGATTTTCGTTGCGTGATGCAACTGAAAATCCTCTTTTTTTGTGGTTTGGTTTAGTTAATTTCGGCATTCTACTGCTATGTAGCCAAAACGCGTGAAAAATCCCAGCTCTCTCCGGCTAACCAAATTAAGGCATCAATCACTAAAACCACGATTAATGCCTTAATTCTGTTAGTCCTCAAGAGCTACCCGGGGATTTCTACGCTCTATCACTTAAACATCGACGTACTATGAACCGGGCCCCTCTTTCCTGGATACAATTGCTTCATAATCTGGTCCACCGCCAGCGGGCCCTCCCCAAACGCCGTTGCAATCAGCCTTAATTTTCCTGGATATTCGATTCCGTCACCAATTGCATAAACGTTTGGCAAATTTGTTTTCATGAGATGGTCTACCGCAAACATGCGGTGTTCTTGCTCTAACTCCACGTCCCATTGCTTAATAATTTTATTACTCGACGTAAATCCGTAGTTAACCACCACTTGGTTAAACTTCCGGGTCGTTAACTCTTCCGTGCCAACTTCCTTTAAGTCCACCGCTACGCCCGCGTCTTCTTCCCGAACGTCGTGAATTAGGAAAGGCGTTAAAATTTCTACCGAAGAGTCCTTCAACTTTTGCACACTTAGTTCAAGCCCGCGGAATTGTTCCCGACGGTGTACCAAGCTAACTTGGTGGGCCACCTCCTCGAGCATCAACGCCACGTCAATCGCGGAGTCACCACCGCCGGCAACCAACACGTCTTGATCCTTGAACTGCGCTAATTCCGGAACGTGGTAAAAAATCTTGTCCCCTTCTAATTTTTCAAGGCCCTTCACCGCCAATTTGCGCGGGTTAAACGCCCCGTTTCCAGTCGCTAACAAAATTGAACGTGACTGATACTTCGCCTTGTTGGTTTCCACTTCGTAGATGTCCCCGTTAGGCGTGATATTGGTGACCGTTTCGTTAAGTCGAATCGGTACGTTTACCAAACGAGTTTGCTGCTCTAGTGACTTAGCTAAATCAGCCGCTTTCACGCCCGCATAGCCACCCACGTCATAGATGACCTTTTCTGGGTATAAGGCTGCCGCTTGCCCACCCACTTGAGGTAAACTTTCGATAATTTGCGTTTTGGCGGTTCGCATCCCCGCGTAAAAACCCGCAAACAACCCTGCGGGACCGCCGCCCACAATCGTAATGTCATATATTTCAGCCATGATTTATACTTCCCTTTTAGCACAATAATTTTTTAGTTTACTAATTATCTTAACAGTTTCTTTCGCAAAAAAGAAAGCCAAGCATTGTTTTTTAACAATGAGTTTCGTATGATTAATTTGTAATACAGTACATAAACGTTTATTTAACGGAGGGGTTCTTTTGGCAAGTAAAAAAATGATTCTAGATCTCGACACTGGTATTGATGACGCAATGGCGATTGCCTACGCGCTAGCTGCTCCAGACGTTGATTTGATTGGTATTATTTCCACGTACGGTAACGTACTAACACCTGATGCAGGGATTAACAGTTTGAAAATCCTTGAATTACTCGGACACACTGACATCCCCGTTTTCTTAGGTGACGAACATTCCCAAACGACCGACCACTTTGAAGTAATGCCAATTAGCGCACAAATTCACGGAAAAAACGGGATTGGTGAAGTGGATCTTCCCACCCCACAACGTCCGCTGGAAAAACAGTCGGGAATCGACTTCTTGATTGAAGCTGCTCACCAGTACAACTCGGACTTAATCTTAGTTCCTACTGGTCCGTTGACTAACCTAGCCGCAGCAATTCGGAAGGATCCGGAAATCACCAGTTTGATTGGCAAAGTTACCTTAATGGGTGGCGCCCTGACCGTTCCAGGAAATGTGTCCCCCGTAGCTGAAGCCAACATTAACCAAGATCCACATGCAGCTAATGAAGTCTTCACTCGTCAAAAGAACCTCACCATGGTTGGTTTAGACGTCACCCTAAGAACGTTGCTTACAAAAAAAGAAACCCAACAATGGCGTGACTTAGGTACCAATGCTGGAAGCAAATTTGCCGACATCGTTGACTATTACATTGACGTTTATAAAATCACTAGCCCTCACCTTGGCGGCTGTGCCCTTCACGATCCGCTAGCGGTCGGCGTGGCCTTAGACCCAAGCTTGGTTCAAACCTTAGCCCTAAACATGTTTGTGGACACTACTGATGCCATGTGGGGTCGTACAATTGGCGACCCTGCTCGCTTAACTGATCCAGAACCTAACGTCAACGTCGCCATTAACGTCGATGCTGACCGTTACCTCCAACGTTTCATGAAGTACTTAACTAACTTATTCAACAAATAATGAAATTATTACTAATAAAAAACGCGAAAATCGATTTTTTCGCGTTTTTTTGTTACGCTAATTAACATAAAATAACGAAAGGAGGGCTCACTTTGGACGTTTTATTCTTCATCTTGACCTTGATGTTGGCGGTTATCGTGGCGAATATTTTGGACTACCGGATTAAGTTTCTTCCCCGGGCAATCGTTCAAATCTTAGTGGGATTATTGTTATCATTTGTCCCCAATTTCAACCACTTTGTTCTCGAACCCGAAATATTCATGCTGGCAATTATTGCACCGTTGATGTTCCATGATGGTGCTAGTACCGACATTACCAAATTAAAGCTAACGATTGGTAACACGTTCTCGTTAGCGGTAGGACTGGCTTTAACAACCATCTTAGGCGTGGGTTATTTAAGTTACTTAATGCTTCCCCACATTCCCCTTGCGCTAGCGTTTGCCCTAGCAGCCATTATCACCCCTACCGATGCGGTGGCCGTCTCGTCCGTCACTGACAATTTAGAAATCCCCCCAGACGCGATGCTTAACTTGAAAAACGAATCTTTGTTTAACGACGCCAGTGGTATCGTAGCTTTTGACCTAGCTTTGGCAGCCTTTCAAACCGGCCGCTTTTCACCCCTGCTAAGTTTTTTTGATTACTTATACGTATTTTTGGGTGGTTTAATAATTGGCTGGATAATTGGTTGGGTATTTTTACGCCTTCAATTCCTACTAATTGAATCTAATATCGACGACGCCAACATTGTGGTCCCCATTAACTTAATCAAACCCTTTGCCATCTACTTAGCTGCTGAACTTTGTGGGACTTCAGGAATCTTAGCCGTGGTTGCCGCGGGATTAGTTCAAAGCACCCAAACCCCATTTTTACGCTTAACTTCGACTAAAATTCAGTTGGTTTCTAAAACTACTACCGAAAATTTAAACGAATTACTAAACGGGTTTGTTTTTATCCTGTTAGGAGTTTCGCTACCTACCGTAATCTACGACATTGTTAATAACAACCGGCAAGTAGCTTCGTTAACGGATTTAATTTTAATTGGAATTGTTTTATACGTTACCATGATTGTGATCCGTTACGTCTGGGTAAGTTTACGGCTGGCTAGTATCCGGATTCGACCACAAGAACGGTTACTTAACCACTTCTTGATTGCCATCAACGGAATTCACGGTACCATTACCCTAGCGATGGCTTTCTCGATTCCATTAGTTTTTAAAAAGGCGGATTTTCCGTTTCGTAACGACCTAATTTTTATCGCTGCTACAGTGATTGTCCTTAGTTTATGCGTTCCCAGCATTATCTTACCGCTCGTATTGCCTAAGAAGACCGTCTCTTACAGCAACGATGACATTAGCAAATACCGGCAGCAGATGATCAACTACGCTATCCAGCGGGTTAAGGAAGCTAATGAGGACCCGATTGAAACGCAAGCCGTTATCGCCACCTTGCAAAGCCAAGAGTCGATGTTCCAACGGCCTAAACGACGAACAATTTTTAAATTACTACAAAAATGCTTTAATTTAGAAGAACGGTTGCTGCAAGAAATGGTGGACCGGGGCGAAATTAGTTCGAAGTTACAAACTCTATACGAGCGGATGACCTTTTTCCAAAGTTACCAACTTCGGCAATCGCTGTTCTACCAGATTTTGTACCGGATCAAGTATTCCTTCATCCGGTTGAAACACCGGATCCGGCATAAACCCGTCCACGTTAATAACCAAACCATCAAACGAAAAATTAAAATTGCTCGTGATGACATTGCTGCCGTGGAGGCTAAAATCATCCCCCGAATCTTAGAGGAATTACGCAACCAGATTAATGATGATAACCAAGCAGAAGTTCATTGGATTGAAAGTTATTATCGTGAGCGACACCGGCGGTTGCAAAATAACAAACAGGCCAATCGGATTCAAGAAGAACTCTTTATTAGTGCCTTTCAAAATGAATACAACTTTATTCAAAACCAGTTAGCTAAACAAAACATTTCTCGAGAATTAGCTAACCTCCTATACGAACAGGTTGCTAACGATGAGTGGATTTATATGCAAAACGATTATATCTACGCGTAAAAAGAGTCTTAAAAGAATTGTCGTTTAAAACGATTCTTTTAAGACCCTTTTTCTTTTTAATTTATCTGTAATTTGCTAGTTTTCAACAGCTCCCGGTTAAAAACTTGGGTTAAACATTTTTCTCTAAAAAGTTTTTAACCCGGTCACGGTATTGCTGATAGTCCGCTTGCATTGCCTTGGCGTGTCCCGCATTCTTTACCACGTACTTTTCTTTTGGTCCCTTTGTGGCCGCGTACAATTGGTCAATCATTTTAGTAGGGACGAAATCATCCTTACCGCCGTGAATAAACAGCATTGGTTTGTGGTTTTTGGCCAATTGCTTCATAGCACTAGCTTCGCCATAACTGTAGCCCGCCCGAATCTTCGAAATTAAACTGACCGTCGGCACCAGTGGCCATTTGGGGAGGTGGTACATTGATTTGGCTTGATAAGTAATTTCATCTTCCACGCTCGTATAGCCACAATCCTCGATATACGCCTTTACTTGGTGCGGAACGTCGGGCTCACCACTAAGCATCATCGTGGTTGCGCCTCCCATGCTAACCCCGTACATCACCAACTTTTGATTTGCACCTTTCTCACGCAACAGTTTTTGCATCCATTTGATGTAATCACGTCGGTCTAACCAACCGTACCCAATTAGCTTTCCCTCACTCTTGCCGTGAGCGCGGTCATCCGGAGCCAACACGTTGTATCCTAAATCATGAAACATGGCTGCCGGGGCGCCTTCACCGTCTTTATTTTGTAGAAAACCATGCGCTAAAATGACCGTTTTGTTTGTGGGATGGGCTGCTGGAATGTAATAAGCTTCCAACTTTAAATCGTCCGTTGCCGATTTCATCGTCCACTTTTCCTTCTTCACCCGTTGGTACCACAATTTCTGAGTTCGCAACGGATCATTTTTAGTGATTTTCCCGTCGTTATTAATAAAACTTTTGGTACCACGAACTTCCGCAACGTGGAAAAAGTACATGCCCGCACCTACATCCACCACGAGCAAAATCGCTAGTACCACTAAAAGCCATTTCCAAAATTTTTTCATCGTAATCCTCCTAAATCAACTTTTTTAGTATAGCGTTTTTTAATTAGTCCCGGTGGAAATTTAAGCGAATCCCAATTTTTGCCCTAATTTACTTGTGACATTTACTTTAATTTGTCGCATACCCTCGAACTGTATTAAAATAGGTCTAGAATATTATTCACAGGAGGACGGTCTATGTTTCCAGAACGTTTGCGCGCTTTACGCCACGGTAAACACATCACTTTGGAGGTGCTTGCCCAAGAATTAAATGAATTATTCCCGGATGAAAATCCAAATACTGCTAACCAAATTGGGAATTGGGAACGGGGCATTCGGACCCCGTCCTACCTAGAAGTAAAAAAATTAGCCGAATATTTCGACGTTAGCATGGACTACTTATGTGGCCGCTCCGCACTTAACGCCTATGATTTAAGCAAATTATTCCTATCTGGCCGTCAATTAAGCTTTGATCATAAAACGTTAAGCAGTGACGACCGTTATGAAGTTTTTCAATTAATCAACGGTTACTTCCACGGCAAGAAGCGGCGCCCAATTAACTCGTCCACGGAACAAGAAGAGCTTGATTTAAATTGGCAGAAAAGGAACGATGACTAAGTAATGAACCCGAAAAAATTGAAAAAGCTGCGGCGACAATTAAAAAAGGCGCAAACAGCGCAGCCCTCTGATCGCTACCTTCGCCAGTTAACCAACTACCGGGAATTGTTTAAAGACTACGGCTCAATCGTTTTTTTAATCAATCAAGTATTGGAAAGCGAGCGTTTGGTTCGGCAAAACTTGTTGCCCCAACAATTACCACTTTTAGAATTACCTGACGACGTTCAAGAACAAATTTTTAACCACCTTAAAGAGCGTTACCCACTGGGCGACCCCCGTGGCGACCACCTTTGGGAAAAGCTGACCCGGGAGCTTCCTAAGCTGGATAAGCTTTTACGCTCGTACCGGGATTTCTTAGAAGAAAAATACGGAATGTGGGCTTACGTTTCCGCTCCGTTAATTAACGATCTGACCGCCTATTTAGCTGGACGTCCAACCTTAGAAATTATGGCGGGAAATGGCTATATCAGTCATGGCTTACGGATGAAAGATCAACCCGTAATCGCTACGGATTCGCTTGCTTGGCAGTCCGAAAACGAAACGGGCCGCCATTTAGTAACCGAAGTAGAACCACTAGATGCTTTAGCCGCCATCGAAAAGTATGGTACGCAAGTTGACTACGTAATTATGGCGTGGGCGCCCGATGGGATGGACATCGACGTTCAAGTTTTGGAAAAGCTGCGTAGCTTGCCTAACCAGCCCCTATTGATTTGCATTGGTGAACAAAATGGGGCCACCAACAGTAATGAGTTTTGGCAAACTGCTCAACTAGTTGAACCACAGGCCACTGCTAAATTAAACCAGCATTTTCAACCGTTTGATTTAATCCACGACCAGGTATATCTAATCAAATAAACAAAAGAGAACAAAAAAAGACCATGACGCAACCGAAATCACGTCATGGTCTTTTATAAACCGGTCATCAGCAAAATTTTGCTGAATTGGTCGTTGAGTGGCTCACACACCCAAATTGACCCACACCTACAAAATCCGGTAGTTAATGTGTGCCGGTGAAATGGTCACTAGTCGCCGCAGCGAAACAGCCGAAGCTGCCTGACCCATCTCGACTCATCGCATGTAACTAATGTATCACAAAAATGATTGTACAACAACCAACTCGGGCCTAAAAATTGCAATCTTGCCTAAAAAACTCTATCATGAGACTACCACAAAACGACAAGGAGGTGTACGATGCTAAATTTAGTATGGGGATTTTTAGTTCATCCGTTAGCTTACCTAACCCCCTTAACGACGCAATTAAATCAGTGGGTTTACCTGATTTTATTTATTTGGATATTTTTAGAAACTGCTTTTATTTTCTTTTCATTTTTACCAGGGCAATCAGTTTTATTTTTAACCGGCACAATTGCTGCCACGGCGCCAACCCATCTCAACATCTTTTTGTTGTTACTAACCTTCATCGCTGCCGCAACCACGGGAGCCATGGTGAAGTACTGGTATGGCGTGAATTTGGAATCAAAAAATAAAATTGCCCAAAAAATCAGTGATTCTCCCCAACTGGACCAAACTCAAAAGCTATTTGATAAGAATACTAAAAAATCGCTGGTCTTTTCCCGGTTCATCCCCTTCGTGGGGTTGTTTGTTCCCATTATTGCGGGAACGACCCAGATGGATTGGCGCCGTTTCAATAAGCTTAACTTTGCTGGCGTGTTGTTGTGGGTGTTAACTTGCTGCTTTGCCGGTTACTTTTTCGGTCGCACCACCTTCGTTCGTCAATACTTCACCTTAATTTTCTTAATGCTAATTTTTGTTCCGTTCATGATTGAATTAATTTGGCGCAAAATAAAAAGACGGGTTCAAACCGATGCCACCTAGTAACTTATCCGGTGGCTCAAAGAACCCGTCTTTTTTTTATTTGCGTAATTTAATTTCCACGGCACGTAAGCCAAAAACAATTATTAGGTAAAGTACCATCACACCTAGGATGGTGCCAAAGCTAATGAAGGTAGTGTGCAAAACTAAACGGCCAATAATCTTCACCACTAGTAGCAAACCTAGTAAAAGACCTAGCCCCCACTCTACTTCTACAAGAAAATGCCGCGGCCGGTGTAACCATTCTTGAATTATCTTAATGTATTTCAACTTTCATACCCTCCGGAACGTTCTTATAAATCCACTTTGCATCTGGAACCGATAACCTTACACAGCCATGTGACTGAGCTTCCTTACCCAATTGTTGTGCTTCTTTGGGGATAAATTTGCCATTCTTATCCGTCGGAACGGTGTGGAAAAGGTAAATCCCGTGATCCTTAAACGAGACCCAATATTTAGCACCTTCTTTAGAAGCGGCATTATAGAAGAAATCGCCCCGTTCTTTTTGGATGTGGAAAGTTCCGGTTGGCGTCGGACTATCCTTAGACCCAGTTGACGCATACA
Source organism: Pediococcus acidilactici (assembly GCA_024970065.1). Lineage (NCBI taxonomy): Bacteria > Bacillati > Bacillota > Bacilli > Lactobacillales > Lactobacillaceae > Pediococcus > Pediococcus acidilactici. The sequence continues at coordinate 358,707 of CP103908.1, read as the reverse complement.
TGGTATACAAGACCTTTTTTCCGTCCATTACGTAAACCCGTTGCTTAGGAATGGAAACTTTTAAATAGGCCTGGGGATGATTGTCTAAATCCGGATAATCATTTTTCTGCGAAGACTTTTTCCAGTTTACCGGATTCATTTTTGCCTTGGTAGACGCTTTCGCAGTTTCCGCCGTGGGGGCCTCGTCCCCAGCTAACCCCGTATCTTTACCAGAACTTTTAGGCAAGGCCTTTTTCTTAGCTGATTTTTGCAATTCAACCTTAGCCTCGTGGCGAACCTGCTTATGGTATGCCCGTGCACTAACGAAAACCGCCCCAACAAACAAGACGATTGCCAAACCAATAATCAATTCAAATCTTCTTTTCATAATCTCCCTCCTGCTATTCGGTGGCCGATTTTGCAGCTGGTTGATCTAAGCGTTCAAACTGTTCTTTGACCCAGTCCCGGAAGTTTAGACGCAAATCCGGGTTATCATTTAGCAAATCATCCGCCGTGCCAATCTGATCAATTCGTAAATGAGAAGAATTAATCTTTTCAGCTTCGATGACTGCGTATACGTTCAAATCGTAATTTTGATCAGCTTCGGTTAATTTTTCTACAGCCGCGGGGTATAATAGCGGTAGGTTAATCACGTTCGATTGTAGCTTAATCACCACGTCCTTATTGACGTTAATGACCGCTTCGGCAATCCCATGTTGGTCAACCGCCGATTTTAAGTAATCAAACGCCTCATTTGCGCCGGTCCCATCAGCTTTCTTAAGCGTTGCTTTTCCGATTTTAAACGTTTGACTAGCAAAGTCTCCCGCTTTTAAGGTTTGAATCACGTCGTTGGCTAGAATTTTCATTTTATCCCTCACTAGTTAAGTTTCTAAATAAGAGTTTAACATTCATAACTCGTTTTTTACATACATACATTGTTTTCCCATTGCGCTTATTTAACGCGCACGATTAAAGTTAGGAGGTAGTTCACATGAAAATTGGATTTATTGGTACAGGAGTAATGGGTACGGGAATTATTAATAACCTGTTAAAGCACCATCACCAGGTCTTTGTCTACAACCGGACTAAGGCCCACGCCCAAGAAGTAATTGATCACGGGGCAATTTGGGTCGACTCGCCCGCCCAGTTGACCACCCAAGCACCCATCGTCATTACCATGGTTGGTTTTCCACAGGACGTTAAGGAAATTTACTTTGGGGATAACGGAATTTTTACAACGTTGAAAGCTGATCAGTTAATTGTGGATATGACCACTAGTTCACCGACCCTTGCTGAAGAAATTGGTCACCGCGCCGAAGAAATCGGGGCGTTAGCGCTTGATGCACCCGTTTCTGGCGGCGATATTGGCGCTAAAAACGCTACCTTAACCGTCATGGCCGGTGGACATAAGGAAGCGTTCGAAAAAATGAAACCCCTCTTCCCCGAAATTTCACAAGCCGCTAATTACTTCGGAAGCTTTGGAACTGGACAACACGCTAAGATGGCTAACCAAATCATGATTGCCGGCACAATGACTGGTCTAACCGAAATGTTGGTTTACGCGAAGGCCGCCAATTTAGACTTACAAAAAGTTTTGGACACCGTTTCCCATGGGAGTGCCGATAACTGGAGCCTCGACAATTACGTCCCTCGGATTCTTAAGGATGATTACACGCCAGGTTTCTTTGCTAAACACTTTTTAAAGGATCTCAACATCACCTTAACCGAAGCTAAACGAATGCATATTGATTTACCAGCCACTCGCTTAGCTACCCAGCTTTACGACAATTTAGTTAATGCTCAAGGTCTTGGGGACGACGGTACCCAAGCCTTAATCAAACTATGGTGGAAATAACCCGTAATTACTTAATTAAACGCCCCTCATAACTAGGTGCTTACCTTAGTTATGAGGGGTGTTTTTTAGGTCTAGTTTGTTGCTATTTTGCGCTTGCTCAATTTCCCGTTTAGCGAAATCCCAAAACAAATTAACCACCGGCGCAGTGCGGTCCCTTCTTTTTAAGAAAACTAGCCGGCTACAGATTTCGGGAACTAGTGGCACAGCCTTAACGTTATCAAATCCCGTCAAATCAAACGATTTATTCATTACTACCGAAACTCCTAGCCCCTGATTTAACATTTCTAAAATCAGTTCAATCCGCTGTCCTTCATACACAATCCGCGGGGTAATTAACGAGCGTTTTAAAATTTCGTTCAACGGGTTCGCAACGGTAACCGTGTTTCGGAGTAAAAGCAGTTGTTGATCCTTGATCATCTCGATGCTTAGTTGTTTAGCTTGCGCCAACGGACTGCTTTTGGGCACTAACACCACGTAATGGTCCGCTTCGTTAACGATTGTGTCATAGCGTGGATCGTTATCCTCGTAAATTCGAGTAAAAATTACGTCAACGTCCTGTCGTTCTAAATCCTCGTTTAGGTCCTGTACCTCAGCTTCGCTGAACTTCAACTTTACGTTCGGATACTGGCTAGTAAATTTGGTAATGATATTGAAAGCTTGGTATTGCGCAATAGAAGCAATTCCGTGAATAACCAGCGTCTGAGCGTGGTTTGCACTTGCGATTGCCACCGTGGTTTGTAGCTCTTTTTCTTGCCGCAATAACTTTCGCACCGCGGGCAAAATCTTTTTACCCGCCGCAGTCAACTGCACTTGGCGGTGAGCACGGGAAAAGAGCTTAACGTCCCATTCCCGTTCTAAAGCCATAATGTGTTTTGACACGGTTGACTGCGATAAAAATAGCCTTTCCGCACTTTCGCTGTAACTTTGGGTTTCAGCTAAATCGACCAACGTTGTTAATTTTTTAGTATCCATTACTTTCTCCCGAACTATTCCTATTTGGAATATTTTAGCACATAAAAAGGAATTGCGCTTTTTCGAGTCAATGACTAAACTAATCATTTGTGAGTAAAAAAATGAGGGAGGACTTAATTTGCCGATTGGAATCATAGTTAACGTTTTAGCAATTTTCTTTGGGGGCATTATTGGAGCCTTGAGTGGTGAGGCAATGTCCGAACGATTTAAAGAAGGACTAAACATGGCCTTTGGGATTTGTTCCATGACCATGGGAATTTATGCCATCGCCCCCATGAAAAACCTTGCCGCAGTGATTTTTGCGGTAATCATCGGAACTGGATTGGGTCTCCTATTCCGACTCGGCGTGTTGATTAACCGGGGTGCAGAAAATATGCAACGCTTAATTTCACGCTTACTCCCCTCCAATAAAGCGGGTAACGGTAGTTTAGACAAGATTACTTATGACGCTAATTTAGTTACCGTCATCGTCCTTTTTTGTGCTAGTGGTACTGGTATTTACGGTTCCTTGATTGAAGGAATGAGTGGCGATCCGTCAATTTTGATTTCCAAAGCCATTTTGGATTTCTTTACGGCATTAATTTTTGCGGCCAACCTGGGCTTTGTAGTTTCTCTAATTGCGGTCCCACTCTTAATCATTCTAACCGTCTTATTCCTAGCCGCCCACGTAATCTTCCCCTTAACCACTCCGGACATGATCTTGGACTTTAAAGCTGGAGGCGGAGTTTTAATGTTAGCGAGCGGTTTTCGGATTATTCAAGTCAAGATGTTTCCGACTGCCGACATGATTCCGATTATGATCGTCATCATGCCAATTTCTTGGTTATGGATGAACGTGATTTTGCCGTTATTGTAGGCAAATTAGTCCATCTAAAAAACGCTCTAAACACTCAGTACAAAAATAGTCGCTTAGTTACCGCTAGAGTTGTGGTAGCTAGGCGACTATTTTATTTTTCATCGTTATTTATGCGACTAAATTTAAGTTGTTAAACTTCTAACAACTTTTCAGCTAACGCAAAGTTACCCAGGGTAGCCGAACCATTATTAGCCACTTCTGGCATCACAATGTACTTATCCAAGTCGGGGACTTGTACATAGCCGTTTAACAGCTTCTTAAATGATTTCCGCACCTTTTCCAAGAAGTCGGGGTTAGTTACCCCACCACCAAACACAATCTTTCCTGGACGTAGCGTGAGGGTCGTCTGGATGGCTGCTTGCGCCGTGTAATAAGCCATAATGTCCCAAACCGGGTTCGTATGGGGCACTTCCGCTCCCTTAATTCCCAAACGGGCTTCAAAAGTTGGCCCGGCAACTAAACCTTCCAAACAATCCCCGTGGTACGGGCATACGCCCTTAAAATCTAAGTCATCGGGATGCCGTTTAACCAGCACGTGTCCCATTTCGGGATGCCCAATTCCACCGATTAAGCGCCCGTCCACAATGGCACCCGCTCCGACACCGGTTCCAATTGTATAGTACGCTAACGAGTTGATTTTTTCGTTAGCAAGGGTGGCCATCACGTACTCCCCATAAGCTGATCCATTAACGTCCGTCGTCCAAAAGATTGGAATATCAAATGCCTTTTTAATGTAGCCAACAAAATCCGTATCGGCCCAGCCTGGCTTAGGCGTTGTGGTTACGTAACCATATTTTGGTGAACTATGCCGGATTTCAATTGGTCCGAACGAAGCAATGCTTAACGCCGCAATGTCAAACTGCTTAAAGTAATCAACCGTCCGTTGCAATGTTTCTTCTGGCGTAGTGGTTGGAAATTGCGTTTGATCCTGCACTTGATAATTTTCGTTTCCCACGGCACACACAAACTTGGTACCGCCGGCTTCAATACTACCCAATAACATTATGTATCTCCCCTAATTCAGATTAGTACGGGGTTAATTCGCCCCGTTACCCGTTTACCATACCAATATACCACTGTTTCGGGCGTTATAATAAAACGATTTCATTTTTTATTTTTTGGCCTTCGCTAAAGCGAAAATATCCAGAATTTAAAGGTAAAAAGGCTTACAATTGATTGCGAAAATGATATTATTAGTATAAGAAATGATGATTGGATGGTGGGAACATGCTACAACAATACAAAAATATCTTGGCGCCTGTTGACGGTTCAAAAATGACTGAGGTTGTCGTTGACCGGGCAATTGAGGTTGCTAAACGGAATAACACTCATCTAGATATCCTAAATGTCTTAGAAGTTAACCAATTTAGTGACACGTATGGTGGAGCGGTTAGTGGAGATGTAATCTACAAGCTTTCTGAAGACGTCCAACATCGCTTAGAAGAACTAAAGAAAAGAGCTGAAGATGCTGGGGTTACCGACGTTAGCATTCATATCCGCTTTGGTAATCCTAAGCCGGTAATTGCTCGTGAATTTCCAAAGGATCACAAAAACGAATTAATTATGATTGGTTCTACTGGTCTAAATGCTTTAGAACGTTTAATGGTTGGTTCAGTTGCTACTTACGTAAGTCGGAACGCCGTGTGCGACGTGCTAGTAGTTAAACCCGAAAAGAAGGCCAAAAAATAATTAAGTATGTAAAAAAAGCGGTCCATAATTTTATGGATCGTTTTTTTATGGCAAAAAGGAGTGCTTATGATCTGGACTTACCACATTAAACTCGACCAATCTTATTCCGCCGAAACCTTACGAGAGCTACTCCAAAAAACTTGGTGGCTTTCTCGTAAGGTGGTTCATTTTTTGCGAACCGAACGGCGGGTTTTGGTGAATCAGCAATACCAACCGGTCAGCACCATTGTCCATGAAGGAGATTTGATTTCGCTATCGTTCAAAGAAAGCGACTTTTCTACCCCGCTTCCGCCATTTGACCCGGACCCTTCCCAAAGTCCTGAGGTTTTATTTGAAAATGACGACCTTCTTGTAGTTAATAAACCCGCGGGGATTAAAACTCACGCTAACCAACCACACGAGTTGGGAAGCATGATCAACTTTTTACAGGCGTACTTTGCCAAGAAAGATGCCAACGCATATAACGTTCATCGTTTAGATCAATGGACCAGTGGCGCCCTTTTGGTAGCCAAAAATCCGGTTGTTGTCCCGGTGCTTAGCCGCCAAATTAGTCAAAAATTGATTCAGCGAACCTACCTTTGCGTGGTGGAAGGCCACTTAACAAATGACACGGGAACCATCACGCTGCCCATTGGATTGGACCCGGATGACCAACGCAAACGCCAGGTTAACGGTCCTAACGCCCAACCCGCCGTCACCCATTACCAAGTAATTCGCAAATTTAGCGAGCGGACACTACTACGCGTTCAGTTAGCAACCGGACGCACCCACCAAATTCGGGTTCACCTTGCAGCCTTAGGGCATCCCATCGTGGGAGACCCCTTGTACAATTCACTTGCTGACAAAGCCCCCATGCGGTTGCACTCTTGGCAAGTCAAATTCCCCTTACCCTTTAGCCAAAGCTGGCAAACGGTAACTGCACCGGTACCCGATTACTTTGGAATTTCATTGACTGCTCCAACCTTTGATGCTGGAGATTAATTTGTAAGTAAAGGTGGCATTTATTTTGGAAGAACTTTTTTTCATTCGTCGAATATTAGCAATTAGCGAAGCTGGATTAGCTTACGCAAGTGACCGCTTTGATATCGAACGCTATCAAGATCTCCGTCAACTTGCTTTGCAACGTTTGGGTGAGCTTGGAAATGAGCAAGTAACCACCGTGGCGGAACTCTTTAAGGATGAGGCGGGATATCCAACTCCCAAAGTAGACGTGCGAGCCTTTATTCGCCAAAAAAATCGGGTGTTGCTTGTGGAAAACTCACACGGTGAATGGGCCCTCCCCGGTGGTTTTGCAGAAATTGGCTGGTCCCTAAAAGAAAACGTCATTAAAGAAGTGCACGAAGAAACCGGGCTGACCGTAAACACGGCTACCCTGCGCGCTGTCTATGACACCTCCCTAAGAAAAGACGTCCCGCAAACTTTTCAGTATTATAAATTTATTTTCGCTTGTACGGTGGGAAGCGGTGAATTCGTTAAGAATAGTGAAACGGTCGCGATGCAATGGTTTGATAAAGACCAGCTTCCACCGCTTTCCATGAAGCGAACCACTCCTGAACAGATTGCACAATTATTTAACTCTGTAGATTTACACGTGGATTAACTACCCTAAGTCTTCGTTTACGATAGTTATTTACCCTTACCACAACAAAAAAGCTGAAAGCAGCCGCCCCGTATGGGCTTTTGCTTTCAGCTTTTTTTGTTTAATCTTTAAGCTTTAATTATTTAACGTCTTTCCATACCCAGTCTTTAACTTCTGGAAGGTCGTCACCATGGTCACGAATGTATTCGTGATGGCGAGCAAGGATATTGTCCATTTCTTGGGCAAAGTCTGCACCCTTTTCGTTAAATTCTGGAATTGAGTTGATAACGTCTTGAGCCAAGTGGAAGCGGTCAAGTTCGTTAAGCACCCGCATGTCAAATGGAGTAGTAATGTCCCCTTCTTCACGGTAACCATGAACGTGTAAGTTATGGTTGTGACGGTCAAAGAAGATTGAACGAATCAAGTCTTCGAAACCATGGAAGGCGAAGATTACTGGTTTGTCCTTAGTGAAGTAGCGGTCGAATTCTTCATCGCTCAAGCCGTTAGGGTTAACCTTTGGACTTTGTAACTTCAATAAGTCAATAACGTTGATAAAGCGAATCTTCAATTCTGGGAAGCGGTCGTGCAAGATGTTAATTGCAGCCAAGCTTTCCATGTTTGGTTCAGTACCAGCAGCAGCGATAACTACGTCTGGTTCTTCACCATTCGTGGTGCTTGCCCAGTCGATGATTCCCAAACCGTTGTTAGCAAGCATTTCTGCTTCAGCCATTGAGTAGAATTGTGGACGTGGTTGCTTAGATGCAATGATCAAGTTAACTTTACCACGATCGTTCATTACTAATGGGCTGATTGCAAGCAATGAGTTTGCGTCAGCTGGCAAGTATTCGCGAATGAATTCTGGTTTCTTTTCAGCTAAGTGAGTTAAGATACCTGGGTCTTGGTGAGTGTAACCATTATGATCTTGTTGGAAACTTGTTGAAGTTGAAACAATGTTCAATGATGGGTAATCACGACGCCAGTCTAATTCAGAAGCTTTCCGTAACCACTTGAAGTGTTGGGTAAGCATTGAGTCAACTACCCGAAGGAATGCTTCATAACTAGTGAAGATTCCGTGACGACCAGTTAAGGTGTATGCTTCAAGCCAACCTTCTGCAGAGTGTTCGGAAAGTTGTGCATCAAGAATGCGACCTTCTGGAGCAACTGCTTCATCCCAGTCCTTCTTGATTGAATCCATCCATTGACGGTTAGTTACTTCGAATAGGCCGTAGAGACGGTTTGACATCGTTTCGTCAGGACCAAACATTCTGAAGTTCTTTGGATTCTTAGTAACCACGTCACGCAAGTAGTCGGACCATACCAACATATCTTGTTTCATGTTGAGACCACGCTTGCTTGTATCAACCGCGTATTGACGGAAGTCAGGCAAGTTCAAGTCAGTTGGGTGAACCCCACCATTTGTGATTGGGTTAGCAGCCATCCGCTTGTCACCCTTTGGCACGAAATCAAGGATGTCTTGGTCGATGTGACCATCTTCGTCAAACAATTCTTCTGGTTTGTATGACTTCATCCAGTCAACTAGTGCATCAACGTGTTCCATGTTGTTTTGGTCAACAGGAATTGGAATTTGGTGAGCACGGAAAGTACCTTCGATAACCTTACCGTCCCAAGTCTTTGGACCAGTCCAGCCCTTTGGTGAACGGAAGACGATTACTGGCCAGTATGGCAATGATTCGTCATGGTTTTCACGAGCATTCTTTTGAATTTCTTGGATCTTTTCGATTGCCTTGTCCATTACTTCAGCCATCTTAGGATCCATTGCTTCAGAATCGTCGCCTTCAACGAAGTATGGGTCCCAATGTTGACTGTGGAAGAATTCAGCTAATTCTTCGTCCGTCATCCGGGAAGTAAGGGTTGGGTTACTCAACTTGTAACCGTTGATGTCCAAGATTGGCAATACCGCACCGTCAGTAATTGGGTTGATGAAACGGTTGTGGTTCCATGATGTTGCCAAAGGACCAGTTTCAGCTTCCCCATCACCAATTACTACTGCAGCAATTTGGTCTGGGTTATCTAAGATAGCACCCACACCGTGAGAAAGTGAGTAACCAAGTTCGCCACCTTCGTGGATTGAACCTGGTGTTACAGGAGCGGCATGAGAAGCAACCCCACCTGGCCAAGAGAATTGTTTGAAGAGTTTCTTCATTCCTTCTTCATCTTGGGTAATTGCTGGGTAAGCTTCGGTGTAAGAACCGTCAAGGTATGAAGTAGAAACCATTACTTGTCCACCATGACCTGGTCCTTCAATATAGAACATGTTAACGCCGTACTTGTTAATAACCCGGTTCAAGTGAGCATAAATGTAGTTTTGACCAGGAATCGTTCCCCAGTGTCCGATTGGGTGAACCTTAACGTCGGAGGCCTTAACGTCACGCTTCAATAATGGGTTGTCTTTTAAATACAATTGACCAACTGAGAGGTAGTTAGCTGCGCGCCAAAACTTTTCAAGTTTGTCAAAGTAAGCTTTAGATGAATAGTCTGTCATCGTAATCTTCCTTTCGTGAGCGAAAAACTGATTAATTAATTTACGAGATAAGTATAACCGCTTTCTCGAAAAAGGTCAATCATTTTATAAATTGATACGGTCCAATTTTTAAAAAATAAAAATAGCCGCGTACAAACAGCGCCGTTACAACGATTATGGAGGTTCTAAAAACCTTCTTTGTGCTGCATACTCGGTTAAAAATGGTAATTTACCGTTATTTATTTTTAAAAATTAAACCTAATCTACTGATACAAACGTGCTGTAATTCATATGCCGATAATGAATTCGCATATTTGAAATTTCAAAGGGGGTCCCATCATCCATGAAAAAAATTCCGGACATAATGCCGACCGGTTCGTTAGCGGTTAATCCTAGTAATTCTTGGTCTTCTTGGTTAGAGGGCGCTACTTGAATCGACATATATGAACGGGTTACTTGTTGCCCCTTCGCATCTTCCAAGTAATTAAAAATTGATTTTTCCACAATGGCCTTGGATAATTCTGGCGCGATTTTAATGGGAATGTAGCCCGTTTCAATCATGATCGGTTCCTCATCTAATAAGCGCAGGCGCCGAATTTTATAGACAAAATCCCCGTCATTTAAGAACAGATCGGTCTTCATGCTTTTGGTGGCTGGAATCACGGAAAAATCTAGCACCTTAATCCCCTGCTTTTTTCCGTTGGATTTCAGACTGTCGGTAATCCCGATGTTGGAGCCTTCGTAATTAAACGACGATTGGCTCTTTAAGTACAGCGGATTGATAAAGGTTCCCGATCCCCGTTTTTTAAACACGATTCCCTCTTGCGCCATCGAACTAAGCGCCCGCTTTACGGAACTACGGCTAACGTTATATTTTGCCGTTAGAGAGCGTTCGTCTGGCAAACGCATTGACGGAAATTCATTATTAAAGATGCGTTTTTTCAAATCATGGATGATTTTTCGGTAAATCAGATCTTTCATTAAATTATCTCCTGTAGATTAGTTGCTATATCATTATAGCAAACTTACCACTTTCATTTTGTGAGGGATTCGCTCAATGTGCTAAAATACATTGCTGGGTGATAGATTATGTCGAAGAAAAAGAAAAAGGGAAAACTTTCCAAAACCTTAGTAGAGCAAATTTTAGATAAGCATAAAATTGAGTACCAACAATTCGTTTTTCCAACGTACCAAGATGGGGACGTCAAGCAACTCAACGTTGACCATATCGGAATCGATGACCACGTTATTTACAAAACCCTCGCCTTAACCGGCAGCCAAACCGGCCCGCTGGTTGGGGTAATCCCCGTGGACGAACACCTTAGCTATAAAAAATTAGCAAAGCTGTCCGGAAATAAAAAGGTCGGCATGATTCCGTTAAAGAATCTGGTGGCAACGACTGGGTACGAACACGGCGCCAACACCCCGATTGGTATTTACGAAACCAAGGGCTTTCCAATTTACATTTCGGACATTGCCCAAACTCAGGGTACCATTATCGTATCTTCGGGTAAAATTGGGCGTTCCGTTCAATTAAAAGCTACGGACCTCGCTGACTTAGTTCACGGAACCTTTGGCGACATTACTGAATAAAATAATCCCCCGAACCGTGAGCAGTTGCCATCAAGTTTGGGGGATTATTTTTTTATTGGAGGGCTGCGGTGATGCTTTGTTGCAACCGTTCTAAACCATCTTGAACCTTAGTTTTCGGACATCCAACGTTAAGCCGTAAGAATTGCTTACCGTTTCCGCCATAAATGCCGCCACCCATGATGGCTACCTTTCCTACTTCTACACAATACTTCTGGATAGTTTCCATGGAAATTGGCAGGTCGGTCACGTCTAACCACAGTAGATACGTTGCTTCCGATTCTACCAGTTTAACTTGGGGGAGGTGCTTTTTTAAATACGTACGAACTAGTTCCAGATTGGCTTCCACGTACTCATTTAACTCGTCCACCCACCCTGATTCATTTTTGTACGCAGCCATCGTAGCTTCCATTCCTAATATACTGCACGAGGACAGACCGTCCTTGTTTTTTAAAGCGTAGTTAAACTGGGCTCTTAACTCTGGGTCAGGGATTAACAAGTACGAAAAAATCAATCCTGGAAAGTTAAAAGTTTTAGTCCCCGAAGTGAGTAGCGCAGCATTTTGCTCCACGTACTTTAAAATATTTTGGTGGCGCACATTTTTTCGTACGACGTCCATGTGAATTTCATCCGCGATGATAAAAACGTGGTACTTTTCGCATAGCTGAACCATTTTTTGTAGTTCTGCCGTGGTCCAAACCCGGCCAGTGGGATTATGAGGCGAGCAAAGCAACATAATCTGGTTATTAGGATCGGCTAACTTTTCTTCCAAATCCGCAAAATCAATCGTGTATTTCCCATTTTGATACCGCAACGGATTCTCAACTAATTTTCGTTGGTTAGCACGAATAGTCTTAAAAAAGGCATCGTAGGCAGGAGTTTGCATTACCACTCCCTCACCTGGTTTTGACTTTATTTGTAATAGTTGGGAAATTGAATAGATTACCGACGGACTGTACACAATCCACTCGCCGTTCACCCGCAATCCAAAGCGCTTTTGAAACCAATGCTGCGTGGCTTGCTTAAAATCAGCGTGGTTCCACCGGGTGTAACCATAAATTGGGTGTTGAATCCTCTTTTGAATCGCCTCATTTACGCTAGGTGGCACCGCAAAGTCGGTATCTGAAATGGTAAACGGCAATAAGTCCGCCTTCCCAAACCGATCTTGTACATAATCCCATTGTGTACAATAAGTACCTTTTCGATCAATTACTTCATCAAAGTTAATCAAAATTTCCACGACCTTCTTTTTCAATCTCTGCTTTTAGAACTTAGGCACTTTCAACCTCAATGATTGGCGTATTTTTCGCTACCATCCCCTGAGCAATCATCCCGACGTTGGTATACTCGGCAAAATTAGTGACCACCACTGGGGTAACGGTAGCTAGCCCCGCATCCACTACCATTTGCCAGTCTGCCGTAGCTAATAGATCACCGGCCTTAACCTGTTCATCAACGGCAACCTTGGTTTCAAATGGCTTTCCATCTAGTTTGACGGTATCAATTCCCAAATGGATTAAAATTTCCATTCCGTTAGTCGCTTTAATTCCAATTGCGTGTTTAGTAGGAAAGACCGTCGTGACCACTCCGTCTACTGGGGAAACCACTTGGCCGTCAGTAGGCTGGATTGCTGCACCTTGTCCAATCATGCCGGTTGAAAAAACCGCATCCGGAACTTCCGTTAATGGCACCGCTTTTCCAGCTAATGGCGCTCCAATTTGGAACTTTTTAGCTTCGGGTTCGGCCCCTTCTAAAAGGGCGTCTAATCCGTTGCGCACGGTAGTAACCTTAGTTCCAATAATCACCTGGACACTTGTATCATCTAAATGAACTACTCCTAAGGCACCTAATTTTTGAAGCTCCTCGTCATTGATGATTGAGCCGTCCTTAACAATTAATCTCAAACGGGTGATGCAGTTATCCAAGGTGACAATATTGCTTTTTCCACCAAGTGCTTTGAGAATTCCCGGAATGTCGTATCCACCAGCGTTACCACTCGTCCGAATTTCAGCATCCGTATATTCTGGTTCCGTAGCAACTTCCCGACCCGGCGTTTTTAAATCGCGCCAGAGGATAAATTTCTTGAAAGTGAAATAGTATGCCAAAAACCAAAAGATCCCCACAATTGGAATTAAGTACCACTTAGTTTGGGTGCCTTGCATAACCCCAAAAATCAAGAAGTCGAGGACTCCACCGTCAGTATTACCAATGTTAACCCCTAACAAGCTAACCACTAAGGCTCCAAATCCAGTCATAAAGACGTGGAAAAGCCAGAGGAACGGACTGATGAAGAGGAACAAAAATTCAATTGGTTCCGTAATTCCAGTAATAAAGGTCGCAATGAACCCGGAAATTAATAGCCCCTTAATTTTGGCCCGATTTTCAGGTTTGGCAGTATGGTACATCGCTAAGGCTGCGCCAGGGAGACCAAACATAAAGGTCGGCATCTTTCCTTGAGATAAAAATTGAGTCGCACTATGCGAAATTGGCAAATGATTTTGTAATTCCGAGTAGAAAATGTTGAGGGCCCCCGAAACTTGGTGACCATCGATCAACATGGTGCCACCTGCTTGGGTAAACCGGATGGTGGCAACGAGAATGTGATGTAGTCCAAATGGTAACAGCAATCGTTCACCCGAGAAGAACAACATGGGGCCAAACGGTCCGGCACCGTGAATCAAGGCCCCTACTCCGTTAATTAAAAAGGCGAATACCGGCCAGATAATTGGCAAAATGATCCCCACGACGGCCATCACCAACGACGTAATGATCGGTACGAAACGTGCCCCGCCAAAGAAAGCGAAACTATCCGGCAATTGAATCGTGCAATATTTTTTATTCAAGTTATACACAATTATTCCGGTTATAATTCCGCCCAGCACGCCCATTTCGATGGTTTGGACACCTAGTACCAGCGATTGCCCCGCCTTTTGCATTGCGTCTGCGTCAGCAAGTTGGTTGGTTAAACCTAAATAAAAATTAATTGCTAAATTCATTACCATGTAACCAACGAACCCGGAAAATGCCGCAACTCCCTTTTCCTTTTTGGCAAGTCCCAGTGGAATCGCCATCGCAAACATTACCGCTAAGTTATTAAAAGCAAAACCGCCGATTGCCGACATATATTTAAAAACCACTTGGAGAATGCTATTTCCTAAAAATGGAAACGCATCAATGGTTGTAGGACTCGAAAAAGAGCTTCCAAGTCCCAATAACAACCCCATAAATGCCATTAAAGCAACTGGCAGCATGAATGTTTTCCCCAGTTCTTGGAAAAAGCCTCCTAAAGCGATTCTTTTCTTTCCCTTTGACATAAAGGTAACCTCCTATGTAATCGTTTTATTGAGTTAAGGGTACCATTGTAACGGCGGTCAAACGGCAAAATTAGAAAAAAAGACCGAAACTACAACGTTTCGGTCTTTTTTGGTGTAATTTTACACAATTCTAAGTAACGCTGAAACAGGGATTGCAAAATCACAAACATCGGAGTTTTATCAGTAACTTCGATTCCCGCAATGTAAGTGACCTCCGTCAAGCAATAAATGGCAACGTCCGCGATTGCCGATAACGAATTATTTGATAGATTGGTTAAGCTAACCACCTGATGTCCCCGCTCCTTGGCTTTTTTAGCTAAATTAACAATCGCAGGTGTTTCTCCTGAAATTGAAATAAAGAAGAAGACGTCCCCTGCTCCATTGTTAATTCGGCTCAACACCTCTTTTTCGTAACCTAAGAGCTGAAATTTGCTGTCTAAAACTTGAAAACATTCTACCCCTAATTCAGCAATCAAATGGGTTTGATCTTGCGCATAAAAGTTAACCAAACGTGCTTTTTGAAGCAATTTAGCTAATTTTATTTCCCGCTTTTCATCAACTAATCCGAAATTTTCCTCAATTAAAGCCAGTTGTTGATTGCCAGTTTGCTTTTCGAGGAGTTCGTGGCGCAGTTCAACTTTTAATTCGGTAAATCCGCCATAACCTAACTTACGGCAAAATCTAGTAATGGTATTTGGCACGGTAAAAAAGCGTTCCGCCAAGGTAACGATTTTCATGTTAATTACCTCAGCTTGGTGTACCAAAATATACTCGACAATATTTTCTTCAGTTTCCGTGAGCTTATATTCGAGATTTTGCGCGCGAATGGCAAACTTCATTTCTTTAAACTTCCTTTGGGTAGATATTATTTACGTCCGCAAATATTGATATCCTATTATTTCCAAAACTAATTTTACATGCTTTGGCTAGTTTAACAAGGTTCTGTGCAAACATTCACCCTAAAAAATTATCCACCCAACTGACAGTTTTATATGCTGCATAGTTGAAACGCGTTATGGACCCCAGCCCTCTGCGGCTAACCAAATTAGGGACCAATCGCCTAACCCGCGATTCGTCCCTAATTCCGTTCTTTCTATGCCGCATAGTTGAAACGTGCTCCGTAACCCAAACCTTTCCGGTTAACCAAATTACGCCACCAATTGCCCAAACCGCAATTAGTGGCGTAATTCCGTTAATCCTCAAGGTTTACCCGGGTTTCTACGCACTCTATTTTATTTTCGTCGGTTCATGCGACTTTGAATTCTTTACTATTTTTACTAGTTGGTTGGTTTCCAACTGGTCCACCACCATATCTGATGCTGCTTCCAGTAGTTGATCCGTTAAATTTTCCGCGTGGCGATCTGGTCTTGATTTACCAATCAAACTAATTTTCTTATTTAGTAAATCAATAAACCGGTCGTACGCCTGCTTTGGATACTCACTTGCAGTTACCCGGTCAATTCCCGAACGGATCTCTTGAATCGAAAAGGATTGTTTTAGCAACGTCAACAAGAGGATGTCCGCGATTTGCATCACCTGATACTTCTTCTTCGTTGGTGCGACAATCACTTTATTCTTCACATAGTTATTAATCATCGTTGGGGTTACTACTTCCAAGCCTAAAGGTCCCGTGTATTCCGTCATCAACGCCACTACTTGATCCATATACAAATCAAAGTTTGGCAAATCGTCCCAGTGTGGTAATTCCACCCGGCTAACTAGCTCCAACCACCGTTGATATTCTTTATAGTTACTCATTGCTAAAACCTCCTTACTTTGTTTTCCTTTATTATAACACCATCACCTAGTATTATAAACTAGATAACCTCGTATGATAAACAATATTTATCAAAAGCAATCTTTTATGGTAATCTATTCATATTATTCGTAGGTGGAGGAAATTAAAATGTTTGATCCAACTAAAAAAAGAAAAGTTGCTGACGAAGTTAAAGAACAGTTCCCAAGCGAAGTAATTAACGGTTTGTGGGACACGGTAAAACAAATGAAGAAGGACCAAATCGTGGTCACTCCCGTAATTGCGTTTGCCTTTAGTGATGATTTTACCGATGACGAAATTTACGTTATGGGTCTTCAAAACTCGGGCGCCGTTGCTAAGGAATACACTATCAAATACAGCGGTTCGAAGGACTTTCTTGGCAAGGGAACCATCGTGGTCGTCCAAGACAAACCTAAAAACATTACTATGAAAATTAGTGACGTCAATAAGCAATAGTTACTAAAAAAGAGTGTGGGACAAAAGTCGAGTAGTTTGTAAGCACTAACCGAAAAGCGGCCATTATGCCTGAATTGGGCATGATGGTCGCTTTTCAGTTGAGCGAAATAAACTAACCTTTGGCTTCATTAAAAAGCAAAGTTCCAAAATAATTTTTTAGCTGCTTTTTTCATCGCCTATGGTAAATCGTTGCCCGCAGCGTAGTAAATGTCGTACCATTCTTGTCCGGTAAGTTCCACGTCGCTACCGGCTGCCGATTCTTTAATCCGTTGCGGATTCATGGTACCTAATAACACTTGGAATTGGGCGGGATGGCGTAAAATCCATGCCGTCGCAATGGCATTCTTGGTTACCCCATAAATATCCGCAATTTCTTGCATTTTCTTATTCAACTCAGGGAACTTCGGATTATCAATGAACACCCCGTCGAAGAATCCGTATTGGTAAGGTGACCACGCTTGAATCGTCATGTCGTGAATCCGGGAATATTCAAGAATCTGACCATCGTGGTTGACGCTCCGGTCGTCAGTCATGTTGGTGTGCATACCAAAGTCAATCATCCCCGTATGCATAATGCCAAATTGGAGCTGGTTAATGATTAGCTTCTGTTTTAAGTATTTTTGCACCAACTCTACTTGCATTGGGTTAAAGTTGGATACCCCAAAGTGCCGAACCTTTCCTGCCGTTTGTAATTCGTCGAAGGCTTCCGCAATTTCTTCTGGTTCCATCAATGGGTCTGGCCGGTGAAGTAAAAAGGAATCTAAATAATCCACACCCAAACGTTGGAGTTCCCCGTCTACCACCGCAATCAAATGCTGCTTACTGAAGTTATAACGGTTACCGTACGGAATGTCCCCATCATTTTCACTAACAATGCCACCCTTGGATTGGATGTACAGTTCATCGCGACTAGCCTTGGCTAACTTAAGTCCGGCCTTGAACTTTGTGCTTGATGCTCCGTGACCATATAAATCTGCCGAGTCAATATAGTTAATCCCCGCATCTACAGCCGCATCAATTACTTCCGCGGCCTTTTCGTCGGAGAGCGTATCCATCCGCATGATTCCTAACGCCACGTTGGAAGCTTGCATACCGCCCACGTTAATTTTCTTCATTTCCATACCTCCAGATAAAACTTACGACTTTTTAACAACATCATCATACCACCAATAAAAGCGATTACAATTATTACATTTTTCAAATCGTTTTAATTTTTATTAATGATTCCTTGAAATATCCCGTTAGTTTCGGTAAAGTACGGTTCTTGGCATACTAATTTGAATTTTAACGTTGTATAATATAACAATAACGAGAAAAAAGAAATGGGGAATTATTTTTGGATAGCGGTCAGATAGTCTCTAACCTGATTGTGATACTTATCACTTTTATATTAGCTTACTTCTTCGTTGCCGCCGAATTTGCCCTTGTGCAAACCCGGCCTAGTGCCTTAGAAGAAGCCGAAAAAGAAGCCACTAGCGCTCGCAAGCGAAAGAAATATCGATTGGCAATGCGGATGGTTAGTCGCCTAAACGAATATCTTTCAACTACTCAGGTTGGTACCTCAATCTGTGGGATCATCCTCGGTTGGATTGGTGAATCAACGGTTGAATATTTCGTGGTCGAACTATTTGGGGCTACACACATGGTTAACAGTGCCTCGCTACACATTGTGGGGGCAGTAATCGGGGTTCTACTACTAACTTACTTAGAAGTGGTAATCACCGAAATTGTTCCCAAGAACATCAGTATCGACATTCCGTTGAAAGTTTTGATGTGGGTGGTAACCCCACTCCACTATTTCCACACTGCTTTTTATCCATTCGTGTGGTTATTGAACGCTTCGGCTAACGGAATTGTTCGGTTAATGGGTATGCAACCTGCCGATGAAAATTCGGAAATCTTCTCCCAAGCGGAAATTTTAAACCTTTCTAAAAACGCGGTTAGCGGCGGAGAATTAGATAAGAACGACTACGTTTATATGCAACGGGCCTTTGACTTTAATGATAAGGTCGCCAAAGATATTATGATCGACCGGACTCAGTTAGTGGTTTTAGACGTTGATAGTACGGTAGATGATGCGTTACGCCAATACTTACAAAGCCGCTTTAGTCGTTTTCCAGTAGTTGCCAATAACGATAAGGATAAAATCCTTGGTTACATCTACAACTACGACATCATCCGTCAAAGTCAGGTGGATGGCGACATTAAGGTTAGCAAATTGCTTCGTAACATCATTACGGTTCCTGAAACCTTAGCATTGCAAGATGTTTTGGAACAAATGATCAAAAAGCAAGTGCCAATTTCCGTAGTAGTTGACGAATACGGTGGAACAAGTGGAATTATTACCGATAAGGATATTTATGAAGAAGTCTTTGGCAACATCAATGATGAAATCGACGACGTTTCGGGAGACTACATTCATAAAGAAGCCGACGGTTACTTCAAGGTTAGCGGAAAAATGACGGTGTACGATTTTGAACGGTACTTTGGGATTGACGTGCCCGACTTTGAAGAAGAAGACGTGGTTACCCTTGGTGGTTACGTCATCGATCACAACCCAGAAATCAAGGTGCACGAACACGTTCGGATCCAAAACTACGATTTCGAAGTACTTGATAACGAAAATGCGCATATCGACTGGTTCTTGGTTCATAAGTTAAAACCTGAAGAACTTGCCGACGTACCGCCGGTCGTTCCGGAAGTAGATCACTTTACCGATTGATCTAGATACCAAAAAAGCAGGGATTAAACATCCCTGCTTTTTGTTTTGCTTAAGGATTAATTTTAAGCGAGGTCGCGATGGTTAAATCCTCCGTACCCAACCAGCATTAATCCTACTCCCAACGCCGTCAAAACCAACACGTAATTGTAATTAACCTGGTCTAAAGGAACCATTTTGGTCCATCCTAATCCGGTAAGTTGTTTAGTCCAATCCGGTAATTTAAGTAAACCACCGAGATAACTGGTAAAAAATGCGTAGCCTAAATACAGCCAGGTAACCCCATTTAACTTTGGAGCTATCCCATTGAAACAAACCGCTAATCCAATGGTCAAAATAATTGTCGGGGCAAAGGCCACAAAAGTCTTTACGTACGCTGTAAAACTAATATCGCCTTGGGACAGCGCTAAATTTCCCGCGATGTAAACACCGAGCAATCCTGCTGCAAATCCCAGAATCCCAATTCCTACCGCGTTGACCACGTAAGCGGTCATTAAATGATTTCGTGAAACCGCCTTAGCATAGACATTTTCCAGATACCCGTGTTGCTGGTCACTATGCAGCTTGTTAACCCCCATCACCGCTGGAATCGTTCCTAAAACGGCCATAATCATCCCGATAATTGAAATAAAGTTAAGCAAAATCTGGTGATTAGCACTGCGCACCGCCGACTTTTGCATAACTAGCTGCATGGTCGGGTTAGATTTTAGAATGTCCCCCACCGTGTTAAATATTGAACCTAACATTCCTCCTAGGACAAATAATGCAATCAGCCAGATCCAGTTGCCGTGCCGTTGTAATCGTTCAATTAACGTGAGGGGCCCACGTAAAGTCCACGTCGCCCGGGCCCGGCCCGTTGATCCCTTAAAAATGCCAGATCCCACATCTCGCCGTTGATTAATTCCTAAGCCCACTAACCCCATGATGATTCCTAAACCTAACGTTAAGAAAACTGGAGTCCAATTGTTGCCATGAAAAGCATCAATTTTTTCAATCCACCCCATGGGAATCCACCAAGTGTGGTCCGGAGCCTTGAGATCGGTAAACATACGGGCAACGTACATCGCCCCAAAAATCAAGTAGCTAGCAATCGTCGCAGAACGAGCGTTGTCGAAAATTTGGGCCATTAATAAACCAATGACGCCAAATAATAATCCCATCGCTGCCAAACTTAGCCCAATCAGCCACGCACCATTCGCGTTCACTCCTGCCATAGAGCTAAATTGAATCGCAAAGCTATATAGTACGCCCGTCGCCGCGTCAATTATGAGTAATTCCGTGAATGCTGCCAAAATTATTGACCAGCTTCCAACATCGTGCGCTACTAGTAATTCCGTCTGCCCCCGATCCTCTTCTGCACGCGTGGCGCGAATTGCAAAATAAATGTTCATTGCAATCATCGCGATTGCCATAAATATCAGCATTTCAGTTGCAAAGAGATCTCCACTGGTTTTTAGCGGTGTCTTAAAGGTACCAAAGAAAGCTTGCATTGCTGGCGTATCAAGGGTCGACTTGATTGTTGCAATCGCTTGGCGAGTTCCGTATAACGTTTCAAATTTAAATGCCACGCTGGCCATCAGCCCCGCTAATACTAAAACCCATACGCCAATGTTTAAACGGTCACGACGCAAATTTAACACCGTTAAGAGACCATAACCCTTCATTTTATTTTTCATGATCAGTCACCTTACGTTGGTCCGAGCCTTGCTTGTAGTATCTCAGGAATAGGTCTTCTAAAGTTGGTGGGGTGCTTTGAATTGCTAAAATATTTTTCTCCGTTAACACCCTCATCACTTCGCCCACGGCTTCTGTATCAACAGAAAAACTAATTTTTTTGGGAGTTCGTTGGTCAATGCTAAACCCATGCACTCCAGAAATGTTCTTGACTATTTCAGCATCGTCGCTGGTCGTGACGGTGATTTGAGTGCGGGTGAGGTGCCGCATTTCATCTAAAGTTCCTTGTTCAATAATGGTACCTTCGCGGATAATTGCAATTCGATCACACATCCGCTCCACTTCAGATAATATGTGGCTAGACAATAGAATTGCCTTTCCTTCGTTCTTAAGTTTTAACACTTCCTCTTGAAAAATCTCTTCCATCAAGGGATCTAGCCCCGAGGTGGGTTCATCAAAAATGTAACACTCCGCTTCCTGGGAGAAAGCCGCAATTAACGCCACTTTTTGCCGATTTCCTTTTGAATAAGTCCGCGCCTTTTTCTTCGGGTCCAAATCAAAACGTTCAATTAATTCATCAGTCCGCTTAGAGTGTTTTTCGCCGTTCATTTTTAGGAATAAATCAATGATTTCGCCACCAGTCAGATTTGGCCACAAATATACATCACCTGGTACGTAAGCAAGTCTACGATGAATTGCCACTCGATTTTGCCAAACATCCTGGTTAAACATGGTAGCTTTTCCTGCACTTGCCTTAATAATCCCCAAAATCACCCGAATTGTTGTCGTTTTTCCCGCACCATTGGGTCCAATAAAGCCAAAAACTTCGCCGCGGCTCACTTGAAAGGTAACGTTTCGCAACGCGTGGACTTTACCAAAGTTCTTTTGGATTTGTTGCACGTCTAATACCTTTTTTGCATTCATTATCAGCGCCTCCCTGCTGGTACCTCTTTAATTCCAACACAGAATACGCTCTGCGGGTATATAAGTCAACGTAAATTTACGGGTATTTTTTCTTTAAAAATTCCTTTATTTCGGGATTCTTTGCTGTCTAGCCAAAATGCGTTCCAGCCCCTAACTTCTTCCGGTTAACTAAATATAAGGACTAATCACCTAACCCGTGATTAGTCCTTATATTTCATTAATCCTCAGAAGTTGCCCAGGGGCTTCCACTCTCTAAGTTAAAATACCTCTCCAAAAATTTTCCTATTCCATTTTCTAAATTACTTTCCGTCACCGCATCCGCTTCTTTTTTTAGTAGCTCTGGGCTATTCCCCATTGCTACCCCAGTTCCTACCGCGCGGATCATTTCCAAATCATTCATATCGTTGCCGAAAGCCAGCGTCCTTTCCACTGGAATCTGGTACTTATCCATAATCGCACGGACCGCCGTAGCCTTTGAAATTCTTCTTGGAATTAATTCCAAGTTATTTGGCGAAGAAGACGACACTGCTAGCAATTTGGTTGCCATTAAGCGTTCCTTCGCCTCTTGTAAACGCGCGGAGGGCTCATCGTCAATCGTGATACCATTAATAATTTGGCTGCTTAATTGCCGCAAGTGGTCTAAATCCTGAATCTTTTCAAAACCCCGGTTCCCCATTTTATCCGCCACCACGCGGACCCGCGCTAACCGACTTAAGCGCCACGGCTTTTTGTTAGTATAGTAGGTCATTTCGGTGGTGAAAAAATTTGTCGAAAGTCCTAAGTCCATCGTGATTTGGTAGATGGCCTTCAACGCGTTCCATCCCAGATGCTCCTGGTGGATATGGTGTCCTTTTTGGTAAACCGATCCGTTTGAAGCAATAATTTCAACATCGTTGTTGATTTTTTTCTGGATTAATTTTGCTAACGACAGCATCCGCCCAGTGGCAATGTAAAAAATTACGCCCTCTTGTTGGAGTCGTTCAATTGCCTGTTTGGTTGCTGGTAAAACGTTTTGGTGATTGTCAATCAACGTTCCGTCAATATCCATAAATACTAAATGTGGTTTCACTGCCTTCACCCCTTACATTACTGCCTATTATTGTACTACATTCTGGTAGCGTTTCCATCTTTCTCGGCAGTTTAAGTGAGTTTGTTATTAACCCGTGGTATCATTTTATTTAGGAGGAGCGTAAAATTAACTGTAACAGCAAATATAGTAAGGAGTTCTAACCATGAAAAATGAAATTCACCTTTTGTACATCTCGATTGCGGGTAATACGCAATCTTTCGTCGACGATTTAAGTGACTACGCCGAAAAAATGCACCAGCAAGACCCAAAAAATCCTTTAATTTTCGCAAAGGAAATTACGGACGAAACGGAATTTGCTGACGAAGAAATCCCCTATTTCGCCTTCGTCCCCACCTACTTGGATGGCGGCAACGGTATTGATAACGGCGTTAAGGAGCTAATGACCAACGTGCTGGGTGAATACATTGCCTACCATCACAACCGCGAATTATGTCTTGGGGTAGTGGGTAGCGGCAACCGCAACTTTAACGAACAGTATTGCCTAACAGCCCGCCGTTACGCTCGAGACTACGGTTTTGAAATGATCGACAATTATGAACTCCGGGGCACCACCAAAGACTGTGAACGAATTTACGCTAACATGGCAGAACGTGTCGAAGAAGAAATTAATGTATAAAGAGAGGAATTAAGATGGAACGTGCAAGACTCTTACCAATCGCAACTGGCTTAAACTTCCGCGAACTTGGCGGTTATAAAACCCTTGATGGCAAAACGATTAAGTGGAACAAAATCGTTCGGTCGGGACGCTTATCGGGCTTATCCCAAACGGACCTAGACTTTTTAGCTAAATACCCCATCAAATACGACGTGGATTTCCGTTCTCCCGAAGAAAAAAGTCAAGCGCCGGACCAAGTCCCTGCCGGAGCAAAATACACCTTCGATCCGGTATTTCCGGTTGACGAAACCCAAAGTACTAAACAAACTAGCGATTTGCAACGTAAAATGAACTATGATCCCACCAGCGGCCTAGTTGAAATGCGGCGCGTTTACCGTGACGTAATCAACCAATCCCACGCCCAAAAAGCATACCGCAAATTTTTTGACGTTTTACTAGCAAATAGTGACGAAGATTCCGCCCTCCTTTTCCACTGTACTGCAGGAAAAGACCGGACCGGCATGGGGGCCGTTTTCCTCCTTTCCGCTCTTAACGTTGACGAAGATACGATCCGAGCCGATTATTTACTTACTAACCGGGCAATTAAATCTCGTATTGATAATTTAGCGATGGATTTAAAATTACAAAATAAAAATTCGGCCTTTATTCAAAGTGCCAAAGCGTTACAATCCGTCAACATTTCCTACTACAATTCCGCGATGGAAGCCATTAAAAAGCTTTCTGGCTCCACCCAAAACTATCTTAAGGAATATCTCCACTTAACGGATCATGACTTAGCGGATCTCCGAAAAATTTATTTGGAGTAATTAACAATTTTTATAAACTTTGGTATTTTTAAAAGACTAAGTTAACAAAAAATTCACATTTACCATTTATGATAGAAAATGTGGATGAGGAGGTAGGGTTTACCGTTTCTCATCCGAAAATTTATTCTGATTACTCCTCCAAAAAGTACAGAATGTAGTTTTCAATAACCTACTCCCCAAAGGGCGCCCTAAACGGCGTCCTTTTTTGTTGATCCGGTAAATGTTTCTGTTCAGCTGCGTTATAATAGGCTTAAAACCACAGATAGGAGTATGCAAATATTATGAACCCCGAACGAATTTTGAACCTCCCCCACGCCGTGAACCTGCGAGAACTCGGTGGCTACCAAAATATTAATAATCAGACTATCAAATGGCGAAAACTTTTACGTTCCGGTGAATTATCCCGCCTTAACGAACATGATGGCGACATTTTAGCCAATTATGGTCTAAAGTACGACATTGATTTACGTTCTCCTTCCGAAGTAACTTGGCGCCCGGATCGTGTTCCTACGGGGACCATTGTCCGTTCTTACCCGGTTTATCCAATTCGGGACGGCGAAACTTCAGACATTCCAACTAACCAGCATTTACAATACCAATCTCACGTAGAAGCCATGTACGACCCCTACTTGGTAATGGTACTTAACGAACACGCACGTTTAGCGTTCCGCCAAATGTTCATTGATCTCTTAGCTAACGACCAGGAAAACGAATCGCTCCTATTTCACTGTGCAGCCGGCAAGGACCGTACTGGGGTGGCCGGAATGCTAATTATGGCGGCACTTCAAGTTCCCTACCGCACCATTCGGGAAGACTATCTATTGACTAATTTAGTTTATAGCCGGCGCGATCCGAATGAGTTACGCAAACAAATTGCCAACCGGCACGCTAACCAGCTAATCCAAAAGATGAACAGCGTCTTTTCCGTTGCCGCAGCTAGTTTGGACCGCGCTCATCAACTAATCATCGATCGATTCGGTAACTGGGACCATTATTTCAAGGAAGCTTTAGAATTAAGTGAAACTGACCTAAAGGACCTTCGTCGAATTTACCTTGAGAAGGACTAATTCATTTGCGGAAACGTTTCCGAGGTGGTAGGATATGGGCAACAACGATAAGATAACGGGAAGGACCTGATACAATGGCAACACCAGTTGAAACAATGTGGCAAGCATTTACCGAACAAAGTGGCGTTAAGGAGGATCGTTTTCAAACACGATGGTTTGGTCCCCAAGACCAGCCCGCAGAAATCGACCGGCTAAACGCCTTGATTCTCAAAGGGCAAAAGCGTGCAACCACTAAACCGTTAGCTTATTATTCCGCCGAACAAGAAGCCATTCCCCAAGCAGGAGATTATTTTGTGCTTCTAGACGGACAGATGAAACCCGTTGCGATAATCCAAACCGTCGTTTCTGAATTAATCCCCTTCTTAAGGGTTTCTGCCGAACATGCTTATAACGAAGGTGAAGGAGATCGCAGCCTCGAAGATTGGCGTGAACGTAGCCTGCATAAATTTGAAAACTTAATGGCTAATTACGATAATCAATTTTCAACCGATGATCCAGTTGTAACCGAGTTATTCGAAGTGGTTTATCGCCGTTAATAAATAGATAATTAAAAACAGTGTGGAAAGTGCAACTTATCGAGTTGTCATTTACTTTTCCACACTGTTTTTTGTTTATTTATGAATGTTAATTTTATATTTTCCAACCACTTTGCGTAAACTACCGGCAGTTTCGATGATTTTGCCTTCGCGCAATTCTTGCCACGTAGCGTTCAGTACTCCACCAAACATGATAATCATTGCTGAAAAGTTTAACCAGAACATGATGGCAATAAAGGTTCCTAAAGTTTTATAGCTCGTGACGGAACGGGCAAAAATCCTCAAGTAAAAGGAAAAGACTTGGGACAAGACCATCGTACCGACCGTCGCAAATATCGATCCTGGAATCACGTACTTAAAACGAATCTTAGCGTTAGGTACTAGGTAATATAGCAAGGATAGTCCCACGAATAGACCGACAATGGTAACCGGCCACTTCAATTGGCCGACTAGCGCAAATAGATGGGTCGGTAAATTAAGAATGGGCGTTAAATAACTAACCAACGTTTGACCAAAACTAAATAGGAAGACCAGCACCGCCATAATCGCAATAATCACTACCGTAAGAAAAAAGGAAACCACCCGGTTAATGATTGGGTTTTGGTATTTAGCAACCCCGTAAGCACGGTTAACGGTTCGCTGAAACGCTGCAACCGCTTGGCTAGCTGAAAAAACCGTCATTAGCAAACTAAACGAGAATAATTCGCCATTTCCGGAGCCTAAAAAATCTTTAACGATTGGCTCGGTAATGTTATAAATGGTCTCCGGCACGGCGGTTTCTATGTACTCTAAAACGGTATTTACCCGGATTTGAAACAGTGGTAATAAAGTTCCCAACAGCATTACTAAGGGAAAAAAGGAAAGCAGTAAATAATACGCTAATACGATCGAATTATTTACCACTTCCGACTCATTAAATCTCCTCAATAACGCTTTTAAGAAGGTTTTGCTTTTTCTAAAAAACACCTTAAAAGTCATTATTTTCTCCAACTACTTCACAATATGTTTACTCAAGTTATAGTTACGGCCCGCAATCATGGTGACTAGCCAGCTTAAAATGGTAATGATAAAAAAGACAAAAAATGCCGCCCGATAACCCGCTAATGAAGACAACTGTCCCGGAAGCCCAGAAAACGACCAACTCTCGGTTACGTTTTGTAAAACGACGGACAATACTGTCAAAATCAAGCTGGTTGCCATTAACTTAAATTGGCCAGCAAAAATGTCGGCCATGTTAATCAACCTACGGGAATGTGGCCGCTGGTTAAGTCGTTTGCCAACTTGAATTAAGATTCCGTGCCCTGCTTCAATCAACATGGTTAAGATTACAAACAACAGTAAGTTTAGGTATGTAGAAAAAATCGCCAAGCAACCCCAGCCTAACATCATGATGCCGGTTGCTAGTCGAATTCGCTTCACCATGGAAACTGGTTGTAATAACGTTACGGTGCCGTGGTGGACTACCAATCGAACCACAATCCCCGGAATCAACGACAACCCGATCGCCCACGTTGCGTAGTGAAGCCCCTGGCGTAAATACAATACCCCAATTACTAGCAAACTTGCAAAGGATGCCGCGCCAATTCCTTGTAAGAACACCGCTCGCAAATAGCGCACGTCTAGCAAGCCTTTAAAATCGATTAACGGGTTCTTAACTCGCCATTCACGCCAAACGTACAGCCCTAAGCAAATCAATGCGCTAACCAAAAAGAACCACCGCCACCAACCGGCTAACGCTAAGCCCGTTTTCGTGAGCAAAACCATTCCGCCGATTAGTAATAGCAACCCGCTAGAAAGAACAAAATTGACCCATTCAACGCTGTATTCTTGGACTTCAAGATCAATCTCGATTTCGTTTGCCATACCATAGACAATGAGGCTTCCCAAAATCACTAATAAGTTAGCCCATTGCCAGGCGTGAAAAGCAAAAAAACTCAACCCAGTTAGTACCAACGCCACAATGGTAGCTACTCCGGTAATAATATCTTCGAGTTGATTAAAATCACTAAAACGACTATCCTCAGGGAGGAGGGCGCTAATCAAAGTGGCAAACATGGGCAGCATCATCCCGCAACCCACGGCTTGAATAATTCTACCCACTAGCATGAGGGGTAACGTGTAGGCCAGGCCAATGATGACCGTCCCAATGATAAAAACTTTTAGTGAATCTCTAAATAGCGTGGAAACCGTCCGTTTTTGTAACCATACCGGTCCTAATGGATACATCAATGCTAAAATAGCTAAGGGCAAGATGTTCACCAGTTGGACGGTAGTTCCGCCGTTATCAAAATTGCGTAAAATTTCCGCAATTGGCAAAGTAGTGCTAAATTCGCCTACCAGCATGGTTAACATCCCTAATATTAGGACGATAACGTGACGGTAGTCCGCACTACTCAGCTGACTACGTAAACGTTGCAGTTTATTCATAAGTGCACCTCTTTAAGCCAACTTAACTTTAATTTTATTAATTTAAAAACCTAAAGTAAAGCTTCGGGGCAAACTTTATTTAATCGCGTTTGAAACTAAGCAAAAAACGTGCTTCAATTAATTTAGTGACTCGATTATGACATAGGAGAAAATACGATGGCCAAAAATACAATCGATGAAGCAATTGAACATTTACGACAAAAGCATATTCGCATCACTCCTCAGCGTCGACTCGTTTTGGAATACCTAATTCAGAAAAGAAATCACCCTACCGTGGAAACTATTTTTCACGCGTTAAATTCCACCACCCCTAACCTCAGTTTGGCAACTATTTACAACACTTTGAAGTTGTTAGTTGACCAAGGATTGGTAATCGAACTGACTAGTGGTGAGGATGGCATCCACTATGACTACTATGGGCATCCACATTTCCACGTAATTTGCGCCAACTGTGGAAAAATTATTGACGTCGATTATCCTGAATATGCCGCTGATTTAGCCAAAATTGACCGAGTAGCCGCTACCAAAACTGGTTTTGACATTATTGCCAATCACGTTGAAGTGGAAGGGCTATGTCCTGAGTGCCAAAAACTCACTTCTCCCGATTCCCAATAACTTAACGTTTTCCACAAGTTAAAATTGCATAATTAAAAAATGCTTTTCAAGAAGTTATAATCTTGAAAAGCATTTTTGTCTGTCATTAATTATGCTTGAGCTAAAGTAACGATGGATACTTTATAAACGTCTTCTTCACTAGCACCCCGGGAAAGGTCTGAAATTGGTGCATTCAAACCTTGGAGTACTGGTCCTAACGCTTCAAAGCCACCCAGTCGTTGGGCAATCTTATAACCGATGTTACCAGATTGCAATTCTGGGAAAATAAAGACGTTGGCGTGGCCCGCTACATCTGATTCAGGAGCCTTAGTCTTCCCAACTTCAGGCACGAAGGCCGCATCAAATTGAAGTTCTCCATCAATTGGGGTTTGGGGATCGCGTTCCTTAGCCAACTTGGTTGCTTCCACAACTTTATCAACCATTTCACCAGCAGCGGAGCCCTTTGTAGAAAAGCTAAGTAACGCAACCTTAGGATCAATTCCAATTGAACGCGCAGTTTCCGCACTTTGGATGGCGATTTCTGCTAACGTATCTGCGTCCGGATCGATGTTAATTGCGGAGTCCCCAAAGACGTAGCGTTCATCACCACGTTGCATAAGGAAGGCGCCACTAATCCGCCGCATTCCTGGCTTAGTCTTAATAATTTGCAACGCTGGCCGAACCGTATCACTAGTTGCGTGGGCTGCTCCAGAAACCATTGCATCAGCCTTGCCAAGGTAAACCAACATTGTCCCAAAGTAGTTAACGTCTTCGAGCATTTTTTCAGCTTGTTCCGGCGTATTTTTACCCTTCCGACGTTCAACTAACTTGTCCACCATATCTTGCTTTTCGTCA
Source organism: Pediococcus acidilactici (assembly GCA_024970065.1). Classification (NCBI taxonomy): domain Bacteria; kingdom Bacillati; phylum Bacillota; class Bacilli; order Lactobacillales; family Lactobacillaceae; genus Pediococcus; species Pediococcus acidilactici. The sequence continues at coordinate 328,850 of CP103908.1, read as the reverse complement.
GCAGGATATTCGGCAGGATCAATAATTTGTAGGTTAGCTAAGTCAAGGTTATCTTTTTGGGCTAAAGCCTGGATGTTAGCCTTCGAGCCCAACACGATCACCTTAGCCAATTCTTCATTAGCTAAACGAACTGCTGCTCCAAGCACCCGTTGATCTTCACCTTCGGGTAAAACCAACGTCCGTTTTTGTTCTTTAACTTTGTTTTTAAAAGTTTCAAATAAGTTCAAAACTAATCCTCCATTTTCTTAAAGCGTTCCACTTCACGTGCAATCGCTAATTCTTCATTGGTCGGGATTACCATAATTTTAATTGCGGAATCTTCCTGGTTAATGAACCGTTCTCCACGTTGTTGGTTAAGCTCATCATCGATTTTAGCGTTAAAAATGCCTAACCGGTCCACGACTTTTTTCCGGATTGGTACACTGTTTTCACCAATACCAGCGGTAAAGACGATTCCATCAAGGCCGCCCATTTCCGTTGCGTATGAGCCAATGTACTTAACGATGTCGTTAACTAAAATCTCGACCGCAACTTCGGCGCGATGATTACCATCACTTGCAGCGTCTAGAATGTCCCGTAAGTCTGGAGATAATTGTGATAAACCTAATAATCCAGACTTTTCGTTAAGAATTTCTAGCATCTTTCGTGGGTCCTTAATGTTAAGTTTTTCCATTAAGTACACTACTAATGAAACGTCGATATCCCCTGAACGGGTGGCCATCGTAATCCCAGCTAACGGCGTGAAGCCCATTGACGTGTCAAAGGACTTTCCATCCTTAACCGCCGTAATTGAACTTCCCGCACCCAAATGCAACGTGATTAATTTCAAATCTTCCAACGGTTTTTGCAACATCTTAGCCGCTTGCCCCGCGACGTAACGGTGACTGGTGCCGTGTGCCCCATATTTCCGGGCTCCGTATTTTTCATAGTATTCATAAGGAATGCTATAGAGGTAATTTTTTTCAGGCAACGTACCGTGGAAAGACGTATCGAAAACCGCCACACTCGTGATGTCCGGTAAAATCTTCTTAAACGCCCGGATACCCGTAGCGTTAGCCGGGTTATGCAATGGAGCATATTCCTTTAAATCTTCAATATCTTTTAAGACTTGGTCATTGATCAATGCGGAGTCTTGGTAAATTTCTCCTCCCGCAACGACCCGGTGACCCACCCCGGTAATTTCGTGGTAGTCCTTAATGATATTTAACTTCAAAAGCTGTTGTAATAACAAATCAACGGCTTCTTCGTGGTTCTTAATTGGCTGTTCGATTTTAGTTTTATGTCCGTCAGCCGTCTTGATTGTAAAATTAGATCCTGGAATGCCGATTCGGTCTACCTCTCCAGATGAAATGACCTTTTCTTCTGGCATTTCGAAAAGCTTAAACTTCAATGTTGAACTACCAGCATTGATTGCAATTATTTTTTCCACTTTGTGATTGCTCCCTTACAATAAGACTTATTTTATCAGAATCCGACCGCTTTTTTCCTCTAAAAGTTATTATTTAGATAACTAATAACTATTAAAAAGGAGTGCTACCCCACTTTACGGTAAATTCTTTATATTAAAAATAACAAAATTAGTGACGTTTGGGCACTATTTATCCCAATACTTATAAAATAATCTTATTCCAAATGGGAAACGTTTTCAATCCTTTGGCACCTTTTTGTTCGAAAATGACGGAAAATAAAAGGAGATTAAGGAATCTTTCCCTTAATCTCCTCATTGGAGTCAATATTTTACTTTTTTAGATAACCTAGTCGAAAAAAATACCCTTTTTCGATTTTGGTTTCACAAAGTTTTAACTTTCCAAGTGTTTATTCTTAGTACTTGCCACTCAATTTACTTGCGGCTGCCTCGTCAACGATCACGGTAACGTTGTCGTGATTTTGGAGCAAGCTTGCTGGTAAATCAGTAGTTACTGGTCCTTCGATCATTCCCTTGATGGCGTCCGCCTTGTCTTCACCATAAGCTTCCATCAGGATGTGCTTGCTTTGCATGATTGAAGCCAAGCCCATTGAAATTGCAAAACGCGGAACGTCTTCTTCGTGTTCAAAGAAACGAGCGTTAGCATCAATAGTAGATTGGGTTAATGCTACCTTATGAGTAGTGCTATCTGCAGGAGTTCCTGGTTCGTTGAAACCAATGTGTCCGTTGCGGCCAATTCCTAAAATTTGTAGGTCGATTGGGTTTTCCGCAATAATTTCATCGTAATGCTTTGCTTCTGCTTCAATGTCTTTTGCGCGACCATTTGGTAAATATGAGTGTTTGAATGGCTTTGCATCAAATAGGTTCTTGTGCATGAAGTAGTTGTAGCTTTGATCACTGTCAGCAGGAAGTCCCACGTATTCGTCCAAGTTAATTGAAATTGAGTCTGAAAAATCTAAATCACTTTTAATGATTTCTTGATAAGTGGTAATTGGAGTACTTCCGGTAGCTAAACCGAACGTCTTTGCCCCATTTTTCTTTGCGTCAGCAAAAACTTTGTAACCTTCTTTTCCGCCTTCAACATCATTTTTTACGATAATTACCTTCATAGTCAGCGCTCCTTTTTTCTTTTTGGTATAGTCCAATTATAAAATGGTCTAAACCAAAATGCAATAGATAAGCCAATAAAACGCAAAAAATACTAAACTTTTATTTTAATCGTCTCTTTTTAGGGTTTTCGCGCAATTAATTAAGCGCGTAGCGAAATTGTTGAAAACGCGTACATTTTCATCTATAGTTAAGGTAGCGTAGGAGGTGGATACCATGAGTGAAACAATTTTCTTTAACCCCGGTGATTCGATCGGTAATTTTCACGACTATAACGAGGCGGTGCGTAAGGGACACCTCTATAAACAAAAACAACAGCTGGATGACGAACTAGTAGTCGTTAATAATAAAGATAAAAACGAAGAATACGCTATTTTTTACGTAAAGGATCGCAAGCCTAACCAAGATAAAAATAATGTATCGTATGATGTGCATAAAAAGATTTAGCGTGTGAAAAACCTCGGCAGAGTTAGGGATTAATTAGATTTTAGCCTTGATTGCGAAGTTAGCAATTAAGGCTAAAATTTTATTAACCACAGAATGCTGAGGGCGGAAAACCATTGCAGCTGTACTGCAATATTCCCTCCGCCTTTAATCACCAAGCAAAAATAACCGCTACGCCTCCGGACGTGACGGTTATTTTTTCCTCTTACCACGAAGTCAACTTCATTCGTGTAATTCAATCGGTAAGCCATCCGGGTCAAAGAAAAAGGTCATTTTACGCTGATTGAGGTCGTCTTTGCGAATAGGTTCTACCCGAATCCCCTTAGCCTTCAATTCAGCAACGTCAGCAGCGATGTCCTCCGTTTTAAAGCATAGGTGCCGCAATCCCGCTGCTTCAGGATACGTAAGTCGTTTAGGCGCCGTGGACTTGATGAATAATTCTACCATCAAGTCTCCAAAACTCAGGTCTAACTTAACATCCTGTTTATCACTTCGTTTAGTTTCTTGCACCACTTGCATCCCTAACTGTTCCACGTAAAATTTCCGGGCTGCAGCATAATCGGTACAAATAATTGCAACGTGGTCGATTTTTTTTGGTGTCATTAGTCTACCCACTTTCCTACTTTTCTTCTATTTTATCTAGAAACCCACTTTTTTAACAGCCTAGATAGTTTATAGCCCGAAAAGATTGACTTTTCCCATGATAACGGGAAAATATGTAGTTGTACAAATTATTTTCAGGAGGAAGAATTGAATGAAGCAGTCACAAGCGCCTTCAAAAACGAATAAAACGCTAATTCTAATTGCACTGGGCATTTTCACCTTCATGTCCACCCTTGATGGCTCAATCGTCAACATCGCCATGCCCATCATGTCAAAGGAAATGAACATTAGCCTAAGTCGAATTGAATGGGTCGTTTCTATTTATTTGATCGTCATTAGCGCCCTACTAATGTTTTTTGGTCGCTTAGGGGACGTAATTGGAAAATCAAAAGTATTCCGGATCGGAACCGCCATATTTATTTTGGGATCTCTACTTGCCGGAATTAATTTAGGCCTGGCGTTTTTACTATTCGCCCGGGCCGTTCAGGCAATCGGAGCTGCCATGACCATGTCTAACAGTTTTGGAATTACTACGAGTACCTTTCCCATTGAACAACGGGGACGGGCAATGGGAGTAATCGGAACCTTCGTTGCGCTAGGAGCCGTTGCCGGCCCCGCAATTGGTGGTCTAATCTTAAATTATTTAACTTGGAACTACATTTTTTGGATTAACGTCCCCATCGGAATCCTTGCCGTTTTAATTGGATTAAAGAGTTTACCCCATGACCAGCCCCTCGCAGCCAACGCACCCATCGATTGGATGGGAGCAATTGAATTTGCAATCTGTATCATTACCTTTTTCTTTGCAATTCTTCGTGGCCAGGAACGCGGGTATTCCAACCCATTAATTCTGGGAGCCTTATTAATTGCTATAATTTCGTTTGGTTTATTTATTCATACCGAAAACCACCGTCGGCACCCTTTGTTAGACCTATCGATTTTTCAATATGCCGACTTTACGCTGGGATTAATTGCCGCTCTGCTTGTATTTATTAACGGCTTCTTTTACAACGTTTTAATGCCCTATTACCTAGTTAACGCCCGGGGCCTATCTTCGGGCGTGGCCGGAACCCTTTTGTCCATCATTCCGTTGACCATGGTAATTTTCGGACCCGTGGGCGGCTTTTTATCTGACAAATTTGGTGGTGCTAAAATCACCGTAATCGGCGTAACGCTGCTATTAATTTCACAGTTCCTAATTATGGGATTCAACTTACAAACGCCATACTGGTTCTTTATTTTTACTTCTATTATTACCGGAATGGGAACTGGATTATTCCAATCCCCTAACAATGCTTCCGTAATGTCGGCGGTACCGCACAACCGTTTAGGGATTGCGGGCAGCGTCAACGCCCTGGCACGGAACCTCGGAATGATTTTAGGGGTAACAATTTCTACGTCAGCGTTATTCTTGTTGATGAGCGCCAAAGCACACACTAACTTAACCACCTATCCACACGGCAATGACCAACTCTTTATTTTCGGAATGCATTTTTCATTCGCCATTTCTGCCGGATTACTTGCAATCGCCGATATCATTGTAATCCGCCGTTGGTTAATTGCCCGGCAGAAAACTTTGGACGCATAATCACAAGCATAATTTTTAACTTCCGTACCTCCTTGCGCTAGGATTAGTTCGTAGGTAAAAGTCATTCAGTCAATTTATTGGGAGGCCACACTATGAAAATTAACATTACTCCATCTGCACAAGAATATTTAAGCACTAAAAACATCGGTCAACGCCACGTCTTTTTGGCACTAGACGACGGATCAAGCAAGTTTTCTAAACTAGGCGGTTCATGTTCAATCGGAAATAAGTTCCAACTAGTGGTTGCGGACAATGAAGATGCTGACTACGCTGAACCAATCGAAAACAACGCTGGTTTGGAGCTTTCTACCGGTCATGACGAACCCACTTATTTAGGTGAAGGCCTAACCCTTGACTACAAGATGGGTTTGCTAGCACTTCGCGATAACAGTGGAATTATTGACAACGCCGTTACGGTAACGAACTTTGTCCCCCAAAACGACGGAGACGGTAAGCAACTTAAGAAAGATATGCAAGAATTAGGTAATCAAATTTGCTAACCTAAACGAAACAAACGAGAAGCTATCAGACTTTTATCTGGTAGCTTCTCGTTTTGTATGCTCATCGATTCGAACACGTAACGAACAACCTTCTCCGTTAAACTTTGATCACGAGTTAACCCCTATACATAGTTATCAATTCCAAATCACTCTAATAGCTTTACTTTATTAATTAAGATTGATAATTTCTAATCTGACGAGCGGCCGCCAACCCAAAGACCACCGTTTCCGCAATCGAATTACCTCCGAGCCGGTTATTACCGTGCAATCCGCCCACGGTTTCCCCAGCCGCATATAATCCCGCAATCGGTTGTTGTTGATCATCTAAAACTTGAGTTTGTACGTTAACTTTTAAGCCGCCCATCGTGTAATGTACGGCTGGTGCCACCGGAATCGCCGCAAAAGGCCCGGTTGCAAAGTCATCTACCAAGCCGGTGGTGCGGCCAAATTCTGCATCATGCTGTTGGTGAACTACCGTTTGCCAAGTTGCCATCGTAGTATCCAAAGCGGCTTGGGAAATTTCCAATTGGTCGGCTAATTCTGCAAGGGTTGCACCATGGGTGACCAAACCAATTTGGTCGTAAAATTGGACGGCAACCACCCGGTTAATCAACGCTTGGTTAAAAATTAGAAAAGCGTTGGCCGGAGTTTGCGCGTTAATCGCCGCCGTAACTTCTTTACGGGTGGCCAATTCGTTAACGAACCGGCGTCCTTGATGATTAACGAGAATCGCGCCCTCGCCGCGGACCGTTTCCCCAATTAAAAAGGTCTTTACTGAATCTTGATAAACGGTGGGATGCACTTGAACTTCCGCCATATCGACCAACTGAGCTCCCAACTGCTGTGCTAGCCGGAGTCCATCGCCGGTCGCTCCCGGTTGGTTCGTGGTGCGGTAATGCAGTAAATCAGGTCGGTAGTGCCCAATTAAATCTTGGCTGGCCGAAAAGCCTCCGGTTGCTAAAATAATCGTCTTGCTATGGAGAGTTTCTCGAATCCCAGCTGGATTTTCGGTAACCACCTCAAAATCCCCGGCTTCCGTACGAATAATATTGACTACCTTAGTTTCACAAAACACCGGCACCTGTTTTTCTGCCAAGTCATCTATTAAATGGTGTATCAAGTAACCACCAATCGCCGGCGCACTGCTTGGTCGGTGCGCCCGCTTTACCGCCATTCCACCGGTTAAGGTCAAATCATCTAAAATAATGCCGTGATTTTTTAGCCAATCCACCGCCTCGGCTGCGTGACTAGTAAAATAGCGCAGCATGTCCACGTCATTTTGCTGGCCGCCACCCCGGTAGGTATCTTCAAAAAAGGCTTCGTAAGTATCCTTAATCCCCGCGTGCTCCTGAACAGCCGTTTTAGCAGCGTTCATTCCTGAAGAAGCCCGGATAGAGTTTCCGCCAGGCTTGGCCATCTTTTCTAAAACGACCACTTGTTTTCCCGCTTCGGTTAACGCGAGTGCACTTACTAAACCCGCACTCCCGGCCCCCACGATTACGGTATCAAATTGCTTTTTGCTGGTGGTTGTTTGAAGTTCTTGGGATTGTGCCATTACTCTGCCTCCGTTAATTTTTTACCTTAAAATCTGCAATCCGTTCAAACCCGTATTGATCCATTGCGGCAGGCAATTCCGTAATGACGTCGTGACACGCCCGCGGATTGCCGTAACTTGCGGATCCAATTTGAATTGCTTGTGCTCCTGCTACCATTAATTCTAACGCATCTGCGGGAGTAAAAACGCCTCCCACGCCAATAATTGGCAAATCGGTTACTTGACGTGCTTGGTGAATCATTCGTACGGCTAGGGGGTGAATCGCCTTGCCAGAAAGCCCCCCAGTGCCGTTTGATAAGTGCGGCTTGCGGGTGTGTAGATCAATTTCCATCCCCATCAACGTATTAATCATGACTAATCCGTCCGCTCCACCCGCTTCGGCAGCAAGTACGAGGGGTTCGATGACGGTCACCGCGGGAGTTAGTTTAACTAACACCGGACAGTTCACTTGGTCCTTAATTGCTTGGGTCAGTTCTTGTACCATTCGTGGTTCCGTTCCAAAGGCGATTCCGCCTTCCTTCACGTTCGGGCAGGAGACGTTTACTTCAATTAACTTAACGTTCGGTGCGCTAGCCATCCGGTGTGCGACCGTTACGTATTCTTCAAAAGTGCTCCCCGCCACGCTGCCCACAATCGGTAGCGTTGGAAAATTATTGGCTAACCACGGAAGTTCTTCACTTAATACATGATCAATCCCCGGATTCTTTAACCCCACCGCGTTCAGCCAGCCCGCGCTGGTTTCCGCCGTTGTGGGCCACGGGTTGCCTGCTCGGGGAGTTTGGGTGGTCGATTTAATCACTAAGGCGCCCAATTCGTTTAAATCCATTTTCTCCGCCAGGGACTGACCATACGCGGCAGTACCACTCGCATTCATAACCGGATTTTTTAACGTTACTCCCGCAATTTCCGTTTCTAAGCGTTGCATAATCTTCCTCCTTATAGGTGAACCGTAGTAAAGGCTTGGGCTTCTAACACTTGTAAAATGGCATCCACCGTATCCAAGGCGGTAAACAATGGCACTCCGTAGGTTAGCGCAGTTTGTCGGATTTTAATTCCGTCGTTGGCGCTATCCGGATCGTCAGCAATGGTGTTAATCACCGTTCTAATTTCATGTTCTTTGATTTCATTTAAAATTTGGGTCGATTCCGTCAGCTTTTCCACCGTTTCCACAGGTAAGCCGTTTTGTTTCAAGACTGCCGCGGTCCCTTCAGTAGCCACCAGTTGATAACCTAGGTCCCAGAAACGTTTAGCTAGGCCAACCACTTCTTCTTTATCCGTATTTCGAACCGTTAGTAAAACTTTGCCGTGGTCTGGCAAATGAAGTTTTGCGCCCTCCAACGCTTTATACAGCGCCTTAGCTAAAGTGCGGTCGCTCCCCATTACTTCGCCAGTGGATTTCATTTCTGGTCCTAGTAAACTATCCACATCGTTTAGTTTGGTGAAGGAGAAGACCGGCGCCTTCACGTGAATTAACTTGCCCGGTCGGTGAAGCCCCGGAGTTAGCCCTTGTTCCCGAATAATTTGACCAAGAATGGCCTTCGTTGCGATCCGGGCCAGTGGTAAATCCGTGACCTTGCTAATCAATGGAATCGTCCGACTAGCGCGCGGGTTAACTTCAATCACGTAAACCTGTTCGTCGTGCACGATAAATTGAACGTTCATTAGCCCTACGCACCGTAGGCAACGGGCCAATTTAGTCGCGATTTCCACAATTTGGTTCTGTACGGTTGTTGAAAGGGTTTGGGCTGGATATACCGCCATTGAATCTCCCGAATGCACACCCGAACGTTCAATATGTTCCATAATGCCCGGAATTACCACGTCGTGCCCGTCGCTAACCACGTCAACTTCACATTCCGTCCCCACCAAATACTGGTCGATCAAAACCGGATGCTGGTGGGAAACCTGGACCGCGGTGTGCATGTAGTTTTCCAATTCAGCCTGGTTGTGGACAATTTCCATCGCCCGGCCCCCTAGAACGTAACTTGGACGGACAACCACCGGATAACCGATTTGATTAGCCGCCGTAATTGCCGTTGGAACCGTAGTAGCAGTGCGACCTTCGGGTTGTCGGAACTGGTTTTCCGTGATTAACTGGTTAAACTCATCCCGATCTTCGGCACGGTTCACGTCTTCCACCGCGGTCCTTAAAACGGGGACTCCATGGTCCGCTAAAGCCTCAGCTAAATTAATCGCGGTTTGGCCACCAAATTGGACGATTACGCCCTTAGGTTGCTCTAACTCGATTACGTTAAGCACCTCTTCGACAGTTAACGGCTCAAAATATAGTTTGTCAGACATTGAAAAGTCGGTCGAAACGGTTTCCGGGTTGTTATTTACCACGATGGCTTCGTAACCCATTTGGCGAATTGCTTGAATCGAATGGACCGTGGCGTAGTCAAATTCAACCCCCTGCCCAATCCGAATCGGGCCCGACCCCAGCACTAGGATGGAGGGCTTTTCTGAAACTTGACTTTCGTTTTCAAATTCGTAGGTGCTGTAATAATATGGCGTGCTGGAAGCAAACTCCCCTGCACAAGTATCAATCATCTTGTACACTGGCTGAATTCCAGTTTGTTGCCGAAATTCGCGCACCCGGTCCGCAGTAGTTTGCCAAAGCCGGGCAACCGTAGTATCCGCAAACCCATACCGCTTAGCATCGGTTAGCCATTCGGTTGCAAAGGGGTGTTCCTGCAACGCCGTTTCAATTTCATAAATATGTAGTAATTTATCCAAAAAATAAACGCTAATCTTAGTTAATTGTGCTAATTTAGTCAACGACTCGCCGCGGCGCAACGCTTCGTAAAGGTAGAATAGCCGGTCGTCTCGGGCTACTTTGATTCCAGCAAGTAACTCTGTGTCGCTTAAGTTAGCTAAGCGTTCATCATGGAGCTCCGTCACGTCAATGTCGAGGGAGCGCAACGCCTTTTGGGTGGCTTCCTCAACGGTGCGACCAACCGCCATTACTTCCCCGGTCGCCTTCATTTGGGTACCTAAGCGGCGATCGGCGTTGGCAAATTTATCGAACGGCCACCGGGGAATTTTGCAGACCACGTAATCAAGCGCTGGTTCAAATTCCGCGTAAGTCGAGCCGGTCACCGGATTCAAAATTTCGTCGAGTTGCAATCCAACGGCAATTTTCGCCGCCACCTTGGCAATTGGATAGCCGGTTGCCTTAGAAGCTAGCGCGCTTGACCGACTTACCCGCGGATTGACTTCAATCACGTAGTACCGATTCTGGACTGGGTCAAGGGCAAACTGAACGTTGCATCCTCCCTCAATTTTTAACGCCCGAATAATCCGCAGCGCCGCGTCCCGCAACTCTTGAACTTCCCGGTCGCTTAAGGTTTGAACCGGTGCGTAAACAATTGAGTCTCCGGTATGAATCCCTACCGGATCAAAGTTTTCCATGTTGCAAACCACGATCGCGTTATCGGCGTGGTCCCGCATTACTTCAAACTCAATTTCCTTCATTCCGGCAATGCTTTGTTCGATCAGCACTTGGGTCACTGGCGAAAGGGTGAGTCCGTTGGCGGCAATTTTCCGAAGTTCCGTTTCGTCATTAGCGATTCCGCCGCCGGTGCCGCCCATTGTAAAGGCGGGCCGGACGATTACGGGGAAGCCACTTTGCTTAGCGAAGTCGACCGCTTCAGCAACCGTGGTCGCAATTGCGGAGTCAGGAACTGGTTCACCAAGTTCCTTCATTAACGACCGAAACCGTTCGCGATCTTCTGCTTGGTCGATTGCGTCTAATTTAGTTCCTAATAGCTCAATATTTAGTTCCTTTAGAATTCCTGATTCGGCTAGTTCCATCGCCATGTTAAGCCCTTGCTGACCTCCGAGGGTTGGCAAAATGGCATCCGGGCGCTCTTTGCGAATGATTTGGGATACGAATTGCCGGGTGAGTGGTTCAATATAAACCTTATCCGCCACGTCCGTATCGGTCATGATGGTCGCTGGATTTGAGTTAACCAACACCGTTTGGTAGCCGAGTTCTTTTAACGACAGGCACGCTTGGGTACCAGAATAGTCAAATTCGGCCGCCTGACCAATAATGATTGGTCCTGATCCAATCACCAAAATTTTATTTAAATCCGTTCGCTTAGGCATGATTAGCGCACCTCCATTAATTTTTTCCGTTGGTCAATCAACCGCATGAATTGGTCGAAAAGACCTACCGCATCGTGTGGCCCGGGTGCCGCGTCTGGGTGAAACTGTACTGAAAAAGCCGGGTACTTTTCGTGACGTAATCCTTCCACCGATTCATCGTTAATTTCTTCGTGGGTAATCGTCAAATCGGTCGCGGCAACCGAAGTGCGGTCCACCGCGTAGCCGTGGTTTTGCGAAGTTAAGTCGATTCGCCCAGTAGCTAAATTGCGCACCGGATGGTTAAATCCTCGATGACCAAACTTTAATTTCATCGTCCGGGCGCCGTTCGCCCGGGCAAAGAGTTGGTGTCCCATACAGATGCCAAACACGGGCACTTGTTTTTCCACCGTGCGAATCATTTGCAACACGCTATCTGGAACTGCTTCGGGGTCCCCCGGTCCGTTGCTTAAAAGCACCCCGTCCGGATTATTTGCTAAGACCGTTTGTGCATCCGCATCGTAGGGCAGCACCATTACGTTACAATTCCGTTGCGCAAGTTCCCTTAAGATGGAATACTTGAGACCAAAGTCCACCACGACCACCTTCCGACCGGTTGCTGGATTAGGATACGGCCTGGGCGTTGCGCTTTGTTCAATTGGGTGTGCGTCTGGTTTAAATTGTCGGATTTGTTCCACCAGACCGTCGCGGACTTCGTTAACTAGCGCCGCCTTCATCGCCCCGTGTTCGCGAATGTGCCGGGTTACCGCCCGGGTGTCAATTCCACTAATTCCGGGGAGTTCTTGTTGGATTAAAAACTCTTCAAAAGTCATCTTCATTTGCCAGTGACTAGCCCGCCGTGCAACTTCGTGAACCACCACTCCCGCGCAACTAGAACGGATCGATTCCCAATCGTCACGGTTAATTCCATAATTGCCAATCAGCGGGTACGTAAACATTAAAATTTCTCCGTTATACGATTGGTCGGTTAAGGACTCTTGGTATCCGCTCATTCCGGTATTAAAAACTAGTTCGCCGATGCGTTCCTGATTGGTGCCGATTGCCGTCCCCAGATAAACCGTGCCGTCTTCTAAAACTAAATAACGCTTCATTTTAAAATGCCCCTTCGTTCAAACTTGATTTGTCCCGCAACCATCGTGAGTTGGGGTTGACCATAAACTCGTTGACCAACAAACGGGCTGTTGTGCCCCTTCGATGCCATCGCCGCAGCGTCAATTTCATATTCGTGATCCACGTCCACAATCGTTAAATCCGCCACCGCGCCTACCGTTAAATTACCTGCGTCCCCTAATCGAAAGGCTTGCGCAGGGTTGGTACTCATCCAGTTGACCAATTGAACGACCGAACAAATTCCCGATTTAACTAGCTTGGTGTAAAGCAAGGCAAAGGCGGTTTCCAATCCGGTAATTCCAAAGGCCGCCGTTTTCATTGCCCCCGTCTTATCCGCGTCCGTGTGCGGGGCGTGGTCGGTAGCCACCATACCAATCGTACCGTCCAGCAATCCCGCAAGTAACGCTTGCCGGTCCGCTAACCGGCGCAACGGGGGGTTCATCTTTAACATCGGATTATCCTTAGTAATCATCTGTTCATCCAAGAAGAGGTGGTGCGGCGCGACTTCGGCAGTTACCCACACTCCGTCACGTTGGGCTCGCCGAATCAATTCCACGCTCCGTGCCGTAGAAACGTGGCAAACGTGGTAGTGTACACCCGTTTTCCGTGCGATTTCTAAATCCCGGGCTAACTGCGCCGTTTCTGCCAGTTCGTCGATGCCGGGTAAACCTAGTTCTTGGGCACGCGCCCCAGCATTCATCACCCCGTGCTGCATAAGGGATTCGTCTTCTACGTGGGCCGCTAGCGGCAAGTCAATTTTTTGCAAAGCTTGCATAGCCTGATACATCGTTTGTGCGCTTTGAACCCCGTTACCATCGTTACTGAAGGCCACTGCGCCCGCTTCTTTAAGAGCTGCAAAGTCTACCAACTGATCGCTGGTCCGCTTTTTAGTTACCGCCGCGTATTGTCCAATGTGCACCCGACCAACCCGTTGGTTATGCGCAATCATTTTAGTTAACCGTGCTGGGTCATCAGGGACCGGATCCACGTTGGGCATCGTCAATACCGTGGTGTATCCACCCCGCAGCGCCGCTTGGCTGCCGGTAGTTACGTCTTCTTTTTCGGTTAACCCGGGATCCCGAAAGTGAACGTGCACGTCCACCAATCCCGGAAGTACTAGTTGGTTTTGGGCGTCAATAACCCGTTCGGCAACCGTCGACTCCGCAAGTTGGGGAGCAATCGCACTAATTTGTTGACCCTCCACCAGGACGTCCGCCTTTTGCAGTTGTCCGTTAGAGATCACCCGGCCGTTTTTAATCAAGGTTCGCATTTGCTTACGCCCCCATCACCAAGTTTTTCGCGTTTAGCACGTCGGTCAAAATTGCCATCCGCATATACATCCCGTTGGTCATTTGTTTAAAGATCCGTGAACGTTGGCATTCCACCAGTTTGCTTTCAATTTCAATTCCGCGGTTAACCGGAGCGGGGTGCATGATAATCGCGTGTGGTTGCATCCGTTCTGCCCGTTGCTTAGTCAAACCGTAGTTGGTCAAATAATCCTGAACTTCCATTCGTAAATTGTCGCGATCCTGGATCCGTTCTTTTTGAATTCGCAGCAACATCATGACGTCGACTTGGTCAACCAGTTCGTCAATCGGCCGATAAGTACCGTAGTCAGCTAGGTCTTCGGCCATCCATTCTTCAGGACCCGCAAAGTAAACTTGTGCGCCCAGCTTATTTAGCAGCATTGCGTTAGAACGCGCGACCCGCGAATGGGCGATGTCACCGGTAATGGCCACCTTCAAGCCCGCAAAACGACCGAATTCCTCGTAAATCGTCATCATGTCTAGTAACGATTGGGATGGGTGTTGTCCGCTACCGTCGCCCGCGTTGACGATGCTGATGTCTAAATTTTCGTCCAAAATTGGTTCGTAGTAATCGTTTTGGGGATGGCGAATTACCGCCACGTCCGTTCGAATCGCGTCAATGGTTTTCACCGTATCCAACAGTGTTTCACCTTTGGAAACCGAACTAGTTTGTACCTCAAATTCCAACATTTTCATACCTAAGCGTTGTTCAGCCATTTCGAAGCTGGTGTGGGTTCGGGTGCTGTTTTCGAAGAAGAGGTTCATTGCGTAAACCGGGCGCTTTAATTGCACCTTCTTACCCTTCTTGAATTCTTCTGCCAATTTAATTTTGTGTAATACGTCCGCTTCGTTAAAGTTTTCTACCGTAGTTAAGTCATGCATATTCATTATTTTTTCCTCCTTAAGTTATCAAAAAAGGCTACCTGCCAATTGAATTTGCTTGGAAGGTAGCCTAAAAAAGCCGATTCAATTGGTTCCTCTCGGGAAACCGATTTAATTGAAACTAAATCTTATTTAATTGTTGTAGTTGCGCCCCATTGCCACGGATCCCGATGCCAAGTACGGGCCGAATCTAACTGGGCAGGGGTTAGTTGTTGTTGCGTAGCTAAATGATCAATTAGTTGGTGATAATCAATCAAACTATGTAACTGGGTTTCCTCAGCCGCAAAGTTTTGGCGTGCGTCCGGAAGCTGGTAACTAAAGATACTCGCGACCCCTAGCAGTTGAGCGGGGGTCTGGTGAACCGCCTTGCCAGCCTTAAGCACGCTGCCGCCGGTTGAAATCAAATCGTCAATCAACACCACTTGGTCAGTGGCTTGCAAAGTCCCCTCAATCTGCTTACCCGCTCCGTGATCCTTGGGCTTAGCGCGGACGTAAATCAATGGTAATTCGAGTTCTGCAGCAACCCACGCGGCGTGCGGAATCCCAGCCGTTGCCACCCCGCCGATCACCGTTGCCGTCGGATAAAATTGCCGAACTAGTTCGCTGAGCCCCGTGGCAATTTGTTTACGTAACGTGGGTTTACTAATCGTCATTCGCAAGTCGGTATAGATTGGCGACTTGATTCCACTGGCGTACGTAAACGGTGCGTCAGGCTTTACCTGAATCGCCTGCAATTCCAGTAACTGCTGAATAATTGCTGCTTGAGTTTGTGTTTCCGTCATGTTTGAACCCCTTTATTTGGATTTCGAAATCGCTATTTTGGGTACAAAAAAACCACCAGTAAGTAAAATGGCCGGCGCTAACCGCGTCCATTCCACCTACCGATGGCGACTCCGTTAGCTTGTTGACCTCTCGGGATCAACTTAAAGCGACTCGATTAATTTTTATCAATGATACACCCCTGAATTTAAATGTCAAGCCACGATATGGTAAACAATAAAGCGTGGGACAAAAGTCGGGTAGTTTATGAGCATTAACTAAAAAACGACCATTGTGCTTGTATTTAGCATAATAGTCGTTTTGAGATTATAAACGAAACAAACTGAATTTTGGCGCAGGTGTGGCTCTATTAAAGTCAATATACCAAAATAATTTCAGTTCCTTCTCAGCTTCCATTTTACTTGTATTTTGAAGAATCCGCGTAGTTAACTACTTAATCTCCCCGGCTAACAACCGCTCAATCATGTCTAAAACGCCGCTGTGGTTATTGTCCAATTTTGTGATTAGCTTCGTTGCTTTTTTAGCTTCTGGTTCCGCGTTTTTCATTGCATAACCTAGCCGGGCGTGTTGTAACATTGCTTCGTCATTTTGTGTGTCGCCGAAGGCCATGGTTTCGTCCATGGAAATCTGCCACAAGTTCTGCAATTGGGTCAGCCCATAAGCCTTCGTCACGTGCGGCATGGTGACGTCCATGCCACCCAATCCACTCATCACGCAACCAAGGTCATCGCCTAGCGCGTTTTTTAACTGCTCGGCTTGGGGGCGCACGTCCGTTAGCCCACTCCAATGAATGTCAATCTTGTAAATTGGCTCGTTTACCGCCGCTAGTTTTTCCACCGGCGTAAGGTGTTGATAAAAATACGCGCTGTCTTTCCAATCGGCGTCACTAGGCACCATATTAGTGAACGCTTGTTGACGGGTCGACAAAATCAGTTTTGCTTCGGCGAACTCCGGTGTGCTCATTAAATAATCCAACGCATCGTGCAGTAAGGCCGGTTTAAGGGGATTGTCATCCAAAACTTTTCCTTGCTCAACGGTTAGGGCACCGTCTTCAGCTACGAAAGTCAGGTCGCCTTCTATTCCCTCAAAAACTTCCTGACAGTGGGCCAATTGATTTCCACTAGCAACCACAAATTTAATTTGTCGGCGACTAAGTTCGTCTAGTTGAGCCTGAAAACGTGACCGGTCAAACTCCCGCTGGTCATTTAAAAAAGTTCCGTCGATGTCGCTTGCAATTAATCGAATCTCCGTCATAACATCCTCCTTGTTGGGTTACTAACGTCCGCCAGCAATCTTACTTAACTGTTTATCCAAGTAGTCCCAGAGGCCATCCGCATCTTGTGCGAAATCCTCAGCAAAGCTGGTTCCGCGAGGTGCAACTTTACCAGTGGGCGCGTTAATCACGTCATAGACTACCAACTCGTCATTTTCTAATTTACAAGTAAAGTAGTGCCCGTCCAAAATGTCGTCTAATAAGTGTTGGGCATTATCCTGGATTGCTTGTTGAATTAACAGCTCTTCAGTGACCGTTTGGCCTTGCTCCTTTAGTTGTTCTTTTTTAACCCGCACTTCGGTCAAGTCGTGTGGTACTTGAATGATTGCCATGCTCATTTCCCCCATTTGATTACTAATTAAGTTCAATTTTACCATGGATATTGCGCTAAAATAGACTAGAAAACAAATTAGGGGTGAGTGCGATTTTATTACAAAGTATTCAAGGGGTACTGGTAATCATCATCATGGTTGCCGTAGGGTACTATTTAGCTTCTCGGCACTGGTTTAACGAGGATTCCAAAAAACTGCTTGCTAAACTAGTTACCCAAGTGGCCCTGCCACCTTACATGATCACTTCAATTACCAAAGATTTTACTAAAACAGAACTTTTTAAACTGCTACCCAATCTGTGGTATCCAGTCCTATCGATGTTCATTTTAATGGGACTTGCTTGGTTAATTGTGCGCTTAATTCACGTTGACCCGCGCCATCAAGGCCTGTTCACTTCCATGTTTTTTAACTCCAACACCGTTTTTGTCGGGTTGCCCATTAACCTAGCAATCTTCGGAGAACGCAGCTTGCCTTACGTGTTGGTTTATTACATGGCTAATACGACCATTTTTTGGACGTTAGGGGTTTACTTCATCCAACGTGACCAACAGCGCCAAACCAAAATCAGTCTAAAAAGCACTTTGCAAAAGATTTTCTCAGCCCCTCTTTTAGGATTTATGATTGGAATCGTCCTGATCGTTCTAAATATTCACCTACCTAGTTTTTTATCGTCTAGCTTCACATACTTAGGAGGACTGACCATCCCGTTATCCATGCTGTTTATTGGGGTTTCCGTTTACGATGCGGGGTTGCGCAATATGCGTTTCCAAAAAGACAATTTGGGCGTTTTACTCGGCCGGTTTGTTTTTGCGCCAAGCTTAATGGCTCTGTTAGTAATGCCAAGTTCCATGCCCCTAATCATGAAGCAAGTCTTCATTTTACAATCATGCATGCCGGTAATGACGAATGCGCCAGTAGTCGCCAAGCTGTACGATGCGGATGCCGATTTTGCATCAATTATGGTGACGGAATCCACGTTATTATCACTAATAATGGTGCCGGTGATGATGGGGATAATGGTGTAGAGTGCTCTTGGCCCCGGTCAGCTTTTGAGGATTAATGGAATAAGGGACTTAATCGTGGGTTTGGCGATTGAGTCCCTTATTTGATTAACCGGAAAAAGTTGGGGTCAAAAGCACGTTTTGACTTAACTGCAGAGAACTACTCCAAAATTTGGTTAACCGCAGAACCATGGGGGCTGGAACACGTTTCGGCTCAGCTGCAGAAAAACACCCAGGATTAATGGAATAAGGGGCTTAATCGTGGGTTTGGCGATTGAGTCCCTTATTTGATTAACCGGAAAAAGTTGGGGCCAAAAGCACGTTTTGACTCAGCTGCAGAAAAACATCCCTAACAAAGATTGGAACTGAGGAGAAACTAAAAAAATGTTTTTCAAGAATGGAAAATTCTCGAAAAACATTTTTTGCGTGGGTTTTAATAAAACCCAATGTACGCCAAAAGCCAATTTTTCTCGCTTAACAAAAAATGACTATTATACCCAATCCAAGCATAAGTCGATTTCCAGTTAATGCTCACAAACTTCCCGGCTTTTGTCCGACTCTCATTTTTTAATAACCGATGTCTTTAAATTCTAGAAGAACCACTTGCTTGCCATAATTACGAAAATTAATAACAATACCGAACCGATTGTTGCTGCCGCAAACGGTCCCTTACCGCGTTTTAAGATTACCCGGAAGTTTACCGACATCCCTAAGGCCGCCATTGCCATCCCCAAGAAAATGTAAGCCAGCTTAACTAAGCCTGCCAAAACGCCTGCGCCTAGTGGTAAGAAAGTTCCGACAACACTAGCGAGAATGAATCCGCCCATGAACCAAGGAATGGGGAGCTTGCCCTTCGTTTGGCTAGCAACGTTAACTTCATTGTTCCGTCGGTGCCAGAAACCAATAATCAAGGCTACCGGAGCCAACAAGAGCACCCGCGAAAGTTTAGTAATAATGGCCGTATCCAAACTGACCGGTCCGCCTGCGCCACCAGTGGCCACCGCGTGCGCAATTTCATGAAGTGATCCACCAGCAACCACCCCAAATTGGGTCGGTGTCAAATGTAACCATGACTTTAATCCAATCTCAATAAAAGTAAAGACCGTTCCTAAAATTGCTACTACGGCGATTGCCATAACTTCGTCTTCGCGCTTTTGTTCTTCTTGATCAGCTGGCACCTGGATTTGAGGCGAAATCCCCATTACTGCGGCCGCCCCACAAATTCCGGTCCCACTTGCCACGAGCATTGCTAAATTAGATTCCACATTAAATTTCCGCGCTAAATTGTAAACCACTAAAATTGTCAGCGTAACCACCAAAACAGCTAACAAGATGGTTTTTACTCCCGCATGCGCCAAATCAATCAAATTCAACTTAAATCCTAGAAGGATGATCCCCAAACGTAAAAATTTATTAGAAATAAATCCGGTTCCCTTCTGAGATTTTTCCACAACCCGCGGGCTAAACTGTACCAACATTCCTAAAACTAATGAAATTACTAAGGCACCAATTAAACTAAAATATGGTAATTGGGCCAGTAAGCTACCGGCCAACGCGCAAAGTAACGTTACCCCGATGGCTGTCCAAAAGCTTTTTTCCTTCACCAACTTTGCCATAACAATTCTCCTTTTCTCTTTAATTATTTTGTAAACCCTAGCGAATACTTTTAGGGTTACTCGTTTTCTAGCACATTAATTATCCTATCAAAGTTAGTGAATAAAATATAATTATAATATATAATCAGTCTATAGATATTACTTATAGGGAGAATTTCCATGATTGATAACCGCTACGCCACGTTCGCTTTATTGTCGAAAAATAAATCCTACACGAAAACCGCTAAGGAATTATTTATTACCCAGCCTGCAGTTTCCCAACAGGTTAAGAGTTTAGAAAACGAACTCCAACTAAAATTAGTGAAGTATCGACATCCCCACTTAAGCATCACCCCTGCCGGACAAGCGCTAGCCCGGTTCATTGAGACCACCCAACACCAAGAAGACCAACTTGTACAACGGTTACGTCACCCTGCTAAGGCCACCAATTTGCGAGTGGGTGTGACTCATTCGGTCGGCATTTTTATGGCGCCCCAATTATTGCAAAAGTGGCACGATCGCTACACCCATATCCAATGCACGGTTGCCAACACCCGCGCCATTTTGTCCCAAATTGACGCAGGCAAGCTAGACATCGGCATTTTAGAGGGCAACTTTGATAAATCCTTATACAGTAGTCAAACGATCACTACCGAAGAATTTGTTGCGGTCACCCGCGCGTCGTCACCACTCGCCCAACGTTCTTCACTTACGTTAGCCGATTTATTGGATGAACCGCTATTGCTTCGGGAAACCGGTTCAGGAACCCGAAAAGTTTTCGAAGATTGGGCGAGTGCATTCAACGTCAAAAAAGACGACTTCGCTCAAGTGATTGAATTTGGAAGTTCCGGCGGAATCGTTAACTTGCTTCAAAGCTTGGGCGTAAGCTTTATGTACCGTTCTCTAGTTAAGCCTCAGCTTGAAGACCAATCCCTAGTGACACTCCCCGTTAAAGGACTTGATATTAGGCGCCCAATTGCCATGGTATATGCCAAAAACAGTTTCTTCGAAAACGAATACCAGCAACTCCGCTAAGCATTTATGAAGAAGAGCGTTATAATAAAGATAGTCTTGATAAAAATCATCAGTTATCGATTTAGTTTACTAGGTTTAACTTGGTAACTATGATAGGATTTATCATACATAGATGGAAACTTTATGGAGGGATTCATTATGAATGGCGTAACAGAATTTGCGGAAAAAATTATCAATTTCCAAAAGAAAAACAACCTAACGGATGCTGACGTTGCTTTCGGAACACATCTATCCGTGGAAAAGATTCACCGAATCAAGGAAAACTCGTACACGCCGACCGACGATGACTTAAAGCGCATCACCGACTTTATGAAAACCAAATAAGCCCGGCGGCCCGTTTCATAATTCATAAAAAAGAACCCGTGTAACTTCTAGCAATTAGTTTATTAATTGCTAAAAACTACCGGGTTCTTTCGTACTATTTTACAGGGGGATCACCATGAAGAAATTTGAATTTTACCATCCCATCTTGACCGACCATTACGGACTTGATTGGCTCACTAAAGCTAAAGTAAAAGATATTTTTGCCCTCCGAAGTCAAGCTCAAATTGCGCAACTAGAACAACGCGCTGCCGACCAAGAGCTTACCGATACGGTTGCTTACGTCAACCAAGTAATGCGACTAGTGATGAATAACCAAGCCTTAGTGTGGGGGATTACCCGTCGCGTTGATCAGCAGTTCGTTGGTATTGTTGGATTAACCGAATTTACTGCTGATTCTAAACAGGCCACTCTCCAATTCACCTTACCTGACGTAGCTTCCCTGACTTCTGCAATGACAGAAGTCCTAAAGCGGCTGATCACTTTTGCGTTTCAGGAATTAGAACTATCCCAAATTAACGCAAATGTTGCCCAAGAAGATGCCCTACAAGTTCAGCTGTTCGAAGAGGCGGGTTTTTCCCTGACTAAAACGGAGGGAACTATCCGACACTACCAGTTAACCCCTAACGATAAAATTTAAAGCGTCTTTAATTACTAAAGCGCCCCATCATGGTTGACGTAACGTCCGTCCACGATGTGGTGTTTTTAATTTAGTTGCAATTATTTTGGAAGCTTATCATCTACGGGAACCATGCCCTTTTCTTCCATATAATCCATCATTTTATTTAATTTATGGTCAACAAAAATATTTCCCTGATTGGTAGCGTGACCCTTCGTCCACGCAAACTGTAAATCAGTAAATTGCGGTAGCAAGTGGGCGATTTGTTGCCAGAGTTCTTGATTGGCTACCGGTTCTCCAGTAGACTTTTTCCAGCCGCGTCGTTGCCAGCCCGCGAGCCATTTCTTAGTAATGGCGTTTAAAACGTACTTGGAATCCGAAATAACCGTAACCGGTGCATCTTTGCCTAGCTTCGCCAACGCCGTTTCTAGCCCCCGCCAAAGAGCCGTCAATTCCATCCGGTTATTAGTGGCACCAAACTCCCCGCCTGATTGAGAATATTCTTGGTCGCCATTTTTTAATAGATATGCCCAAGCTGCTAGATCCGCTTGACGTACATGACCACCTTTTACGGTACCCGTATTCCGCGAACCACCGTCCGTATATAAAAGTACCCGGTCGGTAGGGATTTGGGGATCTTTTTGTGGAACTTGCGTTGATTTCCGAGAAACGCCTGACTTAGTTGATTTTACTGGTTTAACCTCTTTACCAGCTTGCCACTGCTCAGCTTCTTCCAGTGTTCCAAAGCTTTTGTAGCTCGCACCAGAAAAGCCCTTCACCTGCGCTTCTGCTTCTGCCCAAGTCCGATAAATTCCAGGACGCTTACCAATTTTTACAACGTAATACTTCTGTTTTGCCATTTGCCACCTCAAAAATTAAGTTTCTGTGAACCGCCGTTTAACGCACGCTTTGTGGTAAATTGGGGTTCCTAAGTTATTCTAAATAATCCGTAGTCAATTATGACTTTTTAACTCAGGATAGTCAAAAGCATTCTATTTACTAAAAAAGTGTCTCCCCTTTGTTTTAGGTTCAACACTTAATCTGGTTATATTGGTTTTTAAACGTTAAGAATTGCGATAAACCCAATAAAGACGAAGAACAACCCGTACATCAACGGATGAACTTCTTTACCACGCTTAGCGGCAATCATCGCAATTGGGTAGCTAATAATTCCTAAGGCCATTCCGTCTGAAATACTGTACGTTAATGGCATCCCGATGATAATTAAAAAGGCTGGAATCGCGATTTCTAGACGGTCCCAATTAATTTCACGCGTTTGTTGGGCCATTAAAACTCCGACAATAATCAACGCTGGTGCGGTTACTTGAGAAGTTACCACCGTTAATAGCGGGGAGAAAAAGATTCCCAAAATAAACATAATTCCGGTAATTACTACGGTAAAACCAGAACGGCCACCCACCGCGATGCCGGCCGATGATTCTACAAAGGCACCCACCGGCGAAGTTCCTAATAATGAACCCGTTAGCATGGCGGTCGAATCCGACATCAAAGCCTTCCCAACGCGAGGCATTTTATTGTCCTTCATAAATCCTGCTTGGGTAGCTAAACCAACTAACGTCCCTGCTGTATCAAAGAAGGTTACCAATAAGAAGGTCAGGACCACCACCCAGAGTTGCAAGGTGTTAATGTCGCCAACGTGGGAAACCGCCGTTAGAAAAGTTGGTTTTAAACTTGGCGCTGCGGCTACCAAGTGCGTAGGGGCGTGAATTACTCCAGTTACCATTCCAAATAACGTGGTCAAGACCATTCCAAAGAAGATGGCGCCTGGAACTCGCCGAACCATTAAGATAATGGTAACCACTAAACCAAACACGGTAATCCAGGTGGCCGGTGTAGTAAACGAACCCAAACCAACCATGGTGTCTGGGTTAGCAACCACCAAACCACCTTGGCTCAATCCTAGAAAGGCTACAAACATTCCAATTCCTGCCGAAATAGCGTGTTTTAAATCCGCAGGAATGGCATTGATAATTAATTCTCGCAATTTAAAAATCGTAATCAACAAGAAAATTAGTGACGCCACGAACACTCCGGCCAAAGCGGTTTGCCAAGGCACCTTCATTCCAATTACTACCGAATAAGCAAAAAAGGCGTTGATCCCTAAAGCCGGTGCGGAGGCAATCGGATAGTTTGCTAAAATCCCCATCAAGAAACAACCAATTGCACTAGCCAAGGCAGTGGCGGTAAAAATTGCCCCCTTGTCCATCCCCGAAGCTCCTAAAACATTGGGGTTTACAAACATAATGTAAACCATCGAGATATAGGTAGTGATTCCCGCAATAATCTCGGTTTTAAAATTCGTCTTCAATTGTTCGAATTGAAAATACTTAGCGATATTCTTCAAAACTCTTTCTCCTTTTAGTTCGATTTAAACAAAAAAGCACGTTGATATAGTCTACTCTAATCCTTAAAATAAGTAAAGTGCGATATAGAAATAATTCAACCGTCAATAATGTTCGGTTTCTACCAAAAATACATCAAATGCTTTTCTATTGTCCCTAGTTAGGTAGCACCCATAATGGGTCAACTAAACATAAAAACTACGTTATTGGGACGACCAATAACGCAGTTTTAAATTTCACTATATTAATCATCCTAAATGCCTTAGCGTTCCCTTATAAAAGCTGAATTCCCGCAGCTTTACATTGTTCAACCATTGTTTGTGGCCAGATACTGGCTTGTACTTCCCCAACGTGAGCTTTACCTAATAGTAGTAAGCATAGCCGAGATTGTCCGATCCCGCCTCCAATGGTGTACGGAAGTTTCCCCTGCAACAAAGCTTTGTGAAAAGGAAGTTTACTCCGCTCTTCAGCATTAGCCATTTTCAGTTGCCGACGAAGTGCATTTTCGTCAACTCTAATCCCCATACTAGAAAGTTCTAAGACACATTGTAAAGGCGGGTACCAAAACAAAATGTCACCATTTAAGTTCCAATCATCATAGTCCGGAGCGCGACCGTCATGTCGGGTTCCCGACCGCAGTGGGCCACCAATTTTCATTAGAAAAACGCAGCCTAGTTCCTGAGTAATCGCCTTTTCTCGTTCTTGAGGGCTTTTTTCCGGCCAACGATCTTCTAATTCTTGAGTGGTTATAAAATGAATTTTTTCAGGTAATTGGTACGCGGCCTGTGGATATTTATACCAAACCTCATGTTCCATATGCTTAATAACTTGAAAAATTTTCCGGACGGTATCCTGCAAAACTGCTTCGGTCCGTTCTTCCGGAGTAATAATTTTCTCCCAATCCCATTGGTCAACGTATATAGAATGCAAATTATCTAAATCTTCGTCTTTACGAATTGCATTCATGTTGGTATAAATCCCTTCGTGCAATCCAAAACCGTTGCGTGCTAAGGCCATCCTTTTCCATTTCGCCAAGGAATGTACAATTTCAATTTTATGTTCGGGGAGGTCCTGCATTGTAAAAGATACCGGATTTTCCATTCCGTTTAAATCATCATTAAGTCCGGTGGAACGTTCAACAAACATTGGTGCTGAAACTCTGGATAAGTTCATTTTTTTACCAAATTCATCTTGGAAAGTTTCCCTTATAAACCGAATTGCTCCTTGAGTTTCGCGCACCGTTAATTTTGGATCATATTTTTCTGGAATTATTAAATGCATTTTCCTCACTCCTTTTGAGATTAATTACAAAATAAAAAGCCTTCCACCCCCAGAATACTAGGGACGAAAGACTTTCGCGGTACCACCCAAGTTACCCATTCATCAGAACGGATCACCTCAAAACACGTACTAACATACGCTCCGGTGGTAACGGACCGGCAACGTCCAAGCCTAATCTGTGCGCGCTACATTTCAGCCTGGAGCTTACGGGAGTGTTATTCGACTAAATTGCCACTAATCAAGTTTCCACTATTTCTTGACTCACTGTTAGCGCAAAATAATTTACTCGTCTCCCACGCTTTTTTATTTTGTGGCATAATGATAACACAATTAGAAATCTAATCAAACATTTAGTTTTAAAACATCTTAATTTACTTAGCCGCGGCTTTCTGCTGGGTTTTCTAAGCTAATTCAACCGTCCCCTAATAATATTGTTACCGACAGACCCACTAGTGAATCATCCCTGCTAGGTTTCCTTGGCCGCTACCTAAAAAGCCGTTTAGCGAAGTTAACACTACTTCACTAAACGGCCTTTTATTCAACCAAATTATGTTTATCTTCATTATCCAACGATTTTACTGCGCTAACCCCTGAATTACCAGATTTGCACCCGTTTTTCTGGGGCCATGTACATTCCATCGCCAGGCTTTACGTCAAAAGTATCGTAAAATTCTTGGAAATTTTGTACTTGAACGTTTGCCCGCAGTTTAGATGGGGCGTGAACGTCGATAGCTAGCAGTAATTGTTCTCGCTCTGGAGTTGCCTTAGTCCGCCAAATTCGCGCCCAATTTGTAAAGAATTCCTTCAAGTTAGGGTCGTCGGTTGCTTTTGTCGCCTCTAATGCCGCACTAAGCCCGCCATCATCAGCAACGTTTTCCGTTACCACCAACTTACCGTTAACTTTGCCACCCGCAAATGGTAGTCCATCAAATTCCTGAACCATGGCTTCGGATAGTTTATGGAAGTGATCTAAGTCAGCTTGCGTCCACCAATTGTCCATGTTGCCATATTCGTCAAAGAGGGCCCCGTTAGGATCAAAGGCGTGCGAAATTTCATGAGCCATCACCGCACCAATTCCGCCGTAGTTTTGGCTAGCAGTCTGCTTCAAGCTGTAGAACGGTGCTTGTAAAATTGCCGCTGGGAAACAGATTAAGTTACCCTCGGGAGAATAGTACGCGTTGACCGTATCTGCACTCATGTGCCATTCGC
This sequence comes from Pediococcus acidilactici, assembly GCA_024970065.1. Taxonomy (NCBI): domain Bacteria; kingdom Bacillati; phylum Bacillota; class Bacilli; order Lactobacillales; family Lactobacillaceae; genus Pediococcus; species Pediococcus acidilactici. Next base: position 302,412 of record CP103908.1, on the reverse strand, counting down.
TACGGTCAACTTTTTTACCATACTTTTCTAACTGATCTTCAAGGAAAATCCGGGAGAAGTTTTGTACATTTTCAACTAGACTGCCCCCCTGTACCGCAGTCTTCGTCTTTAATTTCTTATACACCGGCTTCAATTCGTCTGGATAACCTACCAAAATTTTCAAAGAGCGTAACTTCTTAATTGCCTTTTGTTTGGTAGCTTCCCCTAGCCAGTCGTTGTTTGCCAAGCGCTTTTCGTAAACGTTAATCATGGCAACCACCATCTCATGAACGTCTTTTTTAGCAGCTTCCCCAAAGTATCGGTGACCATAATATTCGCCAACTACTTGACTAAACGTCCGACGTGCTAAGTAAAAGGCACTCTTTTCTTGTGGCATGGAAACTTTCTGTCCGGACAACGCCCTGCCGTACATTCCACCAATTTGCCGAAACTCTTCGCTAAGGTAACCCGTCAAAGAACGGACCATGTTAACGTATGCCCAGCTCTTAAAGTCGGCAAAAGTCTCGTCATTAGCCACTTGGTTGAGGTTTTCATAGAACCGGGGTTCGGTAACGATGATTTGTTTTGGTTGCGTGCCTAACAATTCTTGAACTAATTTTTTAACGTCGATGCTTTGAACTTCGTCCGCAAACTGCGTAAATTCCATTGGATTATAAAGTTTGGCAACGTCACTAAGTTCTTCCGAGTTTTTACGGTATGGTGCCAAGCTAGCATCAAACCGTTTTGCTTGTTCAACAATGGTATGGGCTTCTTCGGGAGTTTTGCCAATTTTTACCAAAAGCTGGTTCATCATTTCGGTAAAGATTTTCATCAGTTGCGGTCCGTTAGGGTTGTCCGCTTCATAGTAAGTTTTATCTGGCAAAATCAAGCTAACGCCGCCAGCCCACAAAACGTTGCGTTTGTCGGCACCGTCACCCTTTAAATCAGGTTCAATTCCGATATCCACCGGTAAATCGACCCCGTTGTAGAACAATTCTTTCAAGTTGGCGTTAACGTCTGCCCAACTTTGTAATTTTTCAATTTGCGCAAGGTACGGTAATAACGGAGCTACTCCATCTGCGTCCCGTTGTTGAAAATCCGCCGCCATTTCATAAAACTTAATGAATTCGGCCAATTCGGGAGTTTCGGGCTCAACTTCGTGATTCCGCATTGCGGCAAAATCCTTCATTAACTGTTTATCGACCCCGTCAACGAGATCCATAAAACCTCCGGTTGACGAATGATCGTCCGGAATTTTAGCCGTTTTTAGCCATTCTCCGTTAACTGCATCGTAAAAATCCTCTTTAACTGAACTTGTCATTTTCGTTCCTCCCATTCCAGTTTTCCACAGTTCTATTATACACTGACCCGCATTAGGAGACGGCGTCGTGCATGTAGTGCGCAATCTCTTTACCATTCATGTGGTTGCTTAACCCTACTTGAAGCTTAATTCGTGCTTTTTGTCCGTTAAGTCCCTGACAAAAGATTACTCCCATCCGTTCTAAATCAATGCCACCACCAACGTAATCATAAATTGGTTCAGCAAGTCCATTGTAACAACGGGAAACCATCACTACCGGAATGCCCTTTTTAATCAACCTCTGGATGGGTTCAACTACTTCGACTGGCAGATTTCCCGCACCTAAACCTTCAATAACAACTCCCTTAGTTTCAGGGCGGTCGAGCGCTTCAAAAATGGAACCAGGAATCCCCGCGTAAGCTTTAACTAGGTAAACGCCATCAACTAGCTGGTCAATATCACAAACTTGTTGACTAATTAAGGCTTGGAAAAAACGAATGTCCCGTTTATATACAATTCCTAAAGGACCAAACGTGGGCGTCCGGAAGGTATCTACGTTAGTTGTATGGGTTTTAGTAACAAACCGGGCGGTGTGGATTTCATCATTCATCACCACTAAAACCCCTTTACCCTTGGCTTCGTCCGAGGCCGCAGTTAAAATCGCACTTTGGAAATTATAAACACCGTCAGAGCCGAGTTCGTTAGATGAGCGCATTGCGCCCGTTAAAACAATCGGGATTACGCTAGGAACCGTTAAGTCGAGGAAGTAAGCCGTTTCTTCAAGCGTATCGGTACCATGAGTAATTACGATTCCATCGCATTCGGCGTTGTCGATTGCCTTTTTGACCCGTTTTTTGATTACCAACATATCTTCTGGGGTAATGTGTTCCGATGGTTTGTTTAGGACCACTTCGTTCGCCAGGTCAATATTTTCATTGATAAATTGGGTATCTAATAGCGGATTCTCTTCGTTAGTTTTTACCTTATCATTACTAGCCGACATCGAAATCGTTCCGCCAGTGTGTAACGCTAATATCTTTTTCATCTGCTTTACCTCTTTTAGGATTAATTAGTCCTATCATATCATTTCTGAACTATTTACACCGGACAGAAATGCGTTAAAATAATTCTATTAATTTAGGAGATTTTACTCATGACAAAAACAAAAATCAATTGGCAACTAAGCTACGACATCGGGATTGCGGGCATCGCCCTCTTTTCATTTCTAATTGTCGTCGCCTCGTTTTTGGACCCCCACGCCGTCCGCTTAAGTGCCCCGCCATTAGCTCATTTATTAAATGTTTTACTGATTCTTTATACGATTGATTTTTTCTACCGTCTAGCTAAAAGTACGCATTGGCAACGATTTTTCTTTGACAACACCTTTGATTTACTTTCGTTAATTCCATTGCACCCCGCCTTCGCCATTTTTCGAATTGGCCGGGTCTGGCGATTAATTCGCCACCACCATCTGCTTTGGCGGTTTGGCTTAGATGGTAAGCTTTCTAAAACCGTACACCGTTTTGTTTACTCGTCAGGCTTTTTAAACCTTTTTACCGCTAGTATGTTTATCTTAGTGCTAAGCTCGCTATTGTATTCAATAGTGGAAAAAGTTCCTTACCCGTCCGCGCTTTGGTGGGCAATCACTACGGCAACGACGGTTGGTTACGGCGACATCTCTCCAGCAACCAACGTGGGCAAATTTATCGCCGCTTTCCTAATGATTGCCGGGGTTGGTTTTATTGGTTTGTTAACCAGTACGATCACGGGATTCTTCACGAGTCAAACTACCGATGCTAACAAAGATGATTTTAGCCGCTTATTTGAAAAAATCGACCAACTGGATCGTAAAGTTGACCACTTACAACGCGAACTTAATTTAGAGCGGCGGAAAAATCGGCATAAAAAATAGGCTGAGGAAATTGGGCATCATCCCAATCCTCAGCCTGTTTTATTACTCAGCTAATTATTCAGCTTCACTACCTAGAGCCTTAGCTACAACGGCAGCAACTGCACCACCAACTAGTGGAGCAACCACGTAAACCCAGAAGTGGGATAACGCACTGCCACCCACTAAAATAGCAGGTCCAAAACTCCGTGCAGGGTTCAATGAACCACCAGTTAAGTTAAGGGTGGCGATGATCATCAATGCCAATGTTAGGCCAATAATCAATCCAGCAAAGTTGGCGTTACCGTATTGTTTGCTAGTAACGAATAGAATTACTAATACAAACAAGAACGTAACCAATGCTTCAGTAACTAACGCAGGGAACGCTGAAATCTTAGTGAAATCAGTTTGACCCAAGTTAGCTGTGGAAGCGCCCATTGCAGATAGGAAGTACTTCACCATTCCAGAAGCCAAAACTGCTCCAATAAATTGGGAAATCACGTAATAAACGGCATCTGCGCCGCTCATTCGTTTGTTCATCCACATTCCAAGAGTAACTGCAGGGTTAAAGTGTCCTCCTGAGATTGCTCCTACCGAATAAGCCATAATGGTTACGGCTAACCCAAAGGCTAATCCAATTCCAACAACGTTTTCATGAGCAATCGTTACTGCTGCCGTTCCTACAAAGACCAATACAAAAGTACCAATAAGTTCTGAAATATACTTACGCATATAAATGGTCTCCTTTCTATATAGTAAATAATAAAAAATAATGCAAATAGCATTGTATACCAATTTAGAAGCATACTCAAATTAAGAGATTTATAAAGTAGGGCTTTGTTAAACCGGTTAGTTAATATTTATGCTAAAATATTACTAGAAATATAATCAGGAGGAGTTTACATGGCAAATTTTGACGTACATATTATCGACCAACCCACCGCGAAGGCAATGCTTGTAGAATTTAAGAGCCAACGGCAGGATAACGTCCCCGTTTTAAAGCACCCTGGGCACTATATTCTTCCTGATTACAAGCTAACTCGACAACGAAAAGCCTTCAAGATTCGCAAACACACGTATTTGACTAAAAAGTTTCGTTCTTACGTTGCTTTAGATTCCGCAAATGGGCACACCCTTTGGATGCGTAATTTTGGTAGTTTATCCGAGGCAGTCTTCTGGTTAGAAACTGGTATGAAGATTGGGGATACTGATACGGATGCACGTTTTTCCTATAAAAAATGGAAAAGTGCTCACGAAGCAGACATTGAAAAATTAAAGGATGAGTTGCGCGCTAAAAGCAAGGCTAGGGAAGCAAAAAAGGGCTAATTATTTAACGATGGCTTAAGCATATTTAAACGATATTGCACTTTTATTTGGTAGTTTATATACTACAGGGGCGAGAATTTTTTCGAGCCCCTATTTTTATCACCATAATAATTTTATGCGGATAAATTAATCTTGCTTGCAAAATTTAGCAGCTTACAAAATAAACTTTTTTGTCACCTCATAAGTAAAATAAATTTATCAATGTAAATAATTTAAGGAGAGCGTTTTGATGTCTACCGAAAACAAATTTTTAAGTTCACTTTCATATTTCAGCATCTTTTTTCTGCCAATTATTTTTCCGATTATCGTGATGGTGCTTACCAGCAACGTTCAGTATGCTCCAGCTCATCGTCACGCTGTGACAGCGTTTTGGCTGCACCTTATTCCAACAATTTTGCTGCCCTTAGCATTTGGGTTAGGAATCCTCGCTACTGCGCACAGCTTCTCGGGAAATCAATTTCCAACCAGCTCTTTAGTACTGTTTCTAATTGTTGGTCTGATGGGAATCGCGGCGTTGGCCCTTTTCATTTACAACATCTATAAGGGTGTGAAGATTTGGGTGGAGTAGTTTAATTTAGAGTGTTTCCAGCCTCGGGTAGCTTTTGAGGACTAACAGAACATGGGCGCTAATCACGGCTTTGGCGATTAGTTCCCATATTTAGTTAGCCGGAAAAAGCTGAGGTTGAAAACACGTTTCGGCTAAATTGCAGTAGATTATTAGAATTAGGGAGTTAATCGTGAATTTCGATTAGCTCCCTAATTTAGTTAACCGGAAAGATTTGGGCTCTGGTAACATTACGCGTGGTAACCTCGTTAACAGCGCATTACCAAGCTTTTATGCAATTACGTGCATTAAAAATTGTAGCAAAGAAATATTTCTTTATTGATTCGAGCCTTTATATTGCAACCGCTTTCAAACTATGATAGTATTCTAATTGAGGAAAGGAAATAGTTCCTCTTCAATCAAAAACTTCTCAGATGGCCTTGGTTCTCAGATTGCCAGAACCGTCGAAAAGGCAAGAATGTTAGCTCCATCCGCAAATCAGTTGCATCATGAGCGTACCCGTGAAAAAGTTTTGACGTTTAAAGACGTCGTTATGATTAAGTGTTTACCCACGATGGATTGATGAATGGAGTGGCAATCATCTTTTTAAAGAGTAATGTTCAACGTCATCTCCAAGCATTGAATCAAGTAGGTGTGTCCAATGACATAAATACTTCGCTTAGGTTCAATCCTAGGCACTGTTCCAAATAAACCCAATAGTTCACTGGAGGTCTATCGTTTCGAAGAATATCTTAATGAAACTCCAAGACCGTCTATTTCACCGTTAGCCTGAACGAGTGTATCCTTCGTCAAACCCTTTGTTTGATTAGACATGCAGCAGCAGACGTAATAACAAAACCTCAGGTAGGTTAGAAGCACGACGGCTGAACAATTGAATATGTAATTGAAGTTGAAGGTGTAAAGATCGATAAATTTTCCAATAAAGAGATCACGATTGATTGGGAACGCCTTTCCTCTTAGTGGGATTCTAGTGTGAGAAGTCTAGAATCCTTTTTTGTTGCCTAAATAAAGCATATTGTCACCAATTTCTGACCACTACGGGTCTTGGTGATAATATGCTTTATTTACGTCTACGGCTTGTTGAATGCATTATTAGTAAAACGATGCTGAGAGCTACAATTAGATAACCGCCCCATGCCCAACGAACACCATTAAACATGTTTGCCAATCCAACTAGCTGAGCTTCGTTTTGATAAATCAAAAAGAACATCATCGCGTACCATAGAAAGTTTAAGTAACTTGCCCATTTTGTTAACCAACGGAACTGTAAAAGCGCCCCCAGTAAGAGTAACATGGGAGTTACCCATAAAAACTGGACCAGTTTGTCGTCCCCTAACGTCTTTAGAATACTCATTAAAGTCACTTTAACGTTATACCCAGCGGTAGGCGCCGAGGCAAATGGAGCCCAATAAGTAGCCATTCCCACGATAAGGGCAATTCCCATAATAACCTGGTTACGTAACGTCCAACGACGTTTTTTCCTAGCATCGACACTAGTTGGATGACGTTCGTCTGCCGTGGTGGAAACTTCGTCTTCTATCAGTTCCTCTTGGGGACTATCCGCAACTTTTTCAACCGACTCTTTTTCGGTAGTTGGGGCGGTTGCGCTCCTTTGACCACGCTTCTTCGACGCCTTTGCTTGTAGTTTATGCCCAATATTTTGGCTTGCTGTTAGCATCCTTTGCCAAGCTTTTTTCACCGCTTGGTCTGCGCTGTGATCGCTAGCGCCCACTCTTTGCGCGTAAAAAAAGGCTGCTCCAATTGCCACTACCAATAAAACTACTCCTACTAGCTTGCTTAGCCAATAGAAAATTGCGCCGATTACTGCCAATCCTAGTAACGCCGCTAACCAATTACCGCCTAACCACTGTAACGTAGTCAAAGCCCCTTGTTGAATGTCTGCTAGGGCGCCATCTTTTTTGCGAGAGCGGCTTGCTATTGGAGGTTCTTCTTTTTTTCATCCGCAGTCTCTGCCGGATCATCAACCGATTCTTCCCGCCTTCTTTTATGCAATTCAGCACGAGAAAGTCGTGAACCATCACTTGGCGCTGCTTCAACTTTAGCTCCACAATTGGGACAAAAATGTGCCTTTTCAGGTAATTTTTCACCACAGTTCAAACAAAATTTCATAATCAACTTCTCCAGTTTAAAATATTAATTCTATTGTAAATGATTTAGGGTTCTAAAACCGGCTTGTTTACCAAGTTTTAAAAATTAGCCCATAATAAACACCTAGACTATGGGGCTTGATAAAGTTCCGTTACGTAATTTTTAAAACAAATATCTTTTAGAGGTTAATTTTCGGTGAGTTTACTGTACACAAAAATAGAGGTCAAGAACGTTACCTTGGCCCCTATTTTTCATTTGTTTTCTTGCAATCGGCATCAAACTTATTTTAGTGTTCAGTACTAAAACGGTTGTTGAATAACGGACTAACCGGCTTGTCTTCGTGGATTAAACGAATTGCTTCCCCGATCAATGGTCCTACCGAAATGCTTGTGATCTTATCAATTTTCTTTTCTTCTGGAAGTTGAATAGAATCCGTCACAATCAATTCCTTGATTGGTGAATTTTGGATTCTTTCGATTGCCGGACCAGATAAAACTGGGTGCGTGCAACTAGCATATACTTCAGTTGCTCCAGCATCGATTAATGCCTGTGCTCCTAAAGTAATCGTTCCCGCCGTATCAATCATATCGTCAATCATGATACAACGTTTACCCTTAACTTCACCAATAATGTTCATTACTTCCGCTACGTTTGCGCGTGGACGGCGTTTGTCAATGATTGCAATTGGTGCTTTCAAAAATTCTGCCAACTTACGTGCTCGCGTAACCCCACCGTGGTCAGGTGAAACTACTACCGCATTTTCATTCAAGCCCCGTTCGATGAAATGATCAGCCAATAATGGAGCGCCCATCAAGTGATCAAGCGGAATATCAAAGAAACCTTGGATTTGTGCCGCGTGCAAGTCAAGCGCAATAATCCGGGTCGCACCCGCACGTTCAATCATGTTTGCTACTAATTTAGCAGTAATCGGTTCCCGCGAACGGGCCTTACGATCTTGCCGAGCATATCCATAATATGGAATCACGATGTTGATTGTCTTGGCACTCGCACGTTTCAAAGCATCAATCATGATCAACATTTCCATCAAATTATCATTAACCGGCGCAGAGGTGGATTGAATAATGTAAACTTCATCCCCACGAATACTTTCTTCAATATTAATACGAATCTCACCATCACGGAAACGATCAACCGATGTTTTCCCGAGTTCTACACCAACTGCCTTAGCGATTTTTTCTGCCAAGGGCTTGTTCGAATTCAAAGCAAAAATTTTCAGCTTTGGATCGGAATAATGTTCAGACATGTTTGCCTCCAAAAGATTATAAGATATTGAGTTTATTCAATTTTTCCATATAATATCATAATTCATTTACGACTATAAAAGCAAGCTACTTCCAAATAGTTTCTAAGTTTTCTTCATTAAAAAACGTTTTTTATTTACCTTAAAATGTTTTTTTAAAAAACATTCTGCCAAATTGGTCTAAAAGGTTCGTTACCAAAATTATTTGTTTCACCGAATCGTGTTATACTTAATTCTGCAATCGACGTTGCCTTTCAAAAGCTTTGTTTATCGCGTTATTACAGGGGGATGCAGAAACTTGGAAAAATACATCTTATCAATTGACGCCGGCACTTCGGTAGTTAAAACCGTTATTTTTAACCATGCTAGTTCGGAAGTGGTCAGCTTTTCTAGAGAATTGGCCCAAGAAAGCCCTCACCAAGGTTGGTATGAACAATCTCCCGAAGACATTTGGGAAAAAGTTTATTCTTCAATGGCTAACGCACTGATTGTCTCCGGAATTAGTCCTAAACAAATCGCTGGGATTGGGATTACCAACCAACGGGAGACCACCATTATTTGGAATAAGAAAACCGGTAAGCCGATTTACAACGCCATCATGTGGCGGTCTCGTCAAACCAACGAAATCACTGATGCTTGGAACCTTTCCAACTATAAAGACTTAGTTAAGGACAGTACGGGTTTAGTACTGGACTCGTATTTTTCAGCTTCTAAAATTCGCTGGATTTTAGATCACGTCCCCCATGCTCAGCAGCAAGCGGAAAACGGGGAGCTACTTTTTGGAACGGTGGAAACTTGGTTGCTTTGGAAACTAACGAATGGCCAAGCACACGTCACCGACTACACAAATGCTAGCCGGACAATGCTTTTTAACATTAATACGCTAAATTGGGATGAAAATTTATTAAAGGCACTAAATATTCCCATTCAATTAATGCCAGAAGTACGATCTAATTCGGAAATTTTTGGTTACACCCAAGGCGCTGCCTTTTTTAATTGTGCAGTTCCCATTGCCGGAATGATTGGTGATCAGCAAAGTTCCTTAGTGGGTCAATTAGCTTTTCAACGCGGAGCAATCAGCGCAACCTATGGCACCGGCGCTTTCATTACCGTAAATACCGGTGAAACCATGGTTAAATCCCAAAGCAACCTGCTAACCACCGTTTCGTTTGGTTTAGATAAAAAAATCTATTACGGACTCGAAGGTAATATTTTCGTTGCTGGAACTGCAATTAACTGGCTGGAAGACGGGCTAGAAATGATTAAAAATCCGCTGGACTCGGCGATGGTTGCTAACCAATCTAGTAACGACAACCTATACGTGGTGACTTCGTTCAACGGGATGGGTGCACCCTACTGGGACGAAAAAGTCCGGGGCGCCGTTTTTGGAATGACCGATAAAACTACCAAAGCAGATTTTGTACGGGCTACCCTGCAGTCAATTGCCTACCGCTCTAAAGACGTTATCCTCGCTATGCAAGAAGATATGCATACCGAACTTCAGGTGGTAAATACCGATGGCAGCATGGCTAAAAATGATTTCCTAATGCAGTTTGAAGCGGACATTTTAGGGGTGGACGTTAATCGCTCGGAAACTACCGATATTAAGGCACTTGGAGTTGCTTTCCTAGCCGGATTAGCAGTAGGATTTTGGGAAGATCTCGATGAAATCAAAAAACTTCGTCATCCAATTACTAAATTTCAGCCCGTTTATACCGCTAAAAAGCGTGAACGCCTTTATCGCGGGTGGCAAAGAGCTGTATTAGCGTGCCAACTGTTTTCCCAAACAAATGATTAATTGTCCAAACAAAACGCGTCCCTTTCAAATGGAATAGGCAGACGTGTTTTTTATTTACCATATATTACTTAAATCAATCAAGTAACCCGTACTTAATCTTGAAACGGGTAATAATCTTTTTCCAAGAATTATAAAAAATTAACAAGAAAAAGACGTTTGATAAAGCATGTAATAAGTCAAAGTAACCAGTTCCTAGAAAAGTAAGTAACATCGCCTTAAGATTCAGCGGATTAATGTATGCAACTAAATACCAAAGGTCCATAATCCACCCGAAAATAAATCCCCAAACGAAGCCAAAAATTACCATCACGTATTTGTTATTAGCTAACCAAGTGTTTTTTAGCAATCCTGCCGTCATCCCCATCATTCCCCAGGCAAACATCTGCCACGGGGTCCATGGCCCTTGTCCAAGAAACATATTAGATGTCAACGCAACGGTAGAGCCAATAATAAATCCCGATTCTGGTCCTAATACCGCCCCCGCCGTTATAATCACAAAACTAGTTGGCTGGACGTTCGGAATAATTGCAAACGGTACTCGACTAACTGCAGCGATCGCAATTAACACCGCCAAAAATACCACTTCTCGTGCTTTGAGTTCGCTATTTTCAAATTTCCAATAAAACGGAATTACGCTAGCAATCAAACAGATAAAACTGAACAGAAGAAAATGTTGACCTTGGAGTGCGGTTACAAAAGTTAGAAAAATCAAAAAAATAATAATTGCCACTAAAAAAGTAATTCCCGTCATCCGCTTATTCATAGTTAAGCTCCCTCCATATTAGCGCCTCTGGCAACTGATCACGCACCATTCGGTTAATCGGAGTGGTATAAAAGAAATTTTTGGTAAAAAAAGCGTACGGATCCGCTACGGAAGTGATTTTACCATCGAACAACATGGCACAACGGGTGGCGTACGTAGCACTAAAGCTCATGTCATGACTAGTGGTGATAATGGTCATCCCTGTTTCTTGGAGTTTTTGTAATAACTTCCCTAATTCTCTTTTACGTAGCGGGTCCAACCCCTTCGTAGGTTCATCTAGGAGTAAAATCTTCGGCTGGCCAATCAGGATAATTCCCAAGGCGATTAATTGCTTTTCGCCCCCGCTTGTATCGTGAGGATTTTTATTCTTCAAAGAGTTAATTTTCAAACGTGATAGCATTGCTTGCCCAACTTCTTGAGGGTCTGTCAATCCCAGCTCCTTCGCGCGATTAACAAATTCATCGGACACCGTATCATAACTAAAATGATCAGCAGGATTTTGGGATAAGTACCCCATCACTTCGTATAACTGATCACTTGTCCATTTAGTAAGTTTGCGATTTAACACGGATATCTTTCCTCGCCGTGTTTTTTGCATCCCTGTTAGACACTTTAACAGGGTAGACTTACCAGTTCCGTTGCGCCCAACAATCGATAACCATTCACCACGTTGCACAGTCAACGCTAGATCATTCAAAATTAATGGATCATTTCGCTCATACTTAAAGTCAACGTGAGTAGCTTTTAAAACCGGGTCATTATGTAATTGTGGGATACTTCGTTTTTGTTGCTGAAATTTTATTTTATGATTATTTATAAAGCGTTTACCATCGACCACCGTTAATGGTACGGTAGCTTTTGAAGAATCCGTAATTACGTTTTCGGTCAAAAACAAGCGGGGAATTTCTGGAATAAATTCGGCCAATTTTTGGCTATGGGCAGCTCGTTGAATTCCTTCACTAACTTTACCAACGAACGTTAATTTGCCTTCTTCCAAAATGCATAATTGAGTAGCTAACGGTAGCAACTCGTCTAATTGATGTTCGCTAATCATAATTGTTACGCCCAATTCGTCATGCACCCTTTGTAAAAGGCTAATGAACTCCTTAGTCGCAATGGGATCTAGTTGGGCGGTGGGTTCGTCTAAAAGCAGCAATTCCGGTTGCAAAATTAATACTGCTGCTAAGTTAACCAACTGCTTTTGACCACCAGAAAGTTCGTTTACCGATGCATATAAAATATCTTGAAACCCAAAAAAGCTGACCATTTCAGCAATTTTTCGTTGAATATTATCGCTATCTTCCCCCACGTTTTCCAATGAAAAGGCGAGTTCTTGGATTACCGTATCCATTACAAGTTGGTCATCAGGATTTTGAAATACCATCCCGATTTTTTGGGCACTTTCAATCGGTGATAGATCCTCTAAAGGTTGGTTTTTAAATTTAATCGTTCCGTGTCGCTCACCAACTGGCCATAATTCTTTTTTTAGTTGCCTCAATAAAGTGGTTTTGCCGCTTCCTGAATCACCAATAATGAGTGTGAAATCGCCTTGGTTAACGCTCAAATTAACCTTTGCTAAGTTAACTTTTTTGGCAAGGGCATACTTAAAATTTAAATCTTTTACTTGTAAAATTTCCACCAAAGCTCCTCCTTCAACTCTACAACCATAGGTAAACCACAAATCAGAGCGACCGTTCCAGCAAGGAGCACCTCGCTTTGCCACGTTCCCCAATCCATTTGTAAACTGGGATAAATTTGTATTACGCCCACTCGGCGAATTGCTTCCCCAATTAAAATTGCCCCACCTCCAACTAGAATTCCTGCGTACGTTATATCACGATGGGTCATCTGGTAACGTTGGTAATTCGTCCTTTTTGTGCTCCCAAATCCGCGAGCAGTCATTGAATCTGCAGTTTGAAAAGCGTTATAACACGCATCCACCAACAGTACTTGCATTAACTGCATTAACGCTTTAGTACGTTGACGCACGCTTCCTTTATTAATGTTGATTCCCCTCATTTTTTGAATTTGACCAATACTTTTAAAGCGCTTTAAAAACAGCGGGATAAAACGCATTACAATCATCGTGAGTAATGAAAGTCGGGGCAAAATCTTACCAAATAAAAACATAAATTTATTATTAGTCATCAGTTTGTTGTACGAGGCAAAAAGTAAAATTACGTTGGTTAACGATAACGCCATCAACACTCCGTATAACAAAGCTTCTTTAGTAACCGTTAACCCATGAAAAACCACTAATAAGTGCGCCCCGTTATGATTCGTCAACGGATTAATAATGATAATAAATAACGCCATTATTCCAGTTGCCCTGAGCGTCTTAAATGCCGTAGTTGGATCAGAAACCCGGATTAATAGCCCTAAAACTGCGATGAATTCAATTATTAAAACAATCGGTGAATTAAATAAAACCGTAATCAAAATTAACATCAGGTAATACGAAAAAATAATAGCCGGATTTAACCGCTCAAACTCAAGGGACATATTTTGCTTCTTAACCTTTGTTTTAATAGGCTGCTCTTTCATCTATAATCACTTTCTTTAAAAATGGTTACTTTAACGGTACCATTCCCGAAACTGCGAAAGTGATACTTTTTCCCCAAAAAGTAGTAATAATTTGTCCTTTCTCGAGTATTTGTACTATCTTGTTTTGTTCGCAATATTTTACAAGTTTTACTAAAAATATTGTCATTTTATCAATAAATTGACATTATATTGCATTGTGAATAGTAATTTCTTGCCTCATAATTAATCGAAAGAAATCGTTTTCATATAATTTTTATTAGGAGGTTGATCATGTTAAGTGCATTGAATCAGACACATGACGATCGATATACACCGGACTCTTATACTAAGCTTGCCAATTCATTAAACGCTTTTTATGAAATCACCCAAATTGACGTACTTTTCTATAGCTTTACTGGAGTATTAGTTTACCGGGGCGATATTATCACTGACAATAAAGTTATCCAAAAGACGCTTGATCCAGAACATTTTGGCAAGTCGATCATCTTCCCAATCATTCTTAATAATAAGGTTTGGGGGTTTACGATGTGCAGTTCGGCCAAGTCTTCCAATCACCGAATTCAGGTATCAAAAGAATATCTATCCAATTTATTTAATAGTCATTTTGCTAACCGTCAGGATTTAACGGCGCTAGTTTTGGAGCCACTAACTGACGAACAATTAACTAAAATAAATTATTTGAGCACATTATTGCAGCTAAAAAGTTCGGCTAATAATGTCTTACCAATTGCGACTGCAGAAGATCCTCAAATTCGAACTAGTAATGAAAAATTTGAAGCTATCCGGAGTATTAAGGAGGCCACTGACTATATTTGTGAGAACCTTACTAGTCAATTAACCCTTAGTACCGTGGCGGAACATGTTTTCTTATCACCGTCTTATTTAAGTCGGATTTTCAAAAAGTATATGGACATTAATTTTATCAATTACATTAATCAACAAAAAATTGCCCATGCCCAAAGGGAATTAATTTTAAGTCGTAAACCAATCAACTTAATTTCTAACATCGCGGGCTTTTCGCAAACTAGTTATTTCACTAAAATATTTAAAAAAATCACCGGAACCACCCCGTCTAAATATCGTAAGGAAAATGCAGCCATTAGTCGTATATACACGATCCACCACACTTTAGACTGGCCTAAAAATGCTTCCGTTTTTGACGTTTCCAAAACATTCTTTACGAAGCAAAATCTAGACTATTATTATGAGTCCGCCAACGGCTACTTATACGTTAATAGTATTGGTGATTTAACTGACGCAAACGAAAAGAGTGGTTGGATTTTTACCGTTGATGGTCGCCAACCTACTAACTCCGCGGATTTAATTTCTACCAAGGGCGTCTCCGTAGTCCAATGGATGTACGTGGATTTTCGTTAAATTTACCCTCAAACAAAAAACTGCCGGAATGGTCCGTTAGCATTTACATGCCAACCTCCATTTTGACAGTTTTTTGTATTTGCTTACTTAAGGTTTTAACCGTAACAGGTCGTCAAATTCGAACTCGTTAGTACTTGTTCCATCTACATCGAATCCCGCCGTATTTAGAAACTCCTTCTTAAACTGGGCGTATCCAGTCATGGCGGACCGAAAGTTATCCGCGTTAATTTGCTTATATAATGCTTGAGTCTTCGCTTGGGTGGAAGGACGCAGTTCATAATGATCGGCACGCAGTCGGCCCTTTTGATCATAAATCGGATGTTTACCATAAATCATTTCACGATAAACCCGATCTTTATGCATGATTGGATTTTCGTGCGTCGCTTCATCGGTCATCACTTTGTATAAAGCAATCATGTATTTTGGCATAATTGGAATTACTACGCTTGCTTTAGTAGTTACCACAGTTGATACACAAATTAGTGCCCGCCCTTGGAGCGGCTTTAATTCTTGATTAATACGATCAGCAGACTCCTCTGCTTGGGTTTTTGCTACCCCTAAGGTACCTTCATGATAGAACGGATAAGTCATCTCTGGTCCAATATAAGAATATAGTACTGTTTTAAAGTTTTCGGCCAAGACATTAGCTTCTTTTAACGCCTGGATCCACCACTCCCAGTCTTCGCCTCCCATTACCTTGGCGGTCCCCTGAATTTCTTCTGGGGACGCAGGAGAAATCGTTTGGGTAAATAGTCGTTCGTGTTCCAAATCGATATTTTCTCCGGTCACGCTTTGGTTGATTGGCTTTAAGACCGACCGCCATTCCGTTCCCGTCCGGGGATCATTTCGTTTTGGTGCCGCTAAACTATATACAAGCAAATCAATCTTTCCACCAAATTCATTTTTGATATATTCAATCACCCGTTGTTTCATGGTGTCACTATAGGCATCTCCAATAAAATTTTGGGCAATTAGCCCCGCTTGCTCAGCAAATTGTTTAAAGAAGATGCTGTTGTACCATCCCGCAGACCCTAATTTTTCAGGGCTTTGCGGACCGCGTTCATAAGCCACGTTAATGGTATCCGCGCCACTGCCAAACGCCGTGGTGATTCGGGTAGCTAATCCATAACTTGATGAACCACCCAGCACCAATACTTTTTTGGGCCCAGCATACTTTCCCTTAGACTTCACGTAATTAATTTGATTTAAAACTGCTTGTCGACAGCCATAGGGATTAACCGATTTGATAACGTTTCCAACGATTTTTGGCTCTACCTTCATTTTGATTTCCTTCTTTATTTTTTCTGTTGCCTTAGCTACTTAAAATTATAGAAAACTTTTTCTAAAATAAAACCCATAACTTTGCATCTACATCATTAAGAATGCTAAAAATGAGGTTGGAATTAACGTTTTCCAACCTCTTTAAAAATTTTTGTAATATTTTGTCTATTGAAAGCTTTTAGTCCAAATAAATTCTTTGCAAGTTGGATCTTTGCTCCTTAGTCATTTGAATTTCCGTTTTCAAATATTGAATAATGCCACCATACTGGTACTCAAGCATTCCTACTAGTTGATCATAGTATTCGTCTCTAACAGAAGCTAAGTCTTCAACTGATTGAACAAAGTTTCTTCCTAAATGCATCTTCTTGGCTTCATTACGACGCCATTCGATTCGGGACTTCGAAGCTGGATTTGTTAGCAAATAATCTTTACGTACCACTTCGTTGTCAACTCCTAAAGTTGCTAACAAAAGTAGTGTGCACATCCCCGTCCGATCCTTCCCCGCAGAACAGTGGAAAAGTATTCCACCATTTTTACCGTATTTCTCCAGTAATGCAAAAAAACGCTGATAGGCTTGTTGAGCATGCGGGTCAGTAACTAACTTGCGGTAAGAACGCATCATCTGTTGAAAACCGCCTTGGTCACTTCGAGCGTAAAGTTGGTAAATTCGTTCTAAAGATGCACCACTTTCCGTTTGATCGTCCTGAAAGATTGGTAAGTTAATATATTTAATATGGGAGTTTAATCTATCCGGAAAACTTTGTACTTCTGATTTTGAACGCAGATCAATTACTACATTGATCCCGTAATCTACCAACTTTTGAAGATCTTGATCTGTCAAATCTGATAAGTACCCTGAACGCACTAATTTATGCCATTTCACTTGGCGTGCACCGGCAGCCGGGTACCCTCCTAAGTCACGAAAGTTAAATCCACCGGATAAATTCAAAATTCTTTTACTACACATTGAGTTCTCCTCGTGGATTGTTATTTTTAAAGTACTTGATAAACAGTCTGTGCCACCCCAATTTCACTAGCGGCCAATTTTCTTTCCGGCTTATAGGGCTTTTCTGCAGTTACCTTATTTAGCCAATTGGGATCGTGAATTAACGGACGGCCAACCCCAACCAATGTACTAAAGTTTTGGGCTTGCTTAAGCTTATTGGCACTATCAACTTGCCCAGCAACCATCACCGGTAGATTTACCGCCGCATTAAAAAGTTTTACTATCGGAACTTCCGTATCAAATGTCCGTGGGGTTGCCATAAAGTCATGTAGCGATAAACTTAAGTAATCAATTCCTAATTGTTCTAACAGACGTGCCAATTGTAACGTTTCACCTAATTTTAAGCCGCCCTCTTCATACTCTTCTGGTGAAAGGCGGTACCCTAAGATAAACGTTGGATTACCAAATTGACTAATCGTTTCACGTAACCGTTGCATCAACAATTTCACAAATCGAAACCGGTTCTCTAAAGTTCCACCAAACTGGTCATCCCGACAATTAGCGTTACGGGAAATAAATTGCTGAGGTAAAAAGCCGTTTGCTCCATGAATTTCTATCCCATCGAACCCCGCAGCCATCGCTCGTTTTAATGCGTTTGCGTATTGGTCAATAATTTTATAAATGGCATCACGAGTGAGTGCTTGCGGAGTTAATTGCGACCAGGGAGCTGAAATAGTACTGGGAGCTACCGCCTTTTTCCCAAAGATCGCTTGTGGACTAGCTAAACGTCCAGCATGCACCAACTGAATAATCGCTTTTGCATGATTTTGGTGAATTACTTTTGCTAACTCACCTAATCCTTCAACATCTTCATCGCGACTAATACTAATCGATCCTAAAGCGGTATTACCTTCTGCAGAAATAAATGCAGAGCCCACCACGTCCATTCCTACCGTCCGGGAGCGTTGTCGATGAAATTCAAGGTCGTTTAAGCTAACCGTGCCATCAAACAGCGCCATCCGCATATCTAATGGTGGCAGCACAAAATGATTTCTTAAATTTAACTTATCCATTTTCGCACTAACCTCACGTACGTGTAATTGTTGGAATATCAAATCCTAAAAGTTCGTGTAAAGTTTTAATTACCTTCCGTAATGCCGACTCTACTTCTGAAACTTCCCCTACAATTACTACGGAACCACTAAAGCGGTCAATAAATCCTAACGTTACGTTGCTCGACTTAGTTGCCACGTCCCCTGCAATAATTGAAGCTTCACTAGGGGTGATCGTTAAAATTCCTAAAGCATTCTTAGGAGTTTGGATTCCAAGTTTCTCGTAAATATCTTCCGTAGGATTAGCTACGATGTGGGCTAAGGTCACTTGCTTTCCCGGAACATATTCTTGAATCATTCTTGCTTTATCTTCGATCATCATTATCAACCTCGTTTAATTAAATCCAGCCACTCGCATCACGTCTCGGGCGATTATGATTTCTTCATCAGTTGGAATCACCGCAACTTTGACTTTACTATCCGCCGCTTCAATGGATAAATCGCCATGCTGATTTTTTTGGTCATCAATTTTGACGCCGAGGTAACCCAATTTCTCACAAATTGCCTTACGCATGGTGATAGAATGTTCGCCGATTCCCGCTGTAAAGACCAACGTATCCAGACCATTCAAATCCGCAGCATACGCACCAATGTAATGTTGAATTTGGTGCACAAAGACTTTGATTGCTAATTGGGCCCGTTGGTTACCTTCGTTAGCAGCTTTTTCAACATCTCGAACATCGCTAGATACTCCAGATAACCCCAGCAATCCAGAACGCTTATTTAGCATTTCTCGAACCGCTTCGGAGTCCAAATCTAATTTTTCTTCGATGAAAGGTAAGATTTCTGGATCAATATCTCCAGAACGGCTGCCCATTACTAAACCAGCTAAGGGTGTAAATCCCATTGAAGTATTTACGGATTCACCGTCCTTAACAGCACATAAACTGCTACCATTTCCAAGATGACAAGTAATCATTTTGGAGGTACGTTCCTTACCAAATAGTTCTGTTGCCCGTTCAGACACATATTCATGAGATGGTCCATGAAAACCGTAGCGACGAATACCGTACTTTTCATAATATTCGTAAGGCAGTGCATACATATATGCTTCTTCAGGCATCGTATGATGGAAAGAAGTATCAAAAACTGCGACTTCCTTAGCTGCTGGTAATAATTTTTCGAAATCTTTAATGCCAATCAAGTTAACCGGGTTATGCAACGGTGATAATACGCTTAATTCCGCAATCCGTTTTTTTACATCTTCGTCAACTAGTACTGGACGATCGTAGTACCGTCCTCCGTGGGAAACTCGGTGGCCAACTCCCACAATTTCCGACTTATCCTCAATGACTCCACTAGTCAAAAGCATATTAATAACTGCCTTAATGGCATCATCATGGTTTTTTATCGGAACTTTATTCTGGGTAGCCTTATTATGAACTACGTAATTAAACGTGCTATTTGCAAGCCCAATTCGGTCAACTTGTCCACTCGCTAACACTTTTTCTTCGGGCATTTGATAAAGTTTGAATTTTAATGATGAACTTCCTGAATTAATTGATAATATCTTTTTGGACATCCTAATTACCTTCCTGAAAATCTTTATTTAACGATTTTTTTATAAATCTCTGCTAAATCTTCATCAGTTGGCACGACTGGATTTCCTGGGAAAGTACCGTCCAACTTAGCGCTAGCAACAATTTGATCCGTTGCTTCTAATGCTGCCTTGGTATTTACCCCAAATGCAGTTAACGTTGCTGGGCAATTCATTTTTCTAGCCATTTGTTTAATTTGAGCTTGCAGTTTACGTACGGCAACCCGATCACCCATACCTGAACTTGCTAGTCCCGCTTTACGTGCAACCATTGCATATTTTTGTAGTGCTAATTGGCTGTGAGTAGCATTATATTCAACTACGTATGGCAATAACATTGCGTTAGCTAAACCATGAGGAATATGGAAATTTGCTCCCAACTGGTGCGCAATCGCATGACAAATCCCCAAACCAGCATTATTAAAGGCAGCTCCTGCCGCACAAGATGCCTCATGTACAACTTTACGAGCCGCTTCGTTATCACCATGTTGGTAGCATTCAACCAAATTATTGATAATTACCGAAGCACTTTTTTCTGCCAAAGCATCCGTAATGGTATTCGCATCTTGCGCAACAACTGCTTCTAGAGCATGGGTTAAAACATCCAAACCAGAAAAAGCGGTTACACTGTTAGGAGCGGTCATTACCAATTGCGGGTCCAAAAGTGCAACGTCTGGAATCAGGTAATCCTCCATGATTGGGAATTTTTGATGATTTTCTGGATCCGAGATTACCGCCGTATTAGTTACTTCTGAACCAGTCCCACTAGTAGTTGGGATGGCAATAAATTCCTTAATACATTTACCAGAAAGTTTTTCACCGAAGAAGCGAATTGCCTTTCCTGTATCAATCGCTGAACCACCCCCGATACCAATCATTACCGTAGGCACGTTCTTTAAATATTCGTTAACCCCTTGCATAATGTTTTTTAATGGTGGGTCGGGTTTAACATCTGAGAAAATAGTTACCTGATTGCTCGAATTTATGTTTCCCTTAATTTCTTCTAAGGTTGGCGTCCCTGGCAAAAAAGCATCACATACCATTAAAACGTGTTCTTGGTTTAACTTTCCCAATTGCTTTAAGCTATCGGTGCCAGAATAAATTTGAGTTGGAATTGCAATTCTTTCCATAAAATTATGCCTCCCATGAACGTAACGAGAATGCTTCTGGCGAGTTTAACCGCCGGCGACGAGTAAAGGTTTTAGCCGTTGCGGTACCTTCTCCAGTTGGGGTTGCAATCGTTAATGCTGAAGCCCCTGCGTGAGCGCCATTAGCTCCTACTCCAGTTCCTACGTATGTTGCTCCGTTAACTACGAAAATCGAAGTGTTCATCCGGTGAGCTGCACGATTAATATTTGGTAAGTTTTCGGAGTGAATTGAAGCCGTATGATGTAAACCTTGTTCAACTTCTACCGCAGTCGCTAAAACTTGATCAAATGTTGGACAAGAAACTACTGGTACAATTGGCATCAACATTTCGGTAGTAACTAGTGGATGATCTTTTTGCGCTTCCATGATGATTAATTTTGGTGTACCAGTGTACGCAATTCCTGCCTTATCTAAAATGTAGGTTGCGTCTTTCCCAACAAATTGACGGTCAGGAGCGCCATTATTGCCAATGGTCATTTCCGCTAACTTATCAATATCGCTAGCATTAGTTACCAAGAATGCCCCTTCTGCTTGCATTTTTTTGATAAGTTCGTCCTTTACACTCGATTCAACTACTACTTCTTTTTCTGCGGTACAGAGGATGTTGTTATCAAAAGAAGCTGAATCCACAATGTTGTGTGCAGCTAATGCAATATTAGCGGTAGCATCAACCATTGCTGGCGGGTTACCTGCACCGGCCCCTACAGCTTTCTTACCACTAACTAAAGCTTGGTGAACCACTGCTGGACCACCCGTGATGGATAACATTGCGATATCAGGATGTTGCATCATTTCTTGAACAGATTCAATTGACGGTTCTTCAATTGATACAACTAAATTCTTCATTCCGGTAGCTTCGTAAACTAACTCGTTTAGCTTTTCGATCGTCCAACGGGTAATTTTTTTAGCACCTGGATGAGCACCAAAGTATAACGTGTTACCACCAGCTAACATCATGATGGCGTTAGCGATAACCGTTTCGGAAGGATTCGTACTTGGACCAACCGCACCAATTACACCAAATGGGGCGTATTCGTACATTACTAAACCGCCGTCACCAGTTTCGGCTTCTGGTTGTAAGATTTCCGTTCCGGGAGTGTTGTACAAAGCATTGTTTAACTTAGCAATCTTAGCTTCAACAGTTCCCATTCCCGTTTCATCTTTGATGTCCTTAGCCATTTTTTCGATATATGGGCGGAATCCTTCTCTAATTGCCGTCAAAACCTTTTCCCGAAAAGCTAACGGCTTATCAATATAAACATCTTCAGCTGCCTTAGCTGCCGCAATCGCCTCGTCCACGGTCTTAAAAATCCCATTTTGTCCCGCATCATTAGTTGACGCAGTTTGGCTAGTACCACTCTTCTTTAGCTCTTCACTTAAAATGCGTCGAATATCTTCTTCAAGATTTTGAATTTCCATTTCACTTGCTCTCCTTCATAAATTCTTCCACAGCGGTCTCACAAATTGCTTGATCTTCTTCAACCAATCCCCCGCTAACACCAATCGCTCCGACAATCTTACCGCCAATTTCTAACGGAATTCCTCCTGGAAAAGACACTAATTTTCCATCTAACATCGTTTCCATTTGGTATAGCGGTGCACCTGGTTGGATATCTTTGCTGATATCCTTGGTAGGCTCTTTCATTGCAATTGCCGACCAAGCTTTTTTAGGCGCTAATTGAGAACTAACCAAATTAGCGTTAGGCATGTGGTAAAGCATTTGAACAACGGTAGCTGCGTCCATGATGCACATGGTAACGCCTACATTTAACTCATTAGCCTTAGCTACGGCTGCATCAAACACTCTTTGCATTTTTTGCCGATCAAATAAGTTTCCTAATTGATTGCCTTGTTTAGTAATTATTTCTTTAACAATGTTATTAATTTGCTCTTCATTCATTCCATTCGCCCTCAACAAATCGTCTAAAAGGTTAAAAACCTTCCTCTTCATTCCAAAACCAACAACCGTCAGCCATTACGAAATCAACTAAATTTCGTCACCAACCACGTTAGCGATTTATCACGAAATTTAGTTAATTCCTAGGCTACTCGTCCATTAGCTCTCCGCAAAATACGCGCGATATCTTTTAATTACTTCCTCAGTCACCTTAGTTAAATAGTCTTCGTAATCTTCAGACCGCGCTAAAATGTAAAAGAAATCAGATAAGCGGTTAACGTATTTTTCAAGTACTGGTCTAACGGTAGTTTCACTAGCAAACTGAACAAAACGGCGTTCCGCTCTCCGGCAAACCGTCCGACATACGTGTAGCTGAGCACCTGCCAAGCTTGAGCCAGGCAATATAAAAGATTTTACGGGTGGCAATTCAGCTGTATATTCATCAATAACCTTTTCCAAATCGAGTACGTCTTGTTCTTCAATGGTTACACTATTTTTTAAAAATTTTTGGGTATCTAAAGTAGCAATTTCTCCCTGTAAAAAGAACATTTTGTATTCAACTTTTTTCAAGATTTCTTGATTCTTTTTGCTTAAACAAAGCTTATCCGCCACGCTAATATTGGCGTTCAGTTCATCAAACGTACCGTACGTTTCTACTCGTAAAGAGTCTTTATGCACTCGTTTGCCGTCGTAAAGGCTCGTTGATCCCTTATCTCCACCTTTGGTATAGATTGGCATTTTGCTACATCTCCTTACTTGTCGAAACTGTCAATAATGCCTACAATTGCGCAGTCGCTCACGTCACGAAAGTTTTTATCCGCATGGTTAGCAATCCGGGCACCCGCTCCGCGTACAAGCAGTACGTATTCTCCAATACCAGCACCGACTGAATCCACGGCAACTTCTTCCGGGCGCACGGGTTTGCCTTGCGAATCAATCGCTCTTACAATCATTAATTTACGACCAACTAATGATTTATCTTTTTGGGTAGACACCACGCTGCCTACAACTTTTGCCATATACAATTTTCATCAGTCCTTACTTGTATTTTTAAATCCTTTTGGCTGCTTATTTCTTCGGCACCCGCAGTAATATTTTGCGTGCTTGTCGTTATTACCATTGCGCTATCTGGAATGCCTGCCAACATTTCTCTTGTAATCGTAGTTGGGTAAAAAGCATATACCGGATGTTCACCGTTAATAACAAACATAACCGGCCAGTCCCTAATCATTACTAGCGGAATAAAATTAAGTGCATGATGACTCACGTTTAACTGGAAATTCACATCATAATCGAGTCCTTGTAAAATCCAGGTCACCCAATGATTACTTGGATCAAGGTGAAATAGATCCGCAATCAGCTCAATTGAAACTTGTTTTAAAACTAAATTGGCATTATCAACAAATATTTCCGTTGAGGGAACGGCAGCATTTTTGGAGTAGGTAATTTCACTGGATTGCGCATTCCTCTGTTTTAATTTTTCAATTACTTGAGCAACAATCGGATCCATTCCATTCACCCTCCAATTTCATTTATTTTTTGATGATTCTGCCGAACGTATTCGCATTTACGTTAGCTGCATTAGCTTCATCAGTATCAATGTGCATTTCTAACAAGAAATCTTTTCGTGGTCTGCAAATCACGTCATCAAAGATAGTTCTGCGTTCGTCAGAATTGATTTCCACGCTAACCGTGTCACCTAACTTAACGCCAAAGCGAGCAGCATCTTCTAGGCTCATGTGAATATGCCGTTTTGCAACGATGACCCCTTGAACTTCTACTTCTCCATCTTTAGTAACTAACTTAACGGAAGGAGCCCCTTCTAAATGACCAGATAGTCGAATAGGTGCATCAATCCCTAATTCAAAAGTTTCTGAACGGGCAATTTCTACTTGAGAATGTGCCCGGTTAGGTCCTAAAATTCGCACGTGTTTAATAGTGCCTTGAGGACCAACAATGTCTGCAAATTGGTTCGAAGCAAATTCTTCATGTTGGTATAACGGTTTGTACACCGTCATTTCTTGGCCAGGAAATAAAGTTGCAAAGTCTTCATCAGTTAAATGAATGTGATGATTTGAAACTCCAATGCGAATCCGATTAGGATCCGTTTCTTCCTTTATAATTTTGCGAATTAACTGCCGTAGTTGTTCTTCATCCATAATTCTCGTCCACCCTTATTAAAACTATTTTTATTTTGTTGATGGTAAAATACGTTCAACTTCAGCATGTGGGCGAGGGATTACGTAAGAGCTAACAACTTCACCAATGTTTTCAGCTGCCGCAACTCCAGCATCAACTGATGCCTTAACTGCACCTACATCTCCACGAACCATGATTGTAACTAAACCGCTACCAATTTTTTCTTGACCGATCATTTGTACGTTAGCTGCCTTAACCATTGCATCTGCAGCTTCAATTGATGCAACTAAACCCTTTGTTTCGATTAATCCTAATGCGTTATTCATAATATGTTCCTCCTGAATTTATAAATTATTTTTTAGATTGTTTTTGATGTTTCTTAGTACTCGAATTAGATTCTTTTTTATTATTTGATTCTTTTTTTGCCTTCGCTTTTGAAATAGACTTTTCGGACTTCTGTGGTTCAAGCTTTTCCGTCGGTTGCTGTGTTTCAGCATCTGCGGGTTCAGCATTAGCAACTTTACGCTTTCGTTCCGTTGGCTTAAGCAATAAATCAGTTCGATTAAGCTTCTCAATTCCTTCTGCAGGATTAGCTAATACCGTTGAGCTAACGTAGTTTTCGCCCATCATTTCTTTTGCCATAGTGATTGCCACACTCACTGCCGCAACGTCACCAATAATGGCCACCGTTACCCAACCGCTCCCTCGCGTATTGGAAATGTTTTTTAATTCCACGTCGGCAGTTTTTAGCATTTTATCGGCTGATACAATCGCGTTGGTAAGGCCCTTAACTTCTAGATAACCTAATGTTTTCAATCAGTTCACCACCTTATTTAATCTTTTGAACGGTACGCCCTTTACTAAGCGTGCCGCGTTGGCTCCTAAAATCCGCAAATTTGCGGAGTTGTTTTTCTCCACTTTAAATAGTGGTTCTGATTTAGGTAAATTCTTATAGTGTACAATTACTGATTTATCGTCAAAGGCAATTCCCACCGATAACCGCGAAAACAAAGCACCTTGGTACGCACGTTCAACTGGATTGTCAAACGCCATAGTCTTGAAGGAAAATGGAATTTCCTCTTCTTCAATCCCATAGAAAAGCTGGGATAAATCATCGGTATTTTCGTCACCTTCGCGCATGGCAATCACAATTGATGGTTTTTCCATACTCATTTAAATCACGACCTTAACTTGTTTGCATACGATAAAATCAAACCGGTTGCGACCGCATTCCGGGGACCTTCAATCGACCGGATATTGCCACGTCCAGCTACCAAATTGTAATGGGACAGGGCATCAGTAACTAACTGTGGAATTTCGAAGTCAAGCGCCGACCCCCCTACAATAACTACAAACGGAATGTCGCGAATATTACCAGTTGGACTAACGTGTCGCAATGCACGCTGGGCATTAGTCACGAAGACTTTCCTTTTGGCGCTTTGCCGGACATGCTTAATCTTTTCAATGCTTAGATTTCCCGGTACCGGCACGTATCCATTAGGCTTAATAACCACCACTCGAGCAAAAATATCTGCTGGAAGTGGTTCGTCAAAGAACTGTACTGTTCCGTCTTCGTGCCGAATTTGGAATAAGTTTTCCACCTTCGCAAGGGGATATTTCTTAATATCTTCCGCTAAATAAGTATCGTTAATACCCAATTCCGAATTAATCATCATCGTGGTCATGTCACCAGCACCCGCTAAGTGAATTGCGGTAATCTGGTTATTTTGATCAATAATTGACGCATCGGTAGAACCCGCTCCCAAATCAAGGATAGCAATTGGTTTGGTTGTTCCTGGAGTAGTTAAGGCCCCTAAAATTGCGGCCTCCGCTTCGGCACCACCAATTTCAACTGGAACGTGCAAATCATTTTGAATCAAATCCGCAATTCTCTGCATTTGTAGTCGATCAGATTTGACCATTGCGGCAATTCCAACGGCTTGTTCTGTTGAAAATTCACCAGCCAAACCACCTTGAACCTTAATTGGTACTGATGTATCGACGGCTAATAAATCTTGAATGGCAATTTCTTTATTCTGCTTTCCGGTCAAATCGGCCATTGTCTGCCGAACTTTTTCTAACATTCCGCCAACGTTGGTTCCAGCTTCACCCGTGATGTTCGTAATCCGGTCAAAGCTAGTAATTTTATCCATGATGGCGTCTGCTCCGGCAGAAACGCCTACGGAATCACTACCATGATCACCCTGGATATTAATTCGACCTGCCGGAATTACCCGTGCCTTAACGTCACCTGCCGGAGTTTTAATAACTACGGCGGAACGATTGCCAATCAGTGCTCGCGAAACTGGAACGATATTTTTTGTTTCAGCCGAATCTAAGCCAAACAACGTCGCAATTCCATACGGGTTAGATAGTTGAGAAATCACCTTACCCTTATCCGCAACCTCAACAGCTGCTAACATTCCTAAAGGTACCTTTTCAATTAAAGCCACTTCATCCACAATTGGAATTTTACGATCGAGTCGATTATCAATTAAAACACCATCATCATTTTGCAAAATTGCGGCCGTGATTTGATAACCAGCCTTGCTATATAAATTGATTAACCGGGCTGCATCAGCAAAATCAACTTCTTTAGGAACTACCACGATATACTTTTTTTGCCGATCCTTTTCTTGCAACAGTTTCAAAAGATTGACCGTATATCCAGAACCAATCCCCACCCCTCCAGGAGTGTTAGGATTATGCCCAATCATGGTCGATTCGGTGATAATGGTTTCCGAAATAGTCTCCATCGCTACGTCACCAATTACGGGAGTAGCTTCGTTAATCCTGATTAAGTCAATATCATCAAGTGTTAGTTGCGTCTTCGCTAAAACCTGCGCAACCGATTTTTTAATTCCAATTAAATTTTGCTTAGTCCCCTTAATTCCAGTTGTCGCTGAAATTCCAGAGTCAATAAATTTAACGTCTCCACGGTCAGATACTTCAGCAAGTGCAACTTCGGTTGAAGAATTCCCTATATCAACTCCAATTACACGTTTCATAAAAATGCTCCTTAATTGTCGCCCTTTAATTTTTTGCGGGTTTCATAAAATTCGGCTGCTTCTTCAAACCAGTCTGCACAAATTTTGGCATTATACTGGTCGCGCAATTCTTTAGCAATATCAAGCAGTTCTTGTTTGGTAGAGCGATACGGCCGTAAAGCGTTATACATTTCCAATAGTCGTTCATCAGGGATTACGGTTAATTCGGCAGCCCGTTGGAAGTTTTTTTGAATCGCGTCACGTCCGGAGTCTACTGCAACTTGTCCTTGTAACCGTAGTGTTTCCGCTGTGATTCGTAAATCTTTAGGCTTAACCTCGCCATTTAAAACGTTATCAATATTGAGATCGTCTAGATCACTTCCCGATGGTGAATGAACTAATTCCGGATGCTTGGAATAAAGTGGATAATCCTTTGTCGTTAACGGTGCCTCATGAGTCGCCGTTTGAGAAGGAGTGGGCGTTGCTGTTTTAGATTCATCTTTAGGAGCTTGATCGCCCATCTGGCTCATAATTTTGGCCACTAAATCATCGATTTCACTCATTACTTTCCCTCCTAATCAAAATTTACTTCAATTTCTTCAGCCGGACGTCCAGGTTCAACTTGCTTAGTTTCTTTAATATGCATTAAAGCTGAAATCGCTTGGTAAGCTACCCGAGCCATCTGATCATTCACGGTTGGCACTGGATTTGGCGACATTCCTTTTGCATATTCAGCCGCATTTTTACCAATCGCCCGATAAGTATCTAAGTCCAGCACTGGAGCTTGGGGGAATAATTCCAGATTAGAGAGCGGTTCTTGATCCTTTTGGTGAATAATCGCCGTTCCTTTCGACTGGATGGCTACCGCAATACCCGAACCAGACAATTTATCGGCTTCGGCACCACAAAATGAAACGTCTGAAGTCCGATAAATTTTCACTACCCGAGCCTTTAAACCTTCTTCTTCGATACCCGCAATTACTTGACGTAAAATATCTTTATGAGGTAATCCCGTCATATTCTTTTCCAAAACTTCCGCAAACGCAGGTGCGACCCCAATAACTACTTCGTCTTTAGAAAAACCTGGCTTAGCTTTACCTACGTGTTTAAACCAGCTTAACTTTTTCTCGCTAACTGGCCGCGAAATTGTGGAACGGTCCTCACTTTCAACCTTTGGTTGCGTACTTTGGGCGGAAGAAGTTGACTCATCTTTAAAAGAAATTGGCGTATCCATATTTTGGTTCTCAGCCAAAACTTCTCTTATGATTTTTCTTAATATGTTTTCATCAATTGTTTGAGACATTTACGCTTCCTCCTTTGATTAAAACTTCATATTTCCTGGATCAATGGCAAATGGAACGTTCTTAATGCGTTCCCATTCTTCCTTATCTTCGTCCAAACGGTATCCGGTACCCGGACCCTGATAATCATTTGCATCATTGACCGCTGAAATAATGTTCCAGTCTTTATCAAAGATCGAAGACGTTTGTAAGAAATCACCACATACTTTTTGCTTCTGCAAATTTAATACTGCTTCAGCAACGTCTTTAAATCCGCGAGTGTAAAGCGCTTTAATAATATCTACTGCAGTTACGCCACGATCTAATAGTTCTTGAGCAGCCTTCATATCCTCAACCATATTACGTTCAGGCATATCTTTAGAAGTATTCGCGTAAGTTGCCGCTTCCACTTCTTCGTCAGTAATCTTTGGTAAGCCTAGTTCATCAAATACCGCTTGCAATGCCCGAGCTGCCTTATTCCGGCCTTTAATGACCTCTTCTTCTGATACTGGGTGAATCCCACCATTAATCATTAAATCGCGTTCCATGATGTAATAGTCATCGTAATCCATGGCATCGGTATTCGAACCCGCAAAGGTATTGTCGTAATTAGGCGTTGAAGAATATCCAGAAGAAACGTAGTCCGTTCCCGCAATAAATTGACCTAGTAACCGTTCCGTACGCCGCATGTCTGAATGGGAGAAGGCTTGGTCATTTCCGGAAGCGCATTCCAAATCAAGCATCATGCATAATAGGTTTTCACCCATTACCGAACGAATCCCAGAAGGAACGGCGCCAGGAATTCCGATACAGCTAACCCCACCATTTTGCAATCCTTGTACCCCAGAAGCTTTGGTAATGAAAATGCACCGAGCCTCTAAGTAAAGCATTGATTTGCCTTCGGTATAACCCATCATGGCTTCGGATCCCGAACCAGATGTGAAACGCATCTTTAAACCACGGGATGCGTAACAAGATGCCAAAAAGCCTTTTGACCAAGGGGTGTCGTCACCGTCAGTGAAAACCCGGTCAGTACCATACACTGAAATGGTTTCCGCATAACCAGTGAAGCCTCGCATCCCTAAGTTAAGTTCGGTTGCTTCCTCAACTGAACATTGTGTCAAAACTCCGGGACGCCCAGTTTGTGCTCCGACCATTAGTGAAATAGCGTTAAGTGGTGCATAACGTGCTACCGCGGTGGTCGTTTCTTGTTCAGGGAAACCACGTAAAGCTGCATCCGCTGCATCTGCCGCGATTAATACCGGATTATCCCGAATGTTGGTAACGTGACTTTGGGTAGCCGGTGTCCGTCGCGGCCGCATCTTTTGAGTTGCCATAATCATTTCGCCGAAGTTTAATTT
Organism: Pediococcus acidilactici; assembly: GCA_024970065.1. Lineage (NCBI taxonomy): Bacteria > Bacillati > Bacillota > Bacilli > Lactobacillales > Lactobacillaceae > Pediococcus > Pediococcus acidilactici. The sequence goes on along the minus strand of CP103908.1, from coordinate 271,813 downwards.
ACTAATAACTTCTTCAGCCTTTGCTGGCGTCATCGCAGTGGTAATTGCAATAATGTCTTTACGGGATACGTTAGGATCGACTAACATGTGGGCGATTTTAGTCGAATCCATCGCCATTACCTTTTCAGCGTTTTCCAATTTAATCCCGTATTTTGCAATGTATAGGTCAATCAAATCGAAATCTGCCCGCTTTTTTCCGTCTAACTCCGTAACCACGCCGTTTTCAATTTTAATGCTTGGCTTGGGGTCGTTGGGTCCCATCATTGCTACTAAGCCTTCGTCAGGCCATTCTTTAATAAAACCGTCCTCGTGAATCGGACGTTTTTCGAGTTCTTCAAATCGTTTTTGCCGTTTCAAAATACTACTCCTTTCCATTTACTACTTGATATAGGATGGAAAATCATTCTTTGGTTCACTACCGGCTAGTTGTCCCAGAAGCTTTAAACCGACCGCTCGTCCAGCCATTACAGCTTGACGAACTGCACCAGAATCACCGCTAATATGGACGATTCCTTCATTAGAAAAACTAGTTCCGTGACCAGGAGAGGCAAAACTTAAGACGTCAACCCCCGCGGTTTTAATTGCGGTATCGGCCATTACCACTCCGATTCCAGAAGGCGCACCACAAATCAAACCGTATGCCTTACCTAAGGGAGCCCCAAATGCAGTATGTACCGCACCGGAAGCACTCGCTGTAAACTGTAGTTCTAGGTGTCCAGCCGGAGTGTTGTATACGTCGCCAAACGTTCTTGATAAATTATCTAATGCTACGTTAATTGCTTGGCGCACGTCCGAAGGATCACTGCCGCCGATTAAGATCAAGACGCCGTGCCCCGCACCACCTTTTGTGTCACGTGGCAATTCAATGTCCAAAACTTCCGTATTGGTCGCCTTAACCGCTTCGTCCATCGCCATAATTTGTGGACCAGCGCCCGTTCGAGAACTCAAAATCCCGATAACTGAATACTCCTTAGTACTCACGTGTAATTCGTCTAGCAACATCGCATCAACACTAGGGATACACATTCCAATCGTGTCTCCGATTTCACTAGAACCAACGTATTCAGGAACCGTACTAGTTGAATTAAAAAAATTGTTCATATTCATCCCTCCAGATGAAAACTGCTTAAAAATAAATTGTTTATTTTAACAATTAATTACTCTTTATTAGGCAAAATGTTTTCAACATCTGCGTGTGGACGAGGGATTACGTAGCTTGAAAGAACTTCGCCAATCTCTTCAGCCGCCGTTACTCCAGCATCTACCGAAGCCTTAACCGCACCAACATCTCCGCGAACCATTACCGTTACTAAACCATGGCCAATTTTTTCTTGACCAATCAAATCAACATTAGCTGCCTTAACCATTGCATCCGCTGCTTCAATTGATGCAACCAAACCTTTTGTTTCGATTAATCCTAATGCTTCATGTTCCATGAGATAATTCCTCCGATTTTTTATTTTCCAATCGTTACGGCACGACCGGATCCAATTTCAGTATAATTGAAACCGTTTGCATTTTTTAAAGGCATTAATTTCGCAATCTGGTTGATTAAGACTGTTCAAAGTAAAATATTTTCCATAATGACAAAATTAAACCATTGCATTTTAGACTTTTAGAATAAAAATGGTTATTAACTCCAGAAATCACAATAATTTATTAATTTCTCAGACAAATAACTGCGTTGTCTCTAAAAATCCATAAAAAAGAAGACTCGAAATAGTTCTACTATCCGAGTCTTCTTAAATTGAAACTAATCTAATTTATTGGTTTTCGACTGTTGTTCACGGTTCTTGCGCAAAAATTCAACAAACTCATTAACATTTTGGTTAGTCATCGCAGACAACGTAAACACTCGTTTTGTTCCAGCACTTTTAAGCCGCTGCTTCACTAAGTTGATCTGCGCGTCGTCTTCTGCCAAATCAATTTTAGTAACCACGCCCACTAACGGTCTAGCAAACATGGTCCCAAACGCCTCTGGGAAAACAATCCGACTGTCTACCGCACTTTGCATAAGAACGATTACTCCCGCGTCCATCGCGGTGGTTGCTAAGTTAGTGTACATGCGGCGATGTTCAATGTACTCACCAGGAGTATCAATAATGTTGTTATAAAACTCAATTGACTGCGTTTTATTGTAATGCATTTCTAAATGATTGATTCGCTGTAATAGGGTGGTTTTCCCACAACCAATCGGCCCAATAAACATTGGACGTCTCACTTTATTTGTATCCATCAACAAATCTCCAATACAAATGGTCTCCGGCCTTTAACGTTTTTAAATTGGCTGCTTTAGCAATATCTTTGCCATTGTTAACGTAATATTTCCAGCCCGTCCCCGAATGGACGTCATTTTCAGTGTATTTACCAATTCGATTGACATATACGGTTGCCCCGTTCTGGTAGCCCACTTGTTTGCCGGCAACTTTTTTGAGGGCGCTAAACGCCGTCATCCCTTTTTGATACTTAATTTGTTTATCAAAGAGAATTTGCTGGTTCTTTTTGGGCTGTTTTAAATCCGTTTCAACCGTGACTTGCACCTTATCTGGGTCAACTTTAGCATTGCTAAAACCTAAATCATCATTACCGGAACTTTTAGAATGTAAAATTCCACCAAAGCCAATTGCCACACCGATAATTAGGACTACCGCCACTAAAAGCGAAAACCATTTTCGTTTCATTAGCCTTCCTCAATCCTTACTTAAATTGATAAACTCCATTGTTAGCATATTTTCCGTTGTGGTATGCACTAAGCGCAACGAGGACTTGTCCCACACCCATGGTTTGATCGTATGCATCCTTAATAGAACCGTCTTTCTTAACAAAGGACAAGGTGTTCTTTAATGTGGAGCTTTCTTGTTTGTCATTCAACTTAACTTGGTTAATTTTCTTGAAAGACTTTTTGTTCATTGATAATGCTGTGATAACTTCAGCATTGGAGTTGGCGTTGGACTTACCATCCATACCAAAGCCACCGTCTTTATTAACGTTAACTTTCAAATAATGACGACCTTTAGTAATTGCTTTTTTAACTGTCTTGTTCTTGCTCTTACTCATTTCTAGGGCGTTTAAAGTCATGGCGGTAGTGTCCGCGTCTACGCTAGCAGCATCATCGTTATATGCCCAACCACCATCATTCTTATAGTTCTTACTCTTATGGTTAGTGACCTTAATCTGCTTTTTAGCCAGCTTGTTGCTTAATTTCTTTACCGTAAATTTAGCTTTCTTAGGAGCCTTGAATTTCTTATTTGACTTCAGCGCTACTAAAACTTGAGCTTGTTCATTAGTAGTTGTCTTTTTATTCAATACTTTCTTATTTTGGTAAAGCATTTTTACTAGGTTTAGCTTTTCACCATTAGTTTTATATGCCTTAGGATTAAAGCCCACAGCTTGAAGTCCAATAATGGCATTTGCTAATTGCTTAGGCGTACTCTTTTTTGAAACAATCAAGTTTTTCTTAACCAATTGTTTGTCTTGATCAGTAAACTTGTATCCTTGACGTTTCAATCCAACTAACAAATCTTGGTAACCATCACTAGCTCCTACTCCTGGGTAAGCCTTCTTATCAAACAATTTGGCCTTGGTAGTTTTACCAGAATCCATATCTTTAGCAAGATCTTGATTCTTCTTTAAAAGGTCATTTTTGGCGTATGTAAAGACTTTTTCGGTCTGATCCTTTTGTTCCGTCTTGCTTGCCGTGGTGAAACTTGCCGCACTAGCGGATACCGTACCGCCTAATAACAATCCAACTGCAGCAACTGCTGCGCTATACTTTATACTTTTTAACATTCTATCCCCTCCAAATAATCAAAGAAATCGTTTCCACTTTTTCAATATACCATTTCATTAAATTTTAAAAATGGCTGACACGGTAACCCGCAAAAAATTGTTATGCCTTATCAAAATAGTTCTTAATATTATTACAATCTTGCGCAAAATAGTGTATTTTTTACCGATCAAAATTTTCGCCACACAAAAAATCCCTCAAGCAACCTGCGTGCTTGAGGGATCAATTTAGTAATGATTAGTCACGTTGATTTTCTTTTTCAGCTTCTAAAGCTGCTTCGTAAACCGGAAGTTTTTTGAAGTAACCTTCCTTAATCACCAAAAAATAGTTTTATCTATATAAGTTAATTGAATATGGATTTTGGTAAAGATTAATAAACATGAAAAAACCATTCTAATTAAAAAATAAAGCGTCTTTCAGTATAGAAACGAAATAATCAGTATCAAGCAAATAAATACAAGAATATGCTGTATTTATTCCTTACCGCTTCTATATTTACTAGGCGATCTTACAATAGAGTTTAAGAGCACCTTCTTCACTTTTAGAAGATGAAAGCATGTACAACTAAACACCCCCAATATATGCTAGGTTAGGGAATCTTATATCTATTTCATAGGTGTTAGTCGCTTAACGTGATTTTACTTTTATGCGGACGTCGTACATTATTATCAATCATATTCTAAAGCATTTCCACGTGACAATTTTCCATCCTGCATAGTGTAAACTTGGTCGACTTTATCTAATAAACGCATGTCGTGAGTAATCATGATCACACCCCGATTATATTCGTGAGCAATTCGTGCAAGTAGATCAACAACTTGATGGGCACGTTCTGTATCAAGGCTAGCTGTGGGTTCATCAGCTAATATGATGCTTGGGTTATTGTATAAAGCACGTGCAATTGCTGCTCTCTGTCGCTCCCCACCGGATAAATCTTTTGGATAAGATTTTAGTACCTTTTTTAGGTCTAACAAATCTAATAATTCTTCTCGATTCATTTTTTTTGAATTTGACTTGTCCAAACGATCTATTAAATCTAACTGTTCTTGAATATTCAAAAATGGAATCAGGTTCGACGCTTGCAAAATAAAGCCAAACTCCTTAAAACGTAAGGTTGTTTTTTCTTTTTCATTCATCTGTGTTGTATCTTTATTTTTTATGGTTATTTGTCCACTAGTTGGCGTTTGCAAGTTTCCCAGTGTGGTTAAGAAAGTTGTTTTTCCTGATCCTGAGGGCCCGATGATAGCAGCAAACTCTCCTTCCTGCAATTCAAAATTAGTAGGAAATAGAGCTTGTGTTAGCGTATGTCCGCTCCCATATTTCTTAGTGACATTCTTCATTTTTACTAAATTCATAATTTAATCTCCAATCGCTTCTATAGGATCAATTTTCAAAATTTTAGGCAACGAGAATAGTCCCCCTAAGAGAGCCATTATAATAATTGCTAAACTTAGAAGAGAATAGGCTTGCCAGCTAGGATAGAAGAAAAGTGTTGATGGTAAAACAAATTTTACTGCCCATACACCAACAAGCGCTAGTAAGACGCCCATACCTGATAAGACGAATATTTGACAAAATAGAGACCAGATAATTGTTTTGGCTTGAATACCTTGTGCACGCATAATGCCATAAAGTCCCAATTTCTGAATCACGATAATGTAAATGAAAATACCGACCACTAAACAAGTAATTACTACTAAAGCAATAATCATCCCCATAAACACATTTACTTCTGGTGTGTAGCCAGGAATATTACTTATCATATCTTGTGCAGTTACTGTCACTAATCCTTTTCCAGAAATATTAACATTATTTTTTTGAACAATGGCTGAGATGGTTTTTGTGGTTGTTTCAGTATGTTGTAGTTTCCAATAGGTGGATAAATCAGTATAAATGACGGGTATGGTAAAAAATTTACTATTATTGGTTAGACCAACAACTTTATATTCATCTGTACTTCCGTTTAACTGTATATGATCACCTATTCCGATATTATAATTTTTCATTGATTGATCAATAACCACTTCATTTTTAGTTCTAGGATAGTGACCCTTAATTAATTTAGGAGCAATAAAGCTGTTCCAATTTTGAGCAAAAATTGAAGCATTCACTGTCGTGTTATCATTTTTTTTATTTGTTACAGCGAACATATATCCTAGGGGAACCGCGTCATCGGACAGTTTATCTTTATATTTATTCTCAGTGATAAAAGAGGCTGTTAAATTCTTATTTGAATATTTTGAAAGTGTTACTCGTGTTGAATCCCAGTTATCCACTGCGGTTCGATTATCTCGTACCAAACCAATTGCTAGACTTGTCATAAAGTAGACCATAAAAGATATAAGAAAAATTGTAACTAGGACCAGACTGTAGCGAAGTTTGTTGTGTAAAATTTCTTTTATTGCAAGATACATAGCTGTTATTCCTTTCTATTTTTAACCCCATTGTAAATTAAGGTAACGATCTCTTCTAAGCGTTGATTTTGTTGTTGTTTAGTCATTTCTTTATTAAAAATCGTACATTGAACAAACAGCATAAGAATCTGACTAGCAATTGTCAAAAATAAACTCGATAACGTGATTTGTTCATTAATCTTCAAAAAATGGGGCTTTTCTTTTAACCACATAATTTTGTTGTTGGAATCAATATACGAAAAAAATTTTTGTTGTAACTCTTCGTTTACCATTATTTCTGACAAAAAAATTAAGACAATGTCTTTATTTTCTATGAGGAATTGATAACGATTAAAAACAATGTAACGGATAATCTCTTTTACTTCTGTGTTTTTTTCAAGATCTCCAAAAAAATCGGAAGTAAAAACTGGTAGTATATGATCCAAGACAGGAGTAATTAAGTTCATCGTTAAATCATGTTTATTAGTAAAGAACTTAAAAATTAGAGCTTTTGATAAACCAGCTTCTTTTGCTATTTGACTGGTCGAAGTGTTGGATATCCCCTGTTTTGAATAAAGTTTAATAGTGGCTTCCAGAATTTTTCGCTTATTCTCAGGCATTTCTGCTAAGTTTAACCACTGTTCATAATTAGACACAATCGACTCTGACATTTTATACCTACTTTCTGAAATGTTTTCCGTGACCAATCGGTCACAAAAGCATGGTCATAGTATCATTTAAAAATAAATTAGTCAAAACTTTAATGAAATTTATGCTGATAAACACTTAAAATCTATCTACAAATTAATAGCAACTTACTTCTAATGGGATAAGAAGCTCCGATTTTATCTAATTGTCTTCTTAATTACATTATTCAAATTGCGAAAGGAACAATTTAGAAATAATTTTTTATTTACATTCTCAATAAATAGATACCCCTTTAAGAATTTATTATTACAAAGAAAAAGGCATCATCAGAACATGTCCCCAAAAGGAAACATCTGCTGATAATGCCCTATAGATACGTTTTTCCACACAAAGGTTTGAAAAGTTCTATAATCAAATAGAATTTAAAAGCCCTAAGCCTAAAGTAATTAAAGCTGTGCAAAACTCCATTAGCCCTTGAAATAATACACATATTAATAAAATTAGGCAATCGATTTCCAATATTGGAAATTGATTGCCTAATATAAATAAACAAACTTTTTAAACCTGCTTTTATTTAATTATTTCAGAAAATAATTGTAGTTCTAAGAAAAGTGACCTCAGCGTGCTTGAGGGATCAAATTAGTAATGATTAATCACGTTGATTTTCTTTTTCAGCTTCTAAAGCTGCTTCGTAAACCGGAAGTTTTTTGAAGTAACCTTCCTTGTTAACTTGCCGGCCCCGGGCAATTCCCATTTCGTATTGGTTAACGTCGCCAGTGATGGTTGAACCAGCAGCTACGTAGCTGTGGTCCGCTAATTTAACTGGGGCCACGATGTTGGCGTTGCTACCAATGAACGAGTAGTCACCCACCGTAGTGTGATGCTTGTTGATGCCATCGTAGTTAACGAATACCACGCCACAACCAATGTTGATATCCGTACCTACATCTGCATCCCCAACATAGCTTAAGTGGCCCATCTTAGTCCGGGCCCCCAATTTAGCATTCTTAACTTCACAGTAATTACCGACGTGCACAAATTCGCCAATTTCAGCTTTTGGACGCAAGTGGCTATTTGGTCCAATATTGCTGTCGTGGTGCATGATGGCCTGTTCAATTTGTGAAGAGGTAACCGTAACCCGGTCTTCAATAGTTGAGTCTACGATCTTAGAATGTGCACCAATTACGCAGTCCGAACCAATCTTGGTTTGACCTTGTAGTTGAACTCCTGGTTCAATTACGGTGTCAGCGCCAATTTCAATCCCGTAATCAATGTATGTATTTTCCGGATCCACAATGGTTACTCCATTACGCATGTGTACTTCGTTGATGCGTTGTTGCATTACCTTAGTTGCCTTCGAAAGGGCCACCCGGTCGTTAACTCCCATTGATTCGCTGAAGTCATCCATTTCGTAAGCTGCGACAATTTCACCAGCCGCCTTCATAATTCCAATTACGTCAGGAAGGTAGTATTCTCCTTGAGCATTGTCATTTTTAACTTGGTGCAAAGCCTTGAACAATTTCTGATTGTCAAAACAGTAAACTCCGGTATTAATTTCCGTGATTTCTGCTTCTTCACGAGTGGCATCCTTTTGTTCAACAATCTTATCCACCACCCCAAGGTCGTTACGCACAATCCGGCCGTAGGAGAACGGATTATCGGTCCGCGCAGTGAGAATTGTAGCCGCAGCGCCCTTTTGACGATGATATTCAAATAAGTTTTCAAAAGTTTTAGCGGTAAACAACGGTGTGTCGCCACTAACAATCATCGTAATCCCGTCTTTGTCACCTAAAATGTCTTCGGCTTGTAAAACGGCGTGCCCTGTGCCAAGTTGTTCCTTTTGAACCGCGTATTCCGTCCGGTCCCCAAGCAATTCCCGAACTTTTTCTGCACCGTGACCAATTACGGTAACCACGTGGTCCATATCCGTTTTTTCAACTTGGGTTAAAACGTGGTCCACCATCGCTTTACCGCAAACGGGATGTAATACCTTATATAATTTTGACTTCATCCGGGTTCCTTGACCCGCTGCTAAAATAATCGTACTTTTCACCATTGCTACAATTACTCCTTAGTGTCTTCTTTAAAATTTCTTTCAAAATAGTTTCCGGCCTTAATTCGAACTTGTCCGGCTTGGGAAGTATCCACGTTTAACAACGAAGTAAAATCTTCAATTGCCCGTTGCCCTTTATAAGTTCCTTCAGCTAAAACCGAAATTCCAATCAATTCTGCTTCAAATTCTTTCAGCAAATCAACCATTGCATGAACGGTGCCGCCACCCTTCATGAAGTCATCCACAATTAAAACCTTCATCCCGCGTTGTAAACTGCGTTTAGAAAGCTCCATTTTTTGGATGCGTTCCGAAGAACGGGATACGTAATTGACCGAAATTGTCGATCCTTCCGTAATTACCGATTCGTGCCGCACGATGATGAACGGAACGTTTAAATAATTAGCTACTGCTTGAGCTAGCGGGATTCCCTTAGTTTCTACGGTCATTACCGCGTCAACGTCGGAAAATACGTACTCACTGGCTAGCATCCGCCCAATTGCACGCAAGGTGTCCGGGTGACCCAATAAATCGGACATATATAGATATCCACCAGGCAGCTTGCGATCCGGATCAGAAAGTTGTTCCGTCAAATCCTGAATAACCCTTTGGGCCTCTGCTTTTCCAATTCCTGGTAAATATTTAATTCCACCGGCTGCTCCATTAGTAATTTCAATGGTTCCTAACTGTCTTTTTGCTAAAGTTGATTTCATAATTGATAAATCTTCACTAATCGAAGATTTAGCGGATGAATATCGCTTAACGAAAAATCCAGAAGTTATTAGTGTGCGGGGATGATTAATAAGGTAGTTAGTCATATCAATCAGCCGTTCACTACGCTTCAGTTTCATTGCTTTCACTCCACTTCGTTTGTCTATTAGAAAATTGTTCTCATTAACCAATATCATACCACAGTTCAAGGACAATGTTCGGGTTTAGGCGAAAACCTTAATAGAATTTATTACTAAACTTCATAAAGATTAAGCAGAACAAAAAATAGCCCGGCGCAATCGTTAAATTTAAATATATTAGGCAAAAGATCCAACTGGTTGTCGCACAGCCAAAACGTGCCCCAATCTCCCAATTTCTTCGCTCAACTAAATTAGGGGATCAATCGCTGAACTTGCGACTAATCCCCTAATTTAGTTAGTTTTTTAATTCATACCGAATATCGAAGTGTTCTAATCTTTTCTTCCCAGTAACATTGCTCCAAAGTACACTACGCATTCGATTAAAGCAATGAAGAAACTTACTGGCCAACTCGTTACGTAGCCCAAGTAGAGTCCTAGCCAAACGCCTACCAAAGCGGCGCCTACCGCAAACAACATCATGCCACTCACCGTTTTAGCCACAATTTTTGCGGCAGCCGCCGGTAACGTTAGTAACACGAAAATTAACAACGAACCCACAATTTGGGCTGCCGTACTAACGCTTAACGCTAGTACCACTAAAAAGATAATTGAAATGAAGTTCGTGTGGATCCCCTTTACAGAAGCACCTACATGGTCAAACGAGTCAAATTTAAGTGGTCGGTACATCAATAAAATGAAGGCTAAGGCCACGATGGTGAGCAACAATACTTGGCGAACTTCCGACCGACCAATCCCAATTACGCTCCCAAACAAAATGTTAGTAGCGTAACTGACGTTTTTGTTTGAAATTGAAAGAAATAAGATTCCAAGCCCCAAAAACAAACTAGAAACTGCCGAAATTGCCGATTCTCGTCGTGAAGCTTGCATACTCATTTTACCAATCAAAATTGAGCTCACAATGGTAAACAGCAACATCCCCGTTAAGGCTTGCCATCCCATAAAAATTCCGAACGCCGCCCCAGAAAATCCAATTTCTGAAAGCATGTGGGACAAGAACGACATGTTACGACCCACTACGTATACTCCCATAATCCCACAAATGATGGCGATGAAGGTTCCGGCGATGTAGGCATTTTGCATAAATTCAAAACTAAACATTGGGCAAATCCTCCTCACTGTGAATATCGCTGACTTCGCCCAACGCGCACCGGTCTTCTTTCAACAATAAGTACTTGTCGGAATATTTTTTCATTAAATCGAAATCGTGCGTAATTGATAGTACAGTTAACCCGTGCCGCCGATTAAAATGTTGCACTAAGTCAAATAGTTCGTATTTACGGACGCTATCCAAACTTGCAGTAGACTCGTCTAAGATTAACAAATCGGGCTGATCGACCAACGCCTGAGCTAAATACGCCCTTTGCTTTTGTCCACCAGATGCCCGTCCCATCCGGGTGTTTTGGATTTCCACCAAGCCCGTTTCTTGCAAAATTTTGTCTAGTTGCTGGCGTTCTTTTTTGGATAACCACGGTAACCGACTTTCTTGCAAATTTAGGGCTACAAAGTCCCGAATGGATAACGGATAGTCTCGGTCAATATTTCTAAATTGAGGCACGTACCCAATGTTCACTGCCGACCGAAACTTAATCTCTCCGTGGGTAGGCTTAACTTGGTGCAACAACGTCCTAATTAAGGTGGTCTTGCCGACCCCATTTTCACCAATTACACTTAAAAATTCGCCCCGGTCAATGTTAAAGCTTAAATGATTGAAAAGCTTTTGTCCCGGAAATTCGACCGTTAAGTCGTGTACTTGAACCAATGTCTCCGTCATTAATTTTTCCCTCTTATTATTTTACTAATTTGATCTAGTTGGCTAATCATCCACTCTTGATAAGATTTGTCGTCCGGCATCGTTTCCGTAACGTTGACGACGGGAACGTGATGTTTTTTAGCCATCTTTAGGACTTCGTCAATTACTTTATTACCAGTTTGTTGGTTGTTAACGATGAACTGCACCCGACGCTGCTTAAGATCTTGTTGCAAGCTTTCCACCGTTTTTGGCGAAGGATCCGTCTCGTTTTCAATTGCAAGCGCAAATTTCCGGTCGCTAATTTGGTAGCCCAATTCGTGCAGGGTGTAGTCATAAACTGGCTCGGTAACCGCAACTTTTCTTCCCGAACTTTGTTGTTTAATTTCGTCAATCTTCTTTTGGATTGGTTGCAATGATTTGACGTATTTCTGAGCATTTTGCTGATAGAATTCACGGTGTTGCGGGTCTTTCTTGCTTAACTGTTTAGCCACCTGGTTCGCTAAGCGTTTCATAGTTGCTAAATCGTACCATAAATGGGGATTTTCGCCGTCCTTTTTATTCATCAAATGACCCAGGTTAATTACCTGAAGCCCTTTTTTATGAGGAGTGATCCGTTGCATCCAGGCATCCGTCCCCATCCCGTTTTCAATTACTAAATCAGCATCCACCATGAGTTTGGCCGTCTTAGTCGTTGGTTCAAAATCATGCGGGTCGGTAGCTGCATTTTGAATAATGTTCGTTACCTTAACGTACTTGCCACCAACCTTTTTTGCGACATCGCCATAAAAATTAAGCGAACTAACTACTTGAATTTTGCTAGAATCAGTCTGCTTAGTTGTCGTACAACCTCCAAGCAAGACTACCCCAGTTAGCAGCAAAACTAGTCCTGCTACCCAACTTCGTCTTAAGCGCATCTTCTTCCTCCTAAAGAGTAATCATTACTATTTACTCTGATAATTATAACAAAGAACGCGCTAGTTGCTAGCGTTATTCTCAAGATAACGTTTTCAATGATGTATACTGAAGATAGTTTCCTAATAGAAAGGAGAATTTGCTTGGATTACCAAATGCCGTTTTTCAAAGAAATCATGCAAGACCCCCAAAATGCCGTCTTTACTGAAAAAGGATGGCACCCCATTTACATGCTCAATCCCCAAGCGCGAATCCTGATTGTCGGTCAAGCGCCCGGCAAACGCGTGCAGGATACAGAAATCATCTGGAATGACAAGAGTGGCGATCGGCTTCGGGACTGGATGGGCATTTCACGCGAGACCTTTTACAATTCTGGCAAAATCGCCGTTCTGCCAATGGATTTTTACTATCCCGGAAAAGGTAAAAGCGGGGATATTCCTCCCCGTAAGGCCGTTGCTGAAAAATGGCATCCCCAGATGGTGGCTGCCATGCTTAATATCCAATTAACCTTATTGATTGGTGCTTACTCGCAACGTTATTACTTAAAAACCACTCCGAAGACGACCACCACGGAGTTGGTAAAAAATTACCAATCGTTCTTACCAAAGTATTTTCCACTAGTCCACCCTTCACCCAGAAATAATATCTGGTTGGCAAGAAATCCATGGTTTGAAGAACAAGTGGTTCCAGACTTAAAACGCCGGGTCGCGGCTATTTTACAGGATTCCTAACTCTGGAAATCCTTTGCTAATTTCCACCATAAGATACCCTTTGCGACCAAAATGCAACATGGCCTTCTAGCCATTGTATTTATAAGACACTAAAAAACAGGAGCTGATTAAGCTCCTGTTTTTATATCGATACGTTTTTAATACATCAAGACTTGGGCAACTAAAATTCCACCACCAAAGACGAGCAAGAAAACCACTACCGGCCAAACAAACTTGAACCAGTGGGAATATTTCATGTCGAGCATTTGGAGGGTTGCCATTACCAATCCGGTCGGGGCAAGGAACAACATTGCGTATTGCCCAAATTGGTAAGCCGTAACCACGACAAACCGTGGAATCTGAACCGTATCTGCTAACGGCGCCAAAATTGGCATTGAAAGTACCGCTAAACCAGAAGATGATGGCACGATGAAGCCCAGTACGAAGTAAATAAGTAACATCACGATAATAAATACCGGCCCGCTCATGTGGGCAACTAACGACGAGGAAAAGTCCAAAATCGTATCGGAAATCATTCCTTGGTTTAAAATCAAGTTAATTCCCCGAGCTAACCCGATAATCAACGATACCCCAACTAAACTCGAAGCTCCGTTGACAAACGCGTCAACGACACCCTTTTCACCAATTCCGTTTTTTCCAGTTGCCGTTAAAATCATAATTAAAATAGCAAAGGCCAAGAACGAAGCCGCCATTTTAGGGAACCACCAGCCTTGGGTCATTACTCCCCAAACCATTAATGGAAAACCAGCCACAAATAGTGCTAACACGATTTTCTTCCGTAAGGTAAATGCTGCTTGCTGTTCATCATTATTTATTACCGACCACTTTTGGTTAAATTCATCCCGGTCTTCGTAAGAGTACGAAGCTGCCGGATTTTGCTTAACCTTCTTACTGTACCAGTAGAGATAGCCAATCACGAACAACGCCGCTACTACACAACCAAAAGCCCGCCATGGCAAGCCTTCCGTGAAGCTAATTCCCGCCGCGTTGGAGGCAATTACTACGGAAAACGGGTTAATTGTTGAAAAAGCCGTCCCGATTGAACTAGCCAAGAAAATGGCTCCCACGCAGACAATCGAATCGTAGCCCATCGCAATGAAAACGGGTACGAGAATTGGATAAAAAGCCACCGCTTCTTCTTCAATTCCGCATAACGTTCCGCCCAGGACCATTAACGTCGCTACTAAGAAAATTAACAGGAACTCGTGCCCCTTCGTCTTCTTCGTCAACGCTAGCAAACCGGATTCAAAGGCCCCACTTGCCCTTACCACACCAATCAAGCCGCCTAACACAAAGATAAACACCATAATGTCGACAGCTTCAATAGTTCCGTTAACCATGCTAGAAGTAATCTGATCAACTCCTGCAGGATGCTGTTTCAAACGTTGGTAGGTATTAGGAATTGAGATTTCTTGGTTAATGCTTCCCGACGTGAATTTCTGAATGTTAATCTTAACGCCCAGTTTATCCAATTCTTTTTGGGTAGCCGGGACCTTTTCAACTCGCCCGTTCGGCTGTTTAACCTGTAAAGATGAGTTGGCTTGGTTATACGCTAATTTTGCGTAACTTCCCGAAGGAACCACCCACGTAGCGATTACCGCCACGATCGTTAGAATGAATAAAATTACAAACGCTCCCGGCATTTTAAGCTTAAAACGTCGTTTTTCCTTTGTTAACATAATGGCACACTCCCTTATCAAAAGATGGTCAACCTCGCAGAAGCTCTTTAAAAATAAGCCCCACGCCCGTTGACCATCTTTTTTAGTTTTATTTAATTGTGTGCCTTCAATTTTGTTAGTTAGTCGTCGTTTTCATCCCGGAAAAATTCAGGTTTAAAAACAAACCGCTTATGTTCGTAATCAATTAAGTTTTGTTCCACCAAATATTTGACGATTTGTCCAGCAGTCTCCCGGCTAGTCCCACTCATTACCGCCAATTCCTTGATACGAATTGGATACGGGATCCGTGAGCTTCCGTCGGATTGCAACTGTCCTAAATCAGCCTCAAACGTTTTTAAAGCTTGGACAATACGTTGCCGTGCGCTGGGAGTGACTAATTGCTGGATCTGATCTTCTGATTCGCTAATGATTGAACTCATTTCTTTAACCACCTTGACCAACGCCGCGTTATTCTGCCGTAATAACGATTCAAAAATTGACATGGGAAAATAAACAATCTCAATGTCAGTCATTGCTTGCGCCGTGTACGGATAATAACGTTCAGTAAACATACCGCGATAAGGAAAGGCAAGGTCGGCCTTAATGTATGTATAAAAAGTGAATTTATCGTTTGCATCGGTTCGCTCCGCCCGCACTAAGCCCTTAAGCACAAAGTACAGGTTTTCCCGATCATCGCTTTGGTCAAATAAAACCTGTCCCTTGGGAAATTGCTTTACGTGCATCTGGTTAATGAGCTGTTGCAACTCTGCATCGGTAAAATCACTAAATTCCGGTTTAGTTTTCAAATATTTTTGGGGATTATTTTGAATGGAATCCTGCTCGTTTGTCATATCATTACTCCTAGCTGATGATTCTTAGCTCTTAAATCAAGTAACCAAAGTTCTAATATAACACATTCCTAAAGCGAGATTCCGCCCGTAAACATTAGACCCACACTTAATAGCGCGCCCACGGTAAGCAATCCAGTCACCAACTTCTCTTTGTGTGATAAACGGACTGCACAACCATTTTCCTGACGAGCCTTTCCATAGAAGTAAATTCCTGGTAAGTAGGCAATTAAACAGAGTAATAAGTATTCAATTCCTACAACTTCAAACATTAACGCAAAAATTCCAATCATTAGTTGCGTCCGGTTCCCCTTCACGTTCAAGTGCTGGTAAGAATACTTGATCTGGTATGCAGCTACAAGGACGTAACAGACGATAATTGACGCCGTACAAAGCGAATAAGCAAAGTTATACGCCCGCGAGGTGAATAACAAGGTAAATAGAAAGCCCTGTACTAAAAACGCGGTCATTACTAACGCAAACGTTGGTGCATTATGCCGGTTGACCTTGCCAAAGTATTTTGGCAATAGCTTTTGCTTGGCCATTAGCAAAATGGTTTCTGCTGGGAGCATTGTCCACGACAACCACGCACCCAAGATGGAAACAATCAGGCCGATGCCAATCAGGTAACCGCCCCAAGGTCCCACCATTTGTGCAAAAACATAAAGCAATGCTGGTTGGTGAAGGTCCGCCAGCTGTGTCCGGGTTAGGTAGCCATACGGCAAAATCGAAATTAGCATGTAAATTGCTAATAAGCTGATTAAGCCAAACATGGTTGCCTTTCCGGCAGTTGACTTCTTCTGCGCCCGTGCGGAGAGGGTGGAAGCCCCTTCGATCCCAACAAAGACCCACATCATCACCATCGTGCAGTTTTTAATCTGCTGCATAACGTCGCTGACCGCAAAATGGCTTCCCATATTATCCCAAAAGGCTTGGGTAAAAAGCTGCCCATCAAATAAAATAATTGCGGTTACGATAAAAACAAATAACGGGACTAATTTACCAATGGTCACCACCATGTTAATAATCGCTGCGCCTTCAATTCCCTGACTAACAAAGTAGGTCAAGCACCACAGTAAGACGCTCGCTAACAAAATCGAAGGTAAATTTTGTCCTGATTTAAAAACGGGGAAGAAATACCCCAAAGCACTCATCATCATGGTTGCAAACGCCACGTTGCCAAGCCAGGCGGACAACCAGTACCCCCAGCCACTAATAAACCCTGCAAACGGTCCGAATCCTTTTTGCGCGTACGCAAACATTCCTTCTAGCTTCGGCTCCTTAAGCAGTAAGTTGTTTAATGACAAAGCTAACATTAAAATTCCAAAACCGACAATTAACCATGCGATCATTACCGGTCCCGGTGCCGCTGCACGTGCTAAATCGGACGGTAGACCAAATACCCCACCTCCGATCGATGAACTAATCACTAACGCACATAATGGTAATAAACCAATTTTTTTGGGCGGCTTTTTTTCTGACAAGTTGATCACCTCTAAAAAGTTTGTGTCCGTGAGCGAAATATTCAGCCCACTTCGATAATTTGACTGTTTGCTTAAAATCTAGTTGTTTAGCGGCGATCATTAATCACGATTGATGAAGCAATCCGAATCGATCTCACTAGTAGCAACGTTTTAACTCGTACTCTTAAATACGCATAGAAAATATCTAACTAGTTAAATACGATAAATGCTTTCGGTAACCCCTCAATCAGGACACTGAGCAAATTTCTCATTGTTCCAAACTAAACGTATCGAATAATTGGCGTGACGATTAATCCGAGCCCGGGCGACGATGCTTAGTCAAAACAATAAAAATAGTTTCACTCCATGAGTCTATTTTACCGATTAATAAAACCGCTTTCAGTGGAGATTTAACGTTCTAAATGTTAGCAATTTATCATTTTTATTAAAGTAATTGTACAAAACAAAGCAAAAAAAGGCGAGGATGGTGCTCAATTGAGAGAGTGCGGAAGTCTCCGAGTAATCTTTGAGGATTAGTTTAATTATGCAATTAATCGCAAACTTGGCGATTGGTTGCATAATTTTACTAACCGGAAAAGATTGGAAGCTGGAGCACGTTTAGTCTGCATTGCATATTAAACTTCTGCTCAACCGGAGAGGTTTGGGCTTTGGAACGCATTTTGACTATCTCGTAAGCCAGCCATTAATTAAATAACAATCGCTAAAATTTCATCCCTCACCACGCCCTTATATTCTCCCTCACAACAAAAAAGTTCAGAACGATGTGATTCTCGTTCTGAACTAGAATAAACAAATTAAAACTGATCTAATGGAACTGCATTCCGCCATCCACAATGATGGTTTGTCCGGTAACGTAATTAGAATCCGGACCAGCTAAGAATGCTACGGCTGCCGCCACGTCCTCCGGCTCCGAAAGCCGTTTTAAGGTGATGTCCTTTGCAAACTGTTGCATCCCCCACTCATCATCTTTACCAGCGTTTTGGCCAACTTGATGAGCGATATCCATCATCATCGGGGTTTTTACAATTCCAGGAGCGTAAGCATTCACGGTAATTCCCTTATCTGCCAAATCTCGCGCAGCTACTTGCGTAATTCCGCGGACTGCGAATTTAGTGCCCGAATAAAGCGCTAAATTAGGATTACCCACTACTCCAGCTTGCGAAGTTGCGTTAATAATCTTGCCACCGTGGTTTAGCTTTTCAAACTGTGCAACGGCAGCTTGGATTCCCCATAACGGCCCAGCAACGTTAACATGATATACTTTGTCAAATTGCTCGGGTGTGATGGTTTCAATTGGCGTTGTGGGACCCAATCCAGCGTTATTAACTAATACATCAAACCCGCCTAATTGTTCACTAACTTGGGAAACTGCCTTAAATACATCGTCACGATCCGCAACGTCCACCGAAACGGCTACGGCAGTCTGCCCCTTTTTGTTAATTTCGTCCGCTACTTGTTGTGCAGCCGCAAATTTTAAATCCCCAACGCCTACTGCGAAGCCATCCTGTGCTAAGCGTAAAGCAATTGCCTTACCGATTCCTTGCGCAGCTCCCGTTACCATCGCTACTTTTGATTTGTCCATGCCAAGGATTCCCTTCTGCTTAAAATCAGTTTTCTATTTCTTAGAGTCTGCCTTTGCAACGGCCGCCATCGCTAACGCATTGATGTAGTTAAGCGGTTGGTCGTAATTTGGTTGGAAGAACATGTCTACCATTGATAAATCGTCAATGGTCATTTTGTTTTGAATTGCCAACGAAACGGTGTTTGCAGATTGAGCACAGTCATAGTCACTGTAGAATGCACCCCCAAGCACTTCCCGGGTCTTTGGATCCCAAACTAAACGCATTAGGATTGGCGTAGTGGTGAGCATGAATTCTGGACGATAATCTTGTTCAAGCGTAACCGAGTCAACTTCAACGCCCCGTGCTTGAGCTCCGCCTTCGGTTAAACCAGTACTTGCCAAAGTCTTCCCGAAGAGCGCAACCGCTGAACTTGCTTGGGTACCCAAGTATTTTACGGTTGGTTTTTCAATGTTATGCCCAATCAGGATTCCTTGACGAACCGCGTTAGTTGCCAACGGAATGTAGTCATCTTTGCCAGTAGGATTGTAGTGCACTACCGAAGCATCCCCTGCGGCAAAAATGTCCGGATTTGAAGTTTGCATGTATTCATCGGTAATGATTGCACCGTTTTTGAGCATGTCCACCTTATTCTTTAGCAAACTAGTATGTGGCCGGAAACCAACGCAAAGAATTGCATAGTCAGCTGTATAGCTGCCCTTATCAGTCTTAACGGTAATTTGATCGGTTCCGCTAAAGCCTTGAACCATTTCGTTCATTGCTAATTTAACACCGTGGTCGGTGTAGTCTTTGGCAACCCGGTCAGAAATTTCGGGGTCAAAGTTCTTTGCCAATACGTTTGGCAAGCCATCAATTAAGGTAACTTCACGGCCAGTAATTGCGTATTGTTCAGCTAATTCAGCACCAATGTAGCCTGCGCCGATTACTACCACGGACTTAACGTCATCGTCGATCCGTTTCAATTCTGCCGCGTCGCTCCAGTTCTTGCAGAGCTTAATTCGTTCGTTATCAATTCCGTCAATTGGTGGAATTACAGGCGATGAACCAGTCGTCATAACCAGCTTATCGTATGTATCGGTAAACTCTTCGTTTGTTGCGAGATTTTTAACTTTTAATGTCTTAGTGTCGGGGTCGATATCTAAAACGTCATGCTTCATCTTCATGGTTGCACCAAGTTCAGTCAACGCTTCTGGCGATGAATAGAACATTTTCTTTGGATCTGAAACGTGGTTTCCTACCCAAAGTGCAATCCCACACGATAAGAATGACAAATTATCATTACGTTCGTAAACCGTCACGTCGTAATCGGGATGTTCTGTTAAGATTTGTTGTGCTGCAAAGGTTCCAGCATGTGTACAACCAACTATAGCAATTTTCATAAGTAACCAACCTCCTAGTTGTTTATAACTAAATAGTAACCGTTTTCAACCGTTTGTCAACTACTACACAAGTGCCGGAACTGCCCGCTTTTATTCGGCTATCTGTTGACTTAGTTAACACTGTTAATTTAACGCGGATAAATTGGCATATTACTCCCTAAGTGCACAAAAAAGTTGGAATTAAAATTCTCGAAAAAATTTTTAATTCCAACTTTTTTAATTAAGTATTATTTACTTTTACGGTAGTGTTTATCTTTTAGCCTTGGTGGCTCACTTTAGCATTTTTCCTCATCAACTCACCACAGTGTTGACCGATTTGTTCCAACACGTAGACCACCGGTACTTGAGAGGTAAAATTCAACGTCCCCACTTTTTGCTCTGGAATATCGTACGCCAGACAATGGTCACACACTTGGGCAAGAGTTGAAAGGTGGTTAGCAGTCACCGCAACGGTGGTCGCGCCATTTTGTTGGTAATAATTAGCTTGTCGCAAAACCGCATCGGACTCTCCCGAAACGGATAGAAAGGTAATCAAGGTTTTGGTATAATCACGCCCTTTGATCGGTTGAGGCTGATACGGGTCCATGATGGCTAAGGAAAATAAGCCGTAGTTAGACAACACCCGGGCACCATATTGCGCTAAGCTGCTACTAGAACCCATGCCTAAAAAAAGACGGGTGTGCGCCTTCAAAAAGAGCTGGGCTATCGTAGCAATTTTCTGGCGGTATTCTGGTAAATTAGCCTGCTTTAGAAATTGGGCGACCGGTCCCCACTCTGGTGCCGCCTGCCCCGAATTAGCGGGTACGTCATGATGGCGTAAGGCATACTTAAAATCTGAAAAACCTTCGTAGCCCATTTTCTTCAAAAAACGCAAAACCGTGGTGGACGAAACGTGACTCTTAGCTGATAAATCTCGAATCGTCATTGTCTTGCATTCTTCAAGATGGCCAGCAATGTACTTATAAACAAACATTTCTAATTGATTGAGGGTCTGAATTCGCTCGTAACTAAACACCTTGATCACCTCCCTGATCGACGCTAACCTTTGAGATGACGGCGGTCATTATCTTAAAATCTCAACCACCATTAATCAACGGCTAAATCTTCTCCATTTGAAGCAATTACTTTTTGATACCAAGCAAACGAATCTTTTTTGGAACGTGCTAAAGTTCCGTTCCCCGTATCATCTTGATCGACATAAATAAAGCCATAGCGTTTAGCCATTTCACCCGTGCTGGCTGAAATCAAGTCAATACAACCCCACGGTGTGTAGCCAATTAAATCAACTCCGTCTAAAACCACGGCCTTTTCCATCTCGAGAATGTGGTCATGGAAATACTTAATTCGGTAGTCGTCATGGACCTGGCCGTCGGCGTTTTTTTGATCATAGGCACCAAATCCGTTTTCCACGATAAATTGTGGTTTATGCCAGCGGTCTTGCATCCAATTCATGGAATAACGCAAACCGATTGGATCAATTTGCCAACCCCAGTCTGATTTGGCCACGTACGGATTGTCCACTAAATCAGTAGATTCTCGGTAAGCGTAGTCGGGATCGTCATCATTAGCCTTTGTTGTAAAGGACATATAGTAACTAAAGCCAATGTAATCCACCGTGCCCTGCGCTAAAATTTCGCGGTCTTCATCGCTGATTTCCACGGAAATATCACGCCGTTGCCAGTACTTTAGCAGCCACGCGGGATACTGTCCATTTGCTTGTACATCACCGTAGTAGTACCGGGTTTGCATTGCCCGTTCAGCCTTCATAATATCAGCTGGCTTTGCAGTAAGCGGGTAGATTGGACACATGGCGATCATTGCCCCAACTTGGTAATCTGGGTCAATTTCGTGAGCTAATTTAACCACTTTCGCACTCGCAACCATTTCATTGTGGGCCGCCTGGTACATCAGCGCTTCTTTATTTGGCGTAGTTTTTGAAACTAGCAACCCCGAGTTTTGGAGAAGTGGATGCGGATCGTCATAGTTTGCTTGGTTATTGATTTCGTTAAAAGTCATCCAGTATTTAACTTTACCGCGATAACGTTCCATCACCGTCTTTGCGAACCGAACGAAAAGGTCGATTAGTTTTCGATTAGTCCAACCGCCGTATTCCTTTACCAGGTGATAAGGCATTTCAAAATGGGACAGGGTGATAATTGGCTGAATATCATGTTTTAAAAGTTCATCAAAAACGTCATCGTAAAACTTTAATCCGGCCTCGTTGGGTTCTGTTTCATCGCCATTAGGAAAAATCCGGGTCCAGGCAATCGAAGTCCGAAAACACTTAAAGCCCATCTCGGCAAAAAGGGCGATATCTTCACGATAATGGTGGTAAAAATCAATTCCCCAATGGTTGGGATAAATCTCACCATCCACTACTCCATCGGTAACCTTCCGGGGAGTATCTTTATTACCTGCCGTCATGACGTCTGCAATGCTAACGCCCTTTCCATCAGCTCGCCATCCGCCTTCAAACTGGTGAGCAGCAACTGCGCCACCCCATAAGAAATCGGCGGGCATCCGATAATTTTTTTCCGTCATCAAATTTCCACCTTACTTTTCAGCTAATTTCTTATACAAGTCCACAATTTCTCCAGCTAAATCTCGGAAAGTGATTGCGTTCATAATATGGTCTTGGGAATGAACCGTTAGTAAAGTTACTTTAGCGTGGTTCCCGTTAGCTTCTTCAGTCAGCATCCCAGTTTGGGCGTTATGTGCATCAGTCAAAAAGCCGTCAGCTTCCTTCAACTTTTCGTCAGCACGCTTAAAGTCGCCTTCCTTAGCCGCGTTAATTGCCTCAAAAGCGGAACTTTTTGCGTTTCCTCCGTTAATAATTAGTCCCATGATTGCTTGCATATCTTGTTCTTGTTCAGCCATTCAATTTACCCCTTTCGATACAAAAAAGCGCCCCAGTTAAGTGAAAGCGCTTTTAAAAAATTCACAACGTTACTTAGTTACCCATTGCTGACAAAGCTTCTTTGAGTACCTTTTCGCCGTTCATCATGCCGTAGTCTTGCATATCAATAACTTCTACTGGAATATCTAATTTCTTTTTGAAGTTGTCTTCTAGATAACGAACTTGCGGTCCAAGCATTAAAATGTCTGGTGATTTTTCGGATAATTTGTTATCTGCATCGGATGCAGCCGTTGCAAAGATTTCCGCGTCAACGCCTTCAGCTTCCGCAGCTTTTTGCATCTTGGAAACTAGTAAACTAGTCGACATTCCTGCCGCACATACTAACATAATTGTTTTTTCAGCCATGTGAATCACTCCTGTAATAAATTTAATTTAGGCGGTTGACTATGAAACCGCTTACGTTACAATTGAATTATAAAACGTAGGTACAAATTTTACAAGTGCCAAACATTTAAATTTGTCACCCGGTTATTAAAACCAGATAAAGAAGGTGTCACTAATTGTATACATTTATCGCTAATGATTTAATTTATAAAATTAATCACCAGCAGTTTAAGGTAAAATTGCCTACCGAATACGAACTAATGCAAAAATATAACGTTAGTCGGAACACAATTCGCAAAGCCATTGATATCATCAGCCAAAAGGGACTTGTGCGCCGGGTTCAAGGCAGTGGCTACTACATTAATAATATTGGCGCGGACACCGATCGAATCGTCAACCTCACCATGGGAGTTTCCGAAGGCTTTAACCACCAAAAGCTAACTTCCCGAGTAGTTACGTTCGACCGGATGATTGCTGATCGCGCCATGGCCAACGAATTCGGTTGCGAAGATGGTGACGAACTCTACCGGATTATTCGGTACCGTTACCGTAAAAATCAACCTTATATATTGGAGTACGCATATTATGAACGTAACGAAGTTCCCTTTTTGCCAGTTGACGTACTGCATGATTCAATCTTGGAATTTATCAAAAACGAATATGACGTCACCGTTGATTCTAGCGACCAGTACGTAGGCATTGAATCGTTATCCCCCGAAGCAGCTTCCATCACTGGTTTTCCTCAAGGTGATCGTTACATCACCCTTTATCAATCGCATTATCGTAAAAATAACGTCCTGTTTAATTTTTCAAAAACTTACTACTTGGATCGCGGAATTCGTTTTTATTTCCACGCCATTAACCAAAGCTAGGTATTTTTTAAAAACGACGTTGACAAACTAAAAAGCTTTCCGCTATACTCATGAAAGATTAGTTAATAAGGTAGGAATAAACAAATGAGCATTTTAAAACGAAAAAATGTCAATAATGGTTGGCAAAGCCGGTAACTAGGTTGTGTTTTGCAAAGGCAAGATACGACCTGTAAACAGATCGTATCTGTGCCGGCTCATTTGTGTTGAATAACGCTGATAAACGCCCGCATGGATTCTTAACCGCCATGCGGGCCTTTTTTTGGACAGGCCCCCTGGGTTTGTCCTTTTTTATTACTTTATTTTAAGGAGCTTGCTTGTATGAAAAGAATGTTAAGTTTTATCATCATCATTTTTGCGTTTCTGGGATTCGCCTTTTTCAAGGAGGGCCACCCCACTGGTCAATCCAGCCAAGCCACTAAAAAAATTGGCATCCTCCAACTGATGGATCAACCAGCTTTAAAACAAATTCAACGGGGAGTTTACGTTGGCTTAAAGCAAACCGGATTTACTGAGGGAAAGAATCTAAAGGTGGACTACCAAAATGCTCAGGGAAATCAGAGTAACCTCAAAACCATGAGTGAGAAGTTTGAAAATGAAGGGGTCGACCTATCGATTGGGATTACCACCCCAGCCGCCCTTGCTTTGGCAAATACTACCAGTACAACGCCGGTCATTATGAGTGGAATTACCGACCCCAAAGGTGCACGTTTAATGACTAACCTAAAGCATCCGACCACGAACGTTACCGGCGTCTCCGACCAGGCGCCGTTAGCCCAACAGTTGCAACTAATTCAGCAGCTCATGCCACATTTGCACACTTTGGGAATCATTTATACTTCTAGTGACAACTCGGCCGTGACCCAGTACCACCAGTTTAAAAAGCTGGCCCAGAAGGCTGGCATTAATCTTAAGGCGTATTCCATCGCGAACTCCAACGACCTTAACCAGGTTTCGCAATCCATGGCTCAGGCGGTGGACGCGGTTTACGTTCCGACCGACAACACGATTGCCGGAGCGATGTCGACGTTGGTCAAAAATACTAACGCTGCTAACGTACCCGTTTTCCCAGCGGTTGATTCCATGGTCAAAAATGGCGGAATTGCCACTTACAGCGTGAACCAATATAAACTCGGCGTGTTGACCGGAAAAATGGCTGGTCGTATCTTAAAGGGCGAAAAAGTTCGGGAGAATCCGGTTGAATACCTTAAACGCGGTGATTTAACCATCAATTTAAAACAAGCACAACAAATGGGAATTGAAATTCCTAATAGCTTACTACAAAAAGCACAAAAGGAAGGGGTTATTTACAAATGAATCTAATTACTTCTGCCATTGGCCAGGGGTTGCTATGGGGGCTCCTTGGCGTAGGATTATTTTTAACCTTTCGGATTTTAGACTTTCCCGATATGACCGTGGAAGGAACCTTTCCGTTAGGGGCGGCCGTGAGCGTCACCGCCATCACCCATGGAATGGATCCACTTTTAGCAACCGTACTCGCGTTTGGCGTAGGTATGTTAGCGGGCTTGACCACCGGTTTACTGTACACCAAGGGTAAAATTCCGATTCTGTTAGCCGGAATTTTAGTGATGACCGCCTGTTATTCCATCAACTTACGAATTATGGGAACTTCAAACGTCTCGCTGTTAGGCCACCGCACCTTGTTTAGTGGAGCGTTTCTAACTTCATTACCGCCCTTCTTCGACAGCGTATTGTTAGGCTTGCTAATTATCACCGTAGTGGTTGCCCTTCTAGCACTTTTCTTGCAAACCGAACTTGGCCAAGCCTTCATCGCGACCGGGGACAACGAAAAAATGGCGAAGTCCCTAGGAATTCACACCGACCAGATGAAGAATTTAGGTCTCATGGTTTCCAATGGCTTAATTGCCGTTTCTGGTGCCTTGATTGCCCAAAGCGACGGTTATTCCGACGTTAACATGGGAATTGGAATCATCGTAATTGGGCTCGCTTCGATCATTATTGGTGAAGTAGTCTTCGGAGAGTTGACCATGAACCAACGTCTCGTTGCCGTAGTTTGCGGTAGCATCATCTACCGGTTCGTACTCCTCTTAGTTCTTAAGGCCGGTTTTAACACTAACGATTTAAACTTAATTTCTTCATTAGTATTGGCCCTTTGCCTGATGTTGCCAACTTTGCGCCAAAAGCTGCGTTTATCCAACATTGTCCACCGCGGCCTTTCACCAATTAGTCAGGAGCGTGATTCAAATGAATAACCAAGTAATTTTAGAATTAAAAAACGTGTCCGTCTACGCCAACCGGCACACTAGCGAAGAAATTCAAATCCTCAAAAGCATTAATTTAAAGGTTTATCAAAATGACTTTATCACCTTATTAGGTTCTAACGGAGCTGGGAAATCAACCCTTTTTAACGTAATTGCTGGAAATTTAGCTGTCGATGAGGGGCAGATTTTGCTTGCCGGGAAGGACATTACCCACCTTTCCGAAGAAAAACGGACCCGCTACATTAGTCGCGTTTTCCAAGATCCTAAGTTAGGTACTGCTCCCCGGATGACCGTCGCGGAAAACCTATTATTAGCAACGAAACGTGGGCAACGTCGCGGATTGCGTCCCCGCCGTTTAAACCAACATACTGCCGAATTCAAACAGATTACCGCAAGCATGCCTAACCAACTTAGCGACCGCCTTAAAACTCCAACCGGAAGCCTATCTGGCGGGCAGCGCCAAGCTTTAAGCTTCTTGATGGCAACCATTAATCGTCCAGAAATTCTTTTACTAGATGAGCATACGGCGGCCCTCGATCCTAAAACCAGCACCGAACTAATGGTGGCTACCCAAGAACGGATTTCTGCGGATCATCTAACCGCCTTGATGATCACCCACCAACTTAGCGACGCGGTCAAATACGGTAACCGGCTTCTAGTCTTACGAAACGGGCAAATCACCCAAGATTTAAACGCCGAAGAAAAGGCCCAGGCGGATTTACGGGAACTTTCAATTTACTAGGTTCTCCTCCATTTAGTTTTGCCTGCTTATTAACCGGGTAAATGCTCAAGTATAACCAACGATTATCCTTAATAATTAAAAATAAATATTTTTCATTATCCATAATTACGGATATAATGTGACCAATTCCAAATCCATCGGGAATTTCACCAAAGGTTAAGGAGGATTTGATGAAAAAAATACTATTAGTTTTATTGGGATTGCTAATCGTTGCGACTGGAATAGTCTACTTAACGGGTCCGCATCGTTCAACAACCACCGCAAAATACGTTCAGTCCACTACTCCAACGTTATTTGTCCATGGCTGGGGAAGCAGTTTTCACGCTGAAGAAAAAATGGTTGACGCAGCACGTCGAGCCGGAGTTACTAGTACCGTAGTCCGCGCGGACGTTGACAAAAATGGCCAAGTTACGTTTAATCGTTCCATCCCCGCGGACGCCATTAACCCCATCGTGGAAGTTAACTTAGCGGATAACAAACTGACGGCAAATAATGGCCACGAAGATTACGTTAGCGGATATCATCGTGGCGGCGAATACATTAAACAAGTTGTCGTCGCTTTAGAAAAACAGCATCATTATCACTCAATCAACCTAGTTGGTCATTCGATGGGAAACCTTGAAATTATCAATTACCTCAATGATAATTTGCACAATGCCAAGCTTCCTCAGGTTACCCATTTGGTAGCAATTGCGGGACATTACAACGGACTAATGGGTGAAAAGAAGAGTGAGCAGACCACCGTTAACCAGGCTACTGGCAAACCAAGCTGGATGACCCCTGCTTACCAAGAATTGCTCAACCTGCGGAAAAATTTTCCAACTTCAACTGCCGTACTTAATATTTATGGTGATTTAGACGATGGCAGCCATTCTGACGAAGCCGTGCCGGTAAATTCCGCTAAGTCGTTAAAATATTTAGTAAGTCCCCGAGCCAAGTCATACACGGAGCTTGAAATCCATGGAAAAAACGCGCAACACAGCAAATTGCATAACAATGCCCGGGTTAACCGCGCGTTAATTGAGTTTTTGTGGCAAAAGAAGTAGCGGTCACTTTTAAGCACTTCCGCCCACTAATCTAAGAAATCAGCTAACATAAAAATAGCCTTACTGAAAAATCTATTTCAGTAAGGCTATTTTAGTGGCTTAATCGCTTATTTTTCAGCATCCTTAGCCGTAGTAATTTTCAATGAAGCTAACAAACCAACCACAATTAAAGCAATCGTAAAGTAAAATCCGTAATGGGTTCCGTTCGTAAACGCTGCACTCAAGTGGCCGCTGCCATGGTGATTTTGATATGCGGCTTGACCAATTCCCAACAAACTGGTTGCCAAGGCCGTCGCAATTGCACCTACAATTTGTTGCATGGTGTTCATGATGGTACTTCCATCACCAGATTGTGGGCCCTGCAACGAGTTCAACGCGTACGTTTGCGCTGGAGACATTGCCAACGGCGCGCCGACCATCAAAATCACGTGAGCCGCAATTAAGTACGCAATTGACGTATGAGTGGTGGTGAATACTAGCATCACCGCACCTACCAAGGCAATGATCAAGCCTAAGCGTACCGGAGTTTTTGCGCCCACCTTGTCATAAAGCCGACCAGCGACCGCGGATACCAACGCGTTGATAATGCCCCCAGGCAACATGATGATCCCCGTTAAGGCAACTGGTAGTAACAATCCTCGTTGAATGTACATAGGCAACAAGTACATTGCCGACAAAATAATGCCAAAATCTAACATTACCAAGACCGCGCCGGTCCGGAATGCTGGAATGGCAAAAATCTTTAAGTTAAGGACTGGTTCAGTAAGAACAAGCTGGCGTTTAACGTAAAGTGCTAAGACGATAATCCCAACAATTAACGAACCCAATACTAATGGCGAAGCCCATCCTTGTTCACTGGCAAAGCTGACGCCCATTACGATTCCTGAAAAACCAATAATTGATTCTAGTAGGGAAAGGACGTCGACTTTAGGTTTGGTCAATTCACCAACGTTCTTTAACCCAAAAATCGCAAATAGTAATGCAATTACTAAAAATGGTACGAACGCCCAGAAAATCCAGTTCCAAGATAATTTAGCCAAAATCAAACCAGTTAACGTTGGTCCAATTGCTGGCGCAAACATAATTACCAAGGCACACATCCCCATTGCCGCCCCTAACTTGTAAGGCGGAAAGACTTGCATTGCCACGGTAAACATCATTGGCAAAATCAAACCAGTTGCAATTCCTTGAATCATCCGGCCGGCCAACAACATTGGAAAAGCCGTAGCCAACGCGGAAACCACCGCACCAACGATAAACGCTAATAGCCCAAAAATAATAATTTGACGGGTGGTAAACCATTTAGAAATCAAACTCGAAAATGGTAATACGATTCCAATCACCAACATGTAACCCGTCACCAACCATTGGATTGTTCCAGCGGCGACGTTTAAATGGCTCATTAATTGGGGTAAGGCAATGTTTAAAGAAGTTTCACTAAACATTCCCACAAACGCACCAATCATCATGCTAGCCATCACAAGCATTGGGTGGGCAACCGGGACCCTAGCCTGCATCATGCCGTTATTTTCATTTTGTTTCATTTAAAATCAAACCCTCTTTCTTTCACGTACTTACTTATTTAAGTATCCTGTCTAATGACGCAACTAGATTACTATAGCAGAAAGAAATTTTTTTCGTAAGTTTTTTCTTGAAACTTTGTGAAAGTCACGCCCAAACCATCGTCAAATCACAAAAAGGGTTTGCGGAAAACATCCCGCAAACCCTTTGCTTACTTGTTTAGATACTCATGATTAATTTCAGAAATTAACCAACGTTTTATTGAAAATACTTGTTTAACGGACCACCAGTACCGAAATTGGCGCATGCTTAGCCATGTATGACGCTTGCGAACCAAAGTATTTGGCCATTCCCGTCTTAGAAGAGGAACCAATTACTAATAAATCCGGGTTAACCCGTGGAATTACGTTTTTAACGATTGTTTCGCCGGCTTCCCCTTCTGCAATATAGGTTTGCACTTTCTTAATTCCAAATTCAAGCGCAATTTTTCGGTAATCTTGCAAATGCTTTTCCAATTCAGCCCGTTTTTGGGTGATGAAGTTTTTATCCAACGCCTGGTAAATATTAATGTCGTTTTCTTCAATGACCGTTACCAAGTCTAATTCAGCATCATCTTGCTTAGCCCGGTTCATTGCAAACCGAAAGGCTAATTGTGCGTCCGGGGAATCGTCTACCCCGACCAAAATTTGACTGAATCTTCTTGGGTTCAATTCCCGCGTACTACTCATCTCAATTCCTCCTATTATACTTCCTTAGCAATCGTGAAATTATCCATCTTGGTGCGCACCAGCAACACGTCAACTGGCGCAATCCGAACCACGTAATCAGCTACCGAACCGAGCAGCGTTCGTTGTAACGCGTTTAGCCCCGTAGATCCCATCATAATTAAGTCCGTCCCTAATTTTTCTGGTAAATCAGTAGCTACTACGGTCTTCGGGTCGCCCGCTTCCACGTACACATCTATATCAGTAAAGTGATACTTCT
This sequence comes from Pediococcus acidilactici, assembly GCA_024970065.1. Classification (NCBI taxonomy): domain Bacteria; kingdom Bacillati; phylum Bacillota; class Bacilli; order Lactobacillales; family Lactobacillaceae; genus Pediococcus; species Pediococcus acidilactici. The sequence continues at coordinate 241,075 of CP103908.1, read as the reverse complement.
GCTGAATTTGTTCCTTAATACTATCGACATATTCCTTAGCATGGAGGAGGGATACTTCGACGTAATTCATGTTAGTACCCATATGCCCATAAATATCCATAAAACGTGAGGACTGGATGACGGTAACCACGTCTAAATGCCCATGGTTACGTTGGGCTACCGAAATCGCCTTCTTCAGCGCCCATTCACTATTAGCAGAGCCATCAATTGGTACTAAAATTTTTTTATACTCGAGCATGTCCATCACTCCCATAATTTATGTTTCTATTATAGTAAATTTCCTACGAGAGCGCTACCAATCCCCCATAGCAGAACGGATTCCGTTCGTTATGCCGTTGTGCAACGTTAATCACGTTGCCAGCCGTGCTAAATATATTACCTTAGGAAGCGATGTGCGACCATTACCATTTCTTGGTTTGTCTGCACGAGGCCATCTTTTACCCACTGCACAACCATCTGGTTCAAGCCACCAGCCGCAAAATTAACCCACATTACCGGGATATCTGTGCGTAACTTGAAAATCCCTTTTTCAATTAAATCAGTTAAGTAAAAATGTAATTTGTTGTATAAGCGGTCGTTTAAGTCAGCATCAATTAAAATTCCAATGTAGTAGGAGTTTTTTCGGCAAACCGCAAAATAAGCCTCTAAAAAGGCACTAATATCGTGGTTAGGCCGGGTCATCAAGTAGTTAAAAAAGTCCGTAAAAATCTGGTCAATTTTATAGTCAATGATTTGATCCTTCGATTTAAAACTTCGGTAGTACGACATCCGCGACACTGACGCAGTCTGACAAATGTTACTAACTGATATGCTGGCTAACTCATTATCCTTTAACAACTCAAATAACCCGTCGACAATTTTCTTTTTTGTTGCTTCATGATTAGCCATTTCTATCCCTCACAAAATTCTCACTAAGTATACTTCATGACAAAAACCCTTTAAGCTGTTAACGATGTGTTTAGCCCGGGTCGATTTGGAACAAATTCCAAACACGGTTGGGCCGGTTCCGCTCATCTGCGCTGCATCCGCCCCAAATTGTTTAATCTTGTCCTTAATTTTTAGTACTTCCGGATGTTCTTTTCCGGTTACTTGTTCTAAAACATTCCCCATATAACGACAAATACTATCATAATCCTCGCGTTCAATCGCGTCGAGCATCAATTTAATATTAGAGTGCTGTAAAGCCTGATGTTCAATTTTACTAATAATATGGGGTGTGGAAACGCTAAGTTTGGGTTTGGCAATCACTACCCACATGGGGGGCAATTTTTTTAAGGGAATCACCTGCTCCCCTTTTCCCAAAACGTGTGCCGTGTGCCCATAGACGCAAAACGGAACGTCTGAATCAATGGTTAACCCAATTTTAGCTAATTCCTGATTATCTAACTTTAAATCCCACAATTGGTTTAAACCGCGTAACACCGCTGCCGCATCCGAAGATCCGCCGCCTAATCCAGCAGCCACTGGAATATGTTTTCGAATTTCAATGTTCACTCGCGCGCGGATTTGGTACTTTTCTTGCAAAACTCGGGCTGCTTGATACGCTAAGTTCCGACTATCGTTAGGTAAAAAACCAGTATTCGTTCGCACCTTAATTCCCGTGCGCCCTGGAATACTTTCAATCTTGACATAGTCCGCTAAATCAACCGACGTCATAATCATGTTCCATTCTGGTAAACCATCGGGATGATTGAATGGCGTGTCTAAAAAAAGGTTCAATTTAGCAGGAGCTTTCTCGGTGATTTCCATTTACTCCACCCGCTTTGTTTACTTTTAATACTGATTATACTAGAAAATTAAACAAAATAAAAAAGGGTGTTTAACATAAAGTGAAACTTAACCCTAATTATTAGTGAAATTCAATGCCTAAATTAATTAGTAACGGTAGCCCGAAGCATAACTAGGTGTAATAGCTAATTGATGGCTTGCAGATTTTTTTACCAAAACCAATTTTGGTTGCAAATAAAAAGACCGCACAATCTAATTGACTGTGCAGTCTTTTGCTGTCTCAAACAACAGCTTTTTTCCATACTTAAGAGCCGCGCGATTGGGCATCAATCAACCAATGGCCACGGCTCTTAGAGTTTGATTAGCTAGAAGTTATTCTGCATCAAATTCTGCTTCGGCTTCTTCGTCCTCGATGTCTTCGGTGTCTTCTTCACCATCAGTTTCATCGTCAAAGTTTAGTTTGATGTTTCTAGTTAAAATGTCTGTATAACTATACGACACACGTTCGAAGGAGTTCTCGTCTTGATCCAAATCAACTACGAAAACGGCTGGGTATGTCATGTGCAATCGTCCACGCCGTTTGGTAACTTTCTTGCGGCCAGCCTGAGCGACTACCAATAATTCTTCCCCGATACGATTATCGAGTTTATCTTTTATTGTAGCTAGTGTGATTGGCATTAACTTCACCTTCCCATGTGAAACATTCTATCATAGTTTCACAAAAGATGCAATTTTACCACACCAACAATTGAATATCAACGCTTTACATTTAGTTTTTTTGTGCTTTATTTCAATTAAAACGGTTTATTTACGCTTTAATCCCGCGGTTTGAATTTGGTTGTGCAGTTTGATGAAATCAACCACCGTTAACCGCTCTGGACGGATGTGCGGGTCAATTTCTAACTCGTCTAATACGAATTGGATTTTTTCCTTAGTTTCCGGTGCCTTGCCATACAACCCCTGCATGTTATTCCACAAGTTCTTTCGCCGGTGCATAAAGCATCCGTGCACCGTTTTGAAGAAATCACGGTCGTCTGCAGGATAAACTGGCCAATCTTTGCGCGGCGTTAAGCTAACGATCGCAGAATCCACCTTAGGCTGGGGAACAAACACCCGGGCGGGAACCGTGAACTCTACCTGAGTTTGCATGCGATACTGCACCACGACGGATAACGAACCGTATTCCTTATCCCCAGGCTGCGCAGTAAGCCGATCGGCAACTTCTTTTTGCATCATCACCACCATCTTCGCGATTGGCAAAGAGCTTGCCATAAACGATTTTAAGATGGGGGTGGTAATGTAATACGGCAAATTAGCCACTAGCTTAATCGGGTGCTGGCCATCGAAATGTTCCGCGACCACTTCGTTAACGTTGGCTTTAAGAACGTCTTCGTTAATGATTGTTACGTTATCGTACGGTGCTAACGTCTCGTCTAAAACGGGAATTAAATTTTGGTCAATTTCAAAAGCCAAAACTTGGTGAGCCCGCTTCGCAATTTGTTCCGTAAGGCTTCCAATTCCGGGTCCTACTTCAATTACGTCATCCCCATCATCAATTTCAGCCGCATCTACAATGTTAACCAACACGTTCGGATCGGTTAAAAAGTTTTGACCTAAACTTTTTTTGGCGGATAAGCCATATTTTTCTAAAATTGCCCGTGTCCGCGTGGGATTGCCAATCTCAATCTGATTCTTCATACTTTCCTCCGTCAATTTGTTGAACCGCTTGTTCAAAATCACTTTTTGCCACTTGGAATAATTGCAGCCTTTTTGGTAGCTGCTTGGCGTTTACATAGCCAATTCCCAATATTTCGCCTAATTTAATCCGGCGCTGTTTAGCTTCTTTGCCAACAATTAATCCAGCCTCCATTAAATCATCTTGGGAGATTTGAGGCAACGCTTCGTCATCTTCCGTATAAAGGTGCTCTAATGCATGCCGAATTGCTTCTGGGCTAGCGTGTTCGACCCCTAGACTACCCTTGTGATCGGGAACGGCATCGCTGCGCTTTAAGAAAGCGTGCTTAACGTTCGGCACTTCGGCCGCGATGGTTTTACGAATTTTTTCGCCTGAAAAATCAGGATCGGTAAATACAATTACTCCCCGCGTTTCTTGTAATTGCTGAATTTGTTCAATCGTTTCGTCAGATAACGCCGATCCCCGCGTTTCTAGAGTATCCGCGTTAACCGCTAAATTAATTCGTTTGGTGTCGTCTTTTCCTTCAACTACGATTACTTCTTTAATTTTCTTCATTTTCAATCCCATAAAGTTTGCATGTATTTTCAAATGTGGCTTTTGCTAATTCATCCGGATCCATGTCCCGGTGACGTGCTAATGCTTCCAACACGTAAAGCGCGTAAGCCGGTTCATTTTGCTTACCGCGCAAAGGTTCTGGTGCCAAATATGGCGCGTCGGTTTCCACCATGATCCGATCTAAGGGGACCTGGCGAACGGCTTCGTGGACTTCCTTAGTTTTCTTGAAACTTGCCACCCCGCTAAACGAGATGTTTAACCCCAGTTCTAAAAATTTTTCCATCCAAGCAATGTCGCCGTTGAAACTGTGCATTACGCCCTTAATTGGGTGCGCACTGGCATTTTTTAGAATCTCGTAGGTATCTTCCATCGCGTCTCGGTTATGAATGGCAATCGGTAAGTTGTGCTCCTGTGCGATTTGGATTTGTTCCGCAAAAACCCGCCGTTGCGTTTTTTGGGGCGACGTATCCCAATGATAGTCTAATCCAATCTCTCCTAAAGCCACTACTTTAGGATTTTTCAACTGTTCCAATAACGTTGCTCGTTCAGATTCGTGGAAATCTTTTGCGTCTTCCGGGTGCCATCCCACGATCGCGTACGTGTGAGAATATTTTTCAGCTAATTCTAGAGCCCGCTGGTTTAAGACGGTATTAGAACCGACTTGGGCGGTGGCCTTAACCCCTAGCTTACGGGCGTGATCAAGGTATGCTTGTTCATCTCCCCAAAAAGCATCGTCATTTAAATGAGTGTGTGAATCAAAAATTTTCATCTTGATTACCTCCCCAACTTTTAACTTGGGCTTAACGCCCATCTACTTAATAGCAAAAAAGCTGGGGTGAACAACGTTTTTCCCAGCTTCTTCGCATTTTACTTATCAATTCCAGGTTCTTAGGATAAATACAGCGGGAGTGGCCGCTTTGCCGAAATCGGCTCCGTAACCCAGCTCTCTCCGGTTAACCAAATTATCTAATCAATCACCTATCCCGCGATTAATTAAATAATTCCGTTAATCCTTGCGCTACTTGGCTGCTTTGTCGAAATCGGCTCCGATCCCCTAGCTTCTTCCGGTTAACCAAATTATTTAACCAATCGCCTAACCCGCGATTAATTAAATAATTCCGTTAATCCTTGCGCTACTTGGCTGCTTTGCCGAAATTGGCTCCGTAACCCAGCTCTCTCCGGTTAACCAAATTATCTAACCAATCGCCTATTCCGCGATTAATTAGATAATTCCGTTAATCCTTGCGCTACTTGGCTGCTTTGTCGAAATCGGCTCCGATCCCCTAGCTTCTTCCGATTAACGGAATTATCTAATCAATCGCCTATCCCGCGATTAATTAGATAATTCCGTTAATCCTCAAGAGCTGCTCGGGTTACTCCGCCCTCTGGTTTTTATCCCAGCACATCTCCATTTTCGTGTTTTTCGTCCACCATTACCACGTTTACTTGGCCATCGCGTTCCGTTGACAAGATCATTCCTTGACTAATTTCGCCGCGCATCTTTCTTGGCTTCAAGTTGGCAACGATCACTACCTTCTTACCCACTAATACTTCTGGGTTTGGATACCATTGTGCAATTCCGGATAAAATTTGGCGTGGTTCTTCATCGCCCGCGTCTAATTTGAACTTCAATAACTTGTCAGCGCCCTCTACGTGGCCCGCTTCCAGAATTTCTGCTACCCGTAGTTCAACTTTATCGAATGCCTCAATACGAATTTCTTTTTTAGCTTCGTTTACGTTTTCTTCCGATGCCTTTGCTTGATTTGCTTCTGCCATTGCTGCCCGTCCCTTCTTTTTGTCTGATTGAGTCATTTGGCCCTTCAAAAATGCCGCTTCTTTTTCAATATCTAGTCGAGGGAAAATTGGCGTTCCCTTTTCTACCACCTTAGTACCGGCTGGAATTTCGCCAAAACGTAAGCCTTGAAGTTCCATCGTTGCCGGATCCAAACCTAGTTGACCGAAAATCTTCGCTGGTGATTGCGTCATCACCGGTTGAATCAAAATTGCGATGATCCGTAAGCTTTCCGCAAGGTGGTTCATCACGCTAGCTAATTTTTGTTTTGATTCTTCATCATCGTTACGTGCTAAAATCCATGGAGTAGTTTCATCAATGTACTTGTTTGAACGAGAAACTAGCTTCCAAACTTCAGCCAATGCGTCACTAAAGTGCATACTTTCCATTAATTCTTGATAATTTTTAATGGTTTCTGCAGCAACCTTTTCAAGGTCCTCATCGACTTCGTTAACCCCGCTTTGGAACGTAGGAATCACGCCGCCTTCGTACTTATTAATCATGGCAACGGTCCGGTTCAATAAGTTCCCTAGGTCGTTTGCCAAATCAAAATTAATTTTAGAAACAAAGTCTTCCGGCGTGAAGTTTCCGTCATTACTGTAAGGCATCGCCTTCAATAGGTAGTAACGAAGCGCGTCTAACCCGTATTTTTCCACAATGGTTTCGGGATAAATTACGTTTCCCTTTGACTTGGACATCTTGTCGTCCTTCATCAACAACCAACCATGGCCGTAAATTTGTTTTGGCATTTCTAATCCCAACGCATGCAACATGATTGGCCAATAAATAGTGTGGAACCGTACAATTTCCTTACCAACCATGTGTACGTTAGCCGGCCAGTAACGTTCAAACAAGCTGTCATCGTCACTACCGTAGCCTAATGCGGTGATATAGTTAGAAAGCGCGTCGATCCAAACGTAAATTACGTGTTTAGGATCATTTTTGACCGGAACGCCCCACTTGAAGCTTGTCCGGGTCACCGCTAAATCCTCAAGGCCTGGCTTAATGAAGTTGTTGATCATTTCGTGCATCCGGCTAGCTGGTTGAATAAAGTCGGGATGCTTTTCGTAGTAATCTAGCAACCAGTCCGCGTACTTACTCATCTTGAAGAAGTATGATTCTTCCTTAACTAATTCAACTTCGTTACCAGAAGGTGCTTTACCACCAATCACCTTGCCGTTTTCGTCACGGTAAACCTCAGCTAATTGGGATTCGGTGAAGTATTCTTCGTCAGAAACGGAGTACCAGCCTTCGTACTCGCCGAGGTAAATGTCACCTTGGTCAAGTAACTTTTGGAAGATATATTGAACGGACTTTTCGTGAGCTTCATCGGTAGTCCGGATAAATTTGTCGTTGGAAATTTCGAGTAATTTCCAAAGTTCTTTAATCCCTTTAGCCATGTCGTCTACATAAGCTTGGGGGGTTGTGTACAGAGCTTCTGCCTTTTGTTCAATCTTCAAGCCGTGTTCGTCAGTACCGGTTAAAAAGAAGACGTCCTTGCCTTGTAACCGTTGAAAACGGGCTTCCGCATCGCAAGCAATCGTGGTATAGGAATTACCAATGTGCAATTTGCCGGATGGATAATAAATCGGTGTTGTAATGTAATAAGTATTATTTTCTGCCATCATGGTTCCTCAATTCTAGTCTAAAGATAATTACTGTTATTGTACCATATAGCACGCGGAAAAACGGGCACTTCCCGGGCTAAAATAAGTCTAACTGCATCGGTCCCAGTCCCGTAAAATGAATTCCCAGGAGTTCTTGCAATTCTTTAGCGTTGGCTACCGCATCGTGATTCCCGTTATTGTTAAAAATCACCATAACGTCTTGGACCGATTCCGCAACTGCCTTGATGGATTCCGCTAATTCTTTTAACTCTGTAGTCGAATACCGGTAGTTGGTTCGTTCGCGCCGCCAGTTTTTTCCACTACTGAACCAGCCGCTGGCGTTGCGCCCGTGTAGCCGGAAAAACGCCTGTTTTGTGCTGGTGACTTGCAAAACAAACGGCATCCCTTGGTTGCCATCAAAGGGTTCGTCCACCGTCACGTTAACCATTCGTAGCCGTTGCAAGTACGATAAAGTATCCTCCGTCACCGCGTCGGTAAACCAACTAGCGTTACGAAATTCTACGGCAATCGGGAGCTTACCCATCATTTGACGAATCTCGAATAGATAACGAATATTTCTTAGTTCACAACGAAACGACGGTGGAAATTGAAAGAGCACCGCGGCTAGTTGGTTAGTTTTCACTAAGGGTTGCATGACCTTATAAAAGTCGGTGAATACCATCCGCCGTTCGGTAGTTAAGTAGTCTTCATCGACTACCCCATCATGGAGCGTCATCGCTTGGTTAGCCTTAAAAATGAACCGAAACTGTTCCGGAACTTGGTGCTGCCAATTTACCACGTTGGATAAGGAAGGCGTCGCGTAAAAGGAGCTGTCGACTTCCACCAATGGAAAGTGACCAGCGTATTCCGTTAACGTGGCCTTTTCTTTTCCTTCCGTCGATAACGCCGGATGGTCTGTCCACGTACTTAAACCAATTTCTATCATTTGAATTCCTTTCTAAATAAAAAACTGAAATTCAAATCCAAAGTTCACGGTTAGTTTGATTTCAGTTTTATTAATATTTATTTAAAAACCACCAAAAGTGTCGATAAAATTACCATTACTAAGTTGATTTCCATTAAAAGCACGTCGATCCACCGACCTTCAACCCGGTGCCGAATCGGCTTAATCAAGAAAATCAACAGTCCGACGTAGCTAATCGCTATCAACGGTGCCCATAACCACATTCCTAGGGCCCCAATCAAGAACAGGCCACAACCGATTTTTTCGGCTTGCGACAATGGCCAAATCGGGTCGTGAGCGACCATTTTTTGTCTCCGTTGTTTAGCGTTCGTCAACCGCCAGATGTCATAGATCTTGGCGATAATTGTAATTAAGGTTGCCCCAAATAGTACGGTTCCTGCCGCCTCGCCAGCTGCTTCTTTACTAAAGAAACCAAACCCGATTGCGCAGGCAAAAACCACTAGAATGCTCATAAAAAGTCCTACAAACTCTTTAGTTTCGGAAACCTGTTCGGTAACCGATTCTTTGCGCGGAGTTAACCGCCTAATTTTCAAAATCATGTGAATCAACGCATACGCAACCGCTCCAACCACGATTAACGAAAAGAACAGGATCGTCCAAAAATCAATCTTGCCCACTAACATGCGGAACATAAACAAGAATACCGCCACTAATGAAAGTATCCCGGCAAAACCTGCCGTAATTCTCCAACCTTTTTCACTCATATTTTCAATGTCTCCAATTTACACATGGAATCAGTACCTAATAATTCTACCATTTAATTTTCTGCCTAGCTATCGGGATTCATCTTTAACATCTTTCTTACCTAAATGTTATATAATGTAGTAAACGAAATGAGGTGAGCACATGAATAAACCATTGTATAAATCATCCACTGATCGGGTAATCAGCGGCGTAATTGGTGGCTTTGCGGAAACGTACCACGTGGACGCGAACCTATTACGAATTATTTACACTGCCATCACCGTCTTTACTGGTTTCTTCCCCGGCCTCATTATTTACCTAGTTGCCATGATGGTCGTTCCTGAAAAACCATAATTGCTTCATTTAAAACGAGCCCAGAGAAATTTGTTTTGCAAATTTTTCTGGTTTTTTATTATGCTCATCTTTTTAGCCGTGTTTCGTTAAGAATGTCGACTTCCAACCATGTAAAAACTCCGGTCACCGTCGAAGACCGCAACCAGAGTTTTGAATTAATAATTAAATTAGCGAATGGTGTACGGCATCTTAATTTCGTCAAAAAAGTCTTTAACGTTCTTCGCATACAATTCGCGGAAGTACTCATCGCTAGGCTTGTCCTTTGGGGTGGGGACTACAAAAGCGTTTTGTTGGTCGCCAATTCCTAGTCCTACAAAGGCCCGGGTATCCTGAGCTTTTTCGTGTAATTCCGAATGGTAAATTTGGAATAGTTGTTTAACGGATAGCCGTAATTGACGTTCGCTAAATACGCTGCCTAACGTAGCAAATTCCAACGCGTGAAGTTCCGGCAAGCCCCATTCTTGGAGCTGCTGATCTACCAGCGTAAATGCTTTGACCACTTTTCGGTGTAAATCAAACGGACTGGTGATACTGCGTTGGTTTAATTTTGCCATCATTTTTTGGGCAGTTGCAAACGTGGTTGGATAATCCGCGGTTAATTTTGCTTCATAATCAGCAAGGTGGTCACCGTAAAAATTAATCGCGTCCATCATCATGATTAACCGGATTGCGCTAAAGCCATCTACTTTACCATCCGTTTCCGGTTCCACCGCGTCCTGAATTCCTTTCAAGAACTCGGCTTCCACCTGTTCATCAATCAGGTCGTGACGGCGTTGTTCATCAACTACCACTTCGTGAGCAATCACATCGTAAAGCTCCGTAATTAGAAACATTAATTGTTGGTCAGTTTCCCTTTCGCCAGTCGTTAACCCAAAGTATAGTTGCGGAAATCCTTTCAGCACCATCAATAAATGAATTAGTTCGTGGGAAGCCGTGTAGTTAGGCGCGGTAATATCATCCACCTTAATTAACATTTTACCCGGCTCGTGGAATTGTTGGGCCTGGTCGTGCCGAACGAATCCGGCCTGCTGGTCACCAAAGCTTAAACGGATCTCCCCCGGGAAGATTGCGTTAACGGCTTCTAACAGTGATTTTACTTGGTCATTAACCTCTACATTACTCATCAAGATCCTTCTTTCTCATTTGTTCAATAACTTTTTGGGCATGGGTGGCGTCAATCCGCGATTCTTTTAGCAATCGCGGTACCGCCTCGTTTAACTTAGTTGCGGGTAACCCGTGTTCTAGCAAAAGTGATTTTGCCTGTAGTCGCATGTGGCCGTGCTGGATTCCTTCGGTCACGATGGCTTTAAGGGCCGCCAAATTTTGGGCCAAACCGACCGCGCCAATCACTTCCGCAAGCTGGTTAGCACTATCGACTTGAAGAAGCTCCAGGTTCAATTGGGCTTGTTCATTAATCCCGATTGATCCGCCGACCGTAGCGACCGGTAACGGTACTACCAGTCGGCCCTGTAACTGGTGATCAACTACTTGCCAAGTACTTAGTCCCCGATACTGTCCGTCACGCGCCGCAAATGCGTGCGCACCACTTTCAATTGCCCGCCAGTCGTTTCCGGTAGCCATCACTACGGCGTCAATTCCATTCATAATTCCCTTGTTATGGGTGGCCGCCCGGTACGGATCTACCTGGGCAAATTCGCTTGCATCAGCGATTTTTTGGGCCACTGCGGGATCAATAACCGTGGCGGGAATCGTGCAAGTAACCGTAGTCAGCGCTTGATCAGCCAAGTTAGATAGAATTGCCATTTCTACACCAATTTCAGCCACCTCAAATTCCGTTTTCAAGGCTTCCAGCATGGTGTTAATGGTGTTGGCACCCATCGCCTCCCGTGTATCTACCAGTAGATCCACGGATATTTGGGTAGCGGATAACGGACGTGGCATAATTTTTAACGCACCGCCCCCGCGCTTTTGCATCGAGGGGTGGGCAGCATTGGCGACTTCTAGTAAATGCTCTTGGTGGTCAACTACCCATTGGCTAATTTCGATACTTGCCTTTGTGTTAATTAACAACTGGCCCCGCATTAGGCGCTGGCTTTGGGCTTGAAAGCCGCCAGCTTGGCAAACTAACTTAGCTCCGTTGCTGGCCGCCGCAATCACGGAAGGTTCTTCAGTGACCATGGGAACCACGTGTTCCCGTCCGTTGACCTGAAAGTTCACCGCAATTCCTTCTGGGACTTTAAAGTCAGTTAAATAGTTCTCGATTTGTTGTTGTCGAACGGCATCAATCGGCAACTTAGCTAACGTTGCCACCCCTACGCCAGTTAATTCCGACAATAATTCCAACTGGGCTTGGCGGCTTAACCGATGGTATCCTTCAATCATAAATTAGCTCCCTTTGCGTGTTGGTTAATATATTCTGAAATAATACCTTCCCGAACTCCACTTTCCGAGAAGATCACCCGGTCTGAATCAATCATTTGCAACAGCATTACTAAGGGTAACACCCCGCCCACAATAATGTCGGCCCGGGCGGTTTCCAAGCCAGCAATTTTTTTACGATTTTCCAGGTTACGGGTGATTAAGGAACGGAAGGTGCGGTTGATTGCTTCCGTTTTTAAGCGATAGCCATGAATGTTGTTTACGCGGGCAATTTTTTGCCGGCAACGGTTGATCCGGGCTAGCGTTCGGTTCGCGCCTCCTAACAAAACTACTGGTTTATTAAAGGCATCCATAATCCACCAAACGTCACGGAGTTGCTTGTTAACAAACATTTCGGCAGAAAATAAATTATCTCCCCGAATTACGTTGTTCAGGTGGAATCGTTCCGAAAGCGACACTGCCCCGATCGGAATACTGATCATGTTTCGCGCCTTACCATTATGCACGTCAATTAACTCGCAACTGGCTCCGCCGGTATCCAAAATCAAACAATCCTTAACTTCTAAGGAGTTAATCACTCCAAGGTAGTCGTAGTAGGCTTCATCGTCTCCCGACAAAACCTCTAATTTTATTCCCGTTTCGCGTTGAACGCGTTTTAAAAAGTCTTTTTGGTTACGGGCCATCCGCACCGCCGCCGTGGTAATCCCGCGAACTTCAATTCTCGGGTACTCTTCATAAATTGCTTTAAAACGGTGAAGTGCTTCAATCGTCCGGTTGATTGCTTGTGGTCGAAGCAAGCGTTCGCGTCCCATACCTTCAGAAATTCGCGAGTCTTCTTTAACCCGCCTGATTTCCCGGAACGTGCCTTCATCCGTAATCGAGTTAATGGCCATCCGTACCGAATTCGACCCTAAATCGACAATTACTAAATTTTTCATTATGGGATCCTCATTTTAATTGATATATTCATTTTTTATTTTACCATTCCAAATGGTTGAGCGCGTTAAAGAGTTGGCAAATCTAGTAAAACCTTATCAATTAACGTCCCGTAATTATTATTAAAGAAATTTGGTCCCGTCATTTTGCCAGGCGTGGGAAAGTAAAAAAGAGCTCTCTTAGACTTTAAAAATCCTGAGGGTCCCTTTTTAATTGGCTATCCTTTGCTAATAGAGAATCGTGCTCCAGAACTCAATTTCTTCCGGTTAACCAAATCAAAGCCTTAATCACCCAAACCGTGATTAAGGCCTTGATTTTGTGCTTTCCTGCTGCATAGTCGAAACGGGTTTTCTGCCCCAACTTCTTCCGGTAACCAAATTAGGGCCTCAATCGCTAAAACCACGATTAAGGCCCTAATTCTACGCTTTTTTGCTACACAGTCGAAACGTGCTCCAGAACTCAATTTCTTCCGGTTAACCAAATCAAGGCCTCAATCACCCAAACCGTGATTAAGGCCTTGATTCTGTTAATTCTCGGAAATTCCCGAGTTCTTCCGCACTCTATTTTTTAAAATAATTCAACCCAATTGCTTCCCGCACCTCGTTCAAAGTTTGGTTCGCAATTGCATTTGCCTTTTGGCTTCCCTCTTCGAGAATTTGATAAACTCCCGCAAGGTCTGCCGCGTAACTTTCCCGGCGTTCCCGGATTGGTTTCAATTCCGCTTGAAGAATTTCGTTTAAGTAACGCTTAATCTTAACGTCGCCTAACCCACCAGCTTGGTAATGATCCTTCAATTCTTGAACCTTTTCCTTATCCGGATCAAAAATGTCGAGGTAGGTAAAGACCGTATTACCTTCAATGTGTCCGGGATCCTCTACACGAATGTGTTGTGGATCGGTGTACATTGACATTACTTTCTTTTGAATCGTGTCCGCGTCGTCTGCCAAATAAATGGCGTTGTTCAACGACTTAGACATCTTAGCATTTCCGTCTAAACCAGGGATACGGCCCATTCCCTTTGGTGGGAAGTAGCCTTCTGGTTCCACAAGGACGTTTTTACCATAGATATTGTTAAAGCTCCGTACAATTTCGCGAGTTTGTTCCAACATTGGTTCTTGGTCATCCCCAACCGGCACCGTATCCGCCTTAAACGCAGTAATGTCGGCCGCTTGACTAACTGGGTAAGTCAAGAAACCAGCTGGAATACTTTGGCCAAACGCCTTTTGTTTAATTTCAGTTTTAACGGTCGGGTTGCGTTCCAAACGCGAAACGCTAACCAAGTTCATGTAGTGTTGGGTAAGCTCACTAAGCGCTGGAATTTGTGATTGAACAAAAATGGTCGACTTCGCTGGATCGATCCCTACCGCCAGATAATCGAGAGCCACTTGGATAAGGCTATTGCGAATCTTTTCAGGATCCCGAGCGTTATCCGTGAGCGCCTGCATATCAGCGATCATGATGAAGGTATCGTAATCCCCCGTGTTTTGAAGTTGGACCCGATTTTTTAGCGAACCCACATAGTGGCCGATATGTAACTTTCCGGTTGGCCGGTCGCCGGTCAAAATAACTTTTTTGGCTGTCATTTCTTTTCCTCCAATAACTTACTTTAATAAATAAAAAAGCCTATCATTCAAAATTTGAATAATAGGACGAAATCTCGCGGTACCACCTAAATTGTGACTTTTCTATAAAGTCACCGCTCACTTGAAAGATAAGGGATTTCGCCCTACGTAACGTAACTAATCCATTTCGCTTGCCGTGGGATTTTTCAGCAATCCTCCCTCTCTGTGTGTGGCTTACTACTTCACTTCCATTCTATAGGAATTTCACTAACCTTGTCAAAAAAATCTACCTTAATATCCTTTAGTTTGACTTTCCAGGAAATGGCCCCTAAAATGGTTCAAGCACTAAAAGGACGGAGGTAATTCAGGTGGACGAGCAACAGCAAGAACAACAACGCGCCGATTTCGTAGTTGACCAGATTGGCGCCCAGAAAAAGCGGACGGAAGACCTGTACGAAAAGGCCCATCACGAAACTAGCAAGGTAGAAAAGAACTATTCGCAAAACGCTAAGGTCAACTTGATTGAAGCCGACGATCGGATTGAAACGGAAGCGGAAATCCAGCAGCAAAAAGGTTTGGTTGCCCGGGCAGTGGAAAACGAAGCCATTTTAAAACGACAAATCAACTCCTTAACTGAATTACAAGACTCGCCTTACTTTGGACGCATTGATATTCAGGATCCTGATGAAACCGCGCCGGAATCACTATATATCGGCGTGGCCTCCTTTGCCGACCAAGACGGCGACTTTTTAATTTACGACTGGCGGGCGCCCATTTCCAGTATTTATTACAACGGGACCCTTGGAAAGGTCAAATACGAAACTCCGGCGGGTCCCATGGAAACCGAATTAACTAAGAAACGACAGTTTACCATCAGCCACGGCGAAATCACCCACATGTTCGATACTAACGAAACGGTCGGTGACGAACTATTACAGCAGGCGCTCGGTGAGCAAAATGACGAATACATGCGCAACATCGTGGCCACCATCCAAAAGGAACAAAACGACATCATTCGGGACGTCCAAAGTGACCTGCTCGTTGTTCAAGGGGTCGCCGGTAGCGGGAAGACTTCCGCGATCCTGCAACGCATTGCCTTTTTGCTTTACCATAGTCGGGCTTCCCTTGACGCAGACGAAATTGTTCTGTTCTCGCCTAACAAACTGTACAGTCGTTACATTTCTGACGTGTTGCCTAGTCTAGGGGAACGTAACATGCGCCAGCTTACCCTAGCTGAATTTCTTAACCGGCGTTTGGAAGGACTCAACGTCCAAAGCCTGTTTGACCGTTTTGAAAACCAAGTTAGCCAAACCGCGGAAGAACAACAAATTGTTTCTTTTAAGGAAAGCCAGCGGTACATCGAACTAATTCAACAGTATGAAGACCAACTCACCCCCGAAAACATTAAATTTACCGACATTAATTATCAAGGGGCGCCTTTCTTTAAAAAGGAGCAGATTCGCGAAATTTTTGCGAGCTTCCCTGCATCCATGAGTAACCGTGAACGGATTTTACGAACTAAAAACCAACTAGTTAAGTTATTAAAGGTCCGAATCGATCAAGAAGTTTCTGCGGACTGGGTGCAAACCCAGCTTGATCAAATTAGTGACGAAAAATACCACGAAATTGTGGGACGGCGCCATTTTAACTCCTTTGATGAAGAAAATTATTTCATCGGCCGTCACTTAGTTGCCAAGGCTTTTGAAATTATCGATGATGCCATTTTTAATAACTACTTTATTGATATCTACGCCCAGTACGCGGATTTCTTGAGGCAGCTCCCATCTTCCAAAATTGACGGCGCTGCGGCAGCCACCACCTTCAATAACGACATTGAATTGCACCACGTGCGTTTAGAAGATGCCGCTCCGTTAATGATGTTGCGGGATTTGATCACCGGAAGTGGCACCAATCGCAAATTTCAGTACGTCTTCATCGATGAAATGCAGGACTATTCGGTTGCCCAGTTAATGTACCTCAAGCACGCCTTTCCGAAGGCCAAGTTTACGTTGTTGGGTGATAGTGAACAAGCTTTGTTCAAGGACGTTACCGAGCCGTCCGCGTTACTTGAAAAATTGAAGGACGCGTTTGCCGTTCACCGGGCCAACCTCATCACCCTCAACCGCAGTTACCGATCCACCGCGGAAATCACTAAATTTGCGGCGGCCCTACTACCCGACGGTGATAAGATTCAACCCTTTAGCCGGCACGGTAAGTTACCCGAAATTACGGTTACGGATACCCTTTCCGAGGCCGTTACCGCGGTGAAACAAATTTGCCAAGCCGAATTGCAAGACTACGGGACCGTCGCCATCCTGACAAAAAACATGCGGGAAAGTACTCAGGTTGCAGAATGGTTGCATGACTTAAAACCTAGCCTGCTAACCGACGGTGACCGTTCGTTGCCTAAGGGAATCGTTGTATTACCCATTTACTTGGCGAAGGGGTTGGAATTTGATTCGGTAATTGCCTACGACGTTTCGGAACAGAATTATCCCGAAAAATTGTGGCGGGGCACCCTGTACACGATTGCTTCCAGGGCCATGCACCACCTCAATTTGGTAAGTATTGGTAAGGTTAGCGAAATCATCACCCAAATGAAGGAAGAAGGCTTTAGCATAAAAAGAGTGTGGAAATCTTCGGGGAAGCTCTGAGGACTAACGGAATTAGAATATTAAGCGCCGAGTAGGCGATTGATGTTCTAATTTGGTTAGCCGGAAGGGCTTGAAGATTGGAGCACGGTTCCACAAAAAGAGTGTGGAAATCTTCGGGTAAGCTCTAAAAATTAAAAAGATGTAGCTGAGAAAAAACTAAAAATTACTTGGATGCTTTGACTTCAATAAAGTCAAAACGTGCGTCAAACGCCAACTTGCTCCGCTTAATCAAAAAGACCGTTATGCCAAATTAAGGTATAACGGTCTTTTTTTTCAGTTAATGCTCGTCTTTTTGTCCCACATTCAGTTATATTTATCGTGCCATCGCGCGCTTATTATACTTGATCGCATCTTTTAAAATGAACGGTGCAATCAACGTTACCAGCACGATTACCAACACAATTGCGGAATAGTATGTTTCACTCATTAAGTGTTCTCCATACCCAATTTGCAAGGTAATCAGCGCCATTTCGCCCCGGGAAATCATCCCGGCACCAATCACTCCGCTACTGGTTACGTCAAAGCCGGACAGGTACGCGCCGGCGCCGCAACCTAGCAACTTGGTCAAGGTCGCTAACACCGTCAAAGTGATAATCAACCCGATTACCGACTGCAAGCCCGCAAACGACATCGAAAGCCCTACGCTAACGAAGAATACTGGAATAAAAACGGCGTAGCCAATTGGCTCAATGCTTTCATTTAACTCGTCGTTTTCGTCAGTCAACGAAACGGCAACGCCGGCAAAGAACGCCCCGATGGCGCCACTCAAACCAGCTACGTCTGCTAACCAAGCCAGTCCCAGACAAATAATGATCGACATTACTGGTCGGGCAGCGGTAATGTAAAGATGGTCCGCTGCTCGCATTAGCATCGGCACCAGCCATTTTCCAATCACGTACACGGCAATGAAAAATAGCACTTGGTAAAAAAGCGCGCCGCCTAAACTAGTCCGTGAGCCGCCGCTCGAACTAGTTAAGGCAATCATTACCCCTAATAACAATACGCCAAGGATGTCATCAGCCACTGCCGCGCCCAAAATTGTCGCGCCCTCTTTGGTATTTAGGGTCTGGTATTCTTTCAACACCTCTACCGAAATGCTTACCGAAGTAGCCGAAAAAATCACCCCAATGAAGAGGGCTTCCATTGGGCTAACCCCGAAGATCAAACTCGCGCCGCCTACCAGAGCAATTGGCAAAATTACCCCCATGACGGCAACGACTAGCGCCGGTTTAATATAACGCTTTAACATCTTCAAGTCGCTTTCTAACCCGGCTAAAAACATCAGAATAATGACTCCGATTTCGGAAAACACCGCGGTGATTTCGTTACTGTGAATTACCCCTAAAACTCCCGGTCCTAAAACAATTCCCACCAGTAATTGGCCAACTACGGCAGGAATGCCGATCCGTTGTGCAAAGTGGCCCGCTAACAGCGTTAATCCCAAGATCAAAACGAGGACGCCCACGAACTCCATTAAATCACGATCCTTTTCTTAAATTTTAACTACCGCAAGTACTCTAAGTCACTAGCTTCGGTGGGGTACGCAAAAATTTGCCGTTGTAATTCGCTAAGGCTACCACCATGGTTAATCAGCCATGTAAGGTCGTTTATCACGTGTTCGGCTTCACTACTCATGGTGACCACGCCCACTACTTGTTGGGACTGGCGGTCAACCACCACCGTTGCCCGTGCATCTGGGTCTTGAATCCGCCGGTAGGTAAACCAATTAGTTAGATCCAAATCCTTAATTTCGTAGCGTTGCGAATCTTTTTGTGCAGTCGTGATTCCCATTCCAGCCTTCGCTAATTGCGGAACCCCATACACGACGGTTGGAATTGCCGGATACGTAATGGCTGCCGAACTTTGGTCGGTCAACAGCTGCGCCAAATATTGTGCTTCAAAGCCCGCTACTGGAGTTAATTTCGGTTGCGCTTTAGCCACCACGTCGCCCATTGCATAGATGTTGCTTACCGTAGTTTTCAAATGGTCATCTACCATGATACCATTTTTCGCGGTCTCCACCCCAATTTGGTCAAGGTTGAGCGTATCCAAGTTAGGCACTCGGCCGGCAGTAACGAACACCCGGTCCACCGGCAAATTAAATTGATGATCATCACGCAAGGTCATCCCCTCCGTGTTTTTTTCGATCGCGGTAACGTCAATATTTAAATGGAATTGGACCCCTTGTTTAGTCAGTTGTCCCATAAATTGCTTAACGCTTTCTGCTGGGAACTGCTTTAGGGGCCGATCGTTATGATGAATCACGTGCACTTCCGCACCGGCAGCGTTCGCGATGGCTGCCAATTCAAAGGCAATGTAACCGCCCCCTACTAAGGCAATTCGCTTAGGCAGTTCCGGCATTGCTAAAAAGTCTGTACTAGTTTGCATCAATGCTTCATTTTCAATTTTGCTTAGGCGTCCCGGACGTTGACCAGTGGCGATTACGAATTGCCTGCTTTCCACCCGCTGTTCGCCTACTTTTAGCGTGTGTTGGTCCACAAATTCAGCGTGCCCGTCTAAAACCGTGATCCCGGCGTCGACTAATCCCTTGCGACTGCTTGAAGAAACTGGGTCCGTGAACGTTTCTTTGAAACGCATTAAGGAGGGCCAGTCGATTTCCGGTTCGTTTTCTAAGCCCTTCCCAACGAGGTGGCGGCTACGTAACTTGGCTTCCACCGCCGCCATTAAAACTTTTTTAGGATCACACCCGCGGTTGGGGCAAGTCCCGCCCCAGCGATTTTCTTCCACTACCGCCACGGTTTGGCCAGCTTGTTTTAAATCATACGCTAGCCCTAAGCCCGCAGGCCCTGCACCAATAATAACTACGTCAAATTTTTCCATAATGCTCCCCCTCATTAACTAAATTAATGGACTGTCTCACTCAAATACTTAAACAAGGACGGCCGGTCCACCCAGCCAGTAGTCTGCCCGTGTTCATCCACCACCTGTAAATTTGGGTGCTCAGCTAACTGCTGGAACACCTCGTCTAAACTGGCCGTCCTTGGGATGACAGGTAATTTTTCTGTCGCAGACGGCGCCGGCACCCCAAAACCTGTGCGCACCACCTTTTCCACTTCGGTTTGGTATAGGTTCTTGCCCACGGTGGCTGAAAAGAAATTTTCCACGAATTCGTTGGCGGGATGTTGGGCAATTTCTTTCGGGGTGGCTACTTGTAACAACTGTCCGTCCTTCATCACGCCAATGCGATCCCCTAATTTCAGGGCTTCGTCCATATCGTGGGTAACAAAAACAATCGTGTTCTTAAATTTTTGGTGCAACTTTAAAACTAAGTCTTGTAACTGCGCCCGCACCAAAGGGTCTAACGCGCTGAAAGGCTCGTCAAACAATACCACCGGTGGTTGCGCAGCCAGTGCACGAAGAATTCCGATTCGTTGTTGCTCGCCTCCCGAAAGCTCCCGCGGGTACCGTTTGCGGTAGCGTTCCGGGTCTAAATCAACACCTTCTAAGAGTTGGGTAACCCGTCGTTTAACCTCTTCTTTATCGACCCGCTTCATTTCTGGAATCAAACTGATGTTTTGTTCTACGGTCATCGTCGGAAATAGGGCAATTTGTTGGAGCACGTACCCAATCTCCAAACGTAAATTACGCAAATCATAATCCTTTATTCTCTGCCCGTTAAACAAAATGTCACCGGCGGTTTGCACAAACAACTGGTTGATCATTTTTAAAGTGGTCGTTTTCCCGCTACCAGAAGTTCCGACCAGGACGAAAATTTCGCCCTCCTTAACCGTAAAATTTAGGTCATCAATTACTGTTCGACCACCAAAAATCTTTTTCACGTGCCGAAATTCAATCATTGTCTTACTCATTTACGTTCGGCTCCTTTCAACAAACCCTTGCTGACCAAATAGTCGTGGGCCACCTGTTGGGCGGAACGTTTTTGGACGTTCACTTGATAATTCATCTCTTGCATTTCTGCTTCCGTAATTTTGCCTGCTAAGCGATTTAACGCGCGGACCACTTGCGGATGTTTTTTAGCAAAGCTCTTCTTCATTAACGGCGCGCCTTGGTACGGTGGAAAAACGTGTTGGTCATCCTTGAGAACTTGCAGCCCGAGCTGCCGAATCTGACTGTCCGTGGAGTAGGCGTCGGCAACGTTAATTTGCCCATTTTTAATTGCCGAATAGCGCAACGAAGCCTGCATTGACTTGACCGGAAACTCTAAGCCGTACGCTTTTTGAATTCCTTTCCACCCGTCCTTGCGGTTAATGAACTCGAGCGTCATCCCCCCGTGTAGCTGGTTTTCAATCCGGCTTAAATCCGAAATATTTTCTAGATGATGTTGTTTTGCGAAATCTTTTTTCACCACTAGAGCGTAGGTGTTTTGGTAACGCATCGGTTTCAAATAATCCATTTGATATTGTTGAGCTAACAATTTACGACCAGTCGCGTAAGTTTGTGCCGCACTTAGGCGCTGAGAAGGGGCATCCTTCACCAAAGTTTCTAATACGGTACCGCTAAATTCTGGATAAATATCAATTTTGTCGGCCTTCAGCGCGTTAAATAAGAAACTCGTTTCCCCAAAATTTTGCTTTAAGGTCACTTTAGTATGGGGAGCTTCCTCTTCAATTAAATCCTTGTACATATTGATTAAGATGTCCGGCTCCGAACCTAATTTCCCCGCAATCGTAATCGTTTCGGTCGGCGGAGTTAATATTTTTGCGGCTGTGGCGCCGGTAACCGCTACTACCAGAATTGCTAAACTAATGGTGATTTTTTTCACCGACCACCGTTGTAAAACGTTTAATAACGCGCTCAACCCAATTGCTAATAGAGCGGAACTAATGGCTCCCACCAAAATTAATGCAGGGTCGTTACGGTTAATTCCTAGGAGGATAAAGTTCCCGAGTCCTCCAGCGCCAATCAACGCGGCCAACGTCGCCGTTCCGATAATCAAAACCAATCCTGTCCGAATTCCCGAAATAATTACCGGCATTGCGGTGGGTAATTCCACACGAAATAGCTTTTGTAACGGCCGCATTCCAAAAGCATCCGCCGCCTCTTCTAACGATGGGTCAATCTCGGTGATCCCAACGTATGTATTTTGAAATATAGGTAACAGGGCGTACACTACCAAGGCAATGATAGCTGGCACGCTGCCAATCCCCACTAATGGAATTAGCAATCCCAATAAGGCTAAAGACGGAATCGTTTGCAAAACTCCCGTTATCTGTAATAAAACTTCCGCAATTTTGCGGTGTCGCGTCGCCCAAATTGCCAAAGGCATTGCAATTACAATCGCCAATACCAACGCAACCAGTGAAATCCCCAAATGCTGGAGTAAAGCTTGCCACAGGTCGTTTTTCTGCTCGGCGAAGGTCTGAACTAACTCTTTCATGCGCTCAACTTCCTTGTTTGTATTTGAATTAAATTATCGCACAAAAAAATTGGCAACCCTAACGAAATGCCCGTTGAGTTGCCAATTGGTTTTAGAAATTAGTTTTAATTTGTGCTGGTTGAGTTTGGACAATCACTTTTCCTTGATGAATGGAGTACAGCAATTCTTTGCGTTCGTTTAATTCGTCATAAAAATTATCCGCGTTAAAAATCAAACAGTTAGCTGGTTTGCCAACCGCGATCCCGTAGTGATCCTCAACGTTAAGCGTCTTGGCTCCGTTATTAGTAGTCAGATTGTAAGAATCCATAATTTGTGAATACCCCATCAGCTGTGCCGCGTGAATGCCCATGTGAACCGAATCCAACATGTTGCCATCACCCATTGGGTACCACGGATCCTTCACATCGTCTTCACCAAACGAGACGTTGACGTGATGTTCTAGCAGTTCCTTCACCCGGGTTAACCCGCGCCGCTTTGGATACGTATCGAAACGTCCACCCAGGTGAATGTTGATTAACGGGTTGGAAACCATGTTAATTTCCGACATTTCCAAGAGTCGCATCAACTTGTAGACGTAGGCGTCGTTGTACGACCCCATTGCAGTAGTGTGGCTAGCCGTGACCTGATTTTTCAGGCCGCTTTCGTAAGCCAAGGTCGCCAACACTTCCAAGTGTCGCGAATTCGGATCGTCAATTTCATCACAGTGAACGTCCACTAATTTATCATACTTTTCTGCCAATTCAACAATGTACTTCAGGGAAGCGACTCCGTAATCCCGGTTAAATTCAAAATGCGGAATGCCACCAATTACGTCAACTCCCATCGTAACCGCTTGTTTCAACAACTGCTTACCATTAGGAAACGACCAAATTCCTTCTTGTGGAAAGGCAACTAACTGCAATTCCATGAAGTCTTTTACTTCGTCCTTAACTTCTAATAGGGCTTCTAACGCCGTAAAATTAGGATCGGTAGTGTCCACGTGGCTCCGCACGTATTGAATTCCATGCTGGGCCTGACGCTTTAACGTTTGCAAAGCCCGAGTTTTAACGTCTTTTTTCGTAAGGCTCTTTTTACGTTCCGCCCAAATTCGAATTCCATCAAACAAGGTACCCGATTCATTCCATTCGGGATCGCCCGCCGTCAGCGTTGCGTCTAAATGAACGTGCGAATCAACGAAAGGTGGCAACAATAGTTTGCCTTGTGCCTCAATCACTTCCTCACTTTCACGAGGGGGTAAATTAGAAGCAATCTCTTGAAAAACTCCTCCTTCAATCCGGACATCCTTTGGTTCCTTTGCGTTCTCAATATACACACCTTTAATTAGCATCGTGCTTCCCCTTTTCTAGTTGCATAATTCCCCAATATAGACAACCAATCAAAATCATCACCAAAAAGGTTGCTCCCGTATATTTTTGAACAAAACTTACCCTTTGTAAAGCGCTATAAATTAATACACCAAAAATCCAAAGTCCAAAGGCCGTCCAGTGAATTCCCTTATGGTACCAATATGGTCCGTGGGGATCACCTAAATCTTTCGCCGCGTAACGTTGTTTGGCAATCAAGAAGTAGTCCACCACCATGATGCTGATAATCGGGCCAAGGACCATGCCAACGTAATCCAAAAAGGCTGTAAAAGTGGTTAAGAAACTACCGTAGAAGACGGGAATGAACGTGACCACCGTAGCAATTATGGTAGTAATCAGTAATGATTGTTTCAAAGATAATTTGCTAAACATGTTATTCAAGGCCGAGCCCGCAGCCTGAATATTAACCGCATTTGCCGTCATACTAGTTAGCATAATAACGATCATCGCGATCACACCCAGTCCCAGCCGGTTAGCAATCGTACTAGGGTCCGAGTTATTAGGGTCGTAAACTCCCGAGCTGACCGCGATACTAATCGTGGCGCTTAATCCAATAAACGCAAACCCAAAGACTCCTAAATTAGCACCCAAAAACGGAGCGGTAGTGGCGGTATTTACCTTCTTAGTGAAACGAGTAAAGTCTGCACCGGCCGTAACCCACGCAAGGTTAAACGCAGCTAGCGTGTCCATCGCGGTCCCTTGGTCCATTTTTAAGTGGTGCGGTACTTGCCAGTGTGCAATTTGGCTAAAGGAAACGTCGTGGAATACCACCACGGATTCCCAAATCACAAAAATAATTACTAAGATAATCCCAATTCGTTCGATAATTTGAATTGAGCGCTGACCAGCAACGATGCTAAGTAAATGGAGGATGCTCATTACCACAATCCCGACAATTAAGCCTAAATTACCACCAGGTTGTCCGTAAACGGGCCAACCCCAAAAGCTATGTAAGATGTAAGATACGGAAGTGGCCGCAATGAAGGTGTTCACCGCCGTCCAACCTACAAACTGGGTTAAATTTACCAAGGATGGAATGATGCTTCCTCGAATCCCAAACGAAGCTCGTGAAAGTGCCATCGTGGAGACCCCGGTTTTAGTTCCCATATAGCCAACCATCATCAAAAATATGTACGAAATACTAGAGGCAATCAAGAGCGCCTTGATTCCGCCCCAAAAACCGCACGCCGCAATAATTCCCCCAATAAACCAGGTTCCATTATTGGCGTTAGCCCCAATCCAAGTCGCAAACATATCCCAATAGGTCATATGCCGATACTGCTTTTTGATACTTTCAACCCGATATTTCGAATCCATCCATCAATTTCCCCCTTGTCGAAATTTGACACATTTTTAAAATTATACTAAATCTCATAACGACAAGCAAAAGGAATCTGAATGGCAAACCGTAAAATTTTAATTATAGACACTAAAAAAGGACTTACCCAATCATCGGGTAAGTCCTCATGAAGAAGATAACTATTAAGCCACTAGTCGGGTTTGAACCGACGACCCCTTCCTTACCATGGAAGTGCTCTACCTAGCTGAGCTATAGTGGCAACTTTTACTAGAATAGTATACCATATTTATTCTTGCTGTAAAACGTTTATTCGCAACAAATAGCTAAAAATTATCGTAAAAAAAGTAGCCAAGTGATAATCTAATTTTGCTTGGTTTTGACCCCTTAAAAATCTAACTGCCGTTAGCAACGGTCATCTTTTTACTAACCAGGATATGTCCGCCTTTTTGGTAACAAGTAAACCACTGAATTCTTACGACGTTTTTTTCAAGGCACAAAAAAAGAGCCTTCCTTCCGGAAGACTCCTTGGCTTGCATGGCAACGTCCTACCCTCGCAGGGGGCGATCCCCCAACTACTCTTGGCGTTAAGAAGCTTGACTTCTGTGTTCGACATGGGAACAGGTATATCCTTCTCACTATCGTCACCACACTCTGTGCTAACTTGCGTTATCACTTGAGAAAACTTTTGTCCCCTCAAAACTGAATAATATCTACATTTTCTTTCGAGTTACTTGCCACGTTCTACTTGGTTAAGTCCTCGACCGATTAGTACTAGTCCGCTCCATGTATCGCTACACTTCCACTTCTAGCCTATCTACCTGATCATCTCTCAGGGGTCTTACTTGCCCGAAGGCAATGGGAAATCTCATCTTGAGGCGAGTTTCACACTTAGATGCTTTCAGCGTTTATCTCATCCACACATAGCTACCCAGCGATGCTCCTGGCGGAACAACTGGTACACCAGCGGTGTGTCCATCCCGGTCCTCTCGTACTAAGGACAGCTCCTCTCAAATTTCCTACGCCCGCGACGGATAGGGACCGAACTGTCTCACGACGTTCTGAACCCAGCTCGCGTACCGCTTTAATGGGCGAACAGCCCAACCCTTGGGACCGACTACAGCCCCAGGATGCGATGAGCCGACATCGAGGTGCCAAACCTCCCCGTCGATGTGAACTCTTGGGGGAGATAAGCCTGTTATCCCCAGGGTAGCTTTTATCCGTTGAGCGATGGCCCTTCCATACGGAACCACCGGATCACTAAGCCCGACTTTCGTCCCTGCTCGACCTGTCTGTCTCGCAGTCAAGCTCCCTTCTGCCTTTACACTCTGCGAATGATTTCCAACCATTCTGAGGGAACCTTTGGGCGCCTCCGTTACCTTTTAGGAGGCGACCGCCCCAGTCAAACTGCCCACCAGACACTGTCTCCCGCCACGATTAGTGGCGCGGGTTAGAGGGTTCATACAACGAGGGTAGTATCCCACTTGCGCCTCCTCCGAAACTAGCGTTCCGGATTCTACGGCTCCTACCTATCCTGTACAAGCTGTACAAACACTCAATATCAAGTTACAGTAAAGCTCCATGGGGTCTTTCCGTCCTGTCGCGGGTAACCCGCATCTTCACGGGTATTATAATTTCACCGAGTCTCTCGTTGAGACAGTGCCCAGATCGTTACGCCTTTCGTGCGGGTCGGAACTTACCCGACAAGGAATTTCGCTACCTTAGGACCGTTATAGTTACGGCCGCCGTTTACTGGGGCTTCAGTTCAAAGCTTCGCTTACGCTAACTCATCCCCTTAACCTTCCAGCACCGGGCAGGCGTCAGCCCCTATACGTCATCTTACGATTTTGCAGAAACCTGTGTTTTTGATAAACAGTCGCCTGGGCCTTTTCACTGCGGCTGATCTTGCGATCAGCACCCCTTCTCCCGAAGTTACGGGGTCATTTTGCCGAGTTCCTTAACGAGAGTTCTCTCGCTCACCTTAGGATACTCTCCTCGACTACCTGTGTCGGTTTGCGGTACGGGTAGTTAAACTCTAACTAGAAGCTTTTCTCGGCAGCGTGACGTCAGGAACTTCGTTACTTAAATTTCACTCCCCATCACCGCTTGTCCTTAAGAAATCAAGCATTTGACTCGACTTCAGACTCACGGCTTGGACACCCACTTCCAATCGGGTGCATTCCTTAGCCTCCTGCGTCCCTCCATTGTTCAAACAAGTTTAACTAGTACAGGAATCTCAACCTGTTATCCATCGCCTACGCCTCTCGGCCTCGGCTTAGGTCCCGACTAACCCTGGGAGGACGAGCCTTCCCCAGGAAACCTTAGTCATACGGTGGATAGGATTCTCACCTATCTTTCGCTACTCATACCGGCATTCTCACTTCTAAGCGCTCCAACAGTCCTCACGGTCTGCCTTCGTCGCCCTTAGAACGCTCTCCTATCACGCCACCTAATGGTGGCATCCACAGTCTCGGTAATATGTTTAAGCCCCGGTACATTTTCGGCGCAGGATCACTCGACTAGTGAGCTATTACGCACTCTTTAAATGGTGGCTGCTTCTGAGCCAACATCCTAGTTGTCTATGCAACTCCACATCCTTTTCCACTTAACATATATTTAGGGACCTTAACTGGTGGTCTGGGCTGTTCCCCTTTCGACGATGGATCTTATCACTCACCGTCTGACTCCCGGACATAAATCGATGGCATTCGGAGTTTATCTGAATTCGGTAACCCATGACGGGCCCCTAGTCCAAACAGTGGCTCTACCTCCACGATCCTAATTCCGAGGCTAGCCCTAAAGCTATTTCGGAGAGAACCAGCTATCTCCAAGTTCGTTTGGAATTTCACCGCTACCCACACCTCATCTCAGCACTTTTCAACGTACACGAGTTCGGTCCTCCAGTGCGTTTTACCGCACCTTCAACCTGGACATGGGTAGGTCACTTGGTTTCGGGTCTACATCCGCATACTAATTCGCCCTCTTCAGACTCGCTTTCGCTTCGGCTCCGTCTCTTCAACTTAACCTGGCATACGAACGTAACTCGCCGGTTCATTCTACAAAAGGCACGCCATCACCCATTAACGGGCTCTGACTTCTTGTAGGCACATGGTTTCAAGAACTATTTCACTCCCCTTCCGGGGTGCTTTTCACCTTTCCCTCACGGTACTGGTTCACTATCGGTCACTAGGTAGTATTTAGCCTTGGGAGATGGTCCTCCCGGATTCCGACGGAATTTCACGTGCTCCGCCGTACTCAGGATCCTGAACTGAGGGAGTTTGATTTAACTTACGGGGCTGTCACCCTCTCTGGCTGGCCTTCCCAGGCCCTTCAGCTATCAAGCTCTTTGGTAACTCAAATGTTCAGTCCTACAACCCCAAGAAGCAAGCTTCTTGGTTTGGGCTGTTCCCGTTTCGCTCGCCGCTACTCAGGGAATCGAATTTTCTTTCTGTTCCTGTGGGTACTGAGATGTTTCAGTTCCCCACGTTTACCTTCACACATCCTATGAATTCAGATGCGGATAATAGTCGATTAAAACTATTGGGTTGCCCCATTCGGAAATCCCCGGATCAAAGCTTACTTACAGCTCCCCGAGGCATATCGGTGTTAGTCCCGTCCTTCATCGGCTCCTAGTACCAAGGCATCCACCATGCGCCCTTCCTAACTTAACCTAACTTTACCTGCGGTAAAGCGATTAATTGAGTATTGCGATTATTTTGAACTAATCTTGTTTAACTCTTTAAAATTACGCGGTTTTCTCTCGGTTTAATTATGATTAATTAAAATTAGAAAATTATAGATATTATTCAGTTTTCAAAGAACAAAAGTGAGAGTAGACCTCTCAAAACTAAACAAAACTTTGACTCGTGTGCGGTTCCGTATTATTCCTTAGAAAGGAGGTGATCCAGCCGCAGGTTCTCCTACGGCTACCTTGTTACGACTTCACCCTAATCATCTGTCCCACCTTAGACGGCTAGCTCCTAAAAGGTTACCCCACCGGCTTTGGGTGTTACAAACTCTCATGGTGTGACGGGCGGTGTGTACAAGGCCCGGGAACGTATTCACCGCGGCATGCTGATCCGCGATTACTAGCGATTCCGACTTCGTGTAGGCGAGTTGCAGCCTACAGTCCGAACTGAGAATGGTTTTAAGAGATTAGCTAAACCTCGCGGTTTCGCGACTCGTTGTACCATCCATTGTAGCACGTGTGTAGCCCAGGTCATAAGGGGCATGATGATTTGACGTCGTCCCCACCTTCCTCCGGTTTGTCACCGGCAGTCTCACTAGAGTGCCCAACTGAATGCTGGCAACTAGTAATAAGGGTTGCGCTCGTTGCGGGACTTAACCCAACATCTCACGACACGAGCTGACGACAACCATGCACCACCTGTCATTCTGTCCCCGAAGGGAACGCCTAATCTCTTAGGTTGGCAGAAGATGTCAAGACCTGGTAAGGTTCTTCGCGTAGCTTCGAATTAAACCACATGCTCCACCGCTTGTGCGGGCCCCCGTCAATTCTTTTGAGTTTCAACCTTGCGGTCGTACTCCCCAGGCGGATTACTTAATGCGTTAGCTGCAGCACTGAAGGGCGGAAACCCTCCAACACTTAGTAATCATCGTTTACGGCATGGACTACCAGGGTATCTAATCCTGTTCGCTACCCATGCTTTCGAGCCTCAGCGTCAGTTACAGACCAGACAGCCGCCTTCGCCACTGGTGTTCTTCCATATATCTACGCATTTCACCGCTACACATGGAGTTCCACTGTCCTCTTCTGCACTCAAGTCTCCCAGTTTCCAATGCACTTCTTCGGTTGAGCCGAAGGCTTTCACATTAGACTTAAAAGACCGCCTGCGCTCGCTTTACGCCCAATAAATCCGGATAACGCTTGCCACCTACGTATTACCGCGGCTGCTGGCACGTAGTTAGCCGTGGCTTTCTGGTTAAATACCGTCACTGGGTGAACAGTTACTCTCACCCACGTTCTTCTTTAACAACAGAGCTTTACGAGCCGAAACCCTTCTTCACTCACGCGGCGTTGCTCCATCAGACTTGCGTCCATTGTGGAAGATTCCCTACTGCTGCCTCCCGTAGGAGTCTGGGCCGTGTCTCAGTCCCAATGTGGCCGATTACCCTCTCAGGTCGGCTACGCATCATCGCCTTGGTGAGCCGTTACCTCACCAACTAGCTAATGCGCCGCGGGTCCATCCAGAAGTGATAGCAGAGCCATCTTTTAAAAGAAAACCAGGCGGTTTTCTCTGTTATACGGTATTAGCATCTGTTTCCAGGTGTTATCCCCTGCTTCTGGGCAGGTTACCCACGTGTTACTCACCCGTCCGCCACTCACTTCGTGTTAAAATCTCATTCGGTGCAAGCACGTCCTGATCAATTAACGGAAGTTCGTTCGACTTGCATGTATTAGGCACGCCGCCAGCGTTCATCCTGAGCCAAGATCAAACTCTCATATTAAAATGATGAGTCTTTTTCAAGCTCATTAATTGTTTGTTTTTGCGAATTGACTTCGCATGTTTGTTCTCACTAAATCATATTGATTTGCGAGTCCTCACACGATCGTTTGTCAAAATTTTGTTCAGTTTTCAAAGATCTACCATCGTTGAGCTAACAACGTTTAAGTCGTTTAACACAACTTTTTAAGTATATCGTGATGAGCAATTAATGTCAAGGATTAATTTCAATTAATTTGAAGAATCAATGACGTTGTTCCTCGCGACAACAGAAATATACTATACACTCATCTTCGGCACCCGTCAACACTTTTGTGACATTTATTTTAATTTTTGTTCAAAAAGTTGTATTTACCTGTAATAAATTTTAAATGTGCTTCCTTATCCCTTAATAAACCACCTTTACAGCCGTTCATTCATGTTGTACTTTAGAACTGTTATAAACAAAACAAAGGAAGCGACTTATTTTATGACTTCATTATCTAAGAAAGCTTACCGGTGGTTCGTTGCCACCTTATTACTTGGGACGTTTACCATGTCGATAAGCCAATCATCCCTTTCAACTGCTTACCCCACCTTCATGCATTACTTTAACTTACCGGCTAGCACGGTCGCCTGGCTCACTACCGGCTTCATGTTAATCATGTCGGTGGTGATGCCCCTATCACCGTGGATGCTGAACAACCTCAATTTCAAGCGAATGTACATCAGTCTGTTGCTAATCTTCATTATCGGAACCTTCATCATTATTTTTGCGCCAAATTTCGCCTTAATGATGGTCGGTCGGCTAATGGAAGGTTTCTCCGTTGGGGTGCTATTTCCCACGTACCAGTCGGTAATTTTACAGATCACTCCCGAAGGACAACGGGGAGCTACCATGGGAACCGTTGGCCTAGTAATGGGTTCAGCCCTCGCAGTGGGTCCGATTCTTTCTGGAGTAATTCTACAAATCTTTAATTGGCAATCAATTTTTATCTTCTTCAACTGCCTGTTAATTCTGGTTACCCTACTAGCGTTCAAAACCATCGTTAGCCCTGTGCAGCAAAGTCATTCCGAATTAGACTTTGTTTCGGTACTACTTTCTTTGGGAATTATCGGCTTGCTATATTTTATCAACGAAATTAATCAACAAGGCTGGAACCTTGCACTCACCATCATTTTAGTAGTCTCGTTAGGAATGTTAACCTGGTTCGTTATTCGCCAGTTCCACTTAACTAACCCGCTGCTTCACCTAGAAATTATGCGCATTAAAAATTTCGACCTTGGGGTTTTGCTAACGGCACTTGCATACATGTCGTTAATTACCGTCACCATCATCATGCCGCTTTATTTCCAACAAGTTTTACACCTTTCGCCATTTTGGTCGGGGCTCGCATTAGTTCCTGCCGCCGCCCTTTTATCCTGGCTTAACCGGCAAAGTGGTAAATTAGCTGACCGGATCGGCTTTAAACCCGTCATGATCATCGGAATCGGCATCTTCATCGCGGGTTGGTCGTTAATGATTCTCAACGTCTTTTTAGAAAGCTTGGTAATCGCCATTCTGGCTACCATGGTGGTGGAAGCCGGAAACGCCTTTGTAATGATGCCCGCCACGACGCTCGGTGCCAACTCGTTACCTGATAATTTGATTCCGCACGGTTCGTCCATCATTGCCACCGTTCGCCAGGTCCTGGGTTCAACGGCCGTGGTAATTGCCACCGTCATTTTAGGTACCGACAATTTCTTGGGCGTTTTTAGTTGTTTTCTACTATTAGAAATCTGCGCCCTCTTCCTAGCCTTTAAAATCAAAGACGTTCACAAGTAATGTCTTACCTAACAAAAAAGGTTCGCAACAACCTAACTTGGTTTGTTGCGAACCCTTTTTATTGCTAATTATTTTACCCGTGCTAAGAAATACTTCTTCTTACCGCGCCGAACGATCACGAATTTGCCGTCAAAATGACTAGCTGGATCAATTTCGGCATCCACATCCGTAACCTTTTCTCCATTAATTCGGATGGCACCGTTCTTAATATCTTCCCGAGCTTGCCGCCGAGATGGTTCAATTTTCGTGGTGTCGACCAACCACAAAACAATGTTTTCCTTCTTGTTTTCAACTTCCACACTTGGCATGTTCTTGAAACCTTGTTCGATTTCGCTTGCGGTGAGGTCCTTCACATCCCCAGAGAAGAGGGCTGCTGAAATATGTTGTGCTTCTTCAACCGCAGCCTTACCGTGGACGAATTCCGTAACTTCCTCTGCCAAACGCCGTTGTGCTTCGCGTTTTTCAGGAGCTGTTTTAACCGTTTCTGCTAACCGCTCGATTTCTTCGTGGCTAAGGAAAGTAAAGTACTTCAAGAACTTAACCACGTCACGGTCGTCTTGGTTTAACCAGAATTGATAGAATTCGTAAGGGGTCGTCTTTTCAGGATCAAGCCAAACGTTGCCGCCTTCTGACTTACCAAATTTCGTTCCGTCCGCCTTTAGCAATAGCGGAATTGTCAAACCGTAAACCTTGGCATCCTGACCTTCCATCCGGTGGATCAAATCAGTACCAGCCGTGATGTTTCCCCATTGGTCACCACCACCAATTTGCAATTGCACGTCTTCGTGTTTGTACAAATGCAAGAAATCGACCGATTGCAAAATTTGGTACGTGAATTCGGTAAAGGAAATTCCGACTTCTAGACGACTAGCCACGATATCCTTAGCTAACATTGTATTAACGTTGAATAATTTTCCGTAGTCGCGCAAGAAATCCAGCAAGGACATTTTTGAAAGCCAGTCGTAGTTATTCACGATTCGGAAGTTATCCGTACCAAAGAATTTAACCAATTGCTTCTTCAAGGCTTCTTCATTGTGGTGAACTTGCTCCATGGATTGGAGAACCCGTTCGGATTTCTTACCTGACGGATCCCCAATTGAACCCGTTCCGCCACCGATTAAGATTACCGGTTTGTGTCCGGCTTGTTGGAATCGTTTCAAAACCATGAACGGAATCAAGTGACCGATGTGCATACTGTCCCCAGTTGGGTCAATTCCTGCGTATAAGCCAATTGATTTTTCTTCAGTTAATTTCTTAAGACCTTCTTCGTCGGTTTGCTGATTGATCGCGCCCCGCCAATCTAATTCGTCAATAATGTTCATCAGTTAGTACCCTCCATTCTGTTATTAATCATCAATGGAATAAAAAACGTCCCTAATCAACTGATCAGGGACGAAAAATTCCGCGTTACCACCTTGAATTGAGTTATTACACTCCGCTCAACATCGATAACGAGATGATCCGTTCTTTTAAGCAGAAAGCTCCATAGTGTAATTCACCGAATGGGTCAGTCTGGTTTGCAGCATCCACCAGATTTCTAATTGCTGAACCCATCCCGCTACTAGGCTACTTCATTGCTTCAATATCGCTGTTAATTTTACGGATAATTCAAACTAGTGTCAACCTTATTTAGCCAATTCATAAATTGCGTGAGCGTAGATTGCGGCCGCGTTGACAATGTCTTCAATTGCCATGTATTCGTTAGCTTGGTGCATAACGTTTTCCCGACCAGGGAACTGCGCCCCGAAGGCAACCCCGCGCTCTAAAATCCGGCCGTAGGTTCCCCCGCCAATTACCATTTCTTGTCCTGCTTCTCCGGTGTGTTCCGTGTAAATTTGAAGCAAGGTCTTTACCAACGGATCGTCGGCAGGAACGTAATGTGGTTCTTGTGCGTGACCATGTAAAGCAACTTTAGCCTCGAAATCAGCCAACGCTGCCGTCGCGTTCTTAATGATTTCATCCGTAGAGATGGATTGTGGGTAACGAATATTGATAATTACCGTACCAGCTTGTCCCGCTTGGTAATCAAACAAGTCTGGTGAAACCGTCAAATCACCCATTTGAGGGTCCACGGTATTAATCTTCAATTGGTGTCCTCGTGAATCTAGGTGCATTTTTTCCGCAATTAATTTGAGGTAATCGTTAGCTACTTTACGGTTTAAGAAGTCGGCTAAGAAAGTTGCCGCATTCAAGCCGGCTTTTGGTTCCAAAGCGTGTGCAGACTTACCTACTAAGTCAAAGGTGATTTGTTGACCGTCAACACTCATCGCCCCGGTAAGGCCGTTTTCACTTAGGTAGTCTTGGTATTCAGCTTGCCAAGCCGCTTCGTCCACGTCTGCCTTCGCTAAGACAACTGCCTTAGCTTCACGAGGAATCATGTTGTCCTTGATTCCGCCCTTGAAAGATTGTAATTCAAAATCGCCAGTTGCTGATTGTGCGGGAACTTCAACTTCGAAAGAAGCAATTCCCTTTTCTCCGTTAATAATTGGGAATTCGGCATCTGGTGAAAAACCGAAGTCGGGTGTTTGTTCAGTTGCCAAATAGCGGTCCATTCCGTACCAGTCGGACTCTTCATCAGTTCCTAAAATCAAACGCACCTTCTTAGAAACTGGCAACTTAAGGTCCTTAATGATTTGTAACCCTAGGTAAGCAGCCAAAACGGGGCCCTTATCATCGCTAACTCCCCGAGCATAAATCCGGCCATCTTTGACCACTGGCGCAAACGGATCGGTGTCCCAACCTTCACCAGCGGGAACTTCGTCAAGGTGTCCTAAAATACCTAAAATTTCTTTGCCGTCGCCATATTCGACGTGACCTGCCACATTTTCAACGTTTTTGGTTGTAAATCCGTCTGCTTCGGCGAATTCTAACATCTTCAAAAGGGCTGCCTTAGGTCCCGGACCAAGTGGTGCATCCTTTTCGGCATGTTCTACATCGCGAGAACTGTCAATTTTCAACAATTCCATTAGACGTTCTAACATTTGATCTTTACGTTGCTCAACTTCTGCTTTCCAATCAATATTCATGGGCTAATACCACCTTTATATTTTTCATCAAAACTTGTCGTAACTATAGTATGAATTATACAGAATAACGTTCATCCGAGGCAAGAATTCCGCGAAACTTACTAATTAGTTAACCCGAGATTTTTCCACTCATGAATGCCGGTTGGAGAGCTCCCAACTGACAAAATCGGATTCCTAAAAATTACTGAACAGCATTTAGGCTGTTGTCTTTACCCAACGAAATAACACTAATTCAAAAATTCGGTTGCGCCACTTAACCTAAAATCGGCAACCATGCCAGTTAAAGCATAATTGCCGATTTTTCATTAACATTCACCAACTATCCGACCCTTATTTTTCTCGCTTCATTTCGAGTGCTTCCGGTCGGTCAGGGTAACTAACTTAAGTACTAATACCAACTTGGTTTGTCACCAT
This sequence comes from Pediococcus acidilactici, assembly GCA_024970065.1. Lineage (NCBI taxonomy): Bacteria > Bacillati > Bacillota > Bacilli > Lactobacillales > Lactobacillaceae > Pediococcus > Pediococcus acidilactici. Next base: position 205,453 of record CP103908.1, on the reverse strand, counting down.
CGGTATTAGGTTTATTGACCCCGATAGAATGCTTAATTTCCGTATTGTTTTGAATTAAATCAACTACTACGTGTGCGATACTCTTCCGTGAAACTTCCGTTCCCTTGAAGTCTTCGCCCTTTTGAGTAAATTCGTATTCAATTTCATCGTGGTTAGTCAACCATGCTGGCCGAACCACCGTATAATCTAGGTCACTAGCTTCGATAACGTCCGCAGCTGACCGGTAACGTGTGAGGTAGCTACCTAGCGTGGAGTTATTCCATTCCCCAAACTTGCCCGGTACTTCGTCATAAATTCCTAGCGTAGAAATCCAAACGAGGCGCTTAACGCCGGTCGCGTCCATTGCTTCAACGACTGCCTTGGCTTGATCGGCGATGTTATTGCCTGCAAGGTTAGCGTAAACCGCGTCAACTCCTTGCATGGCGTCCTTTAATTGGTCAACGTTAGTCGCATCCCCGTCAATTACCGTTTCCCGGTCAGGGTTAGATGGAGTGAGCCGCTTAGCATTCCGTAAGAAAAGCTTCAGCTCATCGTCGGTCTCTTCCATAAATTCCTTTTCTGCTAATTGAGCAATTTGCCCGTGTGCTCCTAAAACTAATACTTTTTTTGTCATTTTTATCAACCTCCACTATCGATTTTAACCGCTTACAAAAAATCAGCAAGTATTAACACTTTTCGGTATAGGGTGCAAACCTTCAGCATTATATACATTTTATAGTGTTCTAGTGAAAGGCTACAAAGACTTGCCAAATGGAGATGACGGTACAAATCAGTATTACCAACAGGTCCCCGATGATGGTTTCCATTTCCATCAATGCAAACCGGTTTACGTCTCCATCTACGTGATCAGCACGCCGCCGGGATTTAATCGCAATCCAGCAGCCGTATGCGCCCAGTAGGCAAGCAAACGGCACCAAAAATAACGCATTTTTGTTAATCATCCCACCATCAGCCTTTAACGTAGCTGGAACTTCGTTTTGTAGCATTGGCGCTGTGAGAATCACAATCAACAGTGGGATAAAGGGCAACCAGCGCAACCAGTTGAATCGGTTTAACGCTGCATTTTGCATCCATCCGGGCAAGTCTTTAATCATTAGCCGAGGCTTACGCGCGTTGGCAATCACTTTCTGAGCATTTTGGGCGCGTTGCGTTCGTTGCTCAGAAGTCATTTTTTGCTTATGTTTACTCATTAAAATCAATCTCCCATCCCTAAATGAGGCGCTTTATCGCCTTCTTCACCATCATAAACCATTACATAATTTCATGCAGGCGGTTTCTAATTTACGAACTAACCAGCACCCTCATTACGTTAGTTAGCTTGGTTATTCGTAATAACATTTTTTGACCAGCCTTTGACATTGCCGTTTCTTATCAAAAAAATGCGACTAAACTTTACTCGTTTAGCCACATTTTTATTTTCTAAGCGTTCATTTCTGCGCGTTTTGCTTCTTCTTGTTGAAGAGCTTGACGGTCAGCAATCTTGAAGAATGGGTAGTAAACTAGTCCACCAATTGCTAGGTTAACTAATTGAATTACCGCACCCGAAATCTTACCAGTTGCCAAGTAACCAGAAATCAGTGGCGGAGTGGTCCATGGAACCGCAATTCCAAGTGGCTTAGCAACCAACCCGAACTTCATTGCGTAGTAAGTGGTTACTACCGAAATCAATGGAACAATAACGAACGGAATCGCCATTACCGGATTCAATACCATTGGAACCCCGAAGATAATTGGTTCGTTAATGTTAAACAAGCCCGGAATCGCAGTTAGCTTACCAATGGCCCGGAAGTTTTCTGACTTTGCCAAGAACATCAGCATAAAGGCCAATGCTAAGGTTTCACCAGCACCACCGAAGTGAATGAAGTTATCCACGAATTGTTGGGTAACGATGTTTGGCAATGCTTTGTGCGCCTTCGCAGCGTCAGCATTTTCCGCCATCTTACCTAACCAAACCGGCGCCATGATCCCACCAACTACGTTAGAACCATGAATACCGAATAGCCATAGGAAGACAACGAAGAATTCAGCAACTAGCATCCCGAAGATTGATCCCCCAACCGCGTTCAATGGTTGCGAAACGATTACCGTGATTACGTTTGGAATCGTCTTAAAGTCGGTAAAGCTAACCAAAAGCCGTAATAGCCACATTCCTAAAATAATTACAAATCCAGGAATCAATGATGAAAAGGCGTGACCTACAGCAGGTGGGACCGTGTCTGGCATCTTAAATTGCCAATCCTTATGAATCATCCAAACGAAGGCGTCGGTTACGAACAGTCCAATCAGCAAGGCTTCAAATAAGCCCATTGAACCTAATTGAGTTAGCGGAACCCAAACCGCTCCCGCCTTGTCGACATTTAATGGAATCGTTAACATAAATGCCGCTAAGGAAACCATACTTGCCGAAATGGCGTCAATTCCATCGTAGGACTTCGCCAATTCAAACGAAATCCCGATTACCGCTACCATCCCGATAATACTAAACGTTGCGTTGGTAGCCCAGCCGACCGTATCTTGCCAACCGGCACCAAACAAACTCGTCATCATGTTTAAATAAGCTGGAATTGGGAATTGACTAATAATCATGAACACTGACCCAATAATAATCAGTGGCATAACTAGCGCGAACCCATCCCGCAGTGCTACCAAGTGACGAGAAGATGCTACTTTACTTGCCAAAGGCATCAGCTTTTCAGCAAATGCATTGGTTTTATTGTTGTCACCCATTACAACAACCTCCTTATAAATAAATTTGCCGGCATCCCAATAATCAAACGTACAAAATAAGTGATATACCCTTGTAATACCGGCCAAAGCGTTGAAATCGCTTTCACAATTTTATCTTAACATTTGTACCTACAAATTAAAACCAATATGCACAAATATGTAATTTGTTTTTTTAGTAACCTTTCCGAGTCAAATAATTTGTCAAAATTAGTTAAGTACGGTAGCCGGCCCATTTTTGGGGTAAATGCCTATTTCAGAAGTAGTGTAGGGCATTAACTTAACTATCCGTACCGCAATGGGACTTGTGGGTCCCTCTGCTACCCAGTCGAAACGGGCTCTGAAACCCAACTCTCTCCGGTTAACCAAAAATAGACCTAGTCGCTTAAACCGCGACTAGGCCCTACGCTTCTTTGCCATTCAGTCAAAACGGGCTATTAGCCCCAGTTTCTTCCGGTTAACTAAAACTTAACCCGCGATGAGAACCCTGGGTCCCTCTGCTATCCAGTCGAAACGGGCTCTGAAACCCAACTCTCTCCGGTTAACCAAAAATCACTCCATGGCTGCAACGTTTCTAACAGCATCATATCGGTTGCTGCCACGTGGCCCACCACGTTCACTCGGCCGTTATTCTCCAAGTCTTGCAACGCAATTTGGGTTTCCGCCTTATATTGTGCGTATTCGTTATTCATCACCAGCACGTCACCCTTGTGAATTGGAACCGTGTGGCGCGCCGGAACATCCGCATCCTTATACCAAACTCGCGTCATGGTGCTTCGTAATACGTAATCGGAATGGTCTCCCCGATACGTGTGTTGACTGTCGAAAATAATTTGGCGTTCGGTGTCAGTCATGTCGGCATCCGCAACCACCCGCATGGTTGGTTGCGAAGTGTTGAAGGCCATCGCCGCTTCCTTGAGATCCGCCTCGCTTACTCCAGCATTCGAAATCAAAATGTCGTCAATCAAGCCTAACATCTTCATATGCATAATTTGGGTGAACAACGATTGTCCACGATGCATTTCCAATGAGACCATCCCTTCTTGTAAAGGCCAAGGACCTACGGAACCAGAAGGTGCGTTAACAAAGGCCGCCGTATTAATATTGTGCCGCCGGTATTGTTGGGAAGTTTGCTTGAAGTAATCCAATCCTAACCCGGTGTACCGTTGTGGATAAAAGTTATGCGACCCAATTAAATTTTGCCGGTCGGGCGCGTAATCCATAATTTGGTCAATATAATGGGTTCCCCGACTCATGTTAACTTCCACCTTCAAGCCGTACGGGTTATGCGTCATCCGTGCTTCTTCCATCCCTGTGAAACCTTCGTCTAAGCGCACTGCCCACGCGCCGATATCATGGAAAAATTTGAGGTTATCGTACGACACGCCCAGTTGTTTAAATAGTTTCGGATTCATGTCGACCATGGTATCCATCCCCAGTGACTTCCCGTATTCAATTAAGTCTTTGAAACGGGCCACCACCTGATCTTGATCCCCCTTAATTTGCAAGAACGACGTAAAAATTCGCTGAAAACCATATTTGCTTGCTAATTTAATGTACGCTTTGGTTTCCTCAATCCCCATTTGGTCGGGATAAATCGAAATACCTAGTCTACCCATTATTTTTCCTCCTTATTTACACTGGTCTAAACCAATGTTGTATTCGCTTTCAGTATATCATAGATAGCTGCTTGACGTGAAAGCACCGTTTGACTGAAAAACTGGTCGCGTGCTACCCTTTTTCATATAGATAAAGAGATCGGGGCAAATCCAAATGACCAAACTAACTAATTTTCTAAGCGAGTATCAACGTCCAATCCACGACCCACTCGAATTAGACCTAGCCTTATTCAGTCGACTTGTAGAATTACCGTTAACCATGGCAACTAGTGAATTAGCGCTGCCAGCAAAGTTGCCAGATTTTTGCGCTACGCTCCTTGCCCAGATTCAAGCCAAGGATTACCTAACCCTGCCGGCCGACCGGCAACTATTGGAACAAATTGCCCACAGCAACCGTTATCAGAAGGTTACTCTAGAAGAACTCAGTCCGGATGATGAAAATTTTTTAGCAATCACTTTCGGGATTACCAAAACTTTAAAAGTTATTGCCTTTCGGGGACCTAACGGAACGTTGCTTAGTTGGCAAAAAGACTTGCACTTTGCATTAACCGATCCAACAACTTTGCAGACCGCCGCCCAATCGTACTTACAACGGAGTCTACAGACTGACGATCGGCAAATTATTTGCGTGGGATTTTCCCGAGGTGCCGCGATTGCTGCTCTAGCATGTCATCATCTAACGGCTCCGGCTGCCCAGCGTATTCAGCAAGTTTTCCTGTTTGAAAGTCCCGGATTACCCCTAGGAAATTACCGATTCGAAGTACCCATTGTCGAGTTAGTAGCTCCCCTCTCGGTATTTTCTCTCGTAGGGATGCACCCTTTTCCCCAACGTACCATTGAGAGCTTAAATGCCGGAATTTGGCAACACGACCTTACTTCCTGGGTTGCCGACCGAGCCGGAAATTTTGCGGGCACCGTGGGGATTGCTGCTCCTGAGGGTTTGGATCAATCGCCCTTTTTTAAACAACTATCCCCTAACATTACCGAAGAAGACGCTAACCAAATCGTGGACGTTTTGTTCGCGGTATTTCGGCAAGCTAACTATCCATCGATTCCAGAACTAATCAAGCACTGGAATCAGTTTACCGGTTTAGTCCACCAACAGGTTCAAAACGAAAATTCGGTCATTCAACTTTCGATTAACCGAATCCAACAAATTATTTTCCAAAATGCTGCCACTAATTTACAAACGGCATCACGTCGTTAACTTTTTTAAATTTTTTTAGGAGGTTCCCTCGTTCAGCGTTGAGTTGATGGGAAACTCCTTTTTTTCTTCCCCCAACTTACTGATCTACCAATTTTTAAATATGTTATCCTTAAGCTAAGTAAAGAATAAGGAGTGAGTTTAATGTCAAATGAATTTCCACAAGCTTTAACAATCGCCGGTTCTGATTCCGATGGTAGCGCAGGAATGGAGGCTGATTTAAACACCTTCCAACGTCGCCAAGTCCACGGAATGTGCGTGATGACCGCTTGCGTTGCCGGGAACTCTTACGGTATTCAAGCTAGCCATCCGCTTCCAACTGATTTTGTTGACCAAGAATTCCAATCACTGGCGGACGACTTCAAAATCCGGGCTAGTAAGACCGGTATGTTAGCTGACGCACCAATGATTGAAATCGTTGTCAAAAACTATCAAAAATTTGACTTTGGACCCCTAGTTTTGGATCCGGTCATCATCACTAAACACGGCGCCCTACTATTAGAAGAAGACGCATTTGAAACTTTGAAAGCGAAGCTGATTCCGTTAGCCACCGTGATTACCCCTAATTTTTATGAGGCTATCAAGCTAACTGGTATTGACATCCAAAACGATGCCGATATGGAACGGGCTGCTAAAATGTTACAAGACATGGGTGCTAAAAACGTGGTTCTTAAAGGTTCCCACAAACCAGGTGCCCAAAGTGAAGTACGCGACTTTGTTCTTCTAGAAGACGGGGAAAGCTTCTGGATGAGCGCACCATACGTCGAAACCGACCGCGTTAACGGAACCGGTGACGTACTTTCGGCTTGCATTACCGCCGAAATTGCTAAAGGAACTGACATTGCCACTGCCATCCGAATTGGTAAACGATTCGTTACTGCTGCAATTAGCAATTCCATTGCCGTGGGCCATAAGTACGGTCCGGTAAACCACTTAGCTCCTTTTGAAGACTAGGTGGGCATTTTAAAAAAGCATACAAAAAAGTTGGGGCAAAAATTTACTTTCAACCCCAACTTTTTTATTATTCTGCACTTTCGGTCGCGTCTTCCGTGGTTGCTTCAACCGTGTCAGTACCCGTCGTTGCGTTAGTATTTGACTGATCAGTTTGATTGCCATTCGTGTCGCTAGAACTAGCTGCCGAATTAGTGCTCCCGCCGCCAGTGCTTGGGTGGTAATGTCCGCCACCACCGTGATAAGTTGGGTAGCTATAGCTCGGAGCACTGTAACTTGGAGCTACGTAGCCTCCCGTGGAATTACCCCCGGTGGTTGTGTCCGCAGAATTATCCGCGCTAGCCGCATCGGCTCCCGCGGTGATATCAACTTCTGCGCTACTATCGTCTGCTGATGAAGATTGCTCATCAACTGACGAAGATTCTGCAGCTGACGAAGAGGATTCTGCAGCACTGCTCTGGTTTTGTTCCCACTTGTGGAACGCAGCCGAATCGTTATACACCTTGAATTTTTGCGTTTCACTTGCTTGGTGATGTTTGGCCGTAGCCGTAATCATAAACTCGGCCGACTTAGTATGTTCACCCAAATGCGCGTTAAAAACTAATTTACCGTCCGCGTCAGCCGTCAAATTAGCAACTTTTTTGGTTTTAGTATTGGTGATTTTAACTTTAGCCTTCGGGTTGGTTTTAATCGTAATTAAAACGTTTCCCAAATTATTAGTCTCTTTTTTCTTAGTAACCACTTGCAACTTAGTCGGTGATTGGGTGGTTTTTTCTGAAGAAACCGTCCCACTCGATGCCGCTTTCTTGCCGCAAGCTCCCAAGGTGACTACCATGGTTAAAGCGGCCATCACCGTGATAATTTTTTTCATCTTCCATCCTCCGCCACATCGTTTATTAACCATATTATTACAATTGATTGGCAATCGGTCAATTTATTTTCTAAAAAACTTGCAATCCCCTCAACTTTTATATATACTAAATTCACTTACTAAAAGTAAGCCAGACAATATAGTTACAGAAGGGATGTCCAATATGTCAAATTCATTTTTAGAAAACTTAAAAAAACGTCGTTCAATTTATGCACTCGGTAAAAATGTAAAACTCAGTGAAGATGAGATTACCGAAATCATTGAAGAAGCAATCCGCCAGTCTCCAAGTGCTTTTAATAGCCAATCAATTCGCGCGGTTATCCTTTACGGTAAGGCCCACGACGAACTTTGGGACGGCATTTTAAATATTTTGCATGGTGAAGTTCCTAATGAAGAAGCTTTCCAAGCTACTAAGGCAAAGGTTGAAGGTGCCTTCAAGGCTGGACTCGGGACCGTCCTTTTCTACACGGACGAAGACGTCATCGCTAACTTAAAGAAGAACTTCCCACTATACAAAGATGCATTTGACATGTTTGGTGAACACGGAATGGGAATTGCCAACGTAGACGTTTGGACTGCGTTAGCTAACGAAGGCATTGGTGCTTCCCTCCAACACTACAACCCAATTGCTGACAAATTCATCGCGGAAAAATTTGATATTCCAGCTAACTGGACTTTGAAGGCACAAATGCCATTCGGTTCAATCGAACAACCAGCCGGTGATAAGGAATTTATGCCTGACGACGAACGTTTCCGCGTAATCAAATAGTTATTCCTTTTAAGAAAAAGAGCAGCTGGAAAAACTTAAAAATCCTTTTGGGATTTTGACTTTAATAAAGCCAAAACGTGCGTCAAAAGTTAGTTCATTCCGCTCAATCCAAAAATCGACCATTATGCCTGAATTGGCAATGGTCGATTTTTTATTAGTGTTCATAAGCTTTCCGACTTCTAGTCCACTTATCCTAAAATATTTTTCCACTGTTGGTAGACTTTCTTCGCCTGATAAGCCTGAGCAGTTTGCTGGGCACCTTCACCTAATTTTTGCCATAGCTGAGGGTCCTGTAAAATTTGTTTTACTCGACGAGCCATCTGCGCTTGGTCGCCATTTGTCACCACAAAACCGTTAACGTTATTTTGCACCAGCTTTTCAATGCCGTAGTCGGTATAGTACGCAACCACCGGAACTCCGTGAGCCATGGCTTCTACAACGCTAATCCCCCCCGCTTCGTCAAAAGACGTGTTGATTAGTACTTGCGCGTGATTATAAAAATCGTTCATTTCCGAATCCGTTAGGTAATCGCCAAAAATGACGTGTTCAGCAATTCCCATGTGTTGGGCCATCTGTTTTAGCCGACCTAATAACTGATGATCATTGGTGTAACCTCGATACTCTAACGTGACTTCTGGCAACTGATCAAACAGGCGTAAAAAGGCGGCCAAAGCTTCGTCGGGGCGCCGGTCACTTTCCAAACGCCCACTAAAAATTATCCGTCCTGGGGTCCGCTTCTTCTGGGAAACGTTCTCCGCTAAAGTTCTTTCATCAATCACCGTATCAGCCGCCACGTGAACTGGGGTTTGGGGAAATTGTTCTCGAATAACCGCCTGTTGTTGGGCAGTAGGCACAATAATGCCATCGATTTCTCCTGGCTCTGCTTGAAATGCGGGCGTGTAGGCCGCGTAAATATTACCATGGCGGTCCACATGTGTGCCGTGAAAGGCTAGCCAGCGAGACTTAGCGTTTTCAACTTGCATAACCATCAAATCCACGTCCCGATGATCAGCAACCATGACTGCTTCTTGGTCCTGCTCAGCAATTTCATTCAAGAAAAATAAAAACAAATCCTCCTGCGAATCAAACCGGTAGTCTTTTCCGTGATAATCAATTAACTTCCACATGGTGGGCTGTAACTGTTCCGCAACGTTCATATAAACATTTTCTAAAACCACTTCTCCTGCTGGATTTAAAAAACGTCGCGCTCCTAAGCTGCCATCGGGATGAAAATAATCCGTCGACGACTTAAACCCGCGCCAATCGTAATTATCCCGAGAAACTAAGTTGTCAAAGCGGTCGTAGTATTCAACATCCCCCACTAAACCGACCGTTCCTGGCAGAATGTTGATTCGTGCCAGCTGACGACCCGCGTGATCAACCGTATAATAATCGGGGCCGTGATCAACTAGTTGATATTCGTCAAACGGCAATTGTTTAAATTTACGTACTGGCACCGGTACGGTCGGAATTTGCGTAGTTCCTTGGAAGTAATCATACATATTTAGTACTTGTCCACTGTCCAACCCCACGCGTTGGGCATCCCGTAGCCAAAAGCGGTTATAATCCATCGTCACGTAATGTGCGGGATCGTTTTGTTGGTTAAAAAGCCGGGTTCGTTGGGCTTGGGAGTGTTCAGTTCCCGAATTGAACGTATAAATTCCTCGACTAACAAAATACTTCATTATTCAAAATCCTCCCGAAATTCTGGCATTGCTTGAAGCTTAGCCGGCCAGTTTGTTTGCGCGTCGTCTAGTAGGGCTTGCCACGCTTGCCAAACCTGTTTTTCTGAATAACGTTCGGCCGAGGTGTACGCCCCGGTAGAGTAGCGTTGTGCTAATTGTTGGTCCTTTAAAACCTTAATGATGGCCTGGGCCATTGCTTCATAATCACCGTAAGGCACCACGTTCCCATTCACATCGTTTTCTACGATTTCGTTTGGTCCATAATTAACGTCGTACGTAAAGGAAATCAAACCGTGTGCAATTCCTTCCATCACGGCTAAGTTAAAGCCTTCCATCCGGGAAGTCAGCCCAAACATCATCGCTTGATTTTCAACTTCATCAACCGCGGTAGTGTAGCCCTTAAAACTGACTACCTTTTCTAAATGATTTTGTTGAACAACTTCTTCCACCTTACGTTTTGCTTCATAATTATTGGCAGGGTCTGCGTAACCGTAAAGGTCCAGGGTCACCTCCGGGATGGTTTGATGAACAATGGCGATGGCCCGCACTAAATCATCGAGGTGCTTTTCCCACGCAATTCGGGCAAAAGCCACCATTTTTCCAAACTGTCGCTTGGCAACCGGAATTCGTGGCGCTTTGCGCAATCGTTCTGGCACGATTCCCACCGGAATGGTAAATAACCGGGCGTGCGGTTGGAAACGTTGACGGACGTCCGCAGTTTGCTTTTGGGTGGCGCTAATAAAAGCATCGTACCGATCCATTGACCGCAACGCAAATTCATAATGCTGGTTTAACGTGGAATCCATTGGTGCTTGTGCATCACTAGCATGCGAGTTGTGCAAATGAATCACTCGATAAGCCGGCTTTTTCATGTTTAAAAAGGCCCAGTCGGCGAGGTGATTACGATCCAAAATAAAAATATTAGGCTGTTTGGTCGACCAAAACTCGTCATTCAAATCGTCTAGAAAATGCTTAGTGAAGGTTTCAATCGTATCGAATTGGTAAACTTTCCCGTGACGGTCCGTTAATTTCCAACCTGATGGCTTAAGTTCACCAGCCCGATTCTGCTTGGTAAAAGCTTCGATAACCGTTTTACCTTCCGGAGTCATCCATTCTTCGTTTTCAATTTGGTTATCCGGCGTATACCATTGCGAAAGCGAGACAAAGCCCCGGTAATCATAGTTATCCACCCGATAAAGATTGCCAACCCCATCAAAAAGTTCCGTAGAAACTACCCGCTCCTCGTCGCCCGCTACATTAATCCGGGCAACCAGTTCCTGAGCAGGCGTCACCGCTAAATACCGTTGATTTTCCGGTTCATATTGAAGTTCCACATCCGCGACCCCAAAGTCTAAATCAGTGGCATGAATAATCCGGCGTTTCACTTGTAAAGCTTGTTGGTAGTAGTCAAACATGTTGATCAACTGCTGGTCGTCAATCCCCACTGCTTGCGTAAGTCGGTGTGTATCCGCACTCCAGTCACGTAAAACTAGCCGACAATCTACCTTCATCTTATTAAACAGCTCAATTCGCTTTAACTCCGCATGTTCAATTCCTGATTTCTGCTCCGGCATTTGTGCATTAATAAAAAAAATCATTGATATTTACGCTTTTCCTTCCTTAATTGCGATTACTTATCTATGTATTATAGTACATACGCTAAATTAAAGTGTGAACGACCTCTAAAGTTTCTCTAAATCATCCCTACGTTTTATGGGAAATAAAAAGCGGAGCTAAATTCGCTCCGCTTGGTTGTTTTAAATATTTTTTGAATAGTAGGTGAGGGAAATAGTTTAACCGCTGACGGGCAGCTAAACCACTGAGTCTAAATCAGCTCCAGCCACCAATTTTTACGGTTAACCTGATTACGCAGTCAATCGTTAAATCGCGTTTAATTACATAATCTTGTTAACTCTCGAAAATAACCCGGTGACTTCCACTTTCTATTATTATTTGCTCATTCTCATAGCAATCTTTTCTCCCACTAAGGTGACTACCGAACCTATCAGGATAATTATAATTCCCACGATGGTATTTAAATGAATTGGGTCTCCCAAAATTAATAACGATAAAATTGGTGCCAAGGCCGGCTTAATGAAAAAGATTAGCGAAGCAATCGGCACGCCAGCTTCGCCCATTACTACAAAGTATAGACCAAATCCGACTCCCGTTACCAAGAAACTTATGTAAGCTAGCAATAAGATATTTGAAAGGGTAATCCCCTGGAAGAATGGGATGTCGCTAAAACCTTCCAGTCCACTAAACGCCTTGCTAACTGCTGGTATGTGGGTAATCGCCATAAAAATTGCCAATTCAATTGCCCCCGCAATGAAAGAAAAACAAGTCATGGTCATTCCGCCAAATCCCAACTTGTTCGAACTAAGTCGGGTTAAAATCCCGTAAATCGCAAACGTAATCGAACTCAACAAGCCCAACGTAATTCCTAAAGGATTGGTCAAGTTAAACGGATTGATGATTACTAACAACCCGGCCAAAGTTAAAATTACGGCTAACGTGTTGGTTCGTGACATTTTTTCCTTCAATAAAACTAGGCCAATTAACATCCCGAACGCGGGGTTAGCACTTAGCAAAATTGCAATTGTGGCTGGTAACGATAACTGAATGGCCAATTGGTATAACGTCATGCTGACTAATACACATGAAAATCCAGTCATCGAAAATGCGGCAATGTCCCGCCCTTTCAAACGGTGTCCTTGTTTTTTCAACGTTTTCATTGTGAAGGGTAATAGTAGCAATCCGCCAAATAAGAAACGGATAAAGTTTAATTGAATCGGATTAAACGTCCCTCCAGCAACCTTCAGCGCAATCTCCATTGAACTAAACAAAAAAGTAGAAATGACGACATAAAGCAAGGTCCTTAACTTCACTAAAAAAACTTCTTTCTCTAATATGATTATGTACATATACCATCTTACCACTTTATTTTCAGGAGATTTTCAAATAAAAGTCTCCCCTAGTTGAAAACTACAGCCTGCGTTTACCTTTATACAAAAATTTCTGACCGTACAAAAAAACGCAGGCAATCATGCCTACGCTAATTCTAATTAACATCTGTATAAAAATATCTTTTTACCAAGAAGCCTTCTTCACGCCCGGAATTTGGCCTTCGTGAGCTAACCTTCTAAAATTCAACCGGGACAACTGAAATTTACGCATGTAAGCATGTGGTCGACCGTCCAGCGCGTCACGACGATGAATTCGAGTTGGTGAAGCGTTGCGCGGTAACTTACTAAGCCCTTGGTAATCTTTTTGAGCCTTTAATTGTTTGCGTAATGCGGCATAGCGCATTACCGTTGCTTCAATCTTCTTTTCTTTTGCAATTTTCGATTTTTTTGCCAAATGAGCACTCCCTTACTAAAAATAATTGTGCGCCCAGTATACTGCTTTACTTACTAAAAGTAAATCGTTTTGCCTCTTCACGTTATCGCAACCGCTTACATTTAAATCAAACCTAAGCTAGGTCTGTTTTTCAACAACTTCCAGCTTAAACTTCAAATTATTTTTCAGCCCGGGCAATGTTCATTAACCGGATTATATTACGCGTAACAATTTTAATGTTTACGGTAGCATACCGGGTTTCCATTGACCGTCTCAACGAACTAGGTCTTCTTTGAATGGAGAAGACGGCTACTTTTTCGTTAGGATAATGCCGCATCGAATTATCTACTTGACCGCAAATTGCTACGGCTGGCACGGACATCTTAGTGGCTAGATCCAGAATTTGGTTTACCACGTGCGGGGTTTGGGGATGATGCGAAATTTTTCCAGTACCACTAATAAACAAGTCGGCATCTTCTAGCTTTTGCGGCAAGCCAACCAAGTTAGCAATTATGTCACCAGTGGGAACTATCTGACCACCCAAGACTGCTAACGCACCGCCGATTCCACCATCTACGCCTAAACCAGGTACGTCTCTTAAATCTAAATCTAATTCTTTGATAACCGTCATGAAAAAGCCATCCATCCGTTTATCAAACACTTCAATTTGTTTTTGAGTACCGCCCTTATCCATTCCCCAAGTACGTTGGGCTCCACGATATCCAGCGTAGGTACGGTCTGTATTAGTAGCCACCATAATTTCCACATGGTTGAATTGTTGGACTACACTTTCTAAATTACGAACTTCCTGGAAGTTAGTTGCTAGCAAGTTCTTATCCCGTCCAATTAAATGGCCATCTTCGTCATAAAAATTAACGCCTAAAGCTTGAAGTAAACCTAGACCACCGTCGCTGACCCCCGAGTCTCCCGTAAGAATCAGAATCCGTTTTGCCCCGCGTCCTAGCGCGTCACGGATTTGGGTTCCCAAGCCAAAACTCGTGGCCCGAATAAAGGAACCTGGCGACGGCAAAATCCGATGTTTACCAGTCGTGCTAGCGGTTGCAATAATGGCTAGCGGTGCTTTTTTATAATTAGTGATTAAGTACGGCGCATCAACCGGGCGGCCCATCAAATCCGTAGTTTTAAAAGGGATTTCTTCCATTTCACGTCCCCATTTTTTTAAAACTTCTAAGCCGTCTAATCCCCCATCGGAAATTCCAGCGGTCACCACTTCAACTTCAGGGTTAATTTTTAAGATACTTTCGCGAACTGCTTCGTTAACTTCTTCACTACTTAAGCAGTCTTTGAAAGCATCTGATGCAATTACAACTTTCATCTTTTCACCTCTCGAATCAAATGTTAGGTATGTACCTTTTAAATCATTGACAATCTTATCATCTTATCATCTTAAAAACAGCTACTTTATATTACTTTTAAAATGAAATTTGGGGAGCTGTTCTACGCACCAATTAATAAAGCACTAAACCATGCCCGCCAGCTTACTTAAAACCGAAATAAATCCGTATTAGTTTTCCTAAAACTAATCAACCAAGAAAACGATCTCAAACTTGTTTACAGGCAATGAAACGGCTTTCTACTGGTCATTCTAACATGTTGTCTATCATCTGCGTATCAATTAACCATAAAATGTGAAAAAATTTGGAATTTATTCACATTGTGCCCTTTTATTTAAACCCAGCTTTTCACGAATTATAAGGAAGTAAAATAAAACAACTCTGGGTCCCTTTCACCTTTGAAAGCGAAATCAAGCTAGTCAAAATACGCTAGTAGCTTTTTTTAACATCGTAGCTTAAAATGGCAATGGAGGTGGTAACAGTGACAAGAAAAATTGGAATTATCGGAATGGGACACGTCGGTCAAGCCGTCGCCCAACAAATAATCACTAACGGATACACAGATGATTTAGTATTGATTGACCAAAACGAAGCCAAAGTCGGTGCAGACGCTTTAGATTTTGAAGACGCCATGGCCAACCTGACTTACCATACCAATATTGTCGTTAATGACTACGCCGCATTAAAGGATGCGGATATTATCATTTCAGCTCTTGGCAAAATTTCACTCAGCGACAACCCGAACGTTGACCGTTTTGCGGAATTACCACATAACCGGCAACAAGTTCGCAAAGTTGCGGAAAAGATTAAGGAAACTGGTTTTGACGGAATTATTATCGCCATCACTAACCCAGTAGACGTAATTACCTCGCTATACCAAGAAGTTACTGGTTTACCAAAGGAACACGTAATTGGGACTGGTACGTTGCTAGACTCAGCTCGGATGCAGCGGGCGGTTGCTAAAGGACTCAACATCGATCCTCGCTCCGTATCCGGATATAACCTTGGAGAACACGGCAACTCCCAATTCACCGCATGGTCAACGGTTCGTGTTTTCGACCGGCCCATCAAAGAAATTGCTGGCGATCGCGGTTTAGACTTACATGAAATTAACGAAGAAGCTCGAATTGGTGCTGGTGATGTAATGAAGGGTAAACATTACACAAATTACGGCGTGGCGGCTGCAGCAGTGCGGTTGGCTAACGTGGTCTTAAACGATGCACGCGAAGTTTTACCTGTGTCTAACTTCCGCGAAGAATACGGCACTTACCTATCTTACCCAGCCGTGATTGGTCGTAACGGGATTGTTGAACAGCTGCAATTGCAATTGACCGATGAAGAACTTTACAAGTTACGCAAATCTGCACACTTTATTATGCAAAAGATTGCCGAAGCGGATTAATTATTAACTTAAAAACACAAAAATTTGAGACCAAGCCCTTAAGTGGCTGGTCTCATTTTTTATTTGTTTTACTATGACGAATAATTATTCATTACAGAAAAGGTTGGAAATTTTTCTAACCTTTTTATTTTTTAATAAAACGATTAGCTAAAATTTATACATCTTTTGCGATTTTTGCGTCAATAATTAACCCGTTTAAACGTAACTACGGGTCATGTTTTGCAAGAGTGCAAAAATATCCGTAATTTTAATTGTCTCATCACAACGAACTTCAACTTGGTTTCCTAGATCGCGAATTTCAAATTTAATCCACTGGTCGCCAATGTTAGCTTTACCATTTTGCGCCTTTAATACGGAAATAATCAAATCATCCCCGCCATCTAAGAAGCCAAGCACGGCGTTTTCTCCCCGTAATACGTTTGTGACTTTTAGTGTTAACCCAGGAGTTTCCACTTCACTATTTCCCAACCTAATTCTTTCAATCGGCACTATTACACTCATTTGCGTGACCTCCTATCATTCAAACAACTAACAATCTCGTTACTTGTCCTGAATTATACAGACGGAGAATAGCGTTTGCAAATATTTTGATTTCCTTATCAAAACTATTGCATATTACTTTACTTAATTTTGAATAAATTTATATAATGGGCACACAAATCAAAAAAGGGGTGGATGAATTTGAAAAAAATTAATATCTTATTGGCAGCGGACCGTAATTACGCTGACCAACTATGCATTACCATTAAAACTGCTTTAGAAACCTTAAATTCAGCAACCCGGGCCCATTTCATTGTTTTAACCAACAACCTTGGTGACCAAACCCGGGCACTGTTAGACAAATTGATGCATAATTTTCATACCATTGAGTATTTAAATCTTGACGACGAACGTTTTGATTTTTGCCCAACGAACCAACACATCAATAAAACCGCATATTTTCGAATCATCGCCCCTAAGCTACTAGCTTCGCGGCAGATTGATCGATTAATTTACTTAGACGTTGACGTTTTGATCCGGAAGGACTTAACCGAACTTGCCGAAAGTAATTTAAATGGAAATACCGTGGGTGCGGTTATTGATACGGGACAGGCTTTTGCATTGCATCGCCTAGGTGTCGATCCCGTGGTTGCCGCAAGTAATCTATATTTCAATTCCGGAATCATGGTGATCGATGTTGCCCGGTGGAACGCCCATCGAATCACAGAAAAAACTTTGGCTTTTATTAGAAATCATGCCGACCGAATTATTTTCCACGACCAAGACGCGCTTAACGCCGTGTTAGCTGGTGAAGTTCAATTTCTTCATCCAAAATGGAATTTACAAAACTCGATTATTTTCAGAAAACATCGGCCAATCAACCAGGGCTACGCTGAACTAATCGACGAAGCCATTAAGGAACCTAGCATTGTTCATTTCACTACTCATGAAAAACCGTGGAAGGACCTCACCGTCCATCCTTATTTAGATGAGTATCACGAAGAACTTGGTGAATTGGAAATGCATCGTGGAGTGATTAACGTTATCTCAGCGGCAAACTCGGCCTTTATTCAACCGCTTGCCACCTCTTATATTTCGATTTTAGAAAATGATCCGGAACACCAATACAATTTCTTCTTGTTACCCGATCACCTGACTGATCGCGACATGATGTTATTGGGAAGCATCATTGCCCGGTATGACAACGCGACGATTAAAATTGTGGAAGTTAACGAAGAATTGTTAGCTAACGCAGTAGAAAGTGACCGGATTGTTAAAACGGCTTACTACCGCATCTTAGCTCCGGCACTGTTGCCATCCATCAACCGGGCAATCTACCTCGACTGCGACATCATTGCCAACACAAGTTTGCATGAATTATGGCAAACCAACTTAGAGGGCAACGTAATTGCTGCCGTAGAGGATGCTGGATTCCACGACCGGTTGGAAAAAATGGGAATCACTAAGGAAAATGAAAAGTACTTTAATTCGGGAATGATGTTAATTGACCTCGTCCGTTGGCGGGCGAAGTCAACCACCCAAAAAGTGTTAGATTACATCAACCAAAACCCCGAAAAATTACGTTTCCACGATCAGGACGCGTTGAACGCCAACCTTTACAACGATTGGCTACACTTGCATCCCCAATGGAACGCCCAGTCCAACATTGTAATGGAAACCATTTTTCCACCGCGGACCGAATTGTTGGAACCTTACGCAGAAACACGTGAAGATCCTAAGTTAATTCATTTCTGTGGACACGTAAAGCCTTGGCACGAGGATTGTGAACATCCTTACGCCGAGGTGTACCTGAAGTATCACGAAATGGTTAGCAACCAAGGTGTGAAGGTTCGCGGATAAGCTCAGTCAGGTTGGTTACCAACTTAACCACTAGCTTTTTCAAAACTTATTTTATTGCTAACCATTTAAAGTACCTTAAAAGTGGTAATCCTCCCTAATCCAATTATCCACTAAAAAATAGGGGCTAGAGATAAAAATCTCTGGTCCCTATTTGGTGCGTTAATGTTGAATTTTAAGTTTACCCATTCCGAACTCAGTTATCGCCACTTTTATTTTGACATTTAGCGCTGTTCCCGTTTCTTTTTTTCTTCCATAATCTTTTGGTTTTGCCGTTCGCCATCTTTAATTTTTTGTTGGTATTTTCGTCTTCCCCAATAGGCTTTAATAATAAAGGGAATTTGAATAATCCCGTAGATTATCAAGGCTAAAATTATAATTCTTATCATCAAATTCACTCCCTATTTTGCTCACGTACTCAACTCATTTTGGTATTCACCATCTTACTATTTTTTTGCGCAAATGTCGTCTTCTAAAACTGCGATTAAAAATTATTGTTAGTGTAAAAACTCGTTTGCCAGCACCCTACTAAAAGCGCTAAAATAGCGACTGTATACTCTACAGGAAGAAGGGATTCCATTGGAAAAAGCAGCTTTAATTTTAGAAGGCGGCGCACTGCGGTCATTTTTCACCAGTGCGGTGTTAGATTATTTCATTGATCAAGAAATGGAATTCGAATACATTCACGGCGTTTCAGCTGGCACGATGTGTGCAATGAATTATATTTCTAAGCAAAAGGGACGTTCTAAGGATGTTAATTTACATTTCTTGCACGACAAACGCTACATTGGTTTTAATAATTTAGTCCGTAACGGTGGAATTTTCAACCTGGACTTCCTATTTTCTCCAGAATGCTACGCATATAGTCCGTTTGATTACATGGCCTACAAAGATAGCAAGCAAATTTTTGAAATCACCGCCACCAATTTATTGACTGGTAAGGCCGACGTTTTCCGAAAAACTGACACTGAAGGCCAGGAAGAAGCCATTAAAGCTTCCGCTAGCATGCCGCTACTCTCCAGCATCCGGGTCGTTAACCACCAGCCATACCTAGATGGTGGAATTGCAGATTCAATTCCCTTCAAACGTGCCCAAGAACTCGGTTACGAGAAATTAGTCATCGTTTTAACGCGCGACATCACCTACCGAAAAGCTGAAAACAGTCGAGCAATGAACCGGCTAGTACGGATGAAATACCGGGACTTTCCACAATTTGTATCCGCTTTTGAAAGTCGGCCCCGGCGTTACAACGAAAGCCTTGAAGAAATTGAACGTTTGGAACGGGAAGGAAAAGCCTTTGTAATTCGGCCCCAACAACCAGTGACCGTTTCTCGAGTAGAACGCGACAATAATAAGCTCATGGATCTATATCATCAAGGGACGGCAGTAATCGAAAGCCAAATGGCTGACTTACGGGCGTTCTTAAAAAATTAAATTTACTTAAACAAAAAAAGATCGCTACCCCCGAGGGCTGGCGATCTTTTTTAACTATAAAAAGCGGATAACTCGATATTTTGGTCGTAATTACCAAAACCTTCACCAAAAATAGTACAACCGCCCGACTTTTTGGCATCGGGCTTAATTTCAAAACGAATCGTCCAGACGTCTTTATTAACGGGCAAATCCGCTAAGCAAACTTCCGTGAACGGTTGCCCATCTAGATAAGTACCGTGGTCGGTAATTCGGAGCGTTTTTAAAATTCCGTATTGGTTCACGTTATCTGGAACCCAGTCCGGAGTGTATTTCCCGCGAACGTCAGAGAAATCTCCTGGTGAACGCCACGTTCCGATTTCCTTGCCATTAATAGAAAAGGTGATATCTGATGGCCAAGTATTGTTGGAAAACGGAAATTCCGATCCCAGTTCCATAGATAAATCAAGCATTTCCAAGTGTTCATCAATATTGATAAAGTTGGGAGTCTGGTATTCCACGTAACCGTCGTTAAACCAAATCATTCCGGCGTTCATCCGCTCGGGTAACATAAAGTACTTAGGGTTATCGACGTTACCAATGTACCCGTCTGGTCCCGCTAATCCGCAAGATGGTTTTACGCTAAATTCAGTGTAGTGTCCAATCGGAATTCCAGTTTTGTGGACGCTAAACGTCGGATAAATTTGCCGTGGAAACTTAATATCAATCGTATCCACTCGCAAGGAAGAAACCTTTTGGTGCCCCTGCCGTTTACTATGAATAATTTCTGCTTCCGCCAGTTTATTCAAGTGCTTAGTGACGATTGGGCTACTCAAATTTAACGCTTCGGCTAATTCTTGAACACTCATCGGTTGATCCGACAGCAAACGAATAATTTGAAGTCGTACCGAACTTGCCAACGCCTCATAAACTTTTAACGATGCATCCGAGATATCTAATTGCATATACCCTCCATTATCAAACCGTTTACATTTCCTTTTCAATTAATTATATGCCAATAAAAAACCGGTTACAAGCGCTTAATTTAATAATAAAGTTAACGCAAAGAGATTTTTTTGCAAATTCCTTCCAAAGATTAACAAAAAAGGTTGACAACGCTTTCAAGCGGTCATATATTGCTCGTGTAATAAATGCTTCACGAACCTTTCGAAAGTTTCCACACCATTTTTTTACAATTCATTTTCATAAAAGGAGTATCTCACTATGATATCCGCAACTGATTACGTTAATCCGCTTATTGTACAACGGGCGGATCCCTATATTTATAAGCACACCGACGGTTATTACTATTTTATCGCTTCGGTTCCCGCTTATAACTTGATTGAAATTCGGCGCGCAAAAACCTTGAACGGACTAGCCCACGCGGCTCCCCGTACGATTTGGCGTAAACATCCCGATGGTAGCGGTCCGATGAGTCAGCTCATTTGGGCCCCCGAATTACATTACATCGATGGAAAATGGTTCATTTACTTTGCCGCTGCCCATACTAAAGAATTCGACCACAACGGCATGTTTCAACACCGGATGTATTGCTTAGAATGCGATAATCCTAACCCCATGCGTGACGAAAGTGATTGGATTGAACGCGGCCAAGTAAAAACGCCACTAGATACCTTCGCCCTCGACGCCACCGTTTTTAAGGCGCACGACCGTCTTTACTACGTTTGGGCGCAAAAGGATCCGGCCATCAAAGGAAATTCCAACATTTACATCGCTGAAATGGAAAATCCGTGGACCCTCAAGAGTGAACCAGTGATGTTAACCAAGCCTGAATACGATTGGGAAACTAAAATTTTCTGGGTTAACGAAGGTCCCGCGATCTTGCACCGTAACGGTAAGTATTTCTTAACCTACTCGGCAAGTGCTACTGACGAAAACTATGCCATGGGAATGCTAACTATCGACGAAGACGCCGATTTATTAGACGCCCGTAATTGGGCTAAGTCGCCTACTCCAGTTTTCCAAAGCAATTTGGCCATTCAACAATACGGTCCGGGACACAATTCCTTCACCGTGGCCGAAGACGGTAAAACTGATTTATTAGTTTACCATTGCCGTAACTATACCGACATCAAGGGCGATCCGCTTTATGATCCCAACCGTCACACCATGGTTCAACCATTTGGCTGGACGACGGACGGTCGCCCTGATTTTGGCAAACCCGTACCTTATAACTATGAATAGGGGTGTACAACATGAATAATACTAAACCACAATCTAAACATTTCTGGGGGTTTCCCCTCACGCATTTTAGTTACTTCTTCATCTGGGCAATCATTAACGGATACCTCACCCTCTGGATGGAACAAGTTGCTCATTTAAACGGTACCGAATCAGGAGCCGTTTTCTCCATGATGGCTGGAATTTCGTTAATTTTCCAACCGATTTTCGGGGTAGTTTCGGATAAGCTATTATTTAAAAAGACCTTAATTTTAACCATCTCGATCGTCGCTATTTTTATCGGCCCTTATTTCCAGTGGGTTTTCATGCCGATTTTACACATTAACGCCTTCCTCGTGGCTTTTGTAACCGGGACTTTTCTCAGCTTCGTACTCAACGGCGGGGTTTCCGTCATCGAACAATACGTTCAACGGGCAAGTTTAGCAAACGGCTTTGAGTACGCCCATTCCCGCGTTGGAGGCTCCGTGGCGGGGGTTGCTGCTTCTCTAATTGCCGGTCCCATCTTTCTTTGGTCTCCCAACTCCATCTTTTGGGCTTGTACTGTAGCCGCAATTATCCTAACCGGATTGCTACTTTTCAGTGATAAAATCGATCTCGAAAATGCCCAAGCTGCTGGCGACACTTCCAACTCATTGAATTTAAAAACCGTTATGTCGGTCTTTAAATTGAAAAACTTATGGATCCTCGCAATTTTTTACATGGGTGCTTCAGCACTTTATGACGTTTTTGATCAACAATTCATCATCTTTTTCAAAATGTTCTTCCATACCGCTGCTCAAGGAACTTTAGTTTATAGCTACATGACTTCAGCTCAAATTGCGATTGAATTTTGCCTGATGTTCCCGATGCCTTGGATCATTAATAAGATCGGTTCTCGGAACGGCTTAATTATTTACGGGTTTATTACTGCCCTTCGGATTTTAGGTTCTGCACTTGCGCCAAACTGGATCTGGCTGGTTGGATTCCGCTTATTAGCCGGTTTGGAAATGCCATTGTTACTAACTTCAATCATGAAGTACATTGCTGGAGCGTTTGACATTCGCCTTTATGCAACCGTTTACGCGCTTGCTTCTAACTTTGCCAAACAAGTTTCCGTCTTCATTTTCTCTTCGGTTGCGGGAAAAATGTACGACGTGATTGGCTACCAACACACTTACCTAATCATGGGATTGTTCGTTTTTGCCATCACCCTGTTTGCTACCTTCACCCTTAAAAAGGAAGATCCGGTTCAAGCTGGTGAAGTAGACGCTAAGAATCCCGATTAACCCTCATATAAAATTTAATTAAAAAAACCGTAATTAACCTGCTTTTCAAGCTAGTTAATTACGGTTTTGTGCGTAAAAAGAGGCTAAAAAAAATACTTTTCCAGGATAAAAAGGTCCTTAAAAAGTTGTTTTGGGGTTTTGACTTCAATAGCGCCAAAGTCAGTTCGTTCCGCGTAACCTAAAATTGACCATTATGCCCAATTCAGGCATAATGGTCAATTTCCAGTTAATGCTCGCAAACTACCCGACTTTTGTTTCACTCTCTTTTTGCTAGTTATTTGTTATTAAATAAATTCAAACACAACTACTTAATAATTTTATGCACTAATTGAATCGGTTGCGCATCCGTACCGATTTCAATGTTGTTATATAGTAGCTCCTTAATGTTGGCTACGTCCGTCGTATTGCTATGAATGGTCAACAAGCTTTCACCTTCCGCAACGGCGTCGCCAACTTTTTTGTGTAATTCAATGCCCACTGCGTAATCAATCACGTCAGTTTTGGCCTGTCGACCACCACCAAGTAACATGGCCGCAATCCCGATTTCGTCAGCCGTCATTTTCGTTACGTAACCTGCTTGGGGTGCGGGAAGTTCAAAATGATATTTTGCCTGGGGCATTAACGTCGGGTCTTCAATAACCCGCGGATCGCCTCCTTGGGCAATGATCATCTGCCGGAACACTTCTAAAGCGCTCCCATTTGCAACAACTTCTTCAAGCTTAGCCCGGGCTTCTGCCAACGTGGCCGCCTTTTTGGCAAGTACCACCATTTGACTACCTAACGTCATTACTAATTCCGTGATGTCTTCGGGGCCTTCACCTTTAAGGATTGCAATCGACTCTTGAATTTCTAGGGCATTGCCCACCATGTTACCAAGGGGTTGATTCATATCTGAAATTAGCGCCATGCAGTTCATGCCAACACTCTTACCAATTTTCACTAAGGCATTCGCTAGTTTGACGGCGTCCGCCTCTTCCTTCATGAAGGCGCCAGTCCCAGTTTTTACGTCTAAAACTAAGGCATCCGTCCCCGAAGCGATCTTCTTACTCATAATCGAGCCGGCAATTAGCGGGATTGAGTCGACCGTGTCGGTAACGTCGCGCAACGCATAAATTTTTTTATCTGCTGGAGCAACGTTGCCGGTTGCACCAACGATGGCGACTTTAATGTCACGAACCTGTTTTTTAAACTCTGCTTCCGAGCGTTCCACCTCAAACCCTGGAATCGCTTCCAATTTATCTAAAGTTCCACCAGTATGGCCAAGTCCACGACCTGAAATCATCGGTACCGGAATTCCTAACGCGGCAACCATCGGAGCTAATGGGATGCTAGTTTTATCTCCCACGCCACCGGTGGAATGCTTATCCACCTTAATCCCCGGAATGTCGGAGAGGTCCAACCGGTCACCCGAATTCAACATTTGCATAGTTAAATTAGCCTGTTCTTCGTCAGTCATTCCGTTAAAGTAAATGGCCATCAATAGTGCACTTGCTTGGTAGTCTGGAATTTCTCCATTTGTATAACCTTCCACGAAAGCACTGATTTCCTCTTTAGTTAAAGCGCTTCCATTTCGCTTGTGGTCGATCACGTCAACCATTCTCATCACAAGCCCTCCTTCAAATTAATTATTCGTCAACCAATCGTTGGGCGGTTGCTACGTCGGTAATTAAACAGTTCGCGTATTGTCCAGCTAACGCGCCCTTGATTGCTTCATACTTCCATTTTCCGCCGGCCACTAGCACCGCGCGTTCCTTGTTGCGCAATTCGGCTAGGTCAATTCCAACGGTACGATTATTCACTTCGGGAACCGCGATTTGGCCATCCTGGTCATAAAACCGGGAGCAGATGTCGCCTACCGCCGTTTTTTGGATACGCGCGATGTCGCCTTGGTCAAAATAGCCCGTTTGAAATAGCAACGCGTCGTCCCGGATGGTCCCAGCGGTAAAAATTGCGATATTCGCCTTTTTGCCTAAATCAATTAATCGCTTAATGTAGCGGTCCTGCATCACCACGTCATGGGTGGTTTGGTTTTCAAAAACGACTGGTAAAGGAAATTCGTGTGGGGTGGTGTGAAAAGCATTGCCAAATTTCATCAAGACTTCCTCGTCAAAAACTGGCGTAGGTGAATAGGTAACGCTACCCTTCAGTTCCACCACTTGAACGTCTTCGACGGGCTGAGGCGTCAACGCCTTCGCCACTTCGTTTAAAGTCTTTCCCCAACTAACCCCGATTAAGTCGCCATCCTTAACCACTTTAGCTAAGTACTTGGCCGTATACATTCCGAGCTGTTGGGTCACGTTTTGATAATTATCATATTCGGCGTATACCACGTGAGCCTCGTTTAGCTGATACTTTTCGCACAACATTTTTTCTAACTCTTGGGTACTGGAAAAGGGATCGACAATTTTAATTTGCACAATGCCGTTGTCTTGAGCGAACTGAAGCAGTCGGGAAACTGTCGGCCGGGAAAGTCCCAGCTGTTTGGCAATTTCCACTTGGCCCATCCCGGCTTCGTAATGCATCCGGGCAACTTCCAAGCTCTTTTTAATTTTTGTTTTATCAGTCATCCTGCTCATGGCAACCTACTCCTAAACCAAAATTGAGTTAAAACCTAGTTGGGCTAAGAATAACAATCCCAACACGTACATAATCGGGTGAACTTCACTTTGCTTGCCCATCGCTAATTTCAAAATTGGGTAGGCCACAAAGCCGAACGCTAACCCTGTCGAAATTGAGCCAGTCAAGGGGATCAGCACGATAATCAAAAACGCCGGGAACCAGTCGGTAAAATCCGCAAAGTTAATGGTGGCCAACTGTTCCATCATTACCGCTCCCGTAATGATGATTACTGGCGCGATTGCTGCTTGGGGCACGTAGCTTAACAACGGAATGAAAAACAGCGAAAGCAAGAATAGAACCCCCGAAACAAGGGATACGATCCCGGTCCGTCCGCCACTTTCAATTCCCGAAGCACTTTCGGCAGCCGCAACCGTTGGACTCGTGCCCAAGAAACCTGAAATAAAGGTCGTCACCGAGCTCGCTTGAAATGCCTTCCGAAATTGCGATGGGTCCTGTAAAATTCCTTCCAGAATCCCCATCGATTCAAAGACTAAGATCATCGTCATCGAAAATACGGCCAGTAAAAATTTGATGGAAAACATTTGGCTGAAATCGCCCTTAAAAAGGATTTCTGAATATTTCGGCAGTTGACTTAAACTAATGGAAGTTGCCTGCGTACCACCAATGTGGAAAAGGACGCCCACTAGACTAGTTACGATAATCCCAATTACAAAGCCACCGGGAACCCGGCGCAAAAAGAGGATTAGGGAGAGTAAGAGACCGAACAGAGCTAATAACGTCGCCGGATTGCTTAAAGAACCGGCTGCCAATAGTGCTCGTTTTCCACCAGATTGAATCAATTCGGCTTTTTCCAACCCTAAGGTCACCAAAAACAACCCAATTCCTACCGTAATCCCTTTTTTCAGCACGGCGGGAATCGCGTTAGCCAGAAACTCACTTGCCCTGGTAAACGCAATTACCATGTAAATCAAACTACTAAAAATCGAAATGGCGACGGCTTGTTGCCAGGATAGATGCATTCCAACTACCACCGTGTAGGTGAAAAATGCATTTACTCCCATCCCCGGAGTAAGAATTACCGGTGCTTTCGCCCACAACGCCATAATTAGACAGCCAATTGCTGAAGAGAAAACGGTGGCAAATACACTTAGTCCTGCCGGAATTCCCGCATCGCTTAAAATCATTGGATTAACAATGATGATGTAGGAGATTGCAAAAAAACTAGTAATTCCTGCTAAAATTTCGGTTTTTAATCTTGTTTTACTTATTCCCATCAAAATTTGATTTTCCTTTACCAACAATATTTTTTACCAGACAAAGAGTCCGACCGTTGCTGCCGAAACTAAGGATACCAAAATCCCCGATAGGAGCAGGTAACCCACGTTTTTAGCAACCACGTCGTTTTTCTGCCGGTTAACTAAGCCCTTGAAACATCCGATAATCATCCCCACGGTTGAAAAATTAGCAAACGAGGTCAAAAACACCGTTAACACTGCTTTATAATGGGGCGCAAATTGGTTAATCGTGCCCGTCACCTTGCCCATTACGACAAACTCGTTGGTAACTAACTTAGTTCCCATGTATTGCGCAAATTCGAAGGCATCGTGGACGTTTAGCCCGGTTAACCACGCAAACGGGAACATCACGATTCCTAAAATGTGCTCTAGGGTAAGCCAAGGATTAATGATTCCTAGTAGTTTATCCACTAACGCTGCTAAGGCAACGAACGCGATTACGTTGGCGGTGATGATTAACACCAGTTTACCCGCGTTCAAGATTGAATCGCCCAGAAACGAGAAAAATGGTTCCCGCGTTGGAACTTCATCTTCAGCTACTGTCGCTTCGGCCAGCGTTTCCGAACCCGAGTCCACGTCTTGTGCGCTCGCTGAACTTCCGGAACCCGCCATTGTGGCAATCGTATCCTCTTCAGGCGTTACCGTGACCGGATTCAACATGTTCGTGATGATAATTGCGTTAATTACGTTGATCGGAATCGCCGTGAGGATGAACTGCCCGGGCATTAAACTCGTATAGGCACCGATAATCGAAGCCGTTACACAACTCATTGACATCATTGCCAAGGTCAGGTTGCGTTCCGCCTTCATTTGTTGCAGTTGCAGGGAGGAAACCGCGAGTGCTTCCGTATTTCCCAGAAACATCATCTCCACCGCAAAGAACGACTCGAATTTCGGCTGTCCGGTTAATTTAGACAATCCGCGGCCAATCCACTTGATGATCCACGGTAAAATTCCCACGTACGTTAAAATATCGAACAACGGGATGATCATCAAAATCGGTAATAACGAACTGGTCACGAAGTTCATTGACTTCACGTCCACCCAATCGGCAAGCGCAAAGGCGATTCCTTGATAAGCAACTTGGACTAATTGGTTAAACCCCGCCGAAGCTCCCGCAACAATGCTGCGGCCAATCGGGAAACTGGTTAGAAACCACGCTAAGACAAGGTTAAATACTACCATGATACCGACCGATTTCCACTTGATTTGCTGCCGGTTTTTGGAAAAAAGCACTCCTAAACTCAGGAAAACCACTAATCCAATAATGTTAACGATTAAATACATTAAATTCCGCTCCTTAGCTAATTGCCGTTTCTAACGCAACTTTGATCATGTCATCAAACGATTTTTCCCGTTCTTCCGCGGTAGTTTCTTCGCCAGTGATGATATGGTTACTGATGGTCAATACTGCAAGCGCACGTACGCCATACTTCGCTGCTAATAAGTACAACGCGGCTGCTTCCATTTCTGCACCCTTGACGCCATATTGAACCAGTTTTTGACGGTCAATTTCGTCGTTGTAAAAACGGTCTTCAGACAAAACGTTGCCTACTTGCACTGGAATTTGGTTAGCTTGCGCAACTTGGTACGCCTTTTCAACCATTGCAAAGTCTGCTAACGGAGCGTAATAAATATCTCGACCAAACGTATTTCTAATAATGGAAGAATCCGTACTTGCTCCTTGGGCAATGAGGACGTCCCGGACGTGAATATCGGGGCTCATTCCACCACAGGTTCCCACACGAATCAAGGTTTTAACCCCGTATTCGTTAATTAATTCATTTGTATAAATGGAGATTGATGGAATGCCCATGCCAGTTGCTTGAACGGATACCCGTTTACCTTTATACGTACCGGTATATCCAAAAGCGTTTCGAATGGTATTATAACATTCCGCATTCTCTAAGAAAGTTTCGGCAATATATTTTGCCCGAAGTGGGTCCCCTGGTAGTAAAACGGTGTCTGCAATTTCGCCTTTTTGTGCCGCAATGTGTGTACTCATGGTATTTCCTCCTTATTGCAATTCGCTTAAGAAACTAGTTCCAACTTCGTTACCGGCAACGTTAAAGTTGTCCAAAATGGTTGCCCCTAAATCAGCGTAAGTATCCCGCACACCCAGTGATTTACCTTCGGCAACGCTAGGAGTGTAGACCAATAGTGGGACGTATTCTCGGGTGTGATCCGTTCCCTTAAATCCGGGATCATTTCCGTGATCCGCCGTAATAACCAGCAGGTCGTCATCCTTTAGGAGTGGCAATAGTTCACCCAGTTGTTGGTCAAATTCCATCAAGGCCTTTCCGTATCCTTCAGGATTCCGCCGGTGACCATACATGGCGTCAAAATCAACTAGGTTGGTAAAACTAAATCCGGTAAAGTCCTTTTGGGCGTTTTCAATCGTCCGCACCATTCCGTCGTGATTACTTTCCGTGTGAACCCCATCCGTAATCCCTTGGCCTGAAAAAATGTCGTTAATTTTACCAACCGCTAAAACGGAGAACCCGGCTGCTTTGAGTCGATCCATGTCCGTTTCACTAGTTGGCGCTAAAGTATAATCGTGGCGATCCGAAGTTCGTTTGAAATTGTCCTTATTCGTCCCAACGTACGGGCGAGCAATGATGCGGCCAATCCGGTAAGGTTTATCAATGGTAATTGAGCGCGCGTATTCACAAATCTTGTACAACTCTTCTAGCGGAATTACCGCAGTGTTAGCCGCAATTTGCAAAACTGAATCACCAGAGGTATAAACGATTAGCGCTCCCGTCTTCAGCTGTTCTTCTCCATAATCATGAATAACTTCGGTCCCCGAGTACGGTTTGTTTACAATTACCGAGCGACCGCTAAACTTAGCGATTTTATCAATTAATTCCTGCGGAAAGCCGTTAGGGAAAAAGCCTAGAGGTTCTTTAACCGGAACCCCCATCATTTCCCAATGACCGTCCATACTATCTTTTCCAACGGAGACTTCGTGCATTTTACCGAAGAACCCTTGCGGATGGTCCGCCACCGGAACTCCTTCAATTGGGTGATCAGGCCGAATATTGCTTAACCCTAATTTTTGTAAATTAGGAACTTGGAAGTTGCCCTTCCAAAATTCACCGATATGTCCTAAAGTATCTGCGCCAACATCGTCAAAATCAGCGGCATCACTAGCTTCACCGATGCCGACCGAATCCGTGACAATTGTAAAAACTCGTTTGAACTTCATTTAAACCCCTCCTAAAACTAAACTGCCTCACTTTATTTTTAGCTATTCATAATCTTGACGCCGGAACTTGCTCCTAAACGAGTTGCCCCGGCTTCGATCATGGCTTCGGCTTCTGCCTTAGTGTGAATTCCGCCGGATGCCTTAACGCCTAACCGATCGCCAACCGTTTGCTTCATTAATTTCACGTCCGCGACCTTCGCACCAGCCGTCGAAAAACCTGTCGAAGTTTTTACGAAATCGGCCCCCGCTTTTTCGGAAAGTTCACAAGCCCGAACCTTTTCTTCGTCAGTCAATAAAGCGGTTTCAATAATGACCTTAACGTGCCGGTTTTCAGCATGCCCAGCTTCGACTACGGCTTTAATATCATTGAGAACCGCGTCGTCATGGCCAGCTTTAAGTTCACCGATATTAATTACCATGTCTAATTCCGTAGCGCCATTTTGCAACGCATCTTTTGCTTCAAACACCTTGGTTGCCGTAGTATTTGCTCCAAGAGGAAAACCAATTACGGTAACCGTGTTGACGTCAGTGCCCTTCAACTTATCTGCCACGTACGAAACCCAGTATGGATTAACTACTACGGAAGCAAAATCGTATTCCTTAGCTTCCTTAATGATTTGGTCCACCTGTGATTGGGTGGCTTCGGGTGCCAAAATTGTGTGATCAATGTATTTTGCTAAATTCATAATAAAATCTCCTTATTATTTGCTTTTTGTTAACGCTTACATAATAGCGCCATTTTTATCATTTGTAAACTTAATTATTGAAAATATGTTAAGTTAAAACGTTTTACCTTAGCGAAAACGGGACATTTTGCTTTATAGATTAAGGTTTATCCCACAAATTTTTTTATACGACCCCTATTTAAACACGCCAACCACAAAAAAATTCGTCATCAATAATCGGGTTGCGATTATTAACAACGAATTTTTACTTAAATACAAATTGAGAATTTATCGGAAAGTTTGGATGTCCTAGGCTCTCGAATTTCACTTGGTTACAGAAACCGGATGCCTTATTAGCTAAACTTCCCCACCAATTGCGAAAGCCACGTTCAACTTTCCACTTTCGTTAAATCCTTAAAACTGTTCAAAAAATTATTTGAGCGTTTATTCTTCCACCAATACTTTTTCCATCACGACATCTTCTGTAGGACGGTCTTCGTAATTGCGGTCCACTTTACTAATTGCTTCGGCCACGTCCATTCCTTCAATCACCTGACCAAATACCGTATGATGGCCATCCAACCATGGTGTACCACCCTTTCGGTAAGCTTCTACAATTTCCTCTGGAAACTCAGCCGCCTTTAGTTGCCGGATCATTTTCTTGGGCACGTTGGTATTAGTAACGATGAAAAATTGGCTACCGTTCGTGTTAGGACCCGCGTTAGCCATCGATAGCGCGCCATTTAAATTGTAAAGCTGGTTGGAAAATTCGTCTTCAAAGGTTTTGCCATAAATGCTCTCGCCACCCATTCCAGTACCAGTCGGGTCGCCACCTTGAATCATGAAATCCGGAATCACGCGGTGAAAAATCACCCCATCATAGTAACCTTGCTTAGCCAATTCAACGAAATTTTTAACCGTCTTGGGCACCAACTCGTCAAAAAGCTGCACCTTAATGTCACCATGGTTAGTTTGAATCGTTATCTTAGTTCCCTTTACGTTTGCTAAATCTAATTGTGGGTATGTCATCATTATCTCCTACTTCTCTTTTGATTGCTTGGACCGTTCTATTATACTGGAAAAATGGAGAAGTAAAATCAAATTTTAATTTATTGAAGACTTTTTATCCAATTATCAACGCAATTTTATTTTTCAATAATACTCCCAAAATCTTCTAAAACCACGTCAGCCAACTTTTGATCTACTGGCGCTGGGACCGCCCACACTTCCAATCCTGCTCGCTTAGCTGCTAAGATTCCTGTGGGACTATCTTCTACCACCACACAATCATCTTTAGAAACATGCAAAGCTTTGATTGTTTCTAGATAGACGTCTGGTGCTGGTTTATTTTTCTTTACCTTTTCACCACTAATTACTACGTTAAAATATTGCGCCAAATCACATTCACGTAGCATCCGATTTATTTCCTTTTCTTCTCCAGCTGATGCTAATGCCAGCATTTTTCCTTGTTTTTGCAACGTTGCAAGTACTTTGGGGACTTGTTTGTCCAAGTATTCTTGATAATTAATCTTATTCTTTTCCAAAAAGGGCTGATACTTTCTTCTGATTCGTTCGCGCTCACTTGGTTCTGGTACTAAATTTTCCCAAACCTTTTCATTTGACACTCCAATATAATCATCTATATCTGAAGAACCAGGGGTCAAATTATTTTCTTTAAAGAAACGCATCCGCCTTTCAAAATAAAATTCTTCAGACCTAATTAAAACGCCATCCATATCAAAAATAAAAGCTTTTTTCACGCAATCACCTCTTTAAAAAAAGGGACCGCCAGCAAACGCAGTCCCACTTTTAAAATTTTTAGTAGTTTTCTAATTTCCACATGTAGCGCCGTTTAGTCAACGGATGTTGCCGTGCGGCCGCAAGTTTTTCTGCGTAAACCCGCATAACTCCTGTAAGTAACATTGGATTAAAGTAATCAATTACATTCTTAGAAGCAATTGATGCTAGTCCATGGTCTTTAGCGTCGATAATCGTTAATTTAGTGTCAAAGCGTTGTAGAAATGCCATTGCCCGTGCGTCTAAGTGACGCGTCTTACCGTCATTCATAAATAGTAAATATGGTGTGTCTTTCAAAGCCATTTCAAATGGACCATGGAAAAGTTCGCCTGAATGAATGGTTGGAGCACTAATCCATTGCATTTCCATAAATAAGAATGAAGCAGTAGAGTAGGCTACATCCGCACTTGCACCACTACCAATCACGTAGATATTCTTCTCATCTTTATAGCGTGCAGCAAATTCTTCTGCAGCAGGATCGACCATCGCAGCTTCTTGGTTAATTAAATCGAATAATCCATCAAATGCTTTTTGTGCGTCTTCATAAAATTCATAACCTTCAAACTGGTTTACAATTTCTACTGCTAACTTAAGTGCTAGAGTCATTTTTTCTGTCTTATGCGCGTAGTCTTCTTCAAAACCATGTACTAAACCATATTCAGCTGCATTAATGATTGGTGAATTTGGCATGTGCGATAGTGTAATAACGTGAGCACCTAATTCACGGGCATGTTTGGTAGCTTCAATCGATTCTGGAGTAGTTCCTCCAAGTGAGGCTGTAATAACAATTGTGTTTTCACCAACATCCTGTGGAGTGTCATAATTGAATTCATTTGCTTGCATAAAAGCCGATAAAAAGCGCTTACTTTCGTGCGAAATAAAGTAGTATCCTGGATATAAGTCCGCCATCGAAGCCCCACAACCGGTAAAGATCACTCGGTTAATTTTGCTATTTTTCTTCTTGATATCCGCAATAATTGATTTAGGTGACATGTTCATAATAAAAATTCCTCCTAATATAATTAAAATATTTTATTAACTGATTACTATATTTAAGCTAAAATCCCTAAAACGCTGAATAATAAACCACTTAAAATACAAATTGTAAGGATCCATCCCGTTTTAACTTTTTTATGCAATAACCAATACATAAAGAAAGTAACCAACAACGGAATCATCTGAGGGAAGATGGTGTCCAACGTCTTTTGGAGATTAAACGTCTTACCCATGTGAATTGGCGTGGTAATTCCAATCATACTTGCAATCATTGATCCGATTACCATTAGTCCAACGATTGTTACCAAATACATTGCCCGGTCCATAATTCCTTGACTAGTAAGTTTCTTCAAAAAGCTATTTCCAGCTGTGTAGCCTAACTTTCCACCGTAGTATGTAACTAACGCTGCCGGAACAAATGAAATTAAGATTGCTAAAATTGGTCCCAGGATACTGCCTTGTCTAGCAAAGTTAACTCCTAAACCAAACGCTAAAACTTTAATAGTTCCTTGGAAAAATGAATCACCAACTCCAGATAGTGGTCCCATCAACGATGCTTTAACCGCGTTGATCGAATCCGGGTTGAATGAAGTGGGTTCACGAGCATACTCTTCTTCCATCGAAGAAGCCAGTCCTAGGACAAATGCACTAGTTTGAGGAGTGCAATTGTAAAAAGCTAAGTGCCGCTTGTAAGCCTCTTTCTTACGTTGCAAATCTTCTTCACTTTTAGAGCTATATAAACTATCAATAGTTGGTGCGATTCCGTACAGAAAGCCTAAATTCATTTGTCCTTCATAGTTCCAAGAGGCCTGAATTGCATAAGAACGCCAGAAGAAGGACCAATACTTTTTTCTTAACTTTTTTGAATCTATTTGTGTATTTTCAGCCATCATCTCACCTCCTAAAGTTCCTCTAAATCATCGTCTTCATCACTAGTTAGTCCCTGATCGACGCTATTTTTAGGCAATATTTCGTTTAAAATAATTACAAGTAAAGCCGCAAAGATTGCTACACCAGTAACTGACAAACCTGCGTAAGCGGTGATAAAAAATCCTAATAACAAGTATGCAACCGTCTTTTTCGACAGCATCGTTTGCATTAGTAGTGCAAACCCATACGCGGGCAAGATCTTACTTGCTAAATTCAATCCATTAGTAAGCCAAGCAGGAATCGATTGAACAATTTCCTTAACTACATCAGCTCCAAAATAAATGGCAACAAATACGGGTACGAAATACATCAATGAATATAAAATGGGACCCCATAGAATGTGAAACCTTCTAGCTTTGGCAAACTCGCCTTTTTCTATGTCGTTTTCCGCTTTGTGAACAAAAGTAGACATAAACATCCGTAAAAGAATTCCCACCATTTGTCCTAGGATTGCAACCGGAAGGGCAATAGTTAAAGCAGTTTGAGCATTTGTATCCGATAAGATTGCAAAAGCAGTTGCCATTACCGAGCCCAAAACTAGATCCGGCGGAGCTGCCGCCCCAATATTTACTATCCCCATGAATATTAATTCTAGAGATGCCCCAACAATTAACCCCTTTGTTAAATCGCCCAAAGCAACTCCTACTAGGGCCGCCATTACTAGTGGTTGCTCAAAGTTAGTCCGCCCCAGCATTCTGGAATCCATCGTCCCAAATACGGCAATGATTCCAAGTAAAATGGCATTTAAAAGCATATATCTAACCTCCTAAATTAGTTCATTTAAACTTTCTCTCTTAGAGGTTGGTACTTGTTGCATATACAAATCAAAACCTAGATTCTTTAATTCCTGACTACACTTAACTTCTTCTTCCGTTAGAAAAACTGCATTACTGAATCGCTTCGTGTCTGGCCGATTTTTAACACCTCCATAGTTAATCTCCTTAACCCCTTCCAAAAGTGGGACAATCTGTCCAGCTTGTAAAACATCTCCAAAAATAATCATGGTATTACTCTTCAAATTATTTATTTTGGCGATTCGTTCCTTAGCTTGATCAACACTAAACACACTCAATTTAATGTCTGCTGGCTTGGATAATTTCAATGACATTTTCTTGAAATCATCACCAGCCGCAACGTTATCAATCACCACAATTCGTTCAATTCCCTGCGACTTAGTCCAAGCAAAAATCACCTGTCCATGTAATAAACGATGATCAATTCTGATTACTTTAATCATTTTTATTCCTCCTTTGCAGATTCAACCATTTTATTTACGTTAATCAATCCTCGCTTTCCTTCTTGAACTAGTTCATCAAGCGCCTTCAAATCTATGTCTCCTGAATAGGTTGCTAATGATAGTACTAGAGGCAAATTCATCCCCGTTATCAAAAAAACATTTTTATAACGTAGCACTAATTCAGTCATTGCATTATTAACCGAACCGCCCATCACATCAGTCACGATAATGAATTGCTCATTTACTTCTCGCGTGATCTGTTGGCTAATATCCGAAGCAAAATCGACATTTTCCTCATCATAAGCAGAATATGCCTGAATACTTACCTGATTTCCCACAATCATATCTAACGTATCTTTCATCCCTTTTGCGAGGGCGCCATGACTTGCTAATATAATTTTCAAACCTTATCACCTACCATTTCCTTACACCCTTATAAAAGCAAAAGGCGTGCCAACTTCTGGCACGCCCTTCCTTTATTCAATCAAATCGCTGATTTTTAGGCATCTGCTTGGATAATGTCGAAAATATAGCCGTATTCAGAGGCTGGGATTTCGACACTATAAATTTTTTCAATCACACTAAAAGACTCTTTTATCCATTTAAAAAGCCGTTGGTCTTCAGTGTCGGAAAGTTGTTCTAAATCATAGCTGGTAATCGGTTCGTTTCGGATTAATCGCTCAATTAGGCAGCTCACATGCACGTATAACGACATTTTTGTGATGTTGCCTAACTGGTGCCCGCTTAACTGGTTAAATTTATTAATGGCGCGGTCAATATTATCCATCACCAAATGCGCATCCAGAATGGTAATGGAATTAATTACCCGCTCTAATGAAAAACTATGAATCAGTTGTTCTTTAAACTGTTGGAGCTGCTCCGTAGTCATGCATACTTGCAAAGCCTTATCCAGCTTTTCCATCTCGCTTCCGGAAATAATGCTTTCCAAGGAAATGTATGGGGCGTCGGGAAGCCCGGGGTCAATCGTCCCCACTACCGCCACCACGTTGTACAACTTATTGAAAATGGCAATTTGTTCTTCAGCCTTTAACCGGTCAACCTCGTAAGCCTGAATTTGACAGTCCACTTCTGCCGGCATGCTATCCAGCAGCAATTTTTTGACACTATTAGCCGTGCCAATCCCGGTAAAGCAGCAGGTTACGATTAGATTGCGCTTAATTTCTTTTGGATAGATAATTTGCGTTTTAGGCACCATCGCCTGCCGAACGTTTCGCATGATTTGCTCAATATCCTTATGGTGCCGGATATCATCGGCCACTAGCAACGCCGACTGAGTTGAGACGTTGTTAACAATGGCAATCGGGAAATCAATCTCACTGCTAATGAATTTTTGAATGCCCTCCAAGGAGCCCATATCAACCATTAAAATTAGTCCCCGGTTAATTTGGCGATTTTTCACGTAACTGCTGACCTTTTCACCAATCTCCGCCACGTCAATATCTAACGGCATGTCGATCGCGTCCATTACGTGTTCGTTAAATAAATTATTGATCACGCTGGCAATGCTGCTAGCGGTCGAATAGCCGTGGGAGAGGATAATGCAACGAATGTTTTGGCTATTGGTTTCCTTCTTCACGCTCCGTAGGTACAAATGGATAAATAGCTCATCCACGTCGTCAAGGTGCAAGTTCATGGTCTTTGCGGTAATTAAACGCAGATCCCCAACAATTTGGTCGATTTCCGCATCCTCACCATGAAAAGTGGCGTTAATTTGCTGAATGCACTGTTCGTCGCGTTGTACCAAATGCCAGTTAGCACGGTTACGGTTGTAAAAGTAGTACGCTAAAACTAACGCGACGTTGCCCATAAACTGGGTGTCACTATTGTTTTCGACGTTAGCAATCCGATCGGCAAACATCTTTTTCAAAAAGCTCACCGACATGTCGCTTTTTTCCGTATCCTTCTTAAAAATTAAGTAGTCACACAGTTGGTTAATTTCGTCGATGGCATTGTCAATGAAGGCGTTCCGTTTGGCTGTTTGCTGGAATTGCTGAATAATTTTTAACATAACCCGTTTAATTTCATCGGTATACGCCTGGGATTCGGAGATTAAATCATCAATTTTCATGGTTGGCAGCACGCTGATGAACTGGTCGCTAAACGATAGCAAACTCGCGTCTTGAATATTATGGTCAATTACCGTTTTGGGAACGTCTGCTAATAAGATTTCAATATTCGAACTTTGCGCCGCCCGTTGTAAACTATTGGCCACCGAAATTAAGATGGTGTTCTTTAATTGACCTACGTTGCCAAGGTAACTGCTGGAACTTAAAATATTCAGCACCGAAGTGTTCACTAACACTTTGCGTTGAATTTTCTGGGATTGGCGAAGGTAAAATAACTTAACCAAGTTTTCGCGTTCCTGACGCGGTCGGTCGTTTAGTTCTGGGATTTCAATTTGAATGGGGATTCGGCGAATAAAGGTGTCTAAGAAATGGCTTTGAATATCCTCGGTAGTCGCAAAAACTAGCCGAACTTGTACATGATGCCCCTCTTTAGTTGCTCCCAACGGCGTGATCATCCTGTTGTCCAAGTAATTAAACAATTTTTCCTGTCCCTTAGCATCAAGCCGGTGAATTTCATCAAGAAATAGCATTCCACCATCAGCTTCATCAAATAGTCCCGTACTATCTTGGTTTGCGCCCGTAAAGGCCCCCTTCTTATAACCAAATAAATTACTTGCTAAAAGTTCCGGATTGTCAGCATATTCCGCGCAATTTAAGTGTACAAAGCGGGATTCTGGTGCTAAATACCCCTTATCCACGCAATATTGGTAATAAACTTGCGCTAAATAAGTTTTCCCTGCTCCCGTAGGCCCGGTAATTAACACGGGTAACCCGGTGCCTGGGTAGCCAGCGGCCGCTTTCAACCTTTCAATTGGGGTGTATAGTGAACCGTGTCCGCCAATTACTTCGTCAAAGGCCGTCCGTTTAGGCTGAGATACAATGTCTTCCAATGCCGCTTGACTTTCAAACTCTGTATTTTCTAAAACGATGCCGTATCGTTGTTCTAAAGTTGCCCTATCCCAAAATTTAACCGGACGTGAATTAAGTTTGATTGCAACCTTCTCTTTATAAAGATCATTTAAGTACGCACTAATTGTGTTCCGCCGCACTCCTAACCGTTGGCTAAAGTCCTCCGCGGTGGCGCCGTGTTCTTGCCAATCTTCTCTTTCAGTTACCGATTGCAGCATTGCTGCTACTTGATCCTTCACCATAAAAAACTCTCCTAACCACTATGAAAACGTTATCAATTTACGGATAGTGTATCCCAGGGGAGAAAAGTGCGCAAGGTGGGGTTGGTAACCCTAGATTTTTATAGCTAACAAAAAATATAGGGACTAATCGACAAAATTCGATTAGTCCCCATATTTTTTAATAACTTGGACTTGCGCCCCCTGTTGCTTCGCCGAAACGCGTTCCAGCCACCAATTTTTTCCGGTTAACCAAATTTTAGGTCTAATCGCTCAAACCGCGATTAAACCTAAAATCTAGTTAATCCTGCATTCTATTGCTGCCTTGTCGAAACGTGCTCCGAAACCCAGCTCCTTCCGGCTAACTAAATTATGGAAGTAATCGCTCAAACCGCGATTACTCCCATATTTTAAACCTCCGGCGTTCTTCTGCGGCTTCGCGGAAACGCGTTCCAGCCACCAATTTTTTCCGGTTAACCAAATTTTAGGTCTAATCGCTCAAACCGCGATTAAACCTAAAATCTAGTTAATCCTCGAAAATTACCCGGTGGCTTCCACGCTCTTTTTAATACATCCGTCCATATTCATACGTCAATTCTGGTTCGCGGCCCGTTCTTGCGAACTTATTTAGCTTGTCGACTTGCTTCATTTCTTCATCAGACAGTTCAAAATCGTAGATGTCGGCATTTTGGGCAATTCGTTCTTCATGCACCGACTTCGGGATGAACGCCACCCCATTTTGCAAGTGCCACCGCAAAACCACTTGAGCAGGCGATTTTTGGTACTTATCCGCAATCTCCTTAAGCACTTCCTGGTCAAGCACCGTTCCGCGTCCTAATGGGCTCCACGCCTGAGTAACGATGTCGTGTTGCTTATTAAATTCAATCACTGGTTTAAGGGTTAAGAAGGGATGCATTTCCACCTGATCAACCACCGGCATTTCGTGCGCCTTAGTTGCCAAATATTCCAAATGAATAGTTTGGTAGTTGCTGACCCCGATTGACTTGGTCAAGCCCGCCTTCTTCAGATCCTCAAACGCGCGCCACGTTTCAAAAAAGTGTTGACGAACTGGCCAATGGATCAATAATAGGTCGACGTAGTCCATTTGCAACTTCTTCAGGGATTCTTTTACCGAGGCAATCGCTTCGTCATAACCTTGCCGCGCCTCCGTCACTTTGGTAGTCACAAAAATATCTTCCCGAGGAATCGCAAACTTTTTAAACGCATTTCCCACTTCTTGTTCATTTTCGTAGAGTTGTGCCGTATCAAACAACCGGTAGCCATTTTCGTAGGCTGCTTTTGCCGCCGTGTCAACCGCTGCTTGTCCACGAACTTTATATAATCCAAAGCCTTCTTGTGGCATCTGATTGCCATCTGCCAACGTAATCAAATTATTTTGAATATCCATTTGAATGAGCTCCTTTCAATGAACCTTCTTGTTACGTTAAGCATAGCACTTGCTGGATGAATTTGTAGTAAATTGACCATTAAATTTCTTTGACATACGATGGCTGCTTGCCATCCTTAATATTGTCTGCCAGGGATAACAAAAATAGTGGAATTAGAATTCTCTCCAACGGATTCCAATTCCACTATTTATTTTTTCATAAAGTTAAAATCTTGACCGCCATAATCTTCAATATATTGGTACAAAATCAATTCCATCAACGCAATTGTAGAAACTCGTGAACTAATTTCAACGTCGTTAACCTCGATTACGTCAGCAAAAATATATAAATTAATATCGCTCAAATTCTGGATTGTGTTGTTATCCGGCTCGGTGATTGAAATCAAAAAAGGTGTTTGCGCCGCTCCTTTTAACTGTTTAATCATTTCTAAAAACTCGCGGTTGCGGCCGTTATACGTAAGCATGAAAACTAAATCATCCGATTTAACTTGTTTAATGGCCATTCGCCGAAAATCGCGATCCCGGGGATACTTCACCGTAAAACCCGCCATCGTATAAACGTAATATACGTAATCTGCCGCATACTTACTAATTCCTTTAGCAAACAGATAAATGGTAGGATGGTTAGCCAGTTGTTTAGTAATCTCGTGTAATTTCTTAGGTGGGATTACCCGGACTGATTCAGTAATATTTTTTAGGTATTCTTCTCGATAATCAACCTGGCTAACTTCGAACGGCATCTCTTTTTCTTGCTCGTTTTTTTCGTTAAGGACGGTATATT
The DNA here is from genome assembly GCA_024970065.1 of Pediococcus acidilactici. Taxonomy (NCBI): domain Bacteria; kingdom Bacillati; phylum Bacillota; class Bacilli; order Lactobacillales; family Lactobacillaceae; genus Pediococcus; species Pediococcus acidilactici. The sequence continues at coordinate 164,209 of CP103908.1, read as the reverse complement.
TAATTACCGTGGTGAATTCGCTAAACCCCACAAATCCAATTTTCTTGACGAAACGTAGGAACGTTGCCGTCGATACGTAAGTCGATACGTAAGTTTCACTAGCAACTTCGCGAATACTTTGGTTTTTAATTTTATCCATGTTGGAAACTACGTAGTCAAATAGTGCTTGTTCATTTTTGGTTAACGTACTGAGATGTGACTCTACAATGTCAAAAAAATTCATAAGCCACCCTCCATTAATGTCCAGGCATGTTAAGCACGACTGTATGTAATCCGCCCCCACCCGTTAATATTTCGGTAGCGGGAAAACCAATTATTTCCCGGTCAGGATAATAGTTAGCTAACTCTTGGCGGGCTTTTTGATCATTAGGATCGTTAAATTCCGGGAAAATAATCGCCTGGTCAAGCGTAATATAATTAACATAAGTAGCGGTTAACCGTTGCCCTTCCGTGCGGGGTAACATTCCGTTAATTGGATCGACCCCTTCTGCTTCCAGTGCAGTCAACTTTACCGGATGCTGTGGCAAATCCATTTTATGAATTATTAAATTTCGTCCACGAGCATCTGTTGTCTGACTTAAAATGTCGTAAGCACGCTGACTAATCCGGTGCTGCGGATCGCCCGGATTATCGGTCCATGACAAAACAATTTCGCCTGGTCGGATAAAATTAGCCATGTTATCCACGTCACCCCCAGCTTCATCTAAGAAAAATCCTTCCGGAAGCCAAATCACCTTTTGGGCACCCAAATAATTTTGGAAAACCTCTTCGGCTTGAGCCTTAGTAATTCCCTTGTTGCGCCCTTCCGAAAGTACCACTTCCTCAGTAGTAATCAAGGTTCCTTCCCCATCAGTCACTACCGAACAGCCTTCTAAAATAAAGTCCGACTGGTAACGGTCCCAGCCAAATAAGTCAGCTAACTTTCCGGTTACCTCCTGGTCCTTATCCCAAGGAAAATAAAGACCATCAAGCAATCCGCCCCAGGCATTAAACCCAAAGTCCATGCAACGCACGACTCCATCAGCATTAACCAATTCAATCGGTCCCGTATCTTTAATAAAAACGTCATTATTACTCATTTCTAAAACCCGAATCTGGGTTGGTAACATCGCTCGCGCATTTTTATATTGATTTTCGTTTACAAACACCGTTACTGGCTGATAATTTGCTATTAATGTTGCTAACTGTACAAAAGATTTTTGTGCTGGTTTACCACCGTTACGCCAATTATCGGGGCGTTGCGGCCACATCATTAAACTTTGTCCCTTGGATTCGAATTCGGCTGGCATCCAAAAACCATCCTGTTGGGGAATTGCTGTTAACTTCATTGCCAATTAATCCCTTCTGACTTTTTTTCGTAATTCTCCTTCTTTATTCGAAAAATTGCTGAATTACGGATAATTAATTTTACTCTCAAAACATGAAGCACACGCTAATTTTATTCAATTAGTTCTCCATATTTGAAAATAAAAATTGAGGTAGGATTATGCTTTTCTTCCCACCTCAATTATTTTCCTCATCTTAGCGTTGAGGAACCTGCTGAGTAATACAGTGAATATTTCCTCCACCAAGTAAAATTTCTCGTGCGGGAACACCTACCACTTTGCGATCTGGATATAGTTCGCTCAACACTTTTTGAGCTTCCTTATCCATAGGGTCGTTAAATAGTGGGAAAATAATCCCGCCATTTGCGGTGTAGTAGTTGATGTAACTAGCTGCTAGACGCTCGCCTTCCGTTCTTGGTAACGTGCCATCAACCGCGTCCACCCCTTCACTTTCTGCTTTAGTGATCAGTACTGGTTTAGGAACTCTTAACTTAACCACCTTAAGTTTGCGACCTTGGGCATCCGTTGCATTTTCCAAAATCGCCAAATTGTCTTTAGAAATTTCGTATTGGGGATCATTTTGATCATCCGTCCAAGCAAGGGCGACTACCCCAGGTTTAACAAAATTAGCAATGTTATCCACGTGTCCGTTTGTTTCGTCTTGGTAGATTCCCTTCTTCAACCAGATGATTTTTTCCAGGTTGAGGTGTTCTTTAAGCACTTCTTCGATTTGAGCCTTAGAAAGTTGTGGGTTACGGCCCTCCGATAATAGGCATTCTTCCGTAGTAATTAAGGTACCTTGCCCATCTACGTGGATTGATCCACCTTCTAACACAAAATCATCAAGCCGGTACCGATCTGTTTGTTCCAATTCTGCCATTTTCTGAGCAACACGATCGTCCTTATCCCATGGGAAATAAAGTCCGTCTACCAAACCTCCCCAGGCATTAAACGTCCAATCTACAGCACGCAATTCTCCGTGATCATTTTTCACGAAGGTCGCGCCACAGTCTCGAATCCAAGAATCGTTATTGGAAATTTCGATTACTTTCACCTGGTCAGGTAACATATTCCGGGCGTTTTCGTATTGATCATCATTCACGCCCACCGTCACTGGTTCAAATTCGGCGATTGCCTCGGCTACCTGCGCAAAAGTTTTCTGGGCGGGCTTACCGCCGTTTCGCCAATTATCGGGGCGCTGGGGCCATAACATGTAGGCACCCGCATGCTCTTCAAATTCTCCTGGCATTCTAAATCCATCTTTTTTAGGGGTACTATCTAAGGTCTTCATTTTTGCATCTCCTTTATTTTTAAACGTTGGTTAACTTCTCGACGTTCAGCAATTCTAACAACTAATTCACCAACTACTAGGGTAACAATAACCCCAATTAAAATCGGCACCTTGGCAGATAATTCTGCAGCTGTAGTATTCAAGGGTACTGCAGTAAAGATTACCGTCAGTAAAAGTAAAAACTCGGGAATCCATGTCATGCACCACAGTAACCCTTTCCCACCGGGAACCTTAAACGGGCGTTCCCGTTGGGGATCAATTTTACGAAGCTTTAAAAAAGCTGGAAACATCATCGTATACGAAAGCAGAAGGGCAATTACGTTTAAAGAGAAAAATGCCCAAAAAATGTCTTGATTAGGAATCAGGGGAGCAACCACGATTAAGATGGTAGCTACCACACCGTTTAAATACCCTGTTCCAACCGGCATATGCTGCTTATTTTCAATCCCAAACACGTTTGGTAAAACATGATCTTTCGCTGCGTAATCCGCTACGTAATTAACTCCTAGTGCCCAAGATACCATTTCAGAAACTAAAATGTACAAGAATAAAACTCCGATAACAACGACAAACCAGTTCATTTTACCAATCAAGAGGATAAAACTGTCTAGTAGCCCGCTCGATGCTGACAACTCGTTGGTAGGAATTGCTGCGCTCATACCAAAGGCCGACATCAAGTAGAATACTGCAATTAAAACTCCCCCATAAATAATTGCTTGTGGAATTTGCTTGCGCGGATTGTCCATATCATCCGCCATGGTAGCAACCACTTCAAAACCTAGGAAATTAAAAATAATAATCGATAAATTACTTAGACTGTTAATGTTCATTTGGGGTAAAAATTCCCGCGGCGCAAAACTATTTGCCACTCCCCTAGTTACCGCTACGTAAATTCCTAATCCCGTTAACGAAAGGATGGTAAAAATTTTCGCGAATGCTGCTAAATTCATAATCCATTTACTTTCGGAGGCCGGTTGGTTGCCGACGATTACCACGAACCACACGAAAATTAATTGAATACCAACTGCAAGCCACGTTCCTAGCTTTAGGTTAAAAATGGTTTCCGCCACCTGGGTGAAAAGCACTGCCAAACTCGCCATCCAAATCGGATAGTTAATCCAATATAACCACGCTAGCCGGCCGCCCCATCGAGAACCGAAGGCTTGTTTCACCCAGTCGTATAAGCCGCCGTCTCCTGTATAAGTTGTTCCTAATTCGGAGGAAATTAAACCGTAAGGCAAGAAAAACAACCCTAAGAGAAAAATCCACCAAAAGAATTGTGAAGTACCAATCGCAGCAGCCGGAGCGGCTGATTCAACTACCAAAATTACCACTACCGACATCAATACTGCATCAAATAGTTTGAATTTCTTTTTTCCCGTTTCCATAATATAATCTCCAATCTATCACGCGCCATGCGCTTAAAACGGGGTTAGCCTTGCCGTCTTTCAGGAGCATTTCGTAGCATTAATTCTAATTCAGCATCATAATGCGCTGCCACTGCCGGCGAAGCATATTCTAAAGTGGGATTCAGCAAATAAACAAAAATTGCTCGCATCGCCGTTTTCCGATTTTCCGCTTCATCCCAAACAATCGAATAATTGGAATCCAAAACTTCGTCAGTTACTTCTTCCCCTCGAGTAGCTGGTAGACAATGCATAAATTTAACGTGACTGCTTGCCTTTGCCATCAATTCGGCGTTCACTTGGTACTTAGGGTAGAAAATTTTCATTCGTTCTTCCTTTGGCATTTCATCATCATACAAGCCGTACCAAACGTCCGTGTAAACAAAATCTGCATCTTGTAAAGCTTCGTCAGCATTTTCAGTAATGGTGACACTTCCGCCGTATTTTTTGGCGTTTTGTTTGCCCACTTTAACCACGTCGTCTTTCATTTGGAATCCCTTTGGTCCGTATTGTACAAAGTCCATCCCCATCTTAGTTGCCATAAACATTGTGGACACGCAAACTTGTGTGGCATCTCCCACAAACACAATCTTGCAATCACTCAATTGTTTGCCTTCCGGAAGGTGCTCTTGCATGGTAATAATGTCTCCCAATTCTTGAGTGGGGTGGTTATAATCACTCATAAAATTAACCACCGGAACTTTGGCGTATTTACCAACTTCCGCAACCGTCTTGTGCCGATCAACCCGGGCGCCAATAATATCCAAGATTCGTCCAAGTACTTGGGAAGTATCTTCAATGGTTTCATGTCCACCAAGTTGAATTTGCCCAGGTGCTAAATATTGCGCATGTCCGCCTAATTCCGTCATTGCGGCTTCCGCAGACGTTCTGGTTCTAGTAGAACTTTGCTCAAAAATCATTCCTAACGTCTTATTTTTCAACAATGGTGGGTAATATCCGTTTTTGATGGCTTCCTTTAATTTCAGTCCGAGGTGAATCATGAACCTGATTTCTTCCTGGGTGTAAGTATTTGTATCGATATAGTCGCGTTTTGCCATTTCCAAAACTTCCTTTCATGTAACTTAGCTTGTTTACATTTACATCATAGTGGGCGGCCTTTGTTTATTAAAGCGTTTTCAACAGTCTTGCAACTCGTATTCACGACTTGTAACGCGTGTCATTTTATGAAACATGTCCCACTTTTCAAAAATCCCTTTCTAATTGCTTTTCCCCTTACAACCAGCTAGGATAAAGTTAACTGCTAAGCCAAAGGACGGGATGATCATGGATAACGCAACCTTAAAATATGTTTTAGAACAGTTATATAAGGAATATTTAATTCCTTTATTCCTAGTTAATGATCAATACGAAATCGTGATTCCCAAAACTAACTGGAGCTCCCGGAACTTTAAAGAACAAGTCCTGGAAGAAACTCACCCCAACGAGATCCGTTATTTTAAAAAGGGCGCTTTCTTTTATAGTAATTTTGCTTTTGAACTTCCTGAATACGGAACTGGAACCGTAATGATAGGCCCATGTGGCGCATTGGAAGCTGGATCGGATTCAATTCATTTCCAAGGGCACACTTATTTTGCTGGAATCCACTATAGCAAGTCTTCAAGAGAAGGTTTTGAACGATTTACCAACCTAATTTTTGCAATCATCCGTGGAACCTTGGGGCAAGACCAAAAGCAACACTGGTATTATGATCGAGTCTACAAATCCACTAACTATCATTTAGTTCAAAACCTCTCGAGTCGCCGCGACCAAAAGAATACCCTTGATTCCTACGAATTTGAACGACGTTACGTTGAAGCAATTCGGCGAAACGAGCCAGATAAGATAAAGTGGTTATTCAAAAAGATGGCGGATACCTACAAAGTCAAACTATCGGACAGTGACTTGGAGGGCTTGAAATATAAATATGCGGGGTTAATCACGATTTTGACCCGGGTCAGCATCGAAGACGGCGTCCCAGCCGAGCAAGCGTTCAGCCTTTCGGATGCCCTATTGCAACGTTTGCAAAGCATTTACACTTATGCAGAATGTCTGGTTTCCGTCCAGGAAGCCTCCTACAAATTTATGGACATGATTCATTCCTACCAGTACGCAACCAAAAATCAATTGGTGCAAAAAATGCTAAATTATATCGATGAACACATTTACGATCGGATTACCCTCGCTGATTTGGCTGATTTCACTAACCGACATAAAACTTCAATCTCCACCCAGTTTAAAAAAGAAGTTGGCCAGCCGATTCACGTGTACATTAACCACAAGAAAATTCAGGAATCCAAGCATTTGTTGCTTTTTACCGAACTTTCGTTAAAAGAAATCAGTGGCCTATTGCATTATTCTAGTCAAAGTCACTTTGTGCACACGTTTAAACAATTTATGGGGATCACCCCTGGCGAATTTCGCAATGAAAATTTAACTTATCATTTTGAATAATTCAGATAACTAAACCTCTATACAACTAAGTTATCGCCGTATTTAATATATCTCCTTATTTTGAAAACACTGCGCTATTACTTTACACATAAAAATACCGTCTGGTCAAAATGGCCAAACGGTATTTTTTTACTGCAATTATTCCCCAAGCTCATTTAAAATTTCACTGAGTGCTGGTTGGCCATCCGTCAATTCGTATTGTTCCCGGAAAGCTTTGATGGTTGCTTCATCGAAGATTTGGGGATCCAATGGCATAAACGATGTGTCCACGGGATCGTTGTTTACGATTTTGGCATCCAGAACAATCGGCTTCGTATTTCCCGCCTTTTGAAGTTCGTCAATTTTATCAAAGGCTTGCGCTAACGAAGACAAATCCGTAGCCGTCAAACCAATTGCGCCCATATTCTCGGCTACCCCAGCCCAGTTTGCGCCTTGCAAATCAATCCCGTACGGTGCTTGGTTCGCAACTAACTTTTCGTGTTGGATAAAACCAAAGGACTTGTTTTCCAAAACTACGTTAACAATTGGCATTTCGTATTTAACTTCCGTAAGCAGGTCTTGCATTACCATTGCAAAGCCACCGTCACCAGAAATGGTAACCACCGGACGATCAGGGTAACTTAATTTAGCAGCCATTCCAGCTGGCAAACCGTAACCCATTGTGGCAAACCAACCGGACAACGTAAATTTCTGGTCATGGTTCAACGGAATTTGGCGAATTGCCCATTCCGTATTATTACCAACGTCGAGCCCGAAGATTGTGTTATCTGCAGCGTGATCCTTGATCGCTGCCATTACGCTTTCAGCACGCAATCCTTGGTGGTCATCTTTGGATAACTTTTCAAGCCATGCGTCCCAGTTTGCCTTATCCTTTTGCGCGGCTTGGAGCCATTTGCTTGCTGAAAGCTTGACGTTTTGCGCCAATACCGCATCCAAAAATTCCTTAGCGTCAGCCAAAATCGCCATGCCCGCATCGCGTTGCTTACCCAAATCTTCCGGATTGTTGTTAACCTGGATAACCTTAACGTTGTCCGGCCAGAAGCGGGCAAATGGGAAGTTGGTTCCCACAAACAAGATTAAGTCTGCCTTTTGAGCAACCTCAAAGGCTGGCTTAGTTCCTAAGCGACCCATGGAACCCATAAAACTAGGATGGTCTGACGGCATAATTCCCGTTCCTGGAACTGCCGTAACCACCGGCGTTTGAAAGTCTTCAGAGAATTGAATAACTTGTTGCCGTGCTCCAGCAACACCACGTCCAATCCAAAGCACCGGATGCTTAGCCGCCTTCAGCGCCGCAATGGTGTCGTTAATCGCTGAATCATCAATTGCCGAATGAACCGGTTGTTGGTAAATCTTCGGCGTCTTAATTGGCGTGTAGTCGATTTCTTGTCCTGATAAATTATCCGGAATAATTACTACAGCCGGTCCCTTTTGCGCGTAGGCCGCCCGAATCGCTTCGTCGACCACGTATGGGATTTGCGCGGCGCTAACCACTTGCTTATGGAAAACCGCCACGTCCACAAACATTGGGTCTTGGTTCATTTCTTGGAAGAAGTTAGTGTTCATCACTTCCGTACTAGATTGCCCGATTAGTGCCAACACCGGAGCGTGATCCATTTTTGCATCATATAGCCCATTAAACATGTGCGTAGCACCCGGACCAGCCGACCCAAAACTAACCCCGATTTTACCAGTTAATTTTGCATCCGCCGTTGCTGCTAAAGAACCAACCTCTTCGTGACGAACTTGAATGTACTTCAAGCCATCCCGTTCTTGGTAAAGTCCGTCCACCGTATTATTAATGGAATCGGCCGTAATCCCGTAAATATGATCAACGTTCCAACTTTTTAATACTTGAGCCAATGCTTGGCCCGCCTTCATTTTTGCCATGTTGAATCCCCCCGTGCAGTAAGCTTTAATTTTGCTTACTTTTTGTAAGTATGTGATTAGGATATATCGAATAAAGCAGGTTGTCAAGAAATAGTTATATTTTATTTTTCAATTGGTCATGGTTTACTGTTAAATTTAGCGACGGACATTTTCTTAAAAAGAGTCACTTTTCTGGCAGTAAAAAAACAGATTGCTATTTTTTAAATAACAACCTGTTTACCATAATTAACTAATCCATGATGTTTAAAATGCATTGCCGAGCTTCGACAAAGGCGGGCGTCGGAAGCAAATCAAGCTTACGTGCATGCCGTTTTCTAAAATCGTACGTAAAAAATTGTAACGGATTCACGTATCCACTAACTTTCGCACTCACCACCGGTACGAAAAAATCTTTTAGCCGATTATTATTAGCGTGAGTAATGGGGGCAATTACCACTAAGCCCGTAACTTGACTATATCCCCGATTACTAATTACTAGCGCTGGACGACGTTTCTTTATTTCCTTTCCCACTGCCGGATCAAAATCAATTTCAATTAAATCTTGCTTATCAGGAATGTACTCATTGTTCTGCGAGTTCATTGTTAAAAAGCTGCCCCCCACCCGCTTCTTTTTGAATGCTATTTTCATGCTCAGCAATAAAATCTGCATTTTTAAATGGGTTATCTTTTTCAGGAACGTACACAATCATTCCGTCTCGTCCTTGATAAACTCGATATGACGTTGCCATTGGGATAATTGATTTTGGAACGGTTAAAATACTGGAGTTGCCAGATTTTCTAATTTTTACGCTGTCATTTGCCAATGTATTCAGCCCCTTCGTCTTGTATATCTTCAGTATATACATGCCGCCTTAAAATGCAATTACTTTATCGCCTATTTTTATATACGCAAACCAACAGCTTCTCCTGTATTCTACTTAAAGGTGAGCCTATCAAAGCCATTAACAGACAGCATTCTATTGAGCGCTTTTATCCGTAATTCAGCTTTTAATAGGCACACCTAGGGAAGCTACTTTTTCTATACCGTAGTAAGCGGTTATTCTTTAAAGGCCAAATTTCAAAAAATTCTTACTAACATCGGGCAAATGCTAATAAGAATTTTTAAATTTTTTATTTAAGCGTCAAATCTGCAACCAACGGAACGTGATCTGACGCCGTCGATTTAATAGTATGGATATTAGAAATACTGATATTTTTACTTGTAATGATATTATCAATTGAATTAACGTTCATGGTTGGATCTTCACCAATAAAGGTATCCCGCCAGATTCCATCTTTACCATTGGTAATGTTGAAATTTTTCTTGAAAGTTTTCCACTCCGTAGTATTTTGATCAGCGTTAAAATCTCCCACCAAAACCTTATAAGGAGTTTTATCCTTCCTCATCGCCTTTGCCAACGCTTTGAACTGCTTTTGTCGAATCTTCGTCGACTCATAGCTTAAGTGAGTGTTATAAAATGCAATTTTCTTGCCATCTTTTTCAAGAATCGAGCGCTGATATACCCGAGGCTCAACTAATTTTTTACCATACTTGGCAGTTAACTTATCCAAATTTTTCATCGTTGATTTTTTATCTGGATTATATTCACGATAGGCTTTTTTTAGTTTTTGGAGATGTTTCCCAGCCTCACTACTGTATAGCTTTACAGTTTTAGAATATTGCAGTGGCAAAGCGGATACCGTTGCAATTCCGTACCCACCTCCCGCAAAATCAATTGCGTTGCTGTAAAAAATGTTCTTAAAGTAATCATCCTTGAAGTTAGTTAACGTATTATATTTACTTTTACCTGAAAAACGGTGATTTTTATAATTAATCTCTTGAGTTCCAGCGATTTCTACTTGATCATTTTCCAACAGGTCTTTTTGTTTATTAGTGTCGTTTTTCTTAGGTGCCCTTAAATTATACGTTCCCACCCGGATGGTGGTGTTAGCTGAAATAATATTTTGACCTAAACTAATTCCACCTAATAATGCTAGTCCCGCGAGTAACAACTTCCACCGTGCTTTTTTCATTGTGATTCTCCTTTTTAGAAAGCGCTTTCTTTAACCTAAAAAGAATATACCAAGATTGTTAAGGAGAGTCAATTAGCGATTAAAGTATGACCAGAGCTTTTATTCGGCTATTTATTGCAAAATTATCTCCCTAAACTTTCCAGGAGTAAGTTTCTCGCGTGATTTAAAAGTACTAAAGCCACACAAAAAATCATTGCCTAATCATTAAAATTAAGCAACGATTTTGTGTTAATAGCTACTCTTTAATATTTTGTATCATTCCCTTACAACAACTGTCCCCTCCAAGGATCCATTCCTTGGTAAAGATCAGCTTTATCAAGCGAGTCAAAGAGTTCATTTTTGTGATGTACTACTTCTTTAGCTGCTTCAATTGCCTTAGGGAACAAATTATTTGGATCCCAGCCATCATCTTCTTTGAGAATTTTACGCGCTTCTTTAAAGAATGCATATTTGTAATCCGATGAAATGTTAACTTTTGAAATACCATTGTGTACGGCATCAGCAATTTGACTATCTGGGTTTGAAGATCCTCCATGCAAAACTAAAGGTATATCAACAACATCCGTAATTTGCTTTAGAATATCGATTCTGATTTTAGGCTCAACATCAGTAGGATAAATTCCATGTGCCGTTCCAATTCCCACCGCGAGGGTATCTACTCCTGTTTCATCCACGAAGCGTTCTGCATCTTCTGGCTTAGTATAGATTCCATTTTGCAAATGTTCTTTAATATGATTTCCAGTTTGTCCGATCGTACCCAATTCTGCTTCTACTGATACTCCAACTAAATGACACATATCAACTGTTTTTCTTGTAATGTCAACGTTATTTTGCCATTCTTCTAATGAAGCATCAATCATTACTGAACTAAAACCATTGTGAATCGCTCTTGCTACATTTTCTAAAGTATCACCATGATCCAAATGTAATACAAATGGTATTTTACTATTTCTAATTCGTTGTAATACGTATGCAAAGAAGTCATCTTTTGCATAGGCCATTTCTGTTGGATGTACGGCTATAATTGCTGGAGCATTATCTGCTTCACACTGCTCAACAGCAGATTTTAATAATTCCGCATTAGACACATTGTAAGCTCCTACAGCAAAATTGTTTTTCTTAGCCACTGATAATAATTGATTCATATTAATTAACATAAAATTTTTCCTCCAATTTTTATTACAAACTTTAAATTTATAAAGTTACTGATGTCTTATTAGTTGAGCCAACAACATCGATATATTCATCAACAGCCTTTTCAGCTTCGGTCATCGTTATCTGCAGTAAATCTACATAATCCATATATCTATCCTCTTGTTGTTGTATATAGACAGCTTCCGATTGTGCTTTTAAAATATCTGACCCTACGTTAACTTTATTTATTCCCACTGTAACGGCTTTTGCAATATTGTCTTTTCCGCATCCTGATCCACCATGCATAACGAGCGGAATTCCCGTTGCCTTCTTAATTTCTTTGACGATATCAAAGTTAAACTTTGGAATAAAATCCTTAGGCATCACACCATGGGATGAGCCAAACGATATCGCTAAAGCGGTTACATTTGTTCGCCTAATAAATTTGATTGCTTCCTTTGGATCGGTATACATCTCCTGCTTTGTAAATTGGCCATTCTTCACGGCTCCCATATTACCGACTTCAGCTTCCACACCGATATTTTTAGGTAGGGCACAGTCCATAATCTCTTTTGTAATTCGAACATTATCTTTAAAATTTCCTTCTGACTGGTCAATCATAACGCCTGTAAATCCATCTACTATGCACTCTTTTACGTAATCTACCGATTTACCATGGTCAAGATTAATCGCTACGTCTACAGTAGCCAGTTTTGCCATCTTCACCACCGAAGGTAATAATATTTCTTTCGCAATATGTTTTTCCATATGTTCTTGCAGTAAATCAATAATGATGGGCGATCGTCTTTTTTCAGCTGCTTTAACCGTTGCACAAGCGCTTTCCAAATTAAAGCAGTTTATAGCTAGTACCGCATATTTTCCTCGATTAGCAGCACTTAGTATATCTTTCATCGAAACGAGCATCGCTTTCCTCCATTCAATTAATTTTAATATCGTCTAAGTCAATATTTTCTTCTTCCTCTGCAACAGTTGTCTCAGATTTCTGAGTTTTTATATTCTTCTTGAGAAGAATTAGCAAGCTAGCAGTAACTACTGAACCGATTAACAACGCCAGTATAAATAGCAAAGGTTTATTCATCGCCGGTACAATGAACATACCACCAGATGGAACAGGACTTTTAATACCCCATGAAATTGATAAACCTCCACCAACTGCAGCACCAAAGCTACAACTTAGTATCATTCGAAAAAGATCTACTGCTGCAATGGGGATTACTCCTTCTGTAATCATGACAATTCCCATTGGAAAAGCGATTTTAATATTGTCAATTTCTTGGGTTGTATAAATATTTTTGTGAATAAGCTTAGATAGTACCCATGATAACGTCACTCCAAAAGGAGGAATCATTGATGCTATTACCTTTACTGCTTCTGGTTGTTGAACGCCTTGTAACAGCATCCCATCTGCAAATAGCGATGCAACTTTATTAACCGGTCCTCCAAAATCAAAGGCTGCCATTCCACCTAAGATAAATCCAAAAATGAAGCGTGCTGATCCTTCCATACTATTAAGGAACTCCGTTAAAGCATTTGTTGCTAGTACAATGGGCTGTCCTACTATATAAAACATTAGGATTGCCATAATTACTGATGAAATTAGTGGTATCACCATCATTGGTTTCAAACCTTCTGCCCATTTTGGTACTTTTATATATTTCACCAGAAGCAACACAATCCATCCGGCAATAAATCCGCCCAACATTCCGCCTAAAAATCCTGCACCGATTTTATAAGCAATCATTCCACTTAATAAACCTGGAGCAATCCCCGGCCGATCAGCAATTGAATAGGCAATTGCTGCCGAAATCACTGGTGCAAGCAATCCCATTCCCCAAACGCCTAACGTTGTTAAAGCAGATGGAATACCATAACTACCATTAAAATTAGTTAATTCATGTCCTCCAGTTAAATTTCCAATAGCGATTAATAAACCCGAAGCCACCACAAGAGGAAGCATATATGAAATCGCAGTCATTGCATGCTTTTTAAGTTGCAACTTTTTCATAGCTCTATCCCCCATTAAGGCCTAACTTCTCAACAATTGTTTTCAATAATTTGGTAGGTGCTTTTATTGCTGTATTTGTAGGTACTTCAACAACTTTTTTACCAGTAAACCGTTCTTTTCCGTTAACCTTAATATCCACGGCTAGTAAAACAAAGTCTGCCTCCTTAATATCTGTAGCTGTTAACTCATCTTCCGTACCGATTGTTCCTTGAGTTTCCATGTGAATCTCATATCCTAATTTTTGAGCTGCCTTTACTATTTTTTCTCTAGCAATGTAAGTGTGGGCAATTCCCGACGTACATGCTGCTACACCAACAATTTTCATTAACTATCCATCCCCTTCCTTTGAATTTTTTAGTAATTTCAAAAGATCGTCTTTAGTTTCTGCGTTGTGTAAATCATTAATAAAATCATCGTCTGATAAGAATCTGGCGACATTTTGGAGCAATTTAATATGAACAGTGCTTGCATCAATATCCCGAACTGCGAACAGGATCACCACTCGGATAGGCGTTTCATCTAACGTTTCCCATGGGATATCATGTTCACTTTTACCAATCGCAATCGTGGTATTAATAACTGACTTCGACTTACCATGGGGAATAGCAACTCCTTGTCCAAGTCCAGTAATTCCTTCCTTTTCACGTAATAAAACGTCTTCTACAAATGCTTCTAAATCATTTATATTTCCCTGTTCATATAATCTTTTTGATAATTCTCTTATTACCCCCTCTTTCGTATTTGATTTCAAATTCATTTCAATTAATTTTTCATCAATCACTTGGTTTAAAATTGTCTTTTCCATTTTTCTGGCTTAACCTTTCAATCAACTTTTCAACTCTTATTTTGTCCGTTTTCGTAAACATTGCATTCACTAACACGATTGGTTTATCAATAATCTTTTCGTTGGTTGCAATCGTAGTTAAAATTAAATCCACTTTACGATTCCACTTTTCTTTATTTTTCTCATACATTCTAAAAGAAATCACATCTTCAATAACCAAATTAGGAAGCTCTTTTTCTATTTTTACTTTCAACAGCTCAGAAGTGCCTATACCACTGGAACACATTATTAACGCCTTCATATTATGTCCGTGTTGCTCAATAAATTTTGCAATGTATATAGCAACAAAACCAATTTCATCATCAGAAACGTTGCCACTATAGTATTCTCGGAATATTTTTTTCATTACCATCTCGGTAGCTTGAAAAATATTTGGATATTCCAATTTAATATCTTCTAAAATAGGATTTTTAATTTCTATACCATTTATAATTCGCTTAAACATTGGCTCTACATGAAGCGATAAATCTTCCTCAATGCCATCTCCTTGAATGGTTATCTTTAAAATTTCAGAAATGTTTTTAAGAAGTAGCCTAGTTAAATTAATGAACTTTAATTCTTTATCTTTAGATTCGGAGATTAACCTTGCAGAATTCAAATATTGAAAAATGTAATATTTTTCAATCGGAGGCATTTTTACACTAATATAATCTTCCAAAGTATCAACAATGTGCCCAGCTACTGCCGATAACTTTTGGTTGTTTTCTAGCATTTCTTTTTCTACGGTGCTAATTGGTTCTCCAAATTCAAACTTTATATTTTTACTTTTATATCGTTTGATTAAAATACATAAATGATAGAAAAGATTCACGTTATACGGGAAAGAAATCGGAGACTGCAGTTTATGTTCGATATAATCCATTTGTCCAACAACGAAATCCCGATCTCGTTTAGCTAAATTTGGTATTTCTGTCCCAATTGAACTATAATCATCCACCTCCCATTTATTAACTAGTCGAATTATTAATTTTCGGATTGTCGATTCGTTTCCCTGTACCCTTAGCGTTCGGTCTCTGTTAATCAACAGTACTCCTTTTTTATTTAGCTGTTGCTTTAATATCGCTATATCAGTACTAATAACAGATTCACTAATATAAAAGTTTTCAAATAATGTGTTAATTCCAATTTTTTCCGGCGATTTAAACAGCAGTTTTAATAAAACTTCTTTTCTTCGTTCTATAGGAGAATACGCTTTAAAATTTTTCAATATATGCGCATTTCTTAAAAATGCTTCGTAATTAAGTTTGTATCCGCGTCCCTTCTTAGAACGTACTAATTCCCCTCCCGTATTTGAATTTATTCTTTTAATCATTCTAATTATCGATCGATTTGATACATGAAGTAACGAAGCAAGTTGGCTTGATGTCACATATGCGTCACTTTTAGCTAGCGAATAAATTATTTGTGTTTCTTTTTTATCCACCCGTTTCACCTTCTTCTTCATGGCCACAACCATATTATTTCATTTGGAACATGTCCGTGCTTATTGCTAACTGTCACCTGTAGATGACAATTTATGATATATAAAAAGACTTCAAAGCGTCACCGCCTTGAAGTCTCTGAATCTAAGAGTTCATCACTATTATTTGTTTAGAATATCTTTTAGGTTCACTTTTTCATTTTGTGGCATAATTTGGATAAATGCGTCTACGCCTTTTTCAATTAAACGCTTAAAGGATTCATTTTCTTCTGCATTAGTTGAAATAGTATGATAAAGTCGTTCACGCCCCTCCTTGGCTCCCATACCACCTAAATCAATTTCATCAATGTTAATGCCATTATCAACCATATATTCTAGCGTTTGGGGAGTTTTAGCCAAAATAATGGTGGGTGCTTCTAATGGTTCTGAGAAAAAAGTTACCGCGTCTTCTTTAGAAAAGATTCCAATTGCAATATTATCAGGTACCGCATTTTCTAAAACATTAATCATAAAGTCATCCTTGGCTACTCCATCATCAACAATTACTACTTGATCCGCACCTTTGTTCTTAATCCATGCAGTCATTACTTGCCCATGAATTAACCGATCATCAATTCTTGTTAAGACTAAGTTTTCCATGTTTTCTTCCTCCTTGTTTAAAATTCAAATTTACATTTTCAATATTTGTCGACTCTGAGCTTGTAGCTAACGTCGCCAACTCATCTAATGATGTTTCGACAGTTCTCGTCGTGACTAAGGTAATCACCATTGGTACGTTCATTCCGGTAATCAACTTCATTTTAAATTTTTGACTTAAATATGCTGCTGAATTGTATGGCGTTCCACCCTTTAAATCGCAGAGCACTAAAACTCCATTAGTTGCATCGTAATTTTCAGATAAGCTTTCTTGTAACCGATTCCGAAACTCCTCAGGATTCTCTCCACGCTCTAAAGATAGAGAGGTAATGCCTTCTTGAGGTCCAGCAATCATTTCAATGCTTTCTAAAAGTCCTTTACTAAATGGTCCATGACTAATTAAAAATATTTTTACCATAATTTCCTCACTTAACTACTCCTAAAAGATTTAGGTATGAAAGAGCAATACCAATTATAAAAATTCCAAGAATTATCCACGTTGGGTTAACTTTTTTGGCAACCAATCGCCAAACGATTAAAGTAATTGCTAACGGTATTAATCCCGGAGCCAGCGTATTCAAAATCTCTTGTAACTTCATCGTGCTTTTTCCGATTGACCAAACTAACGGAGTATCCACCGTTATCCGGGTTGCTGCCATAGTCCCTACTACCATTAAACCTACAATACTGAAAGCATTTGTAACCTTATCGATGATTCCATTCTTCAAAATGGTAATTACAGAGCTCTTCCCTTTCTTATAGCCAAACATAAACATCAGGTAACCAATCGTGTAAATAATTGCTTCAAAAACTACCGTAAAGAAGACCGGGCCAATAAAGTTATGATCCAAAGCCATTGTTGCACCAATACTAGCTAAAATCGGAAAAATAATTCCTTGTTGGACTGTATCACCAATCCCTGCTGCTGGCCCCATTAGTCCAGTTCTAACACCGTTGATATCCTCTGCGCTAACGTTTTGTCCATTTGCTCGAGCTTCTTCCATTGATAAAGCCACTCCGTGAATAATTGGGCCAACCATGTGTGGTTCTGTATTAAAAAACACCATGTACTTTTTCAATTCTTCTGCTTGCTTTTGAGGATCACTGTAAAGTTTCCGAATCGGATACAACATCATGTTAGTAAGTCCTAAAGCTTGCAAACGTTCATAATTATAAGCAGCTTCATCTGACTGTTGCCATAACCACGTCTTGATCAAATCCCGTTTATTCAATTGAACTTTGTAATCGTCAGTAGTAATCACACTTGCGCTATCCGTGGAATTAGTAGCCGGTTGAACTGCTTCAGTAGCTCCTTTTCGATTATTCAACGTCAAGCGTTTTACCTTCTTTTGTTTAGGGCTATCTTCCTTCTTTTTCGCTGTTTGACTAACAAAAATCAAAAAGGCAATTGCTGCTGAAAAGATTGCTACTGCCGTTGTATCAAGTTTTAGATAAACTGCTAGGAAAAATCCAATGAAGAAATATGCGTTTAAACTCTTCTTTCCTAAATAGCTTAATAGCATTGCGATTCCAAGCGCCGGCATTAGACCACCAACAACTTCTAAAGCTGTGGTTAAGCTTTCAGGAATTGCATTGATTAGTGCTGTCGCCCAGCCTTTACCAAACAATACCAAGCAAAATGCTGGCAATCCATATACCAATAACGACACAATAAATGACGGAACAAAATTCAAAAATCGAATTTGATTTACGTTACCTTCGGCTAGTGCTTTATCCGCTCTATGTACCCAAAATGAGTTTAGCGTTTGATAAATTTGGACCATTAGTAACCCTAGTAAGCTAAACGGAATTGCAAACGTAACTGCCAACTTTGGGCTAGCACTAGATAAAATTGTTAGCGCCGTCCCATATATACCAGCTACCATAGTGTTACTAGGCATCACACCCCCGGCGTTAATCCATCCTAGATATACTAATTGAATATTTGCTCCTGCCAGCATCCCTAACATAGGGTGGCCCATAAATATTCCAACTAAAATACCAGTAGTTAGCGGATACGTCATGCATCGCGTAATGGGTGCAAAAAACCACCATTGCGAAATTGTCGCAAGAATTGCAACTAAAATAGCGGACAAGATCATATTTGTTTTCCTCCTTTAGTCCAGCTTAAATAATTGAAAATCCCAAATCTTTTACATCGTTATTAAAACCTTGAACAGTTTCTAAGGATAATTTCTTTAAGTCTTTTCCTACCATGCCTAATTTTTTTAATACAGGAGTTGTTACCGTAATGATATCTACTCCTAAATCAGCTGCTTGTTTAATGTTTAGTACTTCTCGACAACTAGCCCACAATAGCTTAGTGTTTCCTTTGCTTTCTTTAACCACTTGTACAGACTCTTTCATTAAATTTGTTGGATCAACGCCTGTATCAGCGACTCTCCCAGCGAAGACGGAAACAATGTTTGTAGTATTTTCACTAAATGCGGGAACTACTTCTTTAACTTGATCTATTGTTAAGATAGCGGTAACGTTGATTGAAACACCCTGCTCTGACAGCTCTTTAATTAGAGGAACTGATGATTCACCCTTGGTATTGGTAATCGGAATTTTCACAAAAACATTTTTTCCTAATTTCGCTAATTTAAGCGCTTCCATTTTCATGGTTTTAAAATCGTCAGAAAATACTTCAAATGATATTGGAAGATCACCAACTGTATTCATAACTTTTCTGGCAAACTTCATGTAATCAGTTATTCCAGCTTTTTTCATCAAACTAGGATTGGTGGTAAATCCCTTAACGTTTAATTGTTCTTTAGCTTCTACCATATCGTCTACAACTGCACCATCTGCATAAATATCAATATCAAATAAGTCCATAATTTTACTCCTCAACTTGGGGATACCGTTTCCCCTAAAAAGATTTTTAAACAAGTTATATTATTATACGTATAATATTATTTAATTAAGGTTACCGGTAACCTTAATTTCAGGATAAGTGTAACAGCCATCTATAATGTTTGTCAATATTTTTTTGGAGGTATTTTATAACCATGAAAAATAAAGTGTCCATTCAAGACATTGCTAACCGAGCCGGGGTTTCTAAAACTACCGTTTCCAAGGTCATTAATAATACTGGTAATATTAGCATTGCTACCAGAAATAAAATTCATGCCATAATGGATGAGCTAGATTATCAGCCCAATCGGCTTGCTTCCACGTTAAAAACCGGACATACAAAATTAATCGGAATTTTAGTGCCTGATATAAGAAATGAATTCTATTCAAAAATAGTTAAAAAATGTGAAGGACTTTTATTTAAAGCGGGATACACAACCATTATTTGTAATACCGAGCGGGATTATTTCCAGGAAGAAAATTATCTAAAAGTTCTAAAAGAATTGATGGTAGAGGGAATAATTATCATTTCAGCTACTGACAGCATTAACGCTGATTTAGCCAGCCAAAATAAAAATATTGTCTACATCGATCGAGCTCCTCAATCTGATAACGAAAACATCATTAAATCTGATCACTATGCGGGAGCACAAAAAGCCACCAATGAAATCATCACAGATAGCCGAGATCCCTATTTGATTTTGTCAAAAACAAATTACTCACCAACTAGAGAGCGGACTCACGGTTTTATCGACACCCTTAAAAAGAAAACTAATATTAAAAATCCCGAAAAGCATGTTTTTAGGTTGAATGTGTCTTCAAATCAATATTTGGAAGAAAATACATTGTTGGAAGAATTCTTAATCGAACATTCTTCTGACCCACAACCCTTAGGAATCTTCGCAATTAATGATTACATTGCTTTTATGGTTGTTAAAGCAGCTGCTAAATTACACATTGCAGTCCCCCAAAAACTTAGCGTAATCGGTTTCGATGACGCTTCAATCGCCAATATTGCAACGCCAACCATAACAACTATCCACCAAAACACAACATTACTAGCTGAACAAGCTGTTGACATTCTATTACAAAACATAGGGCAAAGTACTCCCACAGAGCCGCAAAAAATCATTGCCCCGATTGCAATGGTTTATCGTGAATCTTTTTTAAAAAATTAAAATCCGACAAAATAAGAGGTTGAAATTCAAATTAGAATTCAACCTCTTATTAATTAGTAATTTATCAACCTATAAATTTGAAATGTTTTACATTAATTTTGTATTTCCTGATTTTGAGCTGCTAGCAATGCTTTTCTTAATTCATCATCAACGGCATAAATATAAAGCCCGTTAACTCCCCTAGTTAACAACACATTTAGCTCGTTAGGTAATAGCTGATTATATACCTTCACTTTGCTTCCATCACTTAACGTGCGATTTGATACCGCATTTTTATTCGCACTAGCATTAGGATCGTAAACGATTTTACCATCACGATATTTGACTGACGGACCAATAATTACACCACTGTAATTCAAGTCGAACCCTTGGATTGTGTAGGTAGACCCTACTTCATTAATTGTTTCTGGTCGTTCAGCCCAGGATAAATCCTTATTATTGCTTTTAGTTTGTAGATTCCACGGCAAGCTAAAATCCTCTACCGTTACTTGATATAAATCGTGATTTTTGTCCTGCTTTTCTTTAAATTCCCAGTCAAACGTAGCCAACATTCGGGAAAGTCCCTTACTTTGGTCTCGATTTTTTTCTTTGATTGCCTTATACATTTCACCTGGGCTCTTAAAAATTTTCAGTTCGTAATCTTTATCATCCCTTGGTAAATTAGTTATTCTATTTCCATAAACTAGCATTTTAATCCATTTTACAGTATCTTTTGCTGCATTCATTCTCAATTGATTTCTTAATTTAATTAAATGTCCATTCTTCTTAGCCCGGTTCTCTAATTTTTTTAACGTTTGCTCTTCAATATATTGTTGAGTCCTAAGCATTTGATGTGGATCTAAAACTGCTATAGTAATTTTAGCACGATCCGTAATATCGTTAAGTTGGTTTTTCCCTTGATAAGATTGTTTTCCTTGCGTCCACAAAAGATGCGCTTCGTCAATTAAAGCAATATCCGCCTTATCTGTAAAATTGTTGATAAACTTTGTAGGCTTCATTACTTTTTCATCAAACTTCTTTTGGATACCTAGTTTTTTAGCGATATTGTTATAGACCTTCACTTGCTGATCATGATTCACTAGCATGTAGGCACTTTTTCCTTTAAATTCTTCATCTTGCCCACTAAGTAAGTAAAATAATGAACTTAGTAACACTGTCTTCCCTGAACCTGCTGATCCCTCCACCAGAATTAACTGATTCTCTTTTTCTTCGTTAAGCGCTTGCTTTACATGATCCAGAATAGTGATTTCAGCATTCATTTGTTCTTCTGTCAACTTGTGAAAAGGGGAAGCTTTAAATAGCGCATTTTCTTCAATTACCTTCTCAACCGGAAATAATTGCTTGTTTTCTCTATGTAACTGACGCCATATTTTTGAAAAAATAGCGTTCATCTCTTCTACAGGAAAATATTTATACTGCGGGTTAGCCCGCTTGTTGGATAAATTTTTAACGGCTTTACTACCAGTCATGTAGAGCATTAACTTGTTTTCTATATCCAGTGTTAATGATTTATTGAAATGTTCATGTCCAACCACAAACATTTTGGATCTCTTAGCATAGCGCATCTCTTGAAAATGTTCTCTTGTTCGCTGCTTAATATTATTCGTCTCTCCAACATAAACGCTATAGCTATCTTTGTTTTCTGCATAAATAATGTAAACAGTTGGGTAGTCTAATAAAAGCTGTTCATTTCTTTCATCTAACAATCGTAACCCGTTTTTATTAAATGAAATTTTTTCTACAACTGGATCATTTACGTTAGCCATTTTTACACCTGCAATTAATTTTTACTAATTGTATTATACATTTTCTTTTAAACAGGTGGGCTTAACATCTAAAATTCGCAAATTCTCCCCACAAAAAAACGCCCACCCCAAGGCAGACGCTAAGCTAAAACCCAATTCTTCCTAACCAATATAACAAAACTCACAGAACCCGCGAAGATCTCCCCAGAAATATTCCGACGTAGCTTCTAATCGACCTCCGCCTGTCCCAGCATCTTTCGCACTGAAACCACGCTTTTAGCGCGGTGGTCGCCCAGTCTTTTTAACGGTTGTTGGGCCACAATTAAATGGTGATTTTTCATCTCAATGGTTCTTAAATCTGACACCGCTGGACTCTGCCGTCGCACGTGAGGGTTCCTATTCGTCACTAGGTTACGCACGTTATCATAAGTAACCACTAGTCCATCGTGACTTTGTAAAAGCAACTGGTCCGGGGTAACCTTGAACGTACCTTCATCAATGATAAACCTAGCTGGTTGCTGGGTGGCTTCGCTGATTTCAGTTCGATTCAAAATGTACCGCCCACTTTTTCCTAAAAACAGCACATTGCTATTTTGCGATTCTTTATAAAAGAAGGTGCTTAGGTAAAAGTACCGTCGGTCTTGATAGATTTTAATTGCCATACCTCCAGCGATCATCGCGATTACGATCACCGCTATTCCAATGGTATCCATATTTAATCTCTCCAATTTAATACTTTTTCGATTACCACGTTCCCATTTTAAGCGTTGGTACACAGAGCATTTTATACCA
This sequence comes from Pediococcus acidilactici, assembly GCA_024970065.1. Lineage (NCBI taxonomy): Bacteria > Bacillati > Bacillota > Bacilli > Lactobacillales > Lactobacillaceae > Pediococcus > Pediococcus acidilactici. Next base: position 141,199 of record CP103908.1, on the reverse strand, counting down.
ACCCATTTTAAAAATGCCGCTCCACCGATCTGCCGAGTTTTCCCTGCTAAATCCCGTCGTCCACGTCCGCATTTCGGCTAACCGGAGCATTCGGATCAAACCTTTTAATGCTTGCATGACTGGTGCTAATTAAGGCGTTGGCTAACTGATGCGCGTTTCCAAACGTTTGGAACATGGTTTCCATCAACGAAGCCAAATTACATCCCGCAACCACTTGCAGTTGCGCCGCGTCTGCTGCCAATGTAGCCGCCACGTTGTACGGCGTTCCGCCGGCTAAATCAGTAAAAAACACGGTTTCTCCAAAAGGTGCGGCACCTAAGGCTTGGACGAATTCTTGATGTAAATCTTGGTCGCTCATCCCGGTCGTAAAATCAATAAATTGCCAATTTTCTGGCACCTTAATTAGTAAACTTAGGGCCGCTTGAATTCCAGACGCAAATTTGCCGTGGCCACTAACAATTACTTTAATCTCGTTCATAAATTATCTCCGTTTTATTCGCTAGTCACATCCAACCAATTGCTGCCATGATAATCGATAAGGCAAAGGTCACCACGATCAGCCAAATCGGGCTAATGTTCTTCCGCAACAGCCAAAACAGTAAGAATACGAAAGCAAATGGCAAAATGTTAGGAAAAATCTTGTCTAAAAGTTGCTTTTGCAGGTCAATAACGGTGTTCCCGGCCCCAATTTTAATGGTCAACTGCATCTTTACGTACGACGCAATTAGGGAACCAATTACGGTCAATCCCAGAATAGAAGCAACGTGCGAAATGACCGTCGAATTTTCTTGGATTACGTCAATAGCCTTGGTTCCCAGGTTGTATCCAAGATGAGCCAAGGGTGCCCGAGACCAGAAGAGGAAGAGGTAAACCACGAAGAAGAGGATGGGGCCAAAGACGTTTCCGTTTTTAGCAATTGAGGCGCTAATCCCGCCCACAATCGGCATAATGGTGAACCAGAAAATTGCATCCCCGATTCCAGCCATCGGCCCGAACAACGCGTTCTTCAATCCTTTAATGGTGGTCGAATCAACGTGTTCTTCTTCCATAGTCAATAATAATCCCATGAGGATGGGGTATAACGGTGGCGAGCTGTTAATAAATTCCATGTTGTCAGTCATTACCCGCTTTAACCCCTCGGGATCGTCACGATAAATTTTCTCCCAATAGGGCAGCTGTGCCCACGTCCATTCTGGTGAATGCATTCGTTCGTAAGAAAACGAAGCCTGTACTAAGTTAGAACGAATACCGAGCATTGAAATTTCATGATTGCTGAAAATGGATTTTTTATTCTTAGATACCATCGTCCATGCCACCTCCTTGCGAACGTGCAGAAAGGTCCTTAATTTGGGCCTTTAATTCCATATTTTCCCGGGTCCGGAAGTATTCAATCGCGGCAAAAACGCTCCCGACCAACGCTACCGGTAGTACGTTTGAAAATGGAATCATGCTGGCCATTACGAATCCCAAGACTAAGTACGGCATGTATTTAGGTTTCAGCATTACCTTAAGCAGCATTGCAAAACCAACCGCAGGTAAGATCCCACCAGCTAATTCAAAACCGTGGGTCAGCCAATGCGGCATCGAATTAACTAAAGCATGCATCGGAGTTTGCGCAGCGTAAGCGCTAAGGAAAGCCACTACGCCAAACGAAACGATGACAATCGTTAGCGGAATGAAATTAAGCCGTTTGAAATCACGGGCATTTCCTTCCGCTGCGTATTGGTCAAATTTAGACATAAATAGGGAAAATGATGAATAGAAGAATAGCAAAATATACTGCATGAGCATCGCAAATGGCAAGGATAAGCCAATCGCCGTGGTAGGATTAGTGTTATTCGTGGCCGCAATTACTACGGTCATAATTCCGCATAAAACTGTGTTAGGTGGCTGGGTACCACCCGCTGGAGTTAGTCCAGCAAAGGCTAATTCGGTCAGCCCGCCGGCAATGACCCCTAATTGTAAATCCCCTAAAATCAAACCAGTAATCGTACAGACAATGATGGGCCGGAAAATGAAGAAGGCTTGCAGCCAAGCATCAAGGCCGGAAATCATTGCCCAAATCGCAATTAAAATACCTTGTGTGAGAGTAACCGACATTTATTTTCACCTCTCTTGATAAGCAGCACACAGCAGCTGAAACACCAGGCATATCTAAAATTAATGAACTAGCCTAGTCACTTCGCTTGCCGGGTGCGTTTAGCGACATTACCGTGAAATCGGGTTCTTAAATCACTTCCTTTACACTAACTAAGCGTTATTTCAACAATTGTTCGGTAATTGGATACTGTTTTTCACCAGGGTAGTCTTGAATAAAAATTTCAATTCCCCGATTAGCTACTGCGAGGAGGTCGTGAACGTCTTGATCGTCAACGTAAACCTTTTTGGTGATTTCCCGTTTACCTTGTGCGAAATGCATGTTGCCCACGTTAACTTTATTAACCGGCACGCCGCCTTCCACTAATTTAAGCAAGTCACCAGGCGTTTTTACCACCAAAAAAATGTGTTGTCGATCCGCAGCCTTATTGATCACGTTAATCGTCTTTTCAATCGTAAAGAACCGAATATCCGCCCCGGAAGAGTCCGCGGTGGTGGCCATCAGCTTTTGTTGCAGTTCGTCATTGGCCGCGTCGTCATTAGCCACCACGATTAAGTTGGCCTTTACCGCCCTGGTCCAGGTCACCCCGACTTGTCCATGTACCAAACGATTATCAACTCGCGTCATTAAAATATTCGCTGCCATTACATCCATCTCCTCATCAGATAAATCCCATCTAATTTCAACAAGTGTAAACGTTTACAAATAAAGTATAACCTTTATCTAACCAAAGACAATCGTTAAATTGCCATTTTTTAATTAAAAATAGTTTGCGCTAACAACCTTATCTCTACACAATTTTTATCACCTTTAAGATGTATATACCAATTCTTAAACTTGAAAGTTTTACCAACTAAAAAAGCGCTTCTTCAGAACTCGAAAATTCTGAAGAAGCACTTTTGATTCTATATAAAATGAAGTCAGCATACCCAAATGACTTTATATTTTTTCTCATTCTCCGGATAATGCTTAATTTGCTAATCTTTACGGGCTTGACCAGCCAACCAAATCGTACAAATCTTGCGTCTAGTCTTCCCGCTGAACTTCCACCACCGCCGGATTCTTCGAAATTTTCATTAAAACGGCATCGATGTCCTGCTTGTCAGTTAAAATTCCTTCCAATTCTACGGTGATCCGTTCGGTAGTCACGTTGCTAATGGAAAACGTCTTGCGAGCAAAGCCGACGTCGTGGAAGATGGCATGAATCGTTGTTAAAGTCGTGGCGTCGTTTTTTAGCAAAACCTGGCAATGAAAATGTTTGTGTCGTAATAGGTATTTCAAAACTAAATTATCCCGGAACAAAGATTGCGAGGCCACGATTAGGAGCGCGGCCACAATTCCAATAAAGTACAATCCCGATCCGACGGCCATCCCGACCGCGGCGGTAGCCCACACTCCAGCAGCGGTAGTTAAGCCATTGACGCCTGCGCCCCGCACCAGGATGGTTCCGGCGCCAATGAAACTGATCCCGCTGATGATTTGGGCCGCAATCCGGGAGGGATCCAACCCAATTCCCGGATGTTGCAGTAAATCGTAAAATCCGTATTTAGAGATTAACATGGCTAAGGCAGCTCCTAAAGCCACGATAATATGCGTCCGAATTCCAGCGTTTTTCAACCGGGCCGACCGTTCGTAACCAATAAAACCGCCACATATTGCCGCCACCACGAGCCGAAAACACCAGTCTAAATCCATGGCTTGCATTTCTTAACCTCCCTATCGTTCTTAATAATAAGTAAATTCTCCGTTTCAATTTTACCACTCTAACGAAAAACACGATTCCCAGTAGCTCTCCGCCACCAGAAACCGTGTTGGTTTTAATTAAAAATTGCTCTTGATAATTCTACGTGATTTCGTCAATTGATCGACGTGATCTTCAAAATGAAGTTTTAAATAGGAATAATAGAGTAGGTCAACCACGTAAAGTTGGGCCATTAGCGAGGTCGTGGCCGCGCTTCGCAACTGATTTCCTTCCCCACTATCACTATGAGCTAGCACCACCGTACTTTGACGAGCTAAGGGGCTATTTAACACCCGGGTAATCGCCACTACTGGTAAATCGAGTGCCCGGGCAGCTCCCAGAAGCTGTAAGGTTTCCTTAGTCTCTCCTGAGTTAGAAATCAGTACAACTGCTCCACGCCCCTTGGACATTCCCGCGGCCAGCAGGTGGATATCTTGAGTTTGGGCGACCGGCTTACCAAGCCGAACGAACTTTTGTTGCAAATCGTCCGCTACTAAATGTGATGCTCCCATGCCATAAGTGTAAACCACGTCGGCCTGATCCAGCAATTTGGCTGCGTTACGGACTGCTCCGCCCTTGACCGTCCGGTTGGTTTGCTCAATGGTGTGATTAATCCGGTATTCCATCTTTTGCTTCATTACTTCAAGCGTATCCGTTGGATCAATCTCTTCGAAAAACTTGTCGTTGACCATCGTTTCGTTCTTCAAGCGTTCTTTCAGTTCGGGTAAGCCATTCTTGCAAACCCGTTTTGCTAAACGAATTACTGTCGCAGCACTCGTGCCTACTTGATCGGCAACTTGTTTGGCATTTGATTCCAGGACCGCTTGAGGATGGTTAATGATAAATTGCGCAACTTGCTTTTCCTTTTTGGTAAAATCACCTAACTGATTTTTTAAGGTAAATACAACACTTTTCATCGACAACCCTCCTCACGCTGGCGCAATTAATCGTGGCTAGCGTTGATTTTCCATTAAAATTGACGTAGCTTGCACGTCCGTTTGCCCATCCTTTTTGGCAACTTGATAATCAGCCGAATTAGTAATAATGGTCAAGGTAACCGGGTCTAGGTGGGCGTTCCGAACTACGGACCAATCGACCTTTCCAATCACGTCGCCTTGGTGCACTTGGTCACCAGCTTGTACGTTAATTTCAAATCCTTTTCCATTTAATTTTACTGTATCTACTCCGATATGCACGAGGACTTCTTCCCCAATTTCATCTCTGAAGCCAATTGCGTGGTTGGTATCTGCCACCATGGTGACTCCACCATCTACCGGAGCGTAAATTTGAGAATCATTTTCGTCAGGCTTTACCGCAATCGACTTGCCCATCACTTCTTGGGCCATCATCGGATCAGGAACTTGGTCAAGTTCGACTACCTTGCCGCTAACGGGGGCCGTTACGGTCGCCGAACCACTACGAACAGCTGTTGAACTAGCTGGAGCGTCGTTTTGAACTTCATTTTGAACTTCAGCGTTAACTTCAGTATCGCCAACGAGGGCGTCTTTAGGGATTCCAAAGAAGTAGGTTGCCACGAATCCGCCGGCATATCCAGCTAAGAGGCCGAGCACGTACGCGTAAATGTGGCCGTTAGTAATTAACGGAATCAAAGCTACTCCGGAAGGGCCGATTGCGATCGCGCCTACGTGGCCGAGGCCGCCAACTACGGCACCGCCGATCCCACCACCGATACATGCGGTAATGAACGGCCGCCCTAGTGGCAACGTTACCCCATAAATTAGGGGTTCACCGATTCCTAAGATTCCAACTGGCAGAGCTCCCTTAATTAAGTTAGTCAACTGGCGGTTCCGCCGGCATTTAACCCAAAGTGCAAAGGCCGCACCGACTTGTCCAGCACCCGCCATGGCAAGGATTGGTAGCAATGGAGTCGCCCCAGTTTTGTTAATCATTTCAATATGAATCGGGGTTAGAATTTGGTGCAAACCAAACATTACCATCGGAAGGAACAATGCTCCTAACGCAAAACCAGAGAACGCGCCGCCAATGTTTAGAATCCAGTTAATTGCACCAACTAGGGAACTTGAAATTACGCCGGCAACTGGCATCACTAGGAAAATGGTAAATATTCCAATAACTAATAATGTAATCGTTGGGGTCACAATAATATCAATTGAATCTGGTACCCAGCGATGAAGTTGCTTTTCGACTAAGGATAGTACCCAAACGGCAAAAATTACGCCGATGATTCCACCCTGTCCGGCGCTCATTGGTTGGCCGTTAAAAATATTGTGCAACGGAGCTTCGGGAGTCATCCCGTTTAACAGGGTTACCGCCCCGATCACACCCCCTAAACCAGGAGTCGCGCCGAACTCGGTCGCACTATTAATACCAACGTAAACGGAAAGGTAGGCAAACACCCCGTTTTTAATGATATTCAGCACTAAAATCAAATCCGTCCAACTCTTGCTGATGTCACCAGCCACGAGCAAGTTGGAGAGTACCGCGGCAATCCCACCAATCAAACCAGCTCCGACAAAGGCCGGAATCAACGGAATGAAGATGTTCGAAATCGATTTCAAAATTCGTTTTACGGGAGTTTGTTTTTGTTTAGCCTTTTGGGCCGCCTTTACTTGGGCCGCCTTAGCTTCCACAATTTCCTTGTCCGTCATTTTACTAGTGTCCATCACCGTTTCAGGGAAAGGATCACCCAGTTTTACTCCGACTTCGCGGACCATTTCTTCGGCAACTTTGTTAACCGTACCGGGACCCACGATTACTTGTAAAGTATCGTCGTCCACGACTCCCATCACACCGTCAATTTGTTTTAACCCGGCCATGTTAACCAAGCTCGGATCCTTAATGGTCATGCGCACCCGCGTCATGCAGTGAATCAACTTGGCAACGTTGCCGGGACCCCCCACGTTAGCATAGATGGCCTGCGCGATTTGCTTTACTTTTGCATCCGTCATTACTTCAACCTCCTAATCAATCGTCTTTCTAACAAAACCATGGGCTTCTTGAAGCCGTTTTTGAGCTTTCGCCTCGTCGACCCCCGTCAAAATCATCACAATGGCAACTTTAACGTTTTGGTGGGCCTTTTCAAACATTGTGGTTGCGGTCTCATAATCCGCATCGGTCGCTTGCATAATAATCCGCTTAGACCGTTCCACTAATTTTGCGTTAGTGGGCTTAACGTCAACCATCAAATTCTTATACACTTTTCCAATTCCGATCATTGAAACCGTTGAAAGCATGTTTAACACTAATTTCTGTGCGGTTCCCGATTTTAGCCGGGTGGAACCGGTCAATACTTCGGGCCCCACCGGGACTTCGATGGCAATTTCGGCATGTTGGCTAATTTCTGCATCCGCGTTGCAAGCCAAACTAATTGTGGCAGCATGCATTTCTCGTGCGTAGTCTAATCCGCCAATTACGTACGGGGTGCGACCACTTGCAGCAATCCCCACCACGGTATCTTTATCCGTGAGGTGCCGTTTTTTTAAATCTGTCGGGCCCAAAGTCAAAGAATCTTCCGCGCCTTCCACCGCTACGGTCATCGCTTTTTCATCTCCAGCAATCAGTCCCTGCACCATTTCTGGATCTGTACCAAAGGTAGGCACACACTCAGCAGCATCCAGCACGCCTAGCCGACCGCTGGTTCCGGCGCCCATATAAAAAAGTCGGCCACCTTGCTTAAAGTTTTTAATGATTTGGTCCACCGCTTTAGTAATCTGCGGGAGCGCTTTTTGTACGCTCTGGGCCACGGTCTGGTCCTCACGATTCATAATTTGGAGTACTTCTGCCGTTGATAATTCATCCAACCGCATCGTCTGTGGGTTACGGGTTTCCGTCGTTAACCGACTTAAATCTAACATTAAATTGCACCTCCATGTATTCGCTTTCATTTGAGTTGCTTAATTGTACCGCGTTTGAAACGTCATTTCAATATAATTCGTAAATTTATTTAAAAGTATGAAACCACATTTCATTTCAAATAAAATGTGTCTTATAAATACCTAGATAATTGGCAAAATGTGCTGAATTTGACTCAGATACTTGTTAACGTGATAGCGCTTTGATAATATTCAAATGCAAAAAAATATTGATTAGTAATCATTTTGGAGGAGATTGTTTTAGTATGGAAGTTAAACTGAACTACTATGATGAATTTCAGCAGCTCAGCTCAAGTCAAGTTTTTTCGGATCAAAAACGGAACCTTAATTTACCGTTTATCAAAAACGCGCAAATTTTCAGCGAAACCACCCTTTATTTGCAAGACATTAGCCACTGGCGTTGTCCTGGTTCCACTTTGATCATTGATACCGAACGACCTCCCCATATTACTAATCAATCAACCCGTAAACTTATTCGTAACTTTGTCCGTACCCAACCTTGTCGGGACCTCTTTTTGCGGGTGATGTCCGATTATCTAGGTATCAAACAGGCTCGCCCAGTAGTTTTAGGTACCCAACGGGTGGTTCCGTTAACCGGAACGACCCGCCGGCCTGCCGATTGGGCCTTTGTTCATCACCTAACCGACTTTTACGCGGATCAACAGCATCCCCACTCGTCATTTTTAAACTTTAATTGTCACGGTAAGTGTCTCCAGCTCCAAGTCCCTTTCAAGGAAGCCTTTATTCGAAACAAATTACTTAAGGCGCAACGGGTAGCGGAATTAACTTACTTAATTATGAAAGGCCTTTCAGAAGCATTAGGAATGGCCGTTATTAAACCACGCAAGGAAGTCTTTTCCCGCGTTGACCACTGTCTTCAAGGGGATCGGCTGCCTAGCGAACCCTTAGACGAGACCTTAATTGAATTACCCGCACGTCTATTTGTCACCCTTAGCGAGTCATTTTTCGATGAATCACTCATGTCAATGGAAGAAGCTACACACAAACTCAAAAAAATGAGCAGTAATTTGGAGTTAATGTAATGTTTTTTGCCCTAATCTGTCAAAACAAAGTATAATGTTAATAGTTATAATTCGTAATTTAATTTAACTAAATTTAAACGTGTTGGCTGACACCTTGGGGGATTAGTTTTTATGAACAAAAGACTAAATAGATGGATATCGAAGTTCAAAAATTGGATCAATCCACGGGATCCGTACCAAAATGAATTTGTTGAAGACGACCTTTACCGGGGGCGCCGGTCTGCAAAACGGCGTCATCGGCGCTTAGTTATGCGACACTGGTCAATTTTAATTGGTAGCATTGTTTTAGTGTGTGCCGTGCTTTTCGGCGGCGGATGGGGTATTAGTAAAACTCTCTACTCTAGTAAAGTTGACCGTTTGCAGACCCGCATCGACCGGTTGTACGTCGATTCTAACCATTCCGATCTAAAGAAAAGCGTCACCAAACAACAAATTACCACCCTTAAAGATGACGTTGCACAATTAAAGGACCGACCACAGAAACAAACGTTACAAAAAGCGCAGAACCAAGCCGCCAATGCTTACCAAGTGCGGCAAGATTATCAGCACTTATTCAATCAACAAAATCGAGTTGATTTAAAGGTAACTACCAAAAAAGTTAAGCACCAAATACAAACCTTATCGAACAGCGCCGTTCCACAAGCTTTCGATAAGAAGTACCAGCAACGGTTACAAAAGGTAAATCACATCGTTAAAACAGCGGACCAACTTAGTCGGCGGTACAAAGCCATTATGAATGCTCACCGGCAAAACCAAAAAATTAGCGTTACAACCATTGACGCGCTAATTAAAGACATGCGCAAAAATCAACAATCGCAACGCACCGTTGATGAACAAACTAAGTTGATCAGCCTTAAGTCAATCGTTAATAAAGAAAATAAGGCGGCCGAAAAAGCTGCTCGCGAAGCCGCAATCGCCGCCCAAAAAGAGGCCGAAGAAGAGGCAGCCCGCCAAGCAGCCGAGGAATCTTCCTCTAAAGAAGCTTCCAAATCAGCTTCTAAGGCAGCTGAATCGAGTTCTAAAGCAGCGGCAGAAAGTGCTGCGGCAGCGTCCTCAGCCGCCGCCGAAAGCTCTAGTTATGATTCTAGCGATAGTTATACTGATGGGACTTATGGTTCAACAGGGAACGATTCAACTTATAGTAGTTCTCCGAACTATAATTACAGCAGTCCTTCCTATTATGACTATGCGTATAGCACAACTAGCGGGTCTTCCGCTAACAACTAAATTTACCGCACAAAAACGCGCCTACTAGCGACAAGCTGTCCTAGTAGACGCGTTTTTAAAGTTTTTTAGTACCACCTATTCTTCAGGGTGGTCCTGGTCCCATTTTTCTGCTTGGCTGATGGCAATCGGGATTGCCCGGTCTTCATCATAGCCTTCTTGTAACAAAGCATTTGCAATTTCAATTGCTTTGTTACGCACCCGCTCCTTAAGATTTTTCATGGAGCTGGGGTAATCTTTTTTTGTCCAAGGCATCGCCATTCCTCCTTAAAGGTTGATTGGTTCGCCACCAGTTACGCCGTAAATTTGGGAAGTTACGTAACTAGCTAAGTTGGACGCTAGGAAGACGTATGCTGGGGCTAATTCAGCTGGTTGTCCAGCCCGGCCCATTGGTGAATCTTGCCCAAATTCAGGGATCGAGGATTCTGGTTGACCATGATCCAATTGGATTGGAGTCCAAATTGGTCCTGGAGCCACGCCGTTAACCCGCACCCCTTGTTCAATTAGCTGTTGACCCAAGTTAATCGTCATGTTTGCGATTGCTGCTTTGGTTGCGGCGTAATCTAACAACTGGGTGCTTGGATTAAACGCTTGAATCGAAGTAGTGGTAACGATCGCACCACCCGCTGGAAGGTGCGGTTTGGCAGCCTTGACCATCGCTAACATGGCAACCACGTTCACGTCAAAACTATCCTTAATTTGTTGGATCGGCAGGTCGTCGATTTTTTCGTGCGCAATTTGTTGGGACGCGTTTAAAATTAACGTGTCGAGTGCGCCAAATTCATCAACCACCCGTTGGATAATTTCTTCGGGAGCATTTGAATCGCGTAAATCAGCCGGGAGTAAGAGCGCTTGACGCCCTGCAGAAGTGATGTAGTGTTCCACTTCTTGCGCGTCGGCTTCTTCACCTGGTAAAAATTGGATGGCTACGTCGGCGCCTTCCCGGGCAAATGCAATGGCCACCGCGCGACCAATTCCGGAATCACCACCGGTTACAAGCACTTTCCGGTTTAACAGCAGGTCGTGACCTACGTAACTAGTTTCACCACAGTCGGGTACGGGAGTCATCTTCCCTTGGATTGCTGGGGTGTCCTGTTGTTGTGCCGGAAATTTATCCGTATGGTACAGCGTACGGGGATCCTTTAAATCTGGTTGATTCATGTGCATACAACTCCTTTCTTTTGTAATTAGCATTTTAATATAATAGAATATTTTTAAAAAGAAAAAGGCTCACGTTATGTAAACGTTTAGCGAGAAAGGAGTTCCGGCATGCCTAATCACCACGTCCAGCTCAAAATTGAAACTTTCACCAGTGTTGATTCTCTCAACAATTTAATCCAAAAACATCAGTGGCCGGCAACCATTACGGCAGGCCTGCAAACTCCCGAAGTCTTTCCCCGAACCATGCGTTTCAAGCATGGCGAAGACGAAATTGCCTATTTGATTGCAGTCTGTAACCTCGCACCTACCGATAACATTCTTGACTCTCAGGTATTGTTAGATCCTTTAATCATCGTTTCAGAGCCGGAACAACTAACCTTTTTGGTCCACGAAGAGTCGGCAAGCGCCACTGAAATTCGACAACTTTACGAAACCACCCTGTTTAATTCCAACGAAGGACTGATTGCCTGCTTCCTCTTAAAAATTTACTCCAACTATCGCGTAAAACTCGCACATATTAAAGAGCAGCTCGAAGAAATTGAAGCACAATCTACGGAAACCACCAAAAATGAATATCTCATCGAAATCAAAAATATCAAAAAAGAGGCCGTCGTCTTAGAGCACACCCTTGATACCCAACACCAAGCGTTAGAACGGCTTTTTAAGTTAGCGGAATTTACCGATAATTTGGCGGATGAAGCGATGATTTACAACATTAAAACCGCTGAACGCCAAATCACGAAGTTAATTGCCATTTATCGTGACTTAATTGAAGCGATCAGCGGTTTATTTACTGACATTATGAGTAACCATTTGAACCACTTGATGAAGTATTTAGATTCGGCCGCCCTGGTCATCTCGGTTCCCTCGTTGATTGCCGGGTTGTGGGGGATGAACACCGGCGGGCTGCCTGGTGAACACACTAAATTCGGCTTTTTAATGATGATTATCGTCAGTTTGGTGCTCGCCTTGGTTACTTGGCGAATCTTGCGTTCCAAAAAGTATAACGACTAGTTGTCGTCGTTTTGCAGAAGAAATTTCAAGTCGTCAATTTGGCGCTTAAGTTCCATCCCGATGGTTGTATCGGCAATGTTGCGCCGGGGCAGATCCCGGTCAATCACCCGTTTCAAAGTTGCCGAACCGGTCGTCGAGTTATACAACTCGGCCACTCCCAAAAACGGCGTATGGGTAACGATTTGGAACCCGTATGAATTGTTGATCAGCGTGTAGCCGGCAATTCCAGTCGCCTTCTGATAGGCCTTCGATAAGCCGCCGTCAATTACTAAAATTTGACCACCGCCCTTGATTGGTGACTCGCCATTGCCCACCTTTACCGGAGTGTGCCCGTTAATAATGTAGCTGGAACGCTCGTCCAACCCAAATTTATCTAGAATATAGTGCGCCGTAGAAAGCCGGTCGCGAAGCATGAAGTACGGATTATCACCTTCGCGATGGGTCTTTTTATCGTCAATAAAGTAACGTTCAAACGTGGTCATGGCCGTGCGCCCAAAAAGCGGTGATTTTTTGCCAATCCAGCAGTACCACATTAAATCGGTATCATCATTTTCCGCAAAATCCGCCTTACTGGTGGCCGCGCGAATCCGCTGTTCAAAGAAATCGAGTAGCTTCCGGCCGGCATAACGGTGCCCCCGGTATTCAAATTCGTCGAAATCACCATCTTCGGTAAGCGGAATGCAGCCGTGGTAAAGCAAATTATTATTGTAAATTAGATACATGCTCCCCTTACGTAAAATAAAGTCCATGTGGGCCCTGATTTGTGGGGCGTGCCGGAACGAGTAACCCAAACTCTGGATAACTTCCTGCTCTTCCGTGGTCAGTTCGTAGGGGTGTTGTGGGTCCACCGTTTGGAAGCAGCCGTGACTTAGCGGATAGGTCCGGCCATCAATTTCAACTGCGCCAGTGACCGCTTGTTGCAAAAACAGGCGATTTTCCATTTCAAAATCGGGTTGCCGGGCGATAATTTGGCCTTCTAGCTTGAATTGGATAATGGTCAAGGCTTGGTGAACCTTGGACAACAAATCCGCGTTTTGTTGGTTAAATTCCCCAGCTTTCGGGTAGAAAAACGGGTCGGCTTCGTAATGTTGGTCGGCAAAGGTAAACAACGCCCGTAAATTGATTCCGTATTCCCGTTCTAAATCAAAAATGTATCCGTACCGGGTTGCAATCCGGAAAAGGGTTGCGATGCAGGCCTGCGAACCGGCGTAACCGCCCAACCAGAGGACGTCGTGATTCCCCCACTGAAAATCTAGGGAGTGGGCATTTTCCAACAGTTCCAAAACCTGGTTAGACTTTTGGCCCCGGTCAAAAACGTCGCCCACAATGTGAATGTGGTCGATTACCAGTTTTTGAATCGTAGCAGCCAAGCTTTGAACGAAATCCTGCGCCCGGTTCAATTCAATGACCTTGTTAATGATTTGTGCGTAGTACTTCTGCTTATTTTTCGGACTGCCTTCTACATACAGCAACTCTTCAATAATGTACGCATACTTCTTGGGCAACGTCTTCCGGACCTTTGAACGTGAATATTTGCTAGCGCAATATTGGGTGACCTCAATCATCCGTGGAATAATGGTGGTATACCATTGAATTAACTCGTCGGCACTTTTACCCTGTTGAACTTTTTCAATCATGAATTTAGGGTAGGCCACCACAAAGTTTAATTCCTTTTTATCAGCCGCCGCCATTTCAGGAAAACGGAGGTTGATTTTTTCACTAATGATCCCCGCTCCAGTCTTTAAAATGTGGTTGAGTCCGTCGTATTCGCCGTGAATGTCACTGATAAAATACTCGGTCCCTTTGGGCAAATTTAAAATCGCCTCCAGGTTGACGATCTCGGTTACAATCTCATCTTCGTTATTAAATTCTTTTTTTAGTTCTTCAAAGTATTTTTCTTTATACATTGGTATATACCCTTTTACGTTTAATTATTTATTTGATACTTTGATAATAACACAAATATAAGCGCTTACAAGTTCAATTTACTAAACATCCTTCCCGTTATGGCAGAATTGGTAAACAGCCGTTATTTTTGGAATTTTTTATGTAAATTGTACTTTTTTACTAAATAACCCCTTTCCACCAGCAACTCCATCAGCCGCTGGTAAAAAGGGGTTATATATTTTTCTGTAATTTTACTAAATTTGATCCATCTTTACTACCGCCAGGCCGGATACCGTGGCAACTAAAACGATGCCGAGGTAAACCACGTTTTGTACGCTGCCAATTGGGTTTGCGGAGAACGCCATTCCATAAAGCATTGGTCCTAAAGCCGCGATAAGGTATCCGCCCGCTTGAGACATGCCGGATAATTGCGCCGTTTGATATGGCGAAGCTGTCTTCACGGCGAACATGGTCATTACAAAAACAAAGAAGAGGTTTACCGAATAACCAATCAATAACGCCTCAATTAACCAAAACCAGGTGGCAGCAGTGTTTTGCACAAAGAGCATCCCGGCTGCTCCAAGACCGACGGCACCTGCTGAAAGAATTAATCCCGTTTGAGTGTGCCGACTTACCCGGGTCAAGGTTTGGGGCAAAAATACCGAAACCGGTAGCCCGATTAACGAAAAGCAGGCCATGATTGCCCCAATGATGCCCGAACCAACGCGATGATACGCCATTAATGACGGCATCCACGCCGTAAAAGTGTACATCATTACCGATTGACAACCGAATACCAGTAGGAAGCACCAGGCCCGTTTATTTTGCCAAATCACCGTTTTGGTTGCTGCCTTAGCAACCGCCGGAGTCGGCGCATGCTGGTCCATTTCTTCCGGCAGATGCGGAACAACCAATCCCCACGTCAACCATGCCAATAACGGAACCACGGTTAAGATTAACAACATCGTCCACCATCCCGCCACCTTGACAATCGGGGCGGTGATTAAGTTAAAAATCGCGCTGCCCATCATCATTGAAAAGGTGTATAGGGTGGTGTATAACCCAATTCGCTGCGGAAAATAGGCTGCCACAAACGACGGCATAAAAACGTTTAGGTAGGCGATTGCGACCCCAATTAAAATCGTCCCGCCAATCATTGTGGGCATTGTGACCACCATCCGTAACGCCGATCCGAGCACCAGAATAGCTAACGCTAATAGCAACGACCGTTTAAAACCCATCCGTTTTAAAATGCGCGAAGCAAAATTAGAAAATACCATAAACATCACTAACGGCAGGGTAGTTAAAATTCCTAAACTTCCCTGAGCCACCCGCAAACTTTGCGCTAAATTGCCCAAAATCAAGGGAATCGTGGTTATCGGCGTCCGCATCATCGATCCCACCAAAATCACCACTAAAATCATGGCCAAAATACCAATTTTACTTTTTCTCCAGTCCATGCCGTACCCTTCCTCGTCTTAAATAATCATAGTTTTATTGTACCAGAGTATTTTTACATTCTCGGGAAGTCCTTTTAATTTTGGCCGACGTTATTAAGGGAGCGCTCACAAAAAAACGAGACCGGAATTTCCGAATCTCGTTTTATAACCTGAGTTGGCGTTAGTTAAAAGGGATCCTTAACCGGAAACTCTTCTAACTGGCGTTTAATCATTTCTTGGTGCAATTCTTCTTGACGTTCAATTTCCGCCCTTTGTTCGGCAGTTAATTTTTCTTCATCAACATTGCAATCCATTTTAATGACCTCCTCTAATCCGGAATCGAACGAACTTGTATTAAGGGACCCTTAACCCCCGGCAAGGTCCCGGCCTTGACCTTATCAGCGCGCGTTGCGTGCGCCAGCTGGAATTTATTTTTCTTCACTAGCATGGGGTTATGGGCTTTAAATGAACTTGGGAGAGATTCATTCGTACCATCCAATACAACCACCACCGCTTTAAATCCCGCTGGCGTGACCTCAATAGGGCTATAATGCAGCGTATCACTAAACATTTCAAAGACGGTCCCTTGCGGAACGTAGAAAATTTGCGCGTCGTCAACGGCGTGGAATTCGTAATTCCGTAAATCACGCCGCTTCCCCAACACCATGATCACGTCGGTAAAGGTGATGTTCACTTCGCTACCTTGGTGAAATTCAACGGCTGAAAAGGCATCACAGTGGCCCACACACTGGCCTGCTGAAAGCGCCATTCCGCCAAAAACATCCCCGCTGATTTCATGGATCACGCTCATTTGCTCAATTGCAGGATTTTTCGGTACGTACTGGTTTGCAGCGGTAACTGCCACCTTCGCCATGTAATCGTTGATTTCCGATAAATCAAATTGGTTATATACGACACCGTAATCCCGAAATTGGTCGTCATCCACCTGGTAAATCGTTAGTTGAGGGTTCGCCTCTTGAATTTTTTCCAAGTTCGTCATTTTCTGGACCTTTTCGTAATTATTTTTGTACCTTTTCAAACCAAGGAGTTGCACTCTTTGCCAAAACTTTGTTTAAATCCTCAATATTTTTCTTACCTTGAGTTTGCAGCCACTTGCGACCAACTTCTTCGCTTTCACCAGCAAATGGTTCAATTGCACCGCGCCAAGTTGCCCGGCCACAAAGTACTCCGTTGAATTTCGAACCCGCGTCGTGCGCAAATTGAAGTTCTTCTTGGAACAATTCTGCAGAAACACCAGCACTCAAGAAGATGAATGGTAAGTCAGTGGCATCACTTTGTTCCTTGTAGTACTTAGCAGCTTCTTCCTTACTGTAAACTACGTCCGCATCGTTTTCTGCGAAGCCTTCTACGTAAGTCTGGTTAACTGGCACTTCGAGTTTCAAAACATCTACACCATATTCCGGTTTGGAAAATTCCTTAGTCATTTCGATAACTTTGTGCGGTTTAACTTTAGCGTATTCCTTACCCTTTACGTCATCGTTATTAGCATCGTACGAAACTAGTTCTAGGAAGAACGGAATGTCTTCGGCCTTGCATTCGTCGCCGAGACGTTGAATAAAGGCGTGCTTACGTTCGTTAATTTCTTCACCTTCGTCAGCATCGTAATACAACAAGAATTTGATGGCGTCAGCGCCTAATTCCTTAAGCTTACGTACTGACCATTGATCAAGGATGTCTGGGAAACGGCCCGGTTCAGTTGCGTCATAACCCGTTTTTTCATAAGCCGTTAGTAAACCGGCGTTTTCGTCACGAACCCGTGCAGCGGGAATCCCGTATTCTGGATCAAGCAAAATTCCACTTGCGTATGGGGTCAATTCGGAAGAAACGGCTACCTTAAAGTCTTCAATTTCTTTTTGGCTAGCTTCGTGCCCACTTGCTGCGCCAATCATTTTTTTCAACGAACCGCGTTGGTCAATTGCTAAAGCACTAATCACGCCGTTTTCGTCTGATAAAGCCTTCAATCCCCGTAGTTTTCCTTCTGTCAATGTTTTCATAGTGTCCATGTTCCCCTTTTCGTCTAAAAAATATTTTTGAATGCCCTTTCAGGTACCGCTTACAATTTTAACAAATATTTGCACAAATTGATAATCGGCCTCGATTAATCGTGGTAAACCCCTGCAGCCCACTTTTCATTTTCTTCGTCAAAGAAGTGTGGATTATCCTTTTGGTCAGGGTTGGGTGTCGCGATGTGATCAATCTTATCGATCAACTTTTTGTTTTCTTCGGTTTCCTTGTATTCTGAATCCAAGAACACCTTAATGATGTCTTCACAGAGGTGTTCGCCAACGGTCGCACCGCCAAAACCAATTACGTTAGCGTTAAGCTCTTCTTTAGCGTAACGTGCGGCAACTAGGTTAGAAACTAACGCAGCTCGGACGCCTTCGTTTTTATCTGCCGCGGTGCTAATGCCAATCCCCGTGCCACAAAGTACCACGCCGAGGTCTGCGCGGCCATCCGCAACGTCTTCGGCAACCCGCTTGCCATAAATTGGGTAGTGGGTCCGGGTCGTGTCATAAGTACCTTCATCAATGACTTCGTGGCCTAAGGATTTCAAGAAATTTGATAATTGAATTTTTACGTCTGTAACGATATGGTCGTTGCCAATTGAAATAATCATTCTATGCTTCCTCCCTAATTAAATCATTTTGTTAAGCATGTCCAAACGGATTTGGTGGCGACCGCCGGCATATTCGGTATCCAAGTAATATTGCACGATGTTGTAAGCCAATTTTTCACCAACAATGCCGGCACCAATTGCGATTGCCTTTGCGCCGTTATGCATGGCGGTCATGTGGGCGGTATTTTCTTCGACTACGTTTGCCGTAACCATTCCCTTGACCTTATTGCTGGCCATTGCTGAACCAACTCCGTATTCGTCAAACATGATAGCCTTTTCAATTTTGTCGTTTAAAACCTTATCCGTAACGGCTAAGGAAGAATCCACGAAGTCGTCGTGAGGCGTTTCGCTAACGTCCACCACTTCGTATCCATGGTCCTTAAGGTACGTTTTTACCTTTTCTTTCAAGTCAAAACCTGCTTTATCTGCACCTACTACAACTTTCATATTCACTGCTCCTTTTCTTATTCAATCTTTTTAGCAACGTGTACGTTGGTGATTTGCTGGTAACGCCGTAAAATTGCCGGCTTAACGCCCGCATCGGTAATCAGACCGTCAACGTTGCTTAAATCGTAGAAATTATAGAAGTCATCATGATCCAACTTATGGTGGTCAGCCACAATGTATTTACTCTGTGATTGCTCCAAAGCCACCCGTTGTGACGCACCTTCGTCAGTATCCGCATTCATCACGCTCGTATTTGAAATACCGTTGACCCCTACAAACGCCTTGTGCATTTTGATGTTGCGTAAAAATTCTTCCGCTAAACTACCCACAAACGCACCACTGCGGCGCCGGTAAGTTCCCCCGACTAAGCAAAGGTCAAAATCGTGTTCATCCGAAAAGCGCTGGAACACTGGTAAACTGTTAGTTACGATTCGTAAATTGTCGATTTCCAAATATTTAGAAACTAATTCATTTGTCGAACCGGGACCAAGAAAGACGGTTTCGTTAGGTTTAATCATGCTCGCCACTTCTTTGGCGATTTCGTTTTTTTCAGCTAAATGAATTTTGCGTTTTTGAATGTATGAAGGTTCGGTTTGCGACACTAAGTTAACGCTTTGAGCCCCGCCAAAAACTCGCACAATTTTTTCCTGCTTCTCGAGTTCGTCGAGGTCCCGCCGAATAGTCATTGACGAAACTGACAGCTTATCGACTAAATCATTAACCGTGATCGTTCCTTTACTATTAACTGCGTTCAAAATTTTCATCATTCGTTCATTTTTTAGCACTCGCACCCCTCCTTTTTCTTTTTAAATGTTTATTTTTGTTCATTTGTGTTACAAGCTAAGAATAATATTTGCGTTCCCGAATGTCAACGCTTTAATTGGTGCAAATTCGATTTCAAAAAACCTGTTGACAATATGAAAGCGCTTAATTAGAATGAAGCTGTAATCAAAAATAAACAAAGGCAAACATAAATAAACTTTAACTTGCCAATGTTTGAAAGAGGTGATCTGTATATGAGCGAAACAGCAATCGAATCTCTCTTTGATCCAAGGATTGTCTATGTTAGTTCAGGTACAACCAGGCAGGAAGTTTTCAAAGAAGTCGCGGATGACTTAGTTGAAAAAGGTTATGTTAAAGATAGCTTTCTCGACAATCTGAATAGCAGAGAAGATGATTACCCGACGGGTATGGATTTATCGGTGGTGGGCCCCCAATATCCAAACGTCGCCATCCCTCATACGGAAGCCAATTTCGTTTATAAACGTCGGATTGTCCCCGTGAAGCTTGAACATCCCATTGAGTTTCGCAGCATGATCAATCCTGCGCAATCGATGAACGTACGCTTTTTATTCATGATTTTGAATAACGACCCGGAAGGCCAAGCCAACGTGCTTGCGGAAATCATGGAGTTTTTAACCCAAACCCCATGGAATAGTTTACAACACATGTTTGAAAGCGATTCCCCGGAAGAAATTTTTGATTTCTTACGGACTAACTTTGATGAAAAATAATTAAATTACTTATTACAGTGGAGGTATTTATTATGATTAAAATGTTAACTGCTTGTGGTGCTGGTGTTAATTCAAGTCATCAAATTAAGGATGCGGTCGAAGAAGAAATGAAGAACCGTGGATACGACGTTTCCGTTGATGCAGAAATGATTAAGGACGTTACTCCCGAAATGATGGAAGGCGTTCAAATCTTCTTGCCAATCAATCATCCGGACCTTGGCTTTGATATTGATATTCCTGAAGTTGATGCTGGGGCAATTCTTTACCGGATGCCCGCAATGGCTAAACCAGTTTACGACCAAATCGAAGCCGAAATTAAAAAAATCCAAGGCTAATTAACTATTTAAACAAGGGGAATCCCCAAGTGGCTCGGATTCCCCTTCTTTCATGCCAATCTAGTAAGCGCCTTCATTTTTTGGGAGGCGTTGCTCATTACCGGTGGTTTTAAACAACCATCACTTAATCTGGGTTTAATTTTATAAATCATACCTACAACTAAATAAAGGAGTGAGATTGTATGAATGGAATCATTCATTTTGCCAACCTGATTTTCAAGCCGATCATTGATTTGGGCGCTGCCCCGATCATGTTAATCGTATTAACCTTATTGGCTTGGGCGTTAGGCGTTAAATTTTCCAAAGCCTTGGAAGGCGGTATTAAGCTTGCGATTGCTTTAACCGGGATTAGTGCCATTATTAATATTTTAACCACCGCTTACCAAGCTCCTTTGGCTGCTTTTGTTAAGTCGACGGGGATTAACCTTTCAATCACCGACGTGGGTTGGGCTCCGTTAGCTACCATTACTTGGGGTTCGCCATACACCCTGTTCTTCTTACTTTTGATGGTAATTTTGAACTTGATCATGCTGGCTTTGAAATGGACTAACACTTTGGACGTCGACGTGTTCGATATTTGGCACATTTCATTTACAGCGTTGATGGCAATGTACTTTGGTGCCAACCTATTAATTGCAATTATTTTAATTTTGGTTATCGGTATTCTAAAAATCATCAACTCCGATTTAATGAAACCGACGTTTAATGATTTACTAAACGCGCCAGACGATAACCCGATGACTACTACCCATTTAAACTACATGATGAATCCTGTAATCATGCTGTTCGATAAGATTTTTGATAAAATTTTCCCTTGGTTAGATAAGTACGACTTTGACTCTGCTGAATTAAACAAACGGATTGGGTTCTGGGGCAGCCACTTTGCTATCGGTTGCTACCTCGGGGTCTTCATCGGTTTGGTTGCGCGGCAAGATCCAAAGGAAATTTTGACTTTAGCCTTTACTGGTGGGGTCTGCTTGCAGTTATTCTCCCAAATCGGTTCTTGGTTCATCGCTGCTGTTGAACCACTTTCCCAAGGGGTTACTGACCTAGCTAATAAACACCTTCATGGCCGGAAGTTAAACATTGGTTTGGATTGGCCATTTATCGCTGGCCGTGCTGAAATCTGGGCAGCTGCTAACGTTTTAGCACCAGTTATGTTACTTGAAGCTTTAGTATTACCTGGCAACCACATCCTTCCACTTGGTGGAATTATCGCAATGGGGGTTACTCCTGCACTATTGGTTGTTACCCGCGGTAAGATTATTCGGATGATCGTCATTGGGGCCATTGAAATGCCAATCTTCCTTTGGGCTGGTACTTTAAGTGCTCCATTCATTACCAACGTTGCTAAACAAGTGGGGGCGTTCCCGGCAGGTTTGAGTGCAGGAACTAAGATTGCCGAATCCACTAAGGAAGGTCCAATCGAACAATTCTTGGCTTACTTAGTTGGTAAAGCTTCCACTGGTGAAATCACCTTCATGATTTACGCGTTATTAGCACTTGCTGCTTACGTCCTCCTCTTCTGGTGGTACGCAAAACAAATGAAGAAACGCAATGCTGCATACGCTGCTGAAAAAGCTGCTAACGCAAAATAATTTTTAACCGAAAGGAACCTGCATTATGATAAAACCAGAACATCAGACTAAAATGTCCCGAATCATTGCTTGGGCCATGGTGGTGGTCGCCGCATCTACGGTTCCTGCCCTCTTCGGTCGTAACGTTTGGACCTTTGGTTTTCAAGCGTTGATGTGCGTGATCGCCTTCACCCAAATCTCCAAGAAGCATTCTACTGCTACCCCTAAAAAGTAGTGGGACAGAAATTTCCCCTTTTATTAGATTAGAAAACCCGTCAAGCTGGCGAAATCCAACTTGGCGGGTCTTTATATCCCCTTCTTAACGAGGTGGACGCCGGTAAACAAACCAACCTACGCAAGCCACTAGGCCTAAGGTCACTAAGCCAAACTTGGCTACTAAATGGTGGTCATCGCCAGCTAAAATTGTATCTAACCGCAGAGGGAGCGGCTGCCGAGCATCCGCATCTCGTAAGCGGGCCCCCTGTGCACTACCTAACTCACTTCCGGTTCCCGAAGCTTGTTTAACGGGAGTACTACCGGTGGCTTTTTGGTTAAGGTTCACCCCCGTTAGTTGAGCTTGATGCTTGAAACACTGGGCGGTTGAACTAGTTGACCGCGTTTCAAAATCAATTAGGTTAGCGCCACCCAAGTCACCTAGCGAAACCGCAAACCGCAATTGGCTATACTGAGTCACACTTTTGGGTGAACGACTCGCCAAAACTTTAAAATTGCGGCCGTTCCGGTTAAATTTGACCTTTTGAACCTTCACAGAACCCGGCACTAACAGTTGGTTTACCCCCAGCATGTCCGTGTACGTCACCTGGCGCAACGGACGCTTAGCGTAGTTCACGCGAACCCGCCAATGAATCAATTGCGGATCCTTGGTATCGTACCACCCCCATGAATACACTGTCTCATGAGAGTTCGGGCCCCGTTGCGGTAAAACTTGGTAAGTTACCGCCCGAAAATGCGGCCAATTAACCGTTACATTTGTACCTGGTTTAACCTGCTCGTAATTCCATAAAAGACCTAGTTTAACGTTGCCGTAAATGCCTCCGGGGTGCTGAGTAACGTAATGTGCCAACCGGAGCGTAACTTTCCCGCTGCCACGCTGAGCGTTTACCCGACCAATTACCTTCCCGCGGCGGTCTTTTAAGTTAAACTGCGCGTTGCTGACCAGCCTTAAATTCTGGGGTAGGGTAAAAGTTAACCGATCATCCGGTTTAACTGGGGTACCAGCAGGAATTTTAAATTCCCATTCCCCCACCATTTTGTCATATAAACCAAAGCTGGTCCTACGCGCGCATTGAGCATCCCCTAAATTCACGTTAGTAATAAATTGGTCTCCCCAATCAGTGGATGAGTACGCAATGGTTTGATTGCTTTCCCAAAAATAAATAATTGCGATCACTAATCCAAGTAGCCATCTTTTCCTCACACTAATCTCCTTTTGAAAACTAACTATTCCCAAGTTGGGTCAAAATGCGTTCGTGCCCACATACTTCGTAGAATGGTCCCCACCGCTAAAATAGCGAAGAATATCGAAACAATTGCTAACCCGTGGTACAAACCATTCCAGCTAAAACCGATCCATAAAATTCCATTTTTTTGCACATTGGTATACATTTTTAAGTCCCCCTTGATTGGTCAGTATCTAAGTGATTCCAGGTCCCCGTGGAACCTTGCAACAGTTGCAACAACGCCCCTAAGTATGCTAATTGTAAAAATAAACTATATATCAATTCGGGTACCATCATGAGGGCAAAAAGCTTTGCTTGCCGGTCCTGATCCCAGACTGTCACCACCCGTTCAATGGCAAAAATCACCCCGATTACAAACCATAACAAACTAAAAATCATCATATTTTCCAACATTAAGTACGCGGTAAACACAATTAATCCAAAAAAAGCAAATACTGAAATCAACAACATTAATTGCTGAAAAACGTACGGCAACATCATTTTGTCCCAACGTCGACGGGTGATTTGTTGGAGTGCTCCTAAATACCAGCGTCGCCGCTGCAAAAATAACAACCGCCACGACGGCATGATTTCAGTTGTGCAGTAACACGATAATGGTGAAATCATTTTTGCCCCGACCGCCTTTAAATCTAGCGTCAAAGCGAAGTCTTCGGTAATCGAATCCTCTCGGTAAAAAGTACCGATTTGTTGCCGTACTTTTTGCATAGTTTCCGCTCGAATCAGCGAAGCGGTGCCCGTTAGCACAAAAACTTTTTTACTGCGTCGAACTTGGTTTGCGTAACGGTACCATTCCATCTGCTGACAGAATTCAATCAACTTGTTCCGGTTGGCCGTCCCGTAGAAAACAGAGCCGACCGCGTCGTAATCTCCTTGAGCAATTACCCGTTTGGCATGGTGAATCCAATCTTCCGTAATCACGGTATCCGCATCGCAAATGAATAAGTACTGGTCCGGATGTTGCCAATCAACGTAGTTTTCTAAAGCTTGGTTTAACGCCCCCGCCTTCCGTCCTTGGTTTTCGACGGTTTCGAACGCGTGAGCCCCCGCTTTTTGCGCCTGCTGATACGTGTCGTCTTCGCAACGGTCACAAACTACAATTACTTTATCAACCTGTTTTTTTAGCGCCTGAACTGCGCGTTTTATATTTCCAGCTTCGTTATGCGCTGGAACAATCGCCGTTACGTACATAATCTTTCATTTTCTCCCCAAAAAGTTATCCGGGCCCATTTCTTTAGCCCTCACTAATATGAATTCCCTCCTAGATATGGAGTTTGGTTAATTAACGAATAAATGCTGTTCGCCAATTTCATCGTGGTCTCACGCCCGCGCCGGTTTCCTAGCAAAACGACCGCCGTACCAGCCGAGCGGTTAAAAATAATTGACGGTTCATATCCCCGCAGGATTCCGTGCCCGCGGTAATACAACCGATTTTGGTAAACGCCTCCCGCGTATACGCTTTGGGTGGAAGTCTTGAACAGTTCTTTAACCACCTTAAGCGGAACAATTTGGCCATTCACCAACGCCGCAAAATACCGGTATAAGTCCCCGGCCGTCATAAAAAAGCTGCCAGTCCCCACTTCGTTGCGGTAAATGTAATCCGGGTTCGTGTATGGACGACCGTTTTGGTGGTAGCTTTTAGCCACGTGCGGGTCCTTAAAATTTGGCATGCTCATGATTTGAATGGGCTGGCGTAATTTGATTAACTGCTGAAAACTTTCTTGGTAGTCGGCATGGGTGAGTTGGGTAATGATTCCGACCAAAAGGTGAAAATTCACCGCATCATAATCCCAGCCTTTTCGCCGGTCCACCGCTAAGTGGTGCACGTAATAATCCGTAAGTTGTCTTTCACTTAAGGCGTGCTCCGGGTCGCTACTGGCCTCTAATCCAGAAGTCATGGTTAACATGTCCCGGATGGTAATGTGTTCAGCATTAGGAATCGACGGATAAAACCGCGCTAACTTCGTATCAAAGGATAGTTTCCCCATTTGCACTAACTTGGCCACCATAATCGAGGTCATACTTTTTTCAATCGAGGCAATGTTATACATCGTCGTAATTCCGTTGTCATGAGTAGCATCCTGTTTGCCGTAGCCCTTATGTAACAAAACTTTATGGTCCTTAACAATTAGTGCCGTACCACTAAAGCGATTTTTCTTTAAGGTGTAATCAACGTTAGTAACCACATCTCCATGAGCTTTTACCGAGTATCGAGTAGCCCAACGATCGCTAAAGTAGGTGTCGTGTACCATTTTCGCTATAAACAATACCTGTAACCCAATTATTATCCAAAACCAATATCGCTTCTTGATTGCAGCGCAACCACCTTTCTAAAGTAAAATGGATCTGCGGATTTGGCGAAACGTACTAGCAAGCTTCGCACCTAATTACTAACTGGCCAGTTGGAAAGTGAATTCCCTAATTTTTGTAACTAAATCTTCCACATAAACACGCAGAGGCCAGAAAAAACTATTTAGTTTCTTCCAGCCTCCCGTTGTCCCCATATCCTAAGCTGCTAGGATATTTGTAATGATCCCCCCTGTACTAATTCAACGATTAGTACTTTTTCATCATATAATCCGACCCCATGACAGTAAAGGCTCCTGACGTTTCACATTTTGAAATTGATTTGAAAAACTTGAGAGAATCGGTCACTACCGGGTATCTATGCGACCTGTTTTTTTGTGAAAATTAACGAAGTTTTTAGACAAAAAATAAAAAGCCGTGCAAAAAAAAGCACGACTTTTCTTCTTAGAAATTAATTTTTAAGCTTATTATCTTAGGAAACGTGCTCCTGGCCCCAGTTCACTCCGGTTAATAAAATCCCAAGGTTAATCACCTAAATCGCGATTAACATCGGAGTTTCCTTCTGCAGCATAGTCGAAACGTGTTTTGTAATCCAACTCTCTCCGGTTAACAAAATTATGGCTCCAATCGCTTAAATCGCGACTGGAGCCACAACTTTCTATGCCGCATAGTCGAAACGTGCTCCTGGCCCCAGTTCTCTCCGGTTAACAAAATCCCAAGGTTAATCGCCTAAATCGCGATTAACCTTGGGATTCAATTAATCCTCGAGAACTACCCGGGTCCATCCGCACTCTGATTCTTTATCCTCACAATCATATCTCCCAATTGTTCCCAATCCGCCGCCAACGGTGGCGACTCCCATATCATCTGTTCACAATCTAGTTCCGCAAACGACTGGTCCGACAGGAAAATGTCGGTTTCTTTCGTTAGTTCCGCCATAATTTCAATGTTTAGCGGAGCAAACTGTTGCAATTGCGCCACGATGTATTTGGTGAAAATTGATCCATTCGAGAAATCTACCGTAATTTTAACCGTTCGGCTTAAAAACTTTACCGGTAAATGTTCTAGTAAAATTAACATATACGTGTAATACAGCTGGGTGAGGACATCTTGATCGATGTAAAGTTCGCGGCGTTTCGCCACTTCTCCCAACAGCTGCTTTACTATCGTGTCAATTGCAGGATAAGTTTCGTTGAAAAAGGGCATCTTAGTTGGGTCAACGAAAGTCTCGCTAAAGTAAAACGGCGAAAATACCTTTACGTTGGTTTTGGTCAAAGCTAGCTTAATTTGTTTAATAGCCTTTTCCAAACTCGCATCCGCAAAAGTACTATACAAAAGCTCCGTTTGACTATCGACCAAATCCTGTAACTGCGCTTGAAGTTGGGGGCCACAACATTGGTCCATCGAAAAATCCAGAAGCTCATTTACCCGGCAATAAACGGTCAAATACTGTTTTTCCCGCTGCAAAGCTTCATCTTGGAGCTCCCAAAATTGATTTAAAGGACCAAAATCAGGTCCGGTTTCAGCAGCAGACACTGGAGTTTGGTCGGTTAAATCTTTAAGTACATGTCCTTGGTTAATTCGTTGAGCCTGGACGAAAGCAAAATTAACCAATCGCTTTCGTTCGGTATACTTAAGGTCCATTCCATAATCTGTACAAATTTGTTCCAAAGCCACCGGCAATTCCGTCCGATATTTCCCGGGCAGCCCGTCAATTCCGTTGAAAAAATGGTGAATCACGCTAAACAACATCTGCCGTAAACTCGCTTCCGTCATCGAGCGGTAGTTAAAGATTTCTTCGGTGAAGAGTTGCCGGATTCCCATAATATTGCGATAATAAGTTGCTCGGCTTATCCCAAATCGTTTCGTGAATTGGGATTGAGTCCCATAAATTCCTAACTGGGAATTAATAAAAACATTTAGACGGATCGACCTTAGCGCCATTTCTTCTAAAAGCTGTTTGAGCAATGACGTCGTCAAGCCATACATGGCAATGATCCCCTTCCCATCGTAGGCTAAGTCGATATTTTGCAGGTTAAGTGACGCAACGGTATCTTTCAGCAAATCAAAGGCCATCAGTACTTGGTGACGGCTAACGCCTAGTTCACTTTGCAGATAGCTAATTGATAGCTTCTTTTCTGGATCGTGGATGTAAAGTTCGGCCATTTGGAGCACCAATTGTTGTTCGTCGTCCAATAAACGGTTAAACTTTTCGATCATAATTAAAAACTCCTTAAGATGACTTGTTGAAGATATTTTTAAAGGTCCAGCTCTAAAAATATGTCTGGAGGGTTCATCATCTTGGGAACAAATCACTACCAACGGTTCTACAATTACGGTCGTAAATGGTTGATCACTGGCTTAGTCGGTGTGACCATTGGACTAAATATTACGTTGTCTCCCATTTCCGTAGCTGCTAGTGATCAAATATCCAAATCAACTTATCCGGCATCATCTCCTCAAATTACGCCGCCGCAGACTTCTAAGCGGTCGTCGACATTTTATTACCGGGGATCATCAACTAGTGTGGGAGTGCCGCATTCGGTCACTTCACACCATTACATCTGGGGAAATAAGCACCATCACCATCATCATGAGCACCACCACTGCCATGCAACGGTAGCCGTCCGCTACGTCGACCAGGCGGGCCATCTTTTAGGAACTGGTCAGGCATTTTACCCGAACGGTCCCCACGTAGGTCAACCTTACGTCAGTCAACCCGCGACCATTAAAAATTATCAATTAGTCGGTACCGCCTCCGACAGTCTTCCAACGCGCGGAAGGCTTAACAAAAGCGGTGATAACGGTACAGTTACTTATATTTACGCTCCAATATACCACTTTGAAGCTAAAACTATCAACGAAACTATACATTATCTTGATCAGGACGGCCAACCGGTGGCCCGGCCCACATCGCCCAGCCGATTACCTTCGTGACCGTTGAAAATTTGGTTAACCATGTGACAAAAAGCTACTTTTCGACTACTTCAACCAATTTTCAAATGGATTCACAAGGTAACCCACGGGACCCCCAGAATTGGCATTCGGGCAGCCAAGCTTCCTTTGCTAAAGTCCCGGATCCCACGCCCCACGGTTACCAGTTAGTCGACCAAGCCCAAAATGCGGTGCCCGCGATTACTGTAAAACCTTCGAGCACCGACTTGAACATAACGGTTCGTTACCAATTAAAAAGAAAAACGGCCGTGATTCGTTGGGTGGATGACCGAACGGGTAAGACGGTATCTTCAAAAACGGTATCCGTAGACGTCAAACATCCCCAAGCGAACCTAACGTCAACTTATGACCACCACGACTATCGCCTAATTAGTAGCGATCTGCCACAAGGTCCGCTTACCTTTGACGAAATTAAAGAATCTGGTCACCTTTTTGAAGTTCACCTTCGCTCACAAGCACCGGCACCCAAGCCCATGCCGGCGCTCCCTAAGCCAACTGCGCCCGCAAATTCCCAACCCGTGATGCACAAACCAGCAGTAAGGGCTGCGGAACCTTTAGCGCGCGCTTCTGACGAGTTACTTCCTTTAAAAGATGGGTTCCAACCGTCCCGGCCTGCGGATGCGCCTTTGCCTCGGCACTATCCGCAGTTCCATAAAAACCAACCGGTCAATTCACCAACGCCGCGATCGGTAAAAAACGGAATGGTTCCGCTCGCGAAAAATAGTGGACAACCCGTGCCAACCCCAAACCTACTTGGTCAGTTAGATTTAAAGTGGCGGTTTCCTAGGGATCATCATCCCTTATTGAACTTCAACGATTGGAATAATCGCGTTCAAAAAATAATTAAGCAAAATGGAAGTACGGAAACCCACACACAGTTGGGCCAAGTTTGGTACAGAATGTCAGGAAGGATGGTCATTGGCCAAAAAATGTTTGAAAATTCAGGTGATTCATAGAACCCAAGCATACTTAGGCTGATTATTGGGGATTGGTCTAACTGCAACTTTATTTGGGAAATGGGGTACACTAAGGTTCTTGTACTAAAATAAAAAGATTATCTAACCGTAACTTATTTCAACCACTGCTAAAAAAATGATTTAAAATAAAACTGGAGCCGGATGCTTAAACATCCAACTCCAGTTTTTTAGCTATTTTTTAAAACCCGCTTACGTAATTAATGATAATTTAAACGATATCCCACGACCACTTTGCATTTATCCCCCAATAAAAACAAAGTTACTCTGTATGCGCCTACTCCCAACTAAGTGGGACAAAGGTATTGTTAAAGATTTTTGGTTTAATTTCGTTTAACTCTTCCGTTAATGCATTCTCGGCCGCCAATCTTAAGAATTCGGTTGGGGCACTATTGCGATTCAAACTTCGGAGCACGTGTTTCCATAAAATCAAAGATGTTCACTACCGTTGCGCGCCACATCCGTTTTTTCACCGGGAGCGACTGCCAGAACACTGGTTTATCAGAAAGTACTTCGTTGAAAATACTGGTCAAGGCTGCTGCCGTTTGGCGCAATTTTTGCCGACTTTTATACACTTCAAAATCAACAACTTTGTTACCAACTTGGCTATTTTCCCTGTGAAAAATTTGTGGTCCCATGTGAATTATCCCCCTCAAAAGCTATTACATGTAACTAATGCTACTATTACCTAAAACTTTATTTATACCTTTGATTAGTTAAAACTTAACTTGTGTTGTAATAATATACTTTAAGCTTTAAATTTGCAAGCGTTTTATGGTCGTATTTCACAAAAAGTATCAATTTCACAAACTTTGTGGCAAAAAATATTAATTTACCGGGCTTGATTGTACACACTCTTTAGCGATTCACAAACCAACTTTTCTTGCGTATTTCAGTTTCTTGTTTGATTTAAAGGGCTTTTATGAAATCTCGTTTCAAAATCATTAAAAATCACCAAAAAACGTGACCACTTTCGGATAGAAAATGGTCACGCACAGGGGGGACGCTGCGTTAGTCTGTTTTTATGAGATTGCGCCCCTATTTATTTACTGTAACGGCGCTTTACCGTACAGTTCGTAAGGATTAGCTTAACAACGCTTTTAATCTCATCATTTAAATTAATACTGTCCAATATACCGGCTGCTTTCATTTTATAAATGAACTGCCAAAGCTAACTGGGTGAACTTTTAAGTGCCCAATTATTTATTTTTTCTTTCCTGATTACGCTTTCTTATCTCACGTTGTGCTTCTGCCAAGGTCATTCGCGGTCCGTGGCCTAAAACTTCTTCCATCCCTTCGCGAGTAACCAGCCAGCTACTCCCAAACTTCCGGACGGTTCCCTTGGGAAATGCCTTCATTCCGGTAATTTGCATGTGGCGCACAAAGTTAGAGGATTTTCCCCACATCATCGCCGCCTCGCTAGCACTATATACTTCTAATTCACGTAAATCTATGCCCATAAAAATTAGCTCCCTTAAATCCATCATTAAAAATTTTTGTAGCTTTATGGCCATGCTTAGGTCATATTCTTTAAAAGGGGCAAAGTTGATAAAATCAGTTCTCCGACAGGTTTAGCAATCTATCTTTTGCGATCGATTGCCTTCACCATTTGATAAACCCCCTCTATATTCGGTAGTATACACCATCGTAAAATAATAAATTTCTCTCAATTTTTATTTTCATGAAAAAATGGTCACTTTGCACTTAATTTCCTCCACAGGATTGGTATATACTAGAAATTAAATGCTCTCCAAATAAATTTACCGCGTAAAAAATTAACCGTTTTAATTTTTTTGTATATAAAAATGCAGTTAACCGACTTTTCGGGGGTATTGCGTAGGAAACACTAATTATAAAGGCCCTTTACAGGAAAGATTGACCAATTTCTAACTCATTCATATTTTTTATAGATTAATTTAAAGAAGTTTCCTAGGTCGTGTACGATTTATCGTACAAAATTAACACGGCCCTCCGAAACATTACCGTTAACCGCTTTTAATACCAATTTCAATTGTTACAATGCCCAACAAGCGGTATTATTACTAATAGAAGAGAGCTAGGAGGTATTTATGGATCCAATACTATTAATGGATAAAAAGGACCAATTATCCTTCCAAATTTTATCCTTAATCAACCGTGCCGCAGATGCACCTGTCAACATGGATCACGTTGCGGATAAGCTAGGAATAAGTACGTATAAATTGAATACTGCATTGAATGCAATTAATACCGATTTACACGACCTTGCTCCTCAGCAAAACATCCATATCAACGAATTACAAAAAGGATTATGGCAAGCACAAAACCTTTCTAGTTTAGTGCTCAATAAGATCCGGTTGGCGTATGTATTACGCTCTCCACTTTTACCCGTATTTGAGTATTTGATGTTTTATGAAAACCAAAAAACTCCCAACCAATATTTACAAAATACTCCGGTTAGCCGGTCCGTATTTTATCGACAAATTAAAATGTTGAATAAAATTATTGCTAAATATAGTAAGGATGATTCTAAAAACGGGCAAGTGGGGCAAGATTTCCACCAACGGCTACTGTTATTCCAGTTTTACTATAGTTTATATAACGGCCTCGATTCACCATTTCCCGAGTTAAACGACTTGGTCGACCAAGTTCTCGATGCGTGTCAGCCTTATTTTACCCATCCCTTACGGTTAAGTCAGAAATTCAAGTTATCAATTTTCTTGCGAGTTTGGATTTTACGCCATCGCAACCAAAACTACAACGAAACGCTAACCGTAGATGTTAAGGAAAGTAATGAACAGTACCAAGGTTTATCCCAACGTTTGCAACGTGTTTTAGGTCGGCGCTTTGACTTGAATAAGTACGAAATGAGTTACCTGTACGGATTTTTACTTGCTAAGGGTTACATTAGCGATGCTAATAATCACGTTATCTCGGACAACTTTCCGTTAGCAACTAGGTTGACGGACAGTCTTATCCAATGGATTAAAGATTATCCAATTACGCTTTCGATAAACCCGGATATTGAAGAGACCTTGCGCCACGATTTGATTAACGTTAATCTCCAATTAACCTCGTTTTATATCGAACCGAC
This sequence comes from Pediococcus acidilactici, assembly GCA_024970065.1. Classification (NCBI taxonomy): domain Bacteria; kingdom Bacillati; phylum Bacillota; class Bacilli; order Lactobacillales; family Lactobacillaceae; genus Pediococcus; species Pediococcus acidilactici. Next base: position 108,440 of record CP103908.1, on the reverse strand, counting down.
CACGTTTGTGCGGGAAAATTCGATCAAGTTTTTTGGAAAGACGTACCCATCGTTTGATATCCTAATTCACCGTTTTTTACAAAATATTCAAAAAGAATATTCACTCGCTTTAGACGCGCCGAAATGGATCAACCTCTATTACGGCTATATGTTTGCACTTATCAATAACATCCCTGCCGGATTGCTAAAGGAACGAGTTTACGTAGCAGTTGACTTCTCCCAAGGTGATTTGTACACGGAATATGTAATTAAGTCTTTGGATGCGTTCCATCACGCAAACATCATTATTGAAACTAACATATCCAAGGATACTGATATCTTTGTTTCGGATATCTATTCGCAATCTGTAAAGCAACCCCAATTAACTTGGGAAGATCCACCTACCCCAGAAGATTGGACTAACTTAGGGGATTTAATTGAAAAAGTTCGGGCTAAGAAAGCATTCGCACTGTTTAACCAACCAATTTATTAAGAGTCAAGATTTAAAGATTAAGGAGAGTTTAAGGAATGTCTAACAAAAATTCAAGTAAAAAGCTCGCATCTCTTATGCGGTCGACATTTGCCTTTTCCTTAGCTACCGTGGGGATCGTTAGCGCGCCCCTGCTTAAGAACACAGTGTTACACTGCCGGTTACCATTAGCAGAATTAATTGCCCACGCCGATGAAACTCCCGACTTGAGCTCCATCTACTATGATGAAGACTTAAAAATGTTCACTACCAAAGACTATAGTTGGACAGCGCAAACCAATAGTAGAAATTACACTTTGCTAACTAATCATTTGGGAACCTACCGCTCCGTCACTCCCGACACTGAAGGGGTTGTCTTGTTTAAACTGGATTCGCCGCCCACTAACGCTACCTACACCTTGAGCGTTGGCGACCAGGTTATCGACACGGGAGCTATTCATCCGATTAATTTAAACGGGCATACTTACTATGGGGCTACCTTTTCCAAAACGATTATTCAAAAGCTAGTCAAAGAAGTCGTTCGCACGAAAACTTCCGGACTTATTAACTTTACAAACATTCCTGGTGTAGGCTCCGTTTCTGATTTTCCAACTTACGTAGCTACGGCTCTAAACGTATCATTACCAACGGCTGAGTACTATACTGACGATCAAACGCTCGTCGACCACGTCGCTGGCTTGAACCTTAGCCTTACGGATCCTGACGGGAAAGTTGTTACCAAAGTTCCGATCGAAAAAGATTGGATCGAAACCAAAAATAATTCTAATTTACCGGGAACTTATGAATATACTTTAAACTCCCTTGGTGAAAATGCATTAAGAAAAAAATTAGAAGATTTAACCGAAATCCACTGGGTTTACCGGCAGTACTATACGCTAGGCGATGTGCAAACTGGTAAAGTTAACGTGCTGCCTAAAAACCCTAGTGAAGTGACGGCTACCGTTAGCTACGTTGACCAATCGACCGGTAAGACCGTTGCTACCGACACGATTAAGGGCTTTTTAAACGACGTGGGGATTTATCAAGTCCACTTACCGAAGGGTTATCAATTAGCTACCGGTCAGTTACAGAAAATCAAATACAAACTAACCGCTAATAACTCTGACAACATTAATGTCAAAGTAATGGAAGCTACCGATGATTCGTCAGACTCTTCGGATTCATCAGATTCTGGGGACAGTTCTTCGAGTTCAAGCGGTGATGACCACTCTTCAAGTGACGATCATTCTTCTAGCAGCGACGATCACTCCTCAAGTGACGACCATTCTTCTAGCAGTGACGATCATTCCTCGAGCAGCGATGACCACTCTTCAAGCGATGATCATTCCTCGAGTAACGATGACCACTCCTCGAGTGACGACCATTCTTCTAGCAGCGATGACCACTCCTCGAGCGACAATCATTCTTCTAGCAGTAATGACCACTCCTCGAGTGACGATCATTCTTCTAGCAGCGATGACCACTCCTCGAGTGACGACCATTCTTCTAGCAGTGATGACCACTCTTCAAGTGACGACCATTCTTCTAGCAGCGATGACCACTCTTCAATTGATGATCATTCCTCGAGTGACGACCACTCCTCGAGCGACGATCATTCTTCTAGCAGCGATGACCACTCTTCAAAAAATAACGGACATTCTAACAATCACGATTCGGCGAATTCCGATGATGAAGTCGCTCCTGACGAGAATTCTAGTTCGTCGGGGTCCTCAGCTAACCACCACCGCTCGGGGTCTTCTTCTAAGCATCAGGGAAATTCGCACAAATCATCTCAGGGTTCGTCAACCGGTTCGCATAGGTTAAGCCCGCATTTTCCAAATCGTGGTACCGTAACCATTGCGTTCGTTGATGATAATGGTCACGTGGTTGATCAGCAAATTTATAGTGGGTGGCCAAATACGCGCGTTCCTTTTGAACTTTCTGATCACATTTTAGGCTTCCTAAGACATGGCTACGATTTAGTTTCGCCAGGAATGCCACTCAGCCAATTAAAATTTGGTACGGGAAATGCAACTTACCGAATTGGATTGCAAAAACGGGACGCTCCTGTATTTGCGGATGCGTTGGCTTCTAGCAAAACCGCTGATAACCCGGCTACTAACAAGCAGCCTGCTAAAAAGGCTAACCAACATTCTCGTTCTAAAAGTAACCACCAACCCGTTTTGGTAGAAGAACTAACCCAACGTTCTCGGTTACAGGAAAATCTAGCTAAGCAGCACTTTTCCGCCAAACATAACTTGGTTGATCCACGTTTACAATCACCTTTAGCACCACCTGACGATGCTGTAAACGACTTCTTCAGTGGGTCCCATGGTGGCGGTGCTGGTGGCAGTGGCGACGAGATTGATCCTGATTTGGGAGCATTCTTCACTGCATTAGCTGGTAAAGTTAACTTCACGCAACAGGATTAATTACCTGCTTTGTAATTCACAAGCAACAAATGGCCCGCTAGGCATTAAATTTGTAAAACATCCCTCCTATCCTTTATATTGGCATCACACCAAAGAATAGGGGGGAATTTTATGTTTCGACACCAAAAAGAATTACAATTTGAAGCTAAGCCTACTCAACCAGACCCAACGGTTGCCAAATATTTACAAGAATTAATTGGTGGCCAGTATGGGGAAATGAGCGTGGCAATGCAATACCTCTTCCAGGGCTGGAGTTGTCGGGGAGAAGCTAAATACAAAGACATGATCCTAGACATCGCTACCGAAGAAATTGGGCACGTAGAAATGTTAGCTACTATGGTAGCGCGTTTACTAGAAGACGCACCCGTGGAAGACCAACAAGCTGCAATGGAACAAGATCCGGTAGTCGGTGCGGTAATTTCTGGAATGAATCCCCAACACGCCATTGTGGCGGGATTGGGACCGCGTCCTGCTGACAGTGTAGGAAATCCATGGAGTGGCGCCTACATCATTTCCAGTGGTAACTTGCTTGCTGATTTCCGTGCTAACCTTAATGCGGAATCACAAGGTCGCTTACAAGCAGCACGTATCTATGAAATGGTCGATGATCCAGGAGTGAAAGATCTCTTAGCCGTGCTCCTTGCCCGGGATAGCTACCACCAAAATCAATGGGCGGCAGCAATCAAAGAATTAGAGGAACAAGTTGGAACAATTCTGGTGCCAAGCGATTTTCCGCGCGAAAAAGAACGCAAGGACATTGCTTACGACTTCTATAATTTCTCCAAGGGTGATGAAAGTAGCCAAGGAGCTTGGGCACATGGCGAGGCCCTTGATGGCGAAGGCGAATACAAGTGGCAAGCAGAGCCTAAAGCAGAAGGTCAAGCTCCCAACTTAAAACCCGTTAACCCTAAAATGTATGGTTCTTAAGCAAAAATAATTTATTTAGATTATTTTTCGGTTAAGAAACCAAAAGTCCTAGTTACCCAAGCGGATAACTAGGACTTTTTATTTGCCTTTAACCTTACTTAGTGGCGTTTTCCGCAATGATTTTTAGCGCCTTTTTACCAACCTTTCGTCGTCGCTTGGAAATACTTTGCGGGCTCACCCCCTCTTTTTGCGCAATTTCGCGCCCCGACAGTTGCTTCACGTAGCAATCGTACAAAAAACGTTTTTCCGCGGGCGTACAGATTGCGTAAAGCCGGCGAAAAAGGTCGTCAGCCAGTACCTGTTGTTCACGCGAAGAACACTGGTATTGACGCGGAACTTGAAGTGTATCTGCGGTTACTTCGTTCGTCCGCCAATCTTTGACCAGCGTTTGCCGTTTCAACAAATTAAGTGTCCGCCAGTATACTGCTTGATAGGCAAATACTCGAAAAGCTTTGAGATTGTCTTCTGGATCTTGGGGAAAGCGTACGTACGCTCGGGCGTAGGCTAGCCGCGCTTCCTGTAAATAATCTTCAAAATCGTGGCGATACGGGCGGATGTTTAACTTTTTCAGTGCCCCGAACACTATTTTTTGGTTTCCGTTGGTCAGTAAATGATTTAATCCAGCTTTTAAAGTACGGTTTTTTTGTATCATAACTTGAATCTCCTAAATTAAAAGATCCAAGGGCCCTTGGTCGCCTTTTATAATACGTAACCGCCCGTAACAATTTCTCGGGTAGTTTGTTGATCCTAAACTGTAGTTTTTAACTAAAAGGGTGTAATTTGTCCTTAAAATGAAATTATGATTAGAAGATAACGCTTTGATGAGCGATAAAAAAGAAACCCAGATTTCAATTCCCAAAATCTAGGTTTCCTATTAGTTTGATTGCTCGGTTTCCCAAAACTTGGACAGATTGCGTTAGTTTTTAACAATCAATTTGAACATTCTTCGACTATTTCAGCTCTGTTTAAGCGGCAGGTGAATAAAAAGTCGGGTATGCGATTGCAGAAGTTTGCTGATTTTAAAAATAAAGCCCAAGATATCTTCTTGCTCTGTCGCCAATTTAAACTTTGTGAGGACCGTCGACAATTTTAGCCTCGTAAAAGTCAGCTGCGTAGCCAAATTGTTCCTGATATTTTTGGCCAACTGTTTTTACCAGCTCGTCAACCCGTTCTTTTTCGATTAAGGCGATTGCACAACCGCCAAAACCGCCTCCAATCATTCGTGCGCCGAGTACCCCCGGTGTTTGCCAAGCTGCGTTCACTAGCATGTCGAGTTCGGGCACGCTAACCTCGTAATCAAATTGCAGTGAAACATGTGAAGCACTGACTAACCGACCAAACAGCTTTAGGTCCCCCTGTTTGAGGGCTTCCCGGGCTTCCACGGTCCGTTGGTTCTCAAAAACGGCATGGCGTGCCCGTTTGATTAGCGTTGCGTCATTAATTAAATACGCGTACTGATCAAACGCGTCCTTAGTCAACTCACCCAGCGCGTTGATATTTAGCTTCGTCTGTAGCCGCCGTAATGCTTCTTCGCATTCGGCACGGCGCGTATTATATTCGGAATTAGCCAATTCGTGCGGTTTATTGGTGTTCATAATTAGGATCACGTAGTTATTTAAATCCAACGGCGCGTAGTCATACTCCATGGTGTTCGTATCTAGGAAGGTGGCTTCGTTCCGACGGCCCATTTCGACCGCGAATTGATCCATAATTCCCGAATTAACTTTGATGTAGTTATTTTCAACGCGTTGCCCAGCTTTAACGATTTCAATTGGGGTGATGCGCAAATTAAACTGGTCGTTTAAAATGGTCCCCATCAGCATTTCAATCGAAGCTGACGAAGATAAACCGGCACCGTCCGGTAAGTCACCCTCTAAATATAGCTCAAAACCGTGATCATACTCGCGAGTAAGTTCGCGCATTTCTAACATCATGCCTCGCAAGTAGTTACTCCACTTGTACTTAGCATCAAATTCAAGGTCATTAACGTCAAATTCGATGATGCCAGTATCCGACAAATTTCCTGAATACATTCTTACCTTATTGTCTTCTCGACTCCGGTAGGCGCCATAGGTTCCCAGGCTAATTGCGCAAGGAAAAACGTGACCGCCATTATAATCAGTATGCTCCCCAATCAAGTTAATCCGACCAGGTGAAAAATAAACTTCTTCAGCTTCAGTTTTAAAAATTTGATGAAACTTTTCTGCAATTGCTTCTTTAAGCATGATTATCCTCCCAAATATGGTTTGTTCATTTCGTTACGGGAAACGTTTTCATGTAGTATTCTACACCAATTTTCGGCAGGATTAAACGTAACGCTATCAAGCCCTGTTTAACGGGCGTCCCAGTCGATTGGACTCTGAGCAGCCAAAATTTGGTCAATTTGTTCCAACTCTTCATCACTAAACTCGAGATCTTCAAGCGCATTGACGTTGTCAACGACTTGTTGCGCCCGACTTGCACCAATTAATACACTTGCCACTACGGGTTTACGTAAGTTCCACGCCAACGCCATTTGAGCCAAGCTTTGACCACGCCGTTTAGCGACTTCGTTTAACTTTTTAACGGTTTCTAGAGTCTCTTCTACTTGGACAGGGCTTAGGAATGGAATAGTTTGCTTTTTGGCCCGTGAATTCTCATCAATGCCTTGTAAATATTTATCCGTTAGCAAGCCTTGCGATAGAGAGCTGTAACTAGTTGCCGCTTTTCCTTCCCGCTCCAATACGGGGAAAAGATCCGTTTCTACATCCCGGTTAAACATGTTGTAGCGGGGTTGGTTAATAATGAATGGCGTCCGTAATTCTTTAAAAATCTTGGTAATGGCTGCCGTTTGTTCCCCATTGTAATTAGAAATTCCTACATAAAGAGTCTTTCCAGAACGAACTAGTTGATCAAGTGCCAAAGCCGTTTCTTCGACCGGTGTCTTTGGATCCGCTCGGTGGCTGTAGAATATATCAAAATAATCTAAACCAGTCCGTTGTAAGCTTTGGTCCGCACTTGCAATGATACTCTTCCTTGAACCCCAGTTTCCATAAGGTCCTGGCCACATTACAAAACCCGCTTTGCTGGCAATCACCATTTCGTCACGGTAATGGTGCAAGTCACTTTTCATAATGCGCCCAAAATTCTCTTCGGCACTTCCTGGAATTGGTCCATAATTGTTGGCTAAATCAAAATAGGTGATTCCTAGGTCAAAGGCTTTAAATAGAATTTCCTTTTGGTTTTCTAAGGGATCTACACTACCAAAATTATTCCAAAGTCCTAACCCAATTGCCGATAATTTTAGACCACTATTACCTACGCGATTATAGGTCATATTATCATAACGCTGTTCACTAGCTTTATACATATTATTGCTCCTCCTTTTTATCACTCGTCACAGCAACAATACAGCTTCTGATTATAAAATACAAGTAACCGCTTTAGTCTTCCTTAGAAAACGCCCTGATAACATCTAGTATCGTTTAAGAAAGGCACAAAAAAAGAGCCTTCCTTCCGGAAGACTCCTTGGCTTGCATGGCAACGTCCTACCCTCGCAGGGGGCGATCCCCCAACTACTCTTGGCGTTAAGAAGCTTGACTTCTGTGTTCGACATGGGAACAGGTATATCCTTCTCACTATCGTCACCACACTCTGTGCTAACTTGCGTTATCACTTGAGAAAACTTTTGTCCCCTCAAAACTGAATAATATCTACATTTTCTTTCGAGTTACTTGCCACGTTCTACTTGGTTAAGTCCTCGACCGATTAGTACTAGTCCGCTCCATGTATCGCTACACTTCCACTTCTAGCCTATCTACCTGATCATCTCTCAGGGGTCTTACTTGCCCGAAGGCAATGGGAAATCTCATCTTGAGGCGAGTTTCACACTTAGATGCTTTCAGCGTTTATCTCATCCACACATAGCTACCCAGCGATGCTCCTGGCGGAACAACTGGTACACCAGCGGTGTGTCCATCCCGGTCCTCTCGTACTAAGGACAGCTCCTCTCAAATTTCCTACGCCCGCGACGGATAGGGACCGAACTGTCTCACGACGTTCTGAACCCAGCTCGCGTACCGCTTTAATGGGCGAACAGCCCAACCCTTGGGACCGACTACAGCCCCAGGATGCGATGAGCCGACATCGAGGTGCCAAACCTCCCCGTCGATGTGAACTCTTGGGGGAGATAAGCCTGTTATCCCCAGGGTAGCTTTTATCCGTTGAGCGATGGCCCTTCCATACGGAACCACCGGATCACTAAGCCCGACTTTCGTCCCTGCTCGACCTGTCTGTCTCGCAGTCAAGCTCCCTTCTGCCTTTACACTCTGCGAATGATTTCCAACCATTCTGAGGGAACCTTTGGGCGCCTCCGTTACCTTTTAGGAGGCGACCGCCCCAGTCAAACTGCCCACCAGACACTGTCTCCCGCCACGATTAGTGGCGCGGGTTAGAGGGTTCATACAACGAGGGTAGTATCCCACTTGCGCCTCCTCCGAAACTAGCGTTCCGGATTCTACGGCTCCTACCTATCCTGTACAAGCTGTACAAACACTCAATATCAAGTTACAGTAAAGCTCCATGGGGTCTTTCCGTCCTGTCGCGGGTAACCCGCATCTTCACGGGTATTATAATTTCACCGAGTCTCTCGTTGAGACAGTGCCCAGATCGTTACGCCTTTCGTGCGGGTCGGAACTTACCCGACAAGGAATTTCGCTACCTTAGGACCGTTATAGTTACGGCCGCCGTTTACTGGGGCTTCAGTTCAAAGCTTCGCTTACGCTAACTCATCCCCTTAACCTTCCAGCACCGGGCAGGCGTCAGCCCCTATACGTCATCTTACGATTTTGCAGAAACCTGTGTTTTTGATAAACAGTCGCCTGGGCCTTTTCACTGCGGCTGATCTTGCGATCAGCACCCCTTCTCCCGAAGTTACGGGGTCATTTTGCCGAGTTCCTTAACGAGAGTTCTCTCGCTCACCTTAGGATACTCTCCTCGACTACCTGTGTCGGTTTGCGGTACGGGTAGTTAAACTCTAACTAGAAGCTTTTCTCGGCAGCGTGACGTCAGGAACTTCGTTACTTAAATTTCACTCCCCATCACCGCTTGTCCTTAAGAAATCAAGCATTTGACTCGACTTCAGACTCACGGCTTGGACACCCACTTCCAATCGGGTGCATTCCTTAGCCTCCTGCGTCCCTCCATTGTTCAAACAAGTTTAACTAGTACAGGAATCTCAACCTGTTATCCATCGCCTACGCCTCTCGGCCTCGGCTTAGGTCCCGACTAACCCTGGGAGGACGAGCCTTCCCCAGGAAACCTTAGTCATACGGTGGATAGGATTCTCACCTATCTTTCGCTACTCATACCGGCATTCTCACTTCTAAGCGCTCCAACAGTCCTCACGGTCTGCCTTCGTCGCCCTTAGAACGCTCTCCTATCACGCCACCTAATGGTGGCATCCACAGTCTCGGTAATATGTTTAAGCCCCGGTACATTTTCGGCGCAGGATCACTCGACTAGTGAGCTATTACGCACTCTTTAAATGGTGGCTGCTTCTGAGCCAACATCCTAGTTGTCTATGCAACTCCACATCCTTTTCCACTTAACATATATTTAGGGACCTTAACTGGTGGTCTGGGCTGTTCCCCTTTCGACGATGGATCTTATCACTCACCGTCTGACTCCCGGACATAAATCGATGGCATTCGGAGTTTATCTGAATTCGGTAACCCATGACGGGCCCCTAGTCCAAACAGTGGCTCTACCTCCACGATCCTAATTCCGAGGCTAGCCCTAAAGCTATTTCGGAGAGAACCAGCTATCTCCAAGTTCGTTTGGAATTTCACCGCTACCCACACCTCATCTCAGCACTTTTCAACGTACACGAGTTCGGTCCTCCAGTGCGTTTTACCGCACCTTCAACCTGGACATGGGTAGGTCACTTGGTTTCGGGTCTACATCCGCATACTAATTCGCCCTCTTCAGACTCGCTTTCGCTTCGGCTCCGTCTCTTCAACTTAACCTGGCATACGAACGTAACTCGCCGGTTCATTCTACAAAAGGCACGCCATCACCCATTAACGGGCTCTGACTTCTTGTAGGCACATGGTTTCAAGAACTATTTCACTCCCCTTCCGGGGTGCTTTTCACCTTTCCCTCACGGTACTGGTTCACTATCGGTCACTAGGTAGTATTTAGCCTTGGGAGATGGTCCTCCCGGATTCCGACGGAATTTCACGTGCTCCGCCGTACTCAGGATCCTGAACTGAGGGAGTTTGATTTAACTTACGGGGCTGTCACCCTCTCTGGCTGGCCTTCCCAGGCCCTTCAGCTATCAAGCTCTTTGGTAACTCAAATGTTCAGTCCTACAACCCCAAGAAGCAAGCTTCTTGGTTTGGGCTGTTCCCGTTTCGCTCGCCGCTACTCAGGGAATCGAATTTTCTTTCTGTTCCTGTGGGTACTGAGATGTTTCAGTTCCCCACGTTTACCTTCACACATCCTATGAATTCAGATGCGGATAATAGTCGATTAAAACTATTGGGTTGCCCCATTCGGAAATCCCCGGATCAAAGCTTACTTACAGCTCCCCGAGGCATATCGGTGTTAGTCCCGTCCTTCATCGGCTCCTAGTACCAAGGCATCCACCATGCGCCCTTCCTAACTTAACCTAACTTTACCTGCGGTAAAGCGATTAATTGAGTATTGCGATTATTTTGAACTAATCTTGTTTAACTCTTTAAAATTACGCGGTTTTCTCTCGGTTTAATTATGATTAATTAAAATTAGAAAATTATAGATATTATTCAGTTTTCAAAGAACAAAAGTGAGAGTAGACCTCTCAAAACTAAACAAAACTTTGACTCGTGTGCGGTTCCGTATTATTCCTTAGAAAGGAGGTGATCCAGCCGCAGGTTCTCCTACGGCTACCTTGTTACGACTTCACCCTAATCATCTGTCCCACCTTAGACGGCTAGCTCCTAAAAGGTTACCCCACCGGCTTTGGGTGTTACAAACTCTCATGGTGTGACGGGCGGTGTGTACAAGGCCCGGGAACGTATTCACCGCGGCATGCTGATCCGCGATTACTAGCGATTCCGACTTCGTGTAGGCGAGTTGCAGCCTACAGTCCGAACTGAGAATGGTTTTAAGAGATTAGCTAAACCTCGCGGTTTCGCGACTCGTTGTACCATCCATTGTAGCACGTGTGTAGCCCAGGTCATAAGGGGCATGATGATTTGACGTCGTCCCCACCTTCCTCCGGTTTGTCACCGGCAGTCTCACTAGAGTGCCCAACTGAATGCTGGCAACTAGTAATAAGGGTTGCGCTCGTTGCGGGACTTAACCCAACATCTCACGACACGAGCTGACGACAACCATGCACCACCTGTCATTCTGTCCCCGAAGGGAACGCCTAATCTCTTAGGTTGGCAGAAGATGTCAAGACCTGGTAAGGTTCTTCGCGTAGCTTCGAATTAAACCACATGCTCCACCGCTTGTGCGGGCCCCCGTCAATTCTTTTGAGTTTCAACCTTGCGGTCGTACTCCCCAGGCGGATTACTTAATGCGTTAGCTGCAGCACTGAAGGGCGGAAACCCTCCAACACTTAGTAATCATCGTTTACGGCATGGACTACCAGGGTATCTAATCCTGTTCGCTACCCATGCTTTCGAGCCTCAGCGTCAGTTACAGACCAGACAGCCGCCTTCGCCACTGGTGTTCTTCCATATATCTACGCATTTCACCGCTACACATGGAGTTCCACTGTCCTCTTCTGCACTCAAGTCTCCCAGTTTCCAATGCACTTCTTCGGTTGAGCCGAAGGCTTTCACATTAGACTTAAAAGACCGCCTGCGCTCGCTTTACGCCCAATAAATCCGGATAACGCTTGCCACCTACGTATTACCGCGGCTGCTGGCACGTAGTTAGCCGTGGCTTTCTGGTTAAATACCGTCACTGGGTGAACAGTTACTCTCACCCACGTTCTTCTTTAACAACAGAGCTTTACGAGCCGAAACCCTTCTTCACTCACGCGGCGTTGCTCCATCAGACTTGCGTCCATTGTGGAAGATTCCCTACTGCTGCCTCCCGTAGGAGTCTGGGCCGTGTCTCAGTCCCAATGTGGCCGATTACCCTCTCAGGTCGGCTACGCATCATCGCCTTGGTGAGCCGTTACCTCACCAACTAGCTAATGCGCCGCGGGTCCATCCAGAAGTGATAGCAGAGCCATCTTTTAAAAGAAAACCAGGCGGTTTTCTCTGTTATACGGTATTAGCATCTGTTTCCAGGTGTTATCCCCTGCTTCTGGGCAGGTTACCCACGTGTTACTCACCCGTCCGCCACTCACTTCGTGTTAAAATCTCATTCAGTGCAAGCACGTCCTGATCAATTAACGGAAGTTCGTTCGACTTGCATGTATTAGGCACGCCGCCAGCGTTCATCCTGAGCCAAGATCAAACTCTCATATTAAAATGATGAGTCTTTTTCAAGCTCATTAATTGTTTGTTTTTGCGAATTGACTTCGCATGTTTGTTCTCACTAAATCATATTGATTTGCGAGTCCTCACACGATCGTTTGTCAAAATTTTGTTCAGTTTTCAAAGGTCTACCATCGTTGAGCTAACAACGTTTAAGTCGTTTAACACAACTTTTTAAGTATATCGTGATGAGCAATTAATGTCAAGGATTAATTTCAATTAATTTGAAGAATCAATGACGTTGTTCCTCGCGACAACAGAAATATACTATACACTCATTTTCGGCACCCGTCAACACTTTTGTGACATTTATTTTAATTTTTGTTCAAAAAGATTACGAAGCGTTTTCAAAATATTACTGAATCACTTCTCTTGTTGCCGGGCAAATAAAAAATGCGTTATTCCAAAGGTCGTTTTGGAATAACGCATTCGTTTTTGCTTTCTTAACTATATAGAAGTTTTCTATAAATCTTCAGGAACGTTATCAATTGGGATCACGGTCATCGCACCCTGCCGGAAGACGTTGACGTGGTGAATGTCATGGGCCTTCAACATCTCCAATGCGTCTTGGAAGTGGTTTTCGTAATGGGCAACGTCATGTGCGTCTGAGCCAATCGTGTAACGTTTGCCGCCGAGTTGCTTGTAAATCTCAATTGCGTAGTCGTACAAGCCAATGTTGCGGTACTTATACATACTCTTAGTATTCAACTCAAACGCCATGTCGTTTTCAATGGCAATTTTAAAGATCTTGGTTAGTAAAACTCCCGCCGTCGTCGCAAATTGCCCCGAGGTTAGGTTCAAGCGCCGGACCCCATAGTCGAAATGTGCCAAAACATCCGCATCGTGATACTCGTTAATCCCTTGCCACATCATTTGGTAGTATTCCTGAGTAACTTTTAACGGATCTAGATGGGCAACTTGTTCATCTTGAAAATCCATTTCACCATTTTGATGAAAACTCAACAGGCGTAAATCAAACGCGTGGTGTGCCATGTAATCTTTAATCCGATCAATCTGTCCAGCCGAAACCCCGATTTCGATTCCCTTATAGATTCGTTTACCGGTGGCCTTCTTTAACCGTTCAATTTCGGTAACGTAGCCCGTATAGTCCGGAACGCTATCCTTTTTACCTGCGTCCGGGTTGTTAAATTCCAAGTGTTCCGTTGAAACAAAATCATCCCCGGTGATTTTTAGGTAATTTTCCATTTTTTCATCTGAATCAAATGAAAAATTGGTGTGTACGTGTTGGTCATAATACAGCATAAATATCGCCCTCCGTTCTTGGTGCAAGCCCTTCCTAGTGCTATTTTAGCACAATCAGAGAGTGACTGAACGGATTTAGCTCACAGGATTGATAATTAACTACCTAATTAAGCCAGGTCTTCTCCATTAGATTGGATAACCTTTTGATACCAAGCAAACGAATCCTTTTTCGAACGGTTCAACGTCCCGTTACCTTCATCATCTTTATCAACGTATATGAAGCCGTAACGTTTCGACATTTGCCCGGTGGATGCGGAAACTAGGTCGATGAACCCCCACGGTGTGTAACCCATCAGGTCGACCCCATCGAGTTCCACCGCCTTTTCCATTTCCTCAATATGAGCTCGTAAATAAGACACCCGGTAAGGATCGTGGATCTGCCCGTCCTCCGTCACCTTGTCGTAGGCTCCGAGCCCATTTTCTACAATAAATAGTGGTAAATGATAGCGGTCGGTCAACCAGTTCAATGAATAACGCAATCCGACCGGATCGATCGTCCAACCCCAGTCGCTAGTTTTTACGTGCGGATTATCGACCATAATTTTTTCTAAAGGCAACTCGTCGGCATCCAAATCCATCCCCGCCGGCAAAGCAACCGTATAAGAACTGTAGTAGCTGAACCCAACGTAGTCAACGGTGCCTTCTTTTAAGATTTGCCGGTCTTCGTCAGTAATGTCGCTACGGTAACCTTTGCGTTGCAAGTAGGCTTCAATGTTTGCCGGATAAACCCCATTTACGTGCACGTCGGAGAACCAGTAGCGGCGTTGCATCAATCGTTCTGCCAACATGATGTTATTTGGTGCGGAATTTAACGGATAGAGCGGCGTGAAATTGATCATGCAACCGATTTGGAAGTCAGGATTAATTTCGTGGCCCAATTTCACGGCTCGGGCGCTCGCTACTAATTCGTAGTGGGCCGCCTGGTACATTGCCGCTTCCCGATTTTCACCGTCCTTAAAAATTAATCCCGAATTGGTCGCCATCAAAAAGTCGTTATTGTACATTGTTTGGTTATTAATTTCGTTGAAAGTCATCCAGTACTTCACCTTATTGCGGTAACGCTTGAAACAAACTTCCGCGAACCGAACGAACAGGTCGATTACCCGACGATCGGAAAAGCCGTTGTATTTTTTAACTAAGTGATAGGGCATCTCAAAATGTGCCAAGGTAACCACCGGCTCAATGCCGTACTTCAGACATTCGTCAAATAGGTTATCGTAAAATTGTAGGCCCGCCTCGTTAGGTTCCGGGTCGTCACCATTTGGGAAAATTCTTGTCCAAGCAATTGAGGTCCGAAAAGCCTTAATGCCCAGTTCCGCAAATAACTTCACGTCGTCCTTATAACGGTGGTAGAAGTCAATTCCTTCATGGTTAGGATAGTTTTTCCCGGGGATCACTCCGTCGGTAATTTCCCGGGGATGATCTTTAGTACCAGCAGTCATCACGTCCGCTACGCTAACCCCTTTACCATCGGCTTGCCACGCTCCTTCTAGTTGGTGAGCAGCTACCGCGCCGCCCCATAAGAAATTTTTAGGTAATTTTGCCATATACTCTTCTCCTTTGCTAATTCAATGAAATCCCTTACATTTTATTTTGCACCGTTATTTTAATTTTGTACATTTTTTTGGCAAACAAAAAACATGTTTCGCAAATAAAACGCAGAACATGTTTTAACTATTTTTTGTTTTGTAGGGACTTGCGTTCGGGGCTTACCCAAGTTCCCGAGCCTAAACCAAAAATCGTTTTAAGCGCCGGAACAAACGTCGTTACTACCGTAATTGGATTAATCATCCAAAAAAACAACATATACAGTGGCGCAAAAATGACGTACTTGAGTTTTGCTGCGTGATGATCAAGCACTAAGGCCGCTAATAGCTGAAAAAATCCGGCAATGATTTCAAAGGCAATAAAAATGAACGCCATCATGAATCCGCGAAATACGGTGTCCTGATGGCCAGTTAAATATGCCCCGCCCATGGTAAACGCGAAAATAATCGCCGTGATCACGAAGAAAAATGACCAAATAATTGAAAGGGTTGAATCGATAAACATTGACATTTGGTAACGGTGTTTAAGGGGGTGGCGGACGAACTTCTTGATGTTCGTTAGCCAGACTTCGGTTCCCCCTTGTGCCCAACGTTTACGTTGCCGATAAAGATCCCGAATCGATTCCGGTACGTTCATGTGGAATACGATGTTTGGGGCAAACCGGGGCACCGCGCCAATCATTTGGTGATCCCACGCAATGCTAATGTCTTCGGTTGCCCGATTTTGGCGAAAACCACCCACGTCGATCAAAAAATCCTTCTTGTACATGGTGTTAGCCCCGCTATAAGCGTACATCGAATCGTTAACCGCCGTTTGGCTCCGTTTAATAACCCCAACAATGCTAGAAAACTCCACGGTTTGGGCCTTGCCAATAATTTTGGTTCGGTTTTGAACATCCATGTTAGCGGTCACCGCGGAAGTATTAATATCGCGCTCACTCAAGAAAAAGTTCATGTACTTCATTAACGCATCCGGTTCTGGAATGGTGTCGGCATCGTTGCTTAAAATATACTCACCCTTGGCAAAGTACATCCCGATGTTAAAGGCGTGGGCTTTGCCCTTATTCTTCTTAATTTTAATGGTACGTAGCCGTGGGTAACGCTCTCGTAACCGCGCTAAGATTGCGGCGGTCTGGTCCGTAGAGCCGTCGTCCATTACCAACACCTCAAAATTCTCGTAGTTCAGCTCTTCAAATAGGTAAGTGATTGTCTCTTCAATCATTACCTCCTCATTATGGGCCGGAATCATAATCGTCACCATCGGCTGTTCCTCTGCGGGCAAGTTACGCCAGTTATCCTCACGTTTATTGGTTTTCAAAAAGCGATAAGATAACGAACCTGTAAACCAGAAGAAGGCCCCAATTACCGGGTACAGGCATAAAATTAACAAAATAAAATTAGTGGTGGTTGCTAAAAAACTCCCCTTAAACAGGTTGTTAAATACAATCGGCGCCATTATCCTACTCCTTGTTCAAATCATCCAAATTATTTTCCTGGTAGAGGTGGTGAATTTCGTCCGTGCCCAAGTTTTGCTCGGGCTCAACTTCATAATACTTGACGTTTTCGCGGAATTCTTTATCACCAAATCGGGTGGTCATAAATTTTTCCAAACGGGCTTCCCGTTTACGCTGGTTAATCGGGTTAAAGGTTAGCCACTGTTCGGCAAGCCGGTCTCGGCGACGATTTTGGATGATGGTCATGCTAACCGCGAATAAACTGGCCATCGTAAAGGCAAACAATAAAACTGCCGCTAAAAATTTGATTTCAAAAATCCCTTCCGGATAGTCCCATAGGTGTGGCACCCGCGGGTGGGATTGGGCCCACAATGCAGTGGCCGTGATGGTCGCCGGTACAATCACCCCGATCCACCCTAAAATCGCAATGAACGTTTGACGGACCTTTAACCACCAATGTCCCCTTTCAAAATACGGATCGGTATACAATTGTTGTCTTTTATCTTTCATTTTTCTGCACTCCCGTGAACATCCTCAGGCTTTCCAAAAAGATAGCCCTGTCGCGCATCAATTTGTAATTGTTCGGCTAACGCCTGGTCTTGCGCATTTTCAATTCCGACTAAAACCAATTTGATATGGTTCTTGCGTGCTAAACGATTCCAAAACTGAAGATTTAAATCAAGCCATTCGTGCGGGTCTTCTTTACGGAAACTCCGCATCGAAGCCTTTAAAATATCGATTTCCGGCAAAAGCCACTCAATGCTTTTTAAGTCGTTTAGGTCCGATCCTACGTTGTTCACGGAGAACTGCATCCCATAACTGCGTCCCATTTGAATCTGGTGCCTTAATAAACGGTGGTTTACCCGTTTTTCCATCGCCTTAATCGAAATTTCTACCGCCAAACTCATCGGTTCAATTTTCGTGATTGCCCACCGGACAAAGTACTCAAAATCCGGGCTAACAATCTGTTGGTACGTTAGCTTAATGGATAGGGTAACCGGTTCAGCCGGAAGCGAAACGAAGGTATCTTCCAATAGGTCAATTACGCGCCGCAATGGCAAAGAGTTAAAGTCCCGGGGTAACGTCCATTGTCCCGCAACATCCTGGGTACGTAGCAAGCATTCGTAGCCCGTGACTTGGCCGCGACGGTCAACTTGCCTTTGAATAAAATAGCGCAGGGGAATGTGCGGATCCCGCAGGTAATTGCCACCCCGATACCTCGTTTTCCAAAAGTAAATCCCGATAACGATCACCGTCAAAACCGCCATCAGGATTGCTAACCAAAACAATAAGCCCTCTAGTTGATTTAAAGCCATTACGCTACCTCTCGATGCGAAAAGTTTAAGCTGTGTACTTTATAGCCGCTTCAATATAAGAGAACATTCTACTCTCATACAAATGTTGATGGAAGGAAAATCTTCCCCAAAAAACAAAAAAGGACTTAAAAGATTGCTCTTTTAAGCCCTCATAACTATATTAAAAAACGTTAAGCAATGCTTTGGATGAATTCTTCCACTTCTGCAGGGGTATGACGTTCACCCTTACCGAAGCGTGCCAATTCCTTGCCATCTTGCAAGGCGATGAAGCTTGGAATTCCCATAATCCCAAAATGTTGGGCAACTTCCAAATTATCGTCACGGTCAACCGTAATCCAATCGTATTGGTCGTATTTCTTCATGATTTCAGGCATTGCTGGTTTGATGAACGCGCAATCCGGGCACCATCCGGCGGTAAAAAATAGCATCTTCTTGCCAGTTTTGATTGCGTCAAAAATTTCTTCGTTAGTTAAGTTTGCTTGATTACTCATTATGAACGTCTCCTTTTAAAGGTCGTTAACTAGTCGAAAGGTAAACTTACTTTTTGTAAGTTATCTTTACATTAATATTCTACCAGCTTCTTTTGTTTTTGACAACTGAATCATCTCACCTTAAGCAAAACACAAAAAACACACCCAGACCGGCTCTAGGTGTGCTAGCAAAAAAATAAAGAAAGATATCAATAATCTCAATGTGAGGCAGTTGTTTAATAGAAAATGGGGTATGAAATTTCCAAACTCAAATTCAGAAATTCCAATTTTCTACCATGCCAAATGTGTAGCTCTTGACTACGTTTATTATGTTAACCCTTTAAACCTTGTATAGTGTCTCGATTTTTTAATTAAAATGACTAAAAATAGAAATTTAAAGAAAAACTACCATATAAAAGACAAAAGTTTACCCCATTACGCCATTAAAACAGCGTTTTGCCTTCAATTTTAGCATTTAAGCTACTGAGTAAATTATTTTCTGACACTTTCTTATCGGATGATCTGTCTAAAATCCCCCACTTATCTAACAGCCCTTTTCACGTGGAACATTCTAATTAATTCACTTAGTTTGCAACGTAAACCAGAAAGATTGTTTAACCGTCCAGATTTTTAGGTCAAAAGGTTGGTACGGAAGGTCCTCCCCGTTGACCTGACCATGTTCTGGTGCAAAGGAATGCACTTGAACTTCCCGCCCGGTCGCAAAAAACACGTCGGGCATCGTTAAATGGGAACCATCCTTCAATAGCTTGGCAAAAAGGCGGATAAAGCGGAATAACGTTAATTTCTCCGTGATCACCACGTCGAGTTTACCATCGTCAAGTTGCGCACGCGGCGCAATTCCCACTCCGCCGCCAAAGTATTTGATATTGGTGATGGACACCAAAAAAGCGTGCTTGAACTGCTGAGTTTGTCCGTCAATCGTTACACTTAATGGGAAACCCTTTTGCTTAAATATCGTTTTCAGTAAGGCAGAAACGTACGCGGTCGATTCTAAGTGCCACTTGCTCAACTTGATTTTTTGTCCTTGGTTGGCTTGGTAAACGACACTGGCGTCAAAACCGATTCCCACGTTATTACTAAAGTAGTGAATCACCGGCTCCTTTTGGTCTTGATAGGCCCCGACGTCTAAAATAGCTGGTTGCGTCGTTTGGATTAATTGTTGCAACGCCAAATACGGGTCGCGGGATAGTCCCACGGCCCGGGCAAAATCGTTTCCTGACCCCGCTGGAATGTAACCCAGCGGTATCGTGGCGTCAACTCGTTGGATTCCTTCAAGCACCTCCATGAGGGTGCCATCGCCCCCAAACGCAACGATCACCCACCCTTTTCGATGGGTGGCAGCAAATTGCTGTGCTAATTCCGTGGCGTGCCGGGGGTACTCGGTAACCACACTTTCAAACTCAACTTGGTTTTGAACTAGTAGATGATGCATCTTTTGCCAAGTCTCAGCAGAATGCCGCGCTCCCGCCCATTTATTAATGATAAAGTAGTATTTCATCTGCTTGCTCACCATTACTTCACAAATTTATCTAAGAAGTGTGCCACCTCTTCGCGATAACGCTGCGGGTCGGCTGCCAAGGCTTGCACGTGGTCAGCTTTGTTTACTAAGTATACCCAGCTTGGTACTTGAGCAGCTTCCACCAGGTCGTCTAACATTTCAATCGGCACGAACCGGTCCGCTTCGCCATGGATAAACATAATCGGTACCCGAACCTTTTTGATTTGGGCTTCAATGTCGGCTTCCTTGAACGAGTATCCGGCCTCTTTTTCCGTTAATAAACTGGCAATTAACGCTAGTTCCCGGGGTGGCAAATGGTAATAACGCTTGAGGCGGTGCCGGAACTGCTGGTCAAGTCGGTTGAAACTACTGTCTTCAATCACAGCCACTACGTTAGACGCAATGTCGGGTTCTCCGGCAGCCGCAATTACCGTGGCCGCACCCATGCTGATTCCCATTAAAACAATCTTTTCGTCAGCACTGGTTAACATCACCGCGCGTTGTACCCAGCGTACGTAATCGCGTCGGTCTAACCAGCCAAAGCCGATTAAGTTTCCTTCACTTTCACCATGACTCCGGGCGTCCGGCATCAACACGTTGTAACCCAGTTCGTAAAAAATCTTTGCGTAAGGAATCATTTGCCGACGGGCATGATGGTATCCGTGCGCTAAAATCACCGTGTGTTTGGTTGGTTCCGGTTGGCGAATGAAGGAGGCCTTCAATTGTAAACCATCCTCGCTAAGCATTTGCACCGTTTCGGGATGCTGTTGGTTAAACCATGCTAAATTCAAGGCATCGTTATCCTCGGTTTCCGAGCGTTCAATCGCCTGGTTTTTCGCTTTTTCGGTATTTTTAATGCCTACTAAGAAACTTGCGTAACCACCGATTCCCATTCCAGCGGTCACGCCGACTAGTGCTGCACCAAGTCCGGCCAACACGTATTTAGTGCTTCTCTTCATCTTTTGAGGCTCCTTATCTTTCCTTAAAAAATCATTCTTCTGCGATAAAAATTTACTTTCTTTCATAAATACTATATCAATTTTCCGCAAAAAAGTGCTATAGTATTTATGTAAGGGGTCCGTAGCTCAGTTGGGAGAGCATCTGCTTCGCATGCAGGGGGTCGACGGTTCAAGTCCGTTCGGATCCATTATCAGTTACATAAATTAACGATAAGTACCAGGCTTTTCTGGGAGAAATGTCTCGCAGGTAAAGACTTGGTTAACGGATAGAGGGCTGAATTTTGGATTCGGCTCTTTTTTGTTACAAAATCTGGTATTAATTCTCTATAGACAAAAAACTCACAATCACTAGACTCTTGTTGCTAGTGATTGTGAGTTTTTCGTAAATATTCGTGTGAAATCCGCTATAAATTATATGTTGGAAATTATTTCCTTAAATCAACTTATTAATCCTTCGCGTGCACGTCAAAAGCTGACAGCAGCATTTCCTTTACCCCTGGAGCATCCGGATCATGCATACCTTTTTTCGTATCTAACGCGCGAATTGCAGTCATTTCTTCTTCCGTTAATGTAAAATCAAAAATATCCAAATTACTTTTAATCCGTTCATCGTGAACTGATTTTGGAAAAACAATTATCCCTTCTTGATTTTCGAAGCGTAAAATAATTTGTCCAGCATTTTTTTGATACTTTTCCGCCAATTTAACGATGACCGGTTCATTTAGTAGCTTTGCGTTGCCTTGCCCTAATGGAGCCCATGCTTCTAATTTTACGTTATTGGCCTCTAAAATTTTTCGTAATTCTTTTTGTTGAAAATACGGGTTAAACTCTACTTGGTTGACCGCTGGTATCGTCTCAAATTGAGGTACAAAATGTTGCCAAATTTTCGGCGTCATGTTGGAAACTCCAATCGAACGGATTTTCCCTGCTTTTTTAGCTGCTTCCATCGCTTGCCAAGCTCCAGGAACGTCTCCGTAAGGTTGGTGAATTAAATAAAGGTCAATATAATCTAACCCCAGCTTTTGCAACGACAAATCAATAGCCTTTTTGGCGGATTCGTATCCATAATCTTGTAACCACAACTTACTGGTTACCCAAATTTGTTCCCGCGGAATGCCACTATCTTTAATAGCTCGGCCAACTTCTTGTTCATTAAAATAAGCCACTGCTGTATCAACGTGTCGGTATCCTGCCGCTAAAGCTTTAGTTACAGCTTGATAAGTGGTCCCATCGTTGGGAATTTGAAAAGTACCAAATCCAATTGCAGGAATTTCATTACCATCATTTAATTTTATTTTATTTGTATTCGTCATAATTACATCACTCCTCTAATTATCGCAATTGTTTCAAACTTTCCCCAAAGATTTGTTCAATGGTTACCGGATCACGGTGATCAAAGAACTGGCTTTCATGTCGATTTAAGGTGCTCATTAAATTCATATCTGCATCGTCTAACTCAAAATCAAAAACCGCAATATTCTCTTCCATACGCACGCGGTGGACACTCTTAGGAATCACCGTAATGTTCCGCTGTAGTAACCAACGTAAAATTATTTGACCCACCGTTTTATGATGTTTTTCAGCAATTTGCTGGATAAGCTCATTTTTAAATATATCATGCTTACCTTCTGCAAACGGGGCCCATGCTTCCACCCGAACATCTTCACGTTGATTAACCGCAACTTCCTTCACTTGTTGATACCAAGGGTTTACTTCAATTTGATTAACGGCTGGCTTTACTTCCATCGTTAATTCTAGGTTTTTTAGCTGATCCCCGTAGAAATTAGAAACCCCGATTGCCCGAATTTTACCGGCACGATAAGCCTCTTGCATGGCTCGCCATGCTCCCATCACGTCACCATAGGGCTGATGTAAAAGGTATAAGTCTAAATAATCCGTCCCTAAACGTTGCAATGAGGCATCAATTCCTTTTTTAGCCCGTTCGTAGGTAAAATCTGATACCCATAATTTTGAAGTGACAAATATATCTTCACGGTTAATACCACTTTCTTTAATTGCTTTGCCGACTGCCGTTTCATTTTGGTAAGCCGTTGCCGTATCAATTAAGCGATACCCCACGTCCAAAGCATTTTTCACCGCTTTTTCTGCTTCGTTAGCATCTGGAATTTGGAAAACTCCATAACCCAATTGCGGCATTTCAATTCCGTTATTTAATTTCACCTTTGGAACTTTTATCATTACAATCTCCTCCTCAAAACTGATTGTAATTATCCTAACGTGCAAAAAAATAATTGAAAATTGCTTGTTTTACATGCTAGTATTCGTTTAAGACATACTAAGCAGGAGGCACCTTTTATGATTGATACTTACCTATGGCAAGAACTAGTCGTTTTCGCTAAAACTGGTACTCTAGCTAAAACTGCAGAAACCTTACATATTACCCAGCCGTCCGTGACTCGGGGACTCCAAAAGTTAGAAGATACCTTAGGAGTATCGCTTTTTGATCATCAACCTAATAAGCTCACCCTAACCACGATTGGCGAACTTGCTGTCCAAGAGGGTGAGCAAATTCTGCAACGTCAGCAACTCGCAATTAAAAAAATCCGTAATTTTGCGGATCAAGAAGGCGTAATTAAAATTGCATCGACCGCCCCCGGACCGCTACTCCTACTTAACAGGCTTTCGGTGGCCCAATTAAATATCACGCAAAATCTATTGGATACTGACAATGTAATTAAAAGCTTATTAAATAACCGGTTTACAGGAATTATTTCTAACCAAGAAATACAAAATAAAGATATTGAATCTGTTTATCTAGGCAAAGAATCGTTGGTAGTTCATCTGGATAAATTTATGTACCACTCTAACCAAGCTTCCATATCTTTTAAAGAACTGAAAGGCATCAACTTTGTAGTTCTTACTGATATTGGCCCATGGCAAACCATTATCCAACAGGAAATTCCTGAAGCTAAGTTCATGTATCAAGCACAACGGTTTGCGTTTAATGAAATCACTAAGTACTCTAACTTTCCTTACTTTTCGACTAATCTCTCCTCGTTCGATTTAGAATACACCACTTCGCTAAGTGACACGGACGATCGGGTTCCTATTCCGGTTAATGACGAAACTGCAACTATGGAATTTTACATCAGTTATTTAAAAACTAATCGTCCTAAAGTGGCTCCGCTAGCCCAAAAAATTGCCCAGGCCTGGCCACAATCGTTCTGACCATGGTTTACTTGATGAAGGTAATAATGCTTTTCCTGAAAACCATCTGTAGCAATAACAGCGCAACTGTTGTCGGCAACTGATGATTTTTTATGTTTAATCGTAAAATTAGCTAAAGTAAGTTTAAAAACTTTACATTCGGATTCTTAAAAACGCTCAACAGGTCGTTCCTAGAAAACCGTTGAGCGTTTTATGTCGTATCATTTTATTAAAAATTATTCTCACAACCTAGTTCTATACCAATTCCCCGCAAAAAAATTTATCATAACGATTACGAGTAATTTATTTCACTGCAAGCCCGTTCTCATCGGGTTCCTTTTATCGCAGAATTGGTCTAGTAAACTTTTACGGGTCTTACCTTCTGGAATTAATCCGCGTATACTATTTGGGTACTGCTTTTTTAATAAGTTTTTTAAGCCTGAATCAGCTTTCTACCGGGCTAATACAAATCATAGAAAGAAGGACTTTATTTTGCAAAGTACACAAGACACAGATTTACGTTACAATCCTCAATCACCAATGCGGGTGTTTAACTTGCATTGGTATAAGGACCAGATGAGCGGGTGGATGACTTCGAGCTACATATTGTTAGCTTGCGGAACCCTTTTTCTTTTAGCAACGGGCCTATACCACAACTTTAACGCCCTCGTAATCACTTCCACCATCGCTGGGATAATTGGTTTTACGTGTACTTTGAGTATTACCAACGGCAAGCCTATCAACGGGGT
The DNA here is from genome assembly GCA_024970065.1 of Pediococcus acidilactici. Classification (NCBI taxonomy): domain Bacteria; kingdom Bacillati; phylum Bacillota; class Bacilli; order Lactobacillales; family Lactobacillaceae; genus Pediococcus; species Pediococcus acidilactici. The sequence goes on along the minus strand of CP103908.1, from coordinate 83,732 downwards.
ATTGGGATTTGTTTCCGCCTTGATGCTGATCTACGTAGCCTCAATTACCGGCAATTACAGCGACGTTGTGATGCAAACAGCCTACATCTTCCTTTTGGACATTCCAGTTGTGCTCAATAAGAACTGGAACAGTAGCGAAGGCCTTTCTCCACGTTTGCTAACCGGCAAATACATCGGGCAAACCGTAGTGACGTTCATTATTTTTTGGGCGATCACCTACGGCTTAGACACTGTAATCCTAACGAGCCCGCGTCCAGTGATCGATTCGCTTAGCGCAACGATTGGCTTAACTGGGGCTGTACTAACGGTTCGGCGCTTCCGTTCCAGCTATTACTTCTGGTTTGCGCAAAGCATCATGAGTATCACCTTATGGAGTGTGACGGCGATTGCCGGACATCCCGTTTGGGTACTTTTCTTTACCTACTGCCTATACTTGCTAAACGACATTATTGCTTTGGCAAGCAGTAAATGGTTCCACGACCGTGCTTAAAATCAATAAGCAATTGAAATAAAAAATGGGGATTTTCAGAGTTTTGAAAATTCCCATTTTTATTTTCGAATTATTTATCGTTAGTTATCGAAATGTTGAAATTTAAACAAAAAAACCGTCAAAACTTTGGCAGAAGTGATCTTTTAAAACCATTCTCAAAAGAACTTAATTATCTTAAACCATAGATTATTTCTTTCTTGCATAAAGAAAAACAGCGACCAAAATCAACACTGGTCGCTGTTAATTTTCAAATCCATTAAACTTCGTGCACGTAGTCCCCACAGTCAATGGCCGTATAACTAATTTCTTGCACGTCTGGGTTCAACGTTTGCTTAGTAAACGCCAAACCTAACCCTGTTTGAACGTAAACTGCCCGTTTTTGGAGGTCATATCCTGACCAGTAGCGGGTGTAATCGCTAACGGTAGCCTCGGCCGTTTTGCGTTCGATACCTTCGGGAATGATTACCGGACGGAAAGCGGCGTAAAGTTGGGCAATTCCGCGGTCAGCGGTAAAATCATCCATTGCGTTTGCAATCACGAAACTACGAACAAACCGTGCGGGCGAAGTGTATGAGCCAGGAAGGCCAGCCATGCCGTAGCCGGTTCCGCCTTCAATTGGTTGGAGGGTCACGCCGTTTTTATAGGTTCGGGGATCCTTCACGTCTACGTCAGTTAATCCCAAGTAGTTGCGTAAATTGGTAGTGTGCCAATTGTATTCGGGGCTGTTAGTTACTACCCCAACTGAATCGTACAACTTGAAAGCTCCGTTTTCGACCGGTTCTAAAACTACTCCGTCACCACTTTCGTCAACAAAATTGTAATGGAGTGGGAAAGTAAATCCTTGCCCGTTAACTTGGGTTGCTTGATCTGCTAACCCAAATTCTTGATAATGCTCCCGGATTTCAGCCACGTTTTTGAAATGGGTTAATACGTATGTAACAAATTCCGTATTCATGAGTGGCGTTAATCCCCGTTGCTTCAAGTTTTCTAACGAGTCAGCGGTGCTTTCAAATAGAACCTGCAAATCGCCCGCTAGGCCGGCTTCGTTAATTCCGTCAAATAAAATTGGAGTCCCCTTAACTCCGACTCCCATCGTGGCATATTTGGCCGTCCAACCAGTCAGTTGGCTAGCAACCTTCGCTTCTGCCGGGATGGTGGTAATCACGCTTTTGGCGCCCCCATCCTCACCGAACATCGTCATTGCTAAATCCATGGTTCGGCCCCAGTATTTGGCACCATTTTCTGCAGTAAGTTCAATACTCGTGCACATACTTTGTCCCTCTTTCTGTTTGAATATATCTTTTATAGCACTTTTACCTACTAAACAAAAGTATTCCAAAACTATTTAGGGGCAAATATTTTTCACTTAGTTAAAGCTAGTTCCCACCTGGTTAATTGCGGGAATTAAAAGGTGCTCTACTCCGAGGTAAAGGGCGATGAATAGCACCGCTTCAGCGAGGATGGCTACGTAAATGCGGTCGAATTCAAACTTCAACTTTTCTTCGAAGAAGGTGGCGATGAAGCCAAGGTTTAAGCCCGCCAATGCCATTCCAATTAACGCCCGGAACAAAATATCCGGCATGTCAGTTGTAACTTCGTCAACTAATTCAGGTCCGGCCACAAAAAGCATTCCCAAGGCTAGTAGTCCGAGTACCAAGACGTAGTTTACAAAGTGCGCCAATTTATTGGTGTAAGTGAACCAAGCAACCGTTTGACCCTTTGCCCCTAAAAACTGGGTGACTAAAATGCCCACCAATACCATCAAAGCAAACAGCACCGCAAAAATCGCGAGGAATTTTAGAAATACCCCGAAAGTAAAGGGATTTTCCATGATTACACTTACTTTAACTTTACTATCCAACGCGTTAAAGGTTTGCCGTCCCGAAACTATCAATATTAGTGCGCTAACAATTGCAAAAATCACAAAAGTGGTAATCCCGTATAACGGGTTGGTGGTCTCTGGGTAGCTAAACGGATGTTTAACCGACGTGGTTAGCCAATTCCAGTAACTTTTAGCGTATTCTTTGGTTTGGTCTACCGTTGCGCTAACCTTTTCTTTATCAATGGTTGCGGAAGTTGCCGTCGAGTTTGCGTCGTTGGTTGCTTCTTTTTCAGTTGTTGTTGTGGCAGTTGTTGTGGCAGTTGTTGTGGCCGTCGCGGTAGACTGCAAAGGTTCTTGAACCTGAGTTGCCGACGTTGGGGCGTTGGTAGCATTCACTGCATCACTTTCTGGTGCTGCCGTGGTAGCCGCCGTTTTTTCAGCCTTCAAATCAGTTGCGGCTGGTGCAGCGTTAGTTGTTGTGGTTACCGTTTCTTGGGTTGTAGCTGGCTTTTCAGTCACCTTTTCCTTTTCCGCTGCGGCTGAATTCGCTGGTGCTTCCGGAGCCTGCATTTGGGCCACCGGGGTGCCGCAACTAGTGCAAAATTGGTCTCCTGGTTCGATTGCAGTTCCACATTTAGTACAAAATTTCATTTCCTTCACTCCTACTCTAATAATCCTTTATACATTACTGAACCAAAACTATTCATCGCGTTGATTTGCTCGTCACGTTGCCCGTCTTGAGACATTACCACAATGACGAAGGCGCCCTTTTGGTTACCAAAAATTGCGGCGTCATTTTCCACTCCGTAGTCGTCAAATTCCCCGGTCTTGTTGTAAACCGTGGCCTCAGCTGGCAAATCGTGCGGCAACTTAGTGTGATTTTCGTTTTGCTTCAAAATAGTTAACATTTCTTCGTCATACTTTCGGGAAACCATCTGATGATTGTAAATTTTCTTTAACGCGGTGCCCAAATCCTTAGCGGAAGTGTAGTTGTCCTTACCATCTTCTAGGGCATCCGTATCCATCAACATCCGCTCTAACTTGGTGTCGGTGGCCCCCATTTTATCGATCTGGTGGTTAACGGCTGCCATACCGCCTAACTTGCGAATCATGATGTTTGCCGCGGTATTGTCGCTGTCTTCCATCATGTAACCAATCAATTCCTTAATGGAAATCTTGGTTCCATCCGCCATTTCCCGCAGTTTACCGGTGCCATCTACTTTATCGCTGTCAGTTAACGTATAGTCATCTGATAAACTTAATTCTCCATCCTTGACTTGCTGGTAAGCCGCAATCATGATGAATAATTTAATGTCACTTGCCGCCCGTTGCGGTTGGTCATTGGAATCAACTTCGGTATCCGAATCGACCGGCGATACGTAAACGGCAGTATCCCCTGAAATATCACCGAACGCATCTTTAATGGTTCCTTCTACAGTACTCTCAGGAAACGCCAAGTGCTTTTTAGTTGGCGCCGACGAAGTCTTTTTCTGAGGCGCCGTAGACACGGAAGACGCCGATTTTGACGAGGCAACCCGTGCCTGATCCGAATGCGTCGCACCAGATAAGATTGTGGGGTTATTTTTGTAGATAAAAAAGCCCACGAATCCAATCGCTAAAACAATCCCTACCGTAATCCAAAGCCAGGTCGTACGCTTTTTGCGCTTTACCTTCGCTTGGCGTTCCTCCCGAGTTACGCTGGGTTCGGTCGGCGTCGTCTGCTCAGGTGTTGCTGACTTGGAAACTGATTTAGGCGTGGTCGGTGCCGTTTGCGGGGTTTCCGGAGCTGGCTGTGGCGCTGGTTGACGTAACGCAGTTCCACACTTTCGACAGAACTTAGCCCCGGGTTTATTCTTTGTTCCACAATTTTGACAAAACATTGCTACCCTCCTAGTGTTATTAAATACACATATCTTCAATAAATATTATCATAGTAAAGAAGCCACTAAAAGCTCTCCTTTTAAATTATTTGGGCTTTTGTTAATTATCGGTACGGCTCAAAAAGTGAGGGGAAACTTCATTTTTAGTTTTCCTCTCTTTAATTTCGTTAAATCTGTTCATTAATAGTCCTTTTTAATACAAATATTTGCCCTCCTTAAACAATTACAAGCATGCTTAAAATAAACTTTATCGAGACATTATATTAGCGCATGGCTATACCTCATGAAATTATTAAGGTATTCACAAAGGATGAACAATAATTACGAAAGAGGGTGTCCCCAATGTGCTAAATGCCTTTCTTACCAGACTATCCAGCGATTTAAATTATCTATTCATTTCGGTGTAAATCTTGTTTATTACTCAACTTTATGCAACCGTTTACATTTTATTTATCATGAAAGGAAGTGTTTTAAATGCGCAAGAAAACCATGCTAACCACCCTAATTGCTTTAGGATTCATTACTCCCATCATTACAAATACCGGGGCTTCGGCAGCTGAATTTGGCAAAAACGCCCCGCCTAATACTGAAATTATCCAAAAAATAAATCAACACCAGCAAAAGTTGCCAAAACTCACGGAAAACCAACTCAAGATTCAGGATAGCGATATTGAAACTTGGATGCCAAATCCGACCGTACGTGAAATACTTTTAAGTTTCCTTATACATCGTGGATACCTTGAAGAAGGTAGTACCGTAAACGAAATCACCAAAGATTTGCTGGGCTCAATCAAAGCTGGCGAAGTGATCAACTTCAATATCAATACATTTGCAGGCGCTCAAATCACCCCAAATTTAGCTGAAGGGCTGCAATATATTAACCCACAAGTATCTGTAGGTATGGAACTTATTGACGCGGACGACACGCAATTAATGCAAGTAGATTTTTCTCAACTCCACCAAAATGTTGACCGGTGGAACGTTTATATCGTTAACCCTAATAAAATTGGAAATTCTCAGGTAGCTCAAAGGGTAATTGACGCAAAGCTCCCTAAAAAAATTGCACAGCCTGAAAGCCCTGAAATTTTCTACATTCGGGGAACTTTTACTGATGACGGGTCTACATTAGTTCCTAAGTCTACTTTCTCCGTTGATATAAGCGAGACTCTCTTCCCAACCATTAAGGTATCTGATGTCGATTTTTGGAAAGATGTTGACACTTCAAAGTTTAGCGAGTCCCATAGAGTAGCCAGTGCGTTAATACGTAAAAAAGATTTCTTTAACCTTCTCCGTCCTGGCAGCTTTTATATGTTCGAAAAGGATTCTGAAGGTAACTTTTTAGGCACTCTCTCAGAAACACCACTCGCTAAAGAAGCTATGGATATGGTGGCTGAAAATCCTCAGGATTACTATGCTTGGCTGATTAGCACTTATATCTCCAATGATGGACAGCACCAATCCTTTACTTTGGCTAGCACTGTTTACGGTGACTACCATAAATAAATATCGCCTTAATTTCATACCAAAAACTAGCGCAAATATAGACTTGCGCTAGTTTTTAATTACCTCCAAATAGCCCCGCCAATTTAACAATCCAGAAAAATTTTCCATACGTTCCCACTAATTTCTTGCAAAACAATTTGATTTAGGTTACTGTGTAATAGCATAGTAATACACAAAGGAGGCGCGACCATGGATTTTGATGATAAGATTCCGATTTACTACCAAATTAAGCAATATATTTACCAAGAGATAATTGTGGGCCACTTTCCACCGGGATCTAAAATTCCCGCAGTACGCCAGTTTGCGGTTGATTTAACGGTCAACGTTAACACCATGCAACGGGCCTTGCGCGAACTCATTCAGGACGGTATTTTAGTTTCCCAACGCGGAAAGGGAAATTTTGTCACGGAAGACCAAGCTATTTTACAAAACCTCCGTCAAACCGTCGTGGAAAAACAACTATCCCAACTGTACGATCACTTGCTCAAGCTCCAAATTGAGCCAGATGAGATGCTGACCTACTTATCCCGCTACATTGCCAAGAGAAAGGATGATGACCATGAAAAAACTACTGAACATTAAAGAATTAAGCTACCAACGTAACCTCCATTCAATCTTGAAGGACCTTAATCTCGAACTCCCCCAAGGTGAAATCGTGGGATTACTCGGAGCTAACGGGGCGGGGAAAACCACCCTCATGCGCTTAATTGCCGGTAGTTACATTCCTCGTCAAGGTTCCATCATGATCAACGGTGATGCTCGGGTAGTAACTCGTAAAAAATCGGTCAGTTTTACCGAACAGGTTAGCAACCTTTCAAACAACCAAAGGTTATTTAAAATCGCGGAATTTTACCAACAAATCTATCCTGATTTTGATTTATCCCGTTTTAACCATTTGTTAGACACCCTCAATTTGAAACTAGACGCCCGACTTAACCAGCTATCCAAAGGGAACCAGCGTAAATTTGTGATTGCCATCACCCTCGCACGCCAAACCGACCTATATTTGCTGGACGAGCCGTTTGACGGGATTGATGGGATGAGTCGTAAAAAAATTATTAGTAGCATCATCGGCTGGAAACCAGAAAATGCAACAATAATCATTAGTGATCACCACGTTACCGACATCGCCAATCTACTTGACGAAGTCGTCATCGTGCGAAATCAACGCGTGATTGCCCAAGAACGAGCCGATACGATTCGTGAGACGCTCGGTAAGGATATCGAGTCCTACTACGAAGATTTCTACAAGGAGGATGTCGAATATGACTAAATTTTTTGATTTAACCAAGGCAATGTTCCAAGAAAAATTCCGCCTTGCTAACCAAGTACTAGGATTCAGCGCGGTAGCTGCGGTCGTCATTACGCTGTACGAAATGATCCGTATATCCGCAACCCCTGGCGCACTCTTTGCCACCTTTGAATCCGTTTTGGGATTAGCTAGTATGCTTCTTTACATTTTATTAACCATTCGTAACGAACGCGTCTACACCGCTAGTACATACCGATTAATTCCGGTTTCAAATGGAAAATTATACTGGGCAAATTTGATCACCACTTTCCTCAGTTTTGCCTACTTTGGATTATGCGTTGTCATCTTTGCGTTGATTTTTCACTGGCACATGACGATCAAAACCTTTGTAGATGGTTTTTCAGGTTCAACCTTTATGCTAACCGTTTCAATCATCCTGACCCTTATCTTCGCGGTACTAAACTTCTGGGCCCTGATTACTTTAGTTCATCTACTTACCGAGATGATCAGTAATTTCTTGCCAAGGGCTGGCCAACGGATTTCAAAAATTATCTTGGTAGTCGTTATTTTGTATATTTTTGGACGCATCATGGAGTTAATAAGTAACGTATTTATGCTAATTGCTCAGCATCATACTGCTTTACTTGACGCTAATGCCGACCTTCAATTTTACTTAAGCCCAATCTACGTACTGATAACTTTGCTGATTTTTTCTGCAATCAACATCTACTTGCTATCTAGTTGGGTTGAAGCTAAACCGAAAACTAACTAGTTTGGTAATTTAAATTTTCTCACTAAAAAGCGGGAGCCAGAAATTCGCAATGAATTTCTGACTCCCGCTATTTTTTATCATATTATATGGTAGTTTTTAACCCTTCATCTTACCGCCAAACACTGGGAAGATATCGGCATCCCCGTAATCCATCCCGTGCATTTGTTTCAAAACTGCCATGTCGGCGGCACTAATTTCAAAATCTAGCTCTGCGTTAGCCAGCATGTGGTCTGGATTAGCGGTCTTTGGTAAAACAACCAATCCTAATTGCCATGCGTAGCGAATTGATAATTGCGGTACGCTAACGTTGTACTTGTCGGCCATTTGTTTAATGGCTTCGTTATGCATTGCGGCACCATGAGCAATTGGCGAGAAGGCTTCAACCACAATGTCGTTAGCTTGCGAGTAATTAATCAACTCTTCTGGCGTCGCACCAATGTGAGTCAAAATTTGGTTGACCATTGGCTTGGTGTCACTGTGCGCCGTAAGGTTATCAAGGTCTTCCTTTTCAAAACTGGAAACCCCGATGGCCCGTAGTTTGCCAGCACGCATGGCATCCTCTAGAGCACGCCAAACTTCCACGTTACCCGCAAAATGGCGGTCGTTAGATTGGTTAACTTCGACCCATGGTTGCGGATTATGAATAATCATCATGTCCAAGTAGTCTAACTTCATTTTCGCTAAGGTTTCGTCAATCGACTTCTTCGCACCTTCGTAGTCTTTAATTTCAGCAGCTACTTTTGAGTTCACGAAAAGGTCTTCACGTTTTACGCCAGCGGTTCGAACACCTTCACCAACCCCGCGTTCGTTACCATACGCTTGCGCGGTATCAATGTGCCGGTAGCCGATTTTAACGGCTTGCCGCACCGCTTCGGCAACTTGATCATCCGGAATTTCCCAAGTTCCTAATGCTAACTTAGGAATCTTTACTCCATTATTTAACGTAAAACTTTCTTCAAAAACGTTCATCTCCAAATTCCTCCTAATCCTTAATCTTCTTAATTACGCGGGCAGGCACTCCCGCTACTACGGTGTTTTTCGGTACGTTTCGGGTCACCACGGCACCCGCGGCCACCACCGCGTTTTCGCCAATTACTACTCCGGGGGTCACCGTCACGTTAGCCCCCAGCCAGGCGTTTTGGTGAATGTACACCGACTTCAGGTTCAAATGCCGGCGTTCCTGCGGTGCCATCCGGTGATTGACCGAAGCGATGGTTACGTTAGGCCCAATTAAAACGTGGTCGCCCAAGTAAATTCCGCCTAGGTCAACAAACATGGCCCCACTATTAATGAAAACATCTTTTCCAATGTGAAGGTTCCGGCCAAAATCGGTGCGGAACGGCAACCGAATTTCGGTGCTCTCGTCAATTCGTTCGTTAGTAATTTGACTGACCAGCTGACGGACTTCAGCAGCCGAATGCTCCTGAGTATTTAACTGTTGTAAAAGCCGTTGATTAGTTTTTACCACTTCGTCAACTTGACTATAAGCGGCGGTGCCTAAATCCAATTTAGATTCCAAATGCTCATCCCCTTGCTACTCAAATAACTGATTGACTATAGTTTAGCGGGGTTCTATAGTAATGTTAAATACTTATTAAACATGATTTTTGATAACTTTTTGTTATAGTTAGGAGCTAACCACCATGGATATTCGCGTATTACGCTACTTCGTCACCATTGCTCAAGAATTAAACATGTCCCGGGCTGCCGAGTTACTCAACGTTTCCCAACCCGCACTTTCTCGCCAAATTGCTGACTTGGAAGACGAACTCGGGGTTAAACTTTTTCGCCGGGAGCACCGCCATTTGGCCTTAACTCAGGAGGGGCACTATCTTCTGGGCCGTGCCCAACAGATTGTGGGGTTAGTCAATAAGACTACCTATCACCTCCAAAAACAAGACGTGATCAGCGGCACGATTGAAATCGGCGCCGGAGAAAGCATCGGGATCACGCCCCTTATGGAAACTCTCCACCAGATCATGCGCCAATATCCGGAAGTTCGGGTGAATTTACGGAGTGGCGATTATGAGGACATTTTAGCCGGATTAGATGCCGGGCTTTTGGAATTCGGCGTTCTCATGGGCTACCATAACCTCAATAATTACAACACCCTCCAGCTTCCCGAAGAAAATCGGTGGGGCGTGCTAATGCGGGCGGAGGCCCAGCTTGCTGAAAAGGACGTGATCCAACCAATCGACTTGGTCGGCCGTCCGCTAATCACCTCCCGGCAGGCCGCACAACGGGGGACTTTCCAAATCTGGAGCGGGGAACTTTTTAACCAGCTCAACTTTGTCGGCACGTACAACCTCATCTTTAACGCTAGTCTGCTAGTTCAAACGGGCGCGGTAATGGCGCTGACCTATGATAAATTAATTGATCATTACACTACCAAGGATGGCCTCGTTTTTCGGCCCTTGGCGCCCGCGGTTGTGGAACCTAACACCCTGGTGTGGAGCAAAAATCACCAGTTACCTAACTTAAATCGCCTATTCTTAGATACTTTGCAAAAAGAAATTGCTAATAATGATTAGCAGCTTGCACCATTAACCTTTAATAGTGTTAAGCTAGAGGCGGAGGCGAGGTTTATGGTTCAAATTAATTGTCGTACCAACGTTGCTAACCAAGTTGTACGGGCTTCCGATCATTCGGCCTGCTTGGTCACCGCAAAACCAGATTCAGAAAATAAATTCTATTTTCATTTTTATGGTAACTACCATCCAAGTTTTGCCGTGACCCGGACTGCCCAGCAGGATCACCTACAAGTTCGCACTGACGGGGTTACCCGCCGGGAAACTTTCCAAGTTAACTTTGTTTAATTTGGGTAATCGTCCAAATCTTGTGCAGTCACCACAGGCTCCAAAATCTTCGCTATTCGCGATAATAGCGGGGATTTTTGTCTTCCTTAGAAATTAAAAAACGATTCAATACGAATCGTTTTTGGCCGGAATTATTTTTTCAAAACATATTAAATATCCTACTTAAAATGGTAGCAAGTCATCAAATGATTGTGTTATACTCTAGATGCAATCATGTGGCAAGCATAGAATCACCAAGACCCCGACTACTACCACTAGTCGGGGTCTTTTTTTGCGCTATGTATTTAGCGGGTGGGCTAGTCTAATTTACTTAATCATATCCAAGAGTCTTTGCCGAAAAACCACATAATTATTATCAAGTGCTAATTTACCTATTTCCTTTCTAAAATAGGGATTACTCGTATTTTGTACAATGGTTGCTGATGTAGCATCCAAACTATTTAATACAATTACATTTTGTCCTAAATATATTGCCTCATCAATATCATGAGTAATAATGAACACGCAATTTTTAATCTTCTCCCATAACCTAAACAGGATTGCATGCATTTCTTGCCTTGTAAAGTTATCTAACGCACTAAAGGATTCGTCTAGCATTAACATGGCTGGATGATTTATAAAGCTGCGTGCTAAAGCAACTCTTTGCCTTAGCCCCCCTGATAATTCGTAAACATACTTGCGTTCATATTCATCTAGACCAGTCTCTTCTAATAAAACCTGAAATTCAGCTTTGAATACATGCTTATCCAAATTTCTAACTTTTGGACCGAACAAAATATTTTCGGCCACATTTAACCATGGATACAATGCCATATCCTGAAAAACTACTCCCCTTTGCCAACTTGGACCCGTAATTTTCTCACCCTTCATGAACATAGCACCCTTTGTTGGCTGTAAATAACCGGCAGCAAGGTTAAATAACGTACTTTTTCCAATCCCAGAGGGACCTACTAACACGTTTATTGAATTTTCTAATAACTCCAAATTTACGTTTTCTAATACTAGCTTTGGTTCATCTTTATACCTAAAATCAACGTTTTTTGCTTCGAACAAGCTCATTTTCTCTTCTCTAACTTTCACTGCAGATATTTTGTACTAATAAATTGTCGGCATTTTTGCTCATCAGGTTGCTTACTAATCGTCTGCTGCTGATACATAAAGTCAGCCGTTTTAAAAAATTGCCTAATAAACTCACCTTTCAGAAGACGTGTTTGCTCTTCTCTAGAAAGCCATTGCGATGTTCCAATCTGTTTTCTAGTAATTGTCGTATTAACTCCTAATCCTTCCGCAGTCCGCCTGTAAATTACCTTACTATCAGATTGATATTGCTGGTGCTCCTTATTTAAAACCCTTAAAATAGTTTCTAGAATTTTAGGTTCTTTTTTAATAAATTGGTCAGTCGCAAGCGTTACATTAGCAGTCATTATTCCACTTTGAGCCAAAGTCCCGCTATCAACTACCTTACAACCGTCATTTAAATTAGATAAGCTTGGCTCCCAAGTATAAGCTGCATCAATATTTTTTTGTTTCCAGGCTGCTACAATTTCCGTTGTTTGCATATCGTAAAGCTTAACTTTCCCTATTAAATGATGTTTTTTAAGCAACATCATTAAGCTGTAATGTGAGGTCGATGCAAAAGGTGTTGCAATACTTTTGCCTCGTAAGTCATCCCAATTACTAAACTTAATTCCCTTTTGCAAAATTAACTGTTCATTACTACCGATTACATCATTAAGCCAAATTAACTTTACTGGAATCCCCACCGACATAGCTACTACAGCATTAGTGTGTCCCATCGTTGCCATCTGGATATCATTTGACATAAGTGCCTTATTAGCATCCACACCCGAATCAAAAGTAATAAATTCTGGCCTATACCCCTGCTTTTTCAATGCACTAACTAAAGTGTGATCTTGCCTTGCGGTTAAAACATCATTAGGGACGTTAAGTACTCCAATTTTTACTGTTCGTAACGTTTCTTTCGATGTTTTCTGACAGCCATTTAATAATGGAGCGATTCCCATCACTGTGATAAAAATTAAAAAGATTTTTAAGGTTTGCTTTCTCATTTTTCACCGCTCCAATGAACAATCCTTCGTTCTAGGAGACGGATCAAATAATCTATCAACATCCCTGTGACACCTAATAGGATTATTCCCACAAAAATCACATCACTTTTTAGATAATGAGAAGCATCAATTACCATCCAACCTACTCCAGCAGAAGATGCAATCATCTCTGCCGAAACAATCGTAGTGTACGCAACCCCCACAGCAGTTCGAAAACCAGTAAAAATGTCTGGAAGTGAAGCTGGAACCACAATTCGATAAAAAATCTGCTCTTTAGTTGCACCTAATGAAGATGCACTAAGTAAATATTCCCTATCTAGTTTCCTAACAGCATCATACGCCGAAAGATAAATTGGTGGTAACGCTGCAAAAAATAGTAATGTTATTTTAGATGTTTCTCCAATCCCAAACCATAATATCAGCAGCGTGTAGTATGCTAAAGGAGGAATTGGTCTTATAAATTGGATAATCGGGTCAATTACGGTACTTAGTGAAGGCAAGTAACCACTACTCAACCCTAAAGGAATACCAATTATTACCGCAACGAAAACTGCAACCGCTAACCGCCCTATTGTAATTAAATAATGACTAAGCAACGGAATACCATTATACCCATAGAAAATTAAGTTTAAAAATGCGTGTAGTACTTGATTTGGTGATGGCAATAGAACAGGCGAAACCAATCGTAAAGAAGTTATTGCTAACCAAACTAGAATAAATACGACCAATGAAGCTAAGTTTAAAAAGATTCGCTTTCCTTTCAATTCATTACCTCAAATCCTATGCTTTTAACTACTCTAAGTTATAATAAATCGAAACGATAGTTAGTTACTATTGGCTCTCTTTGTTGAATAACATCTTCATAGTATTCAAACTCGCAAATATTCAGAAAAGATCCTGCAATATTATAAACTTGTTCGTATCCTAAATTAGTTAGTGCACGTACAACATTATAACTTCGCTGGCCACTTAAGCAATGGATGTAAACCGGTTGATACTTAGGAATTTCATTAAGATGTTGTCGAAACTCGCTCATGGGGATATTCTTAGCCGTTTTTACATGTCCCTCTTTATATTCGTCTCTCTCACGTACATCGATAATTAATGCATTTTGCTCTATCAATGTTCTAACTTGGCTAACTGAGATTTGTTTAAATTCATTGTTTAGTACATTAGTTGCTACCAAACCGACCATATTTATGGCATTTTTTGCCGTAGAAAAAGTTGGCTGATAGCATAGTTCAAGAGTTTCTAAATCTTCAATATACCCACCATGAGAAATTTCCGTGGCAATAATATCGATTTGCTTATCAACGGCGCTTTCACCAATTGCTTGTGCTCCTAAAATTTCACCACTTGGATAAGCAAATATCAACTTCATATACAAAGGACGTGCATTAGGAAGTAATGGTACGTGGTCTTTTGGAATAACCATTGCCGTCCGATAACTAATCCCATTTTGCCGACAATCTTTTTCGGTTAACCCTGTAGACGCAACATTCATTTCAAAGACTGGAATACATTGAGACCCAATTACACCACGATTTTTTATAGGGCGTCCATACATGTGGTCCACTGCTTGACGTGCTTCAATTTGAGCTGGAAATGCCAAACTTAAACGTGTAGGCTTTCTTAATAGCTGATGATATACTTCAATTGCATCACCAACCGCATGAATATGTGGCAAATTAGTCTCATAGTTTTGGTTAACCTTAATTCCTCCAGTTTCACCGATTGTAACACCGATTTTTTCGGCTAGTTCAGTGTTAGGGCGAACTCCAATTGCTAAAATAACTGCTTCAGCTTTTAACTCTTTGCCAGAATCTAAGATTATTGTATCGTCACGAATTTCAGTTAAGGTATCATTTGTAACTAAATTAACATGATGATCCAATAGCGTTTTTTGGATAATTTGAGCCATGTCTAGGTCTATTGTCCCTAAAACATGCTCAGCGCCTTCAATCAAACTAACGGAGTAACCTCCTTGTACTAAATTTTCAGCCGTTTCAATTCCAATAAAGCCTCCACCAATTACCGAAACGTTTTTAACTTGATGCTTTTCCAAAAATTCCCGAATAGATTTAATATCTGTCACATCACGAATTGTAAAAACATTATTTTTACTAATTCCTTCAATTGAACGTGGACAAATTGGCACAGCACCCGGTGACAAAAACAGTTCATCATAAGAGTATTTTTGTATTTCACCACTAATAACATCCTTTACAGATACCATTTGTTCAGCTACATCTACATCTACAACTTCATGATTAACAATTGCATCAATATTATATTGTTTTTTGAATTGGATAGGCGACATTAGCACTATATCATCAGCGTTAGGGATTACGTTAGAAAGATGATACGGCAATGAACAATTAGAAAAGGAGACATCTGGTCCTTTTTCAAATATCTTAATATCAGCAGTTTCGTCTAACCTTCTAACTCTCGCTGCTACAGATGCCCCACCAGCAACGCCACCAACAACTATAATTTTTTTACTCATTTTTTTCGCCTCGTTTTATTTTCTACGCATAAACTCTCTTTGCAAACATATTTCCCAAAACTCCTCCTGCTACTAGAAATGCTAGGAATATCCAACCTGAAATAGAAAATTGTGCAATTGGACTATACAGTGCTCCTACATTACAACCATTAGACAATCGAGTACCAAAGCCCATTGCTAAACCACCAGCCGCAAACATCGACGCACTCTTCAGAGTAAGACTAGTCGTTGCGTGTAAAGTTTTCTTTAATAATCCTGAAGTTAAAATATAAATCAATGTGCCAAGAAAAATACCAAAGTTCTGTACAGTAACTGGATTGCTAAGCAATGGAGCAGAGAATGTGCCAGCTGGTAAATGTGCGAATTGAGATAAAGCATTGTCTGATACTCCAAAAACATTTAAAAGTTTTCCCATCCAAAGTCCATAGGGTGTTGACGCCCCCCAACCACTTCTCGTAATCCCCATCATTAAAACAAACACAATCATCATCCCAAATGCGCCCTGTTTCAAAGTCCAAGGTTTTTCTAACAAGTAACGATAAGTTTCTTCATTACGCAAAGAGAATGTTTTAGCATCAAAATCTTCTGGATGATCTTGAACATTTTCAGAAGGTATTACATGATAATCATCAGCTAACTTCCGTTTCTTTTCATATAAATACGACAAATAAATAACTAGTCCTGCTAGCAAAGCAGTTAAAACTACTGCTCCTAAATAACCATTCATTCCATCCCATTTGAACAGATCTGGCATATAAACTCCGTTAGCAAACTTAGTTCCCGTTGGTGAAGTCCACCATGAGTTTTTTACCCATGATTGAACTTGAAAAGGAAATCCAATGAATACACCTATACAGAAAAATATCAACGTCACTCCTGCGCGTGGTGCGTCAGTTGCTAAATCCGTTAAAACTCCTGATGCACAACAAGATGAAAAGGACATCCCAATTCCAAAAAGAATTCCACCAATTAATAAACCTAAATTAATAGGATTTACCCATAGTGCATACATGGTAATGTTTTGTGTAAACATTAAAAAGCTAACGTTAGCTAGTGCCGTAATAAAAAACATAAACATCATTGTGCGCATTAGTTTTGTTGACCCATTTTTATAGGCTCTGTTAACGCTTCCAGCAAAGCCTGTATAAGATCTGGACAGTATATAACCTAGTGCTAGGCCTAATAGGAGCCTAATGAAATGCATATTCGATGGTAAAATCATTGGCGCTCCCACTAACAAAATTAAAAATAATATAAATCCACTAATTCGATCTAGCCGTAACATCTGTTTTCCTCCATTCTAATAAGGTCACCGTTTCACAATGTATATTGTACTTTCATTCACATTATCTTAAAATGGTGAAAGTAGAATACAACTATAACCAAATAGTTATGCTTAAAAAGTGTAGACTTGTATATAATTGAACTTAGTATTGATTGTTTTTAAAACCACAAGCAACAGATGTATACAGTATTGTTATAAGATTTCGTTTTGTTAGGTGGGATAATATCAAAGATGCAGATCTATTATTAACTTATTTAAAAGCCGTTTTAGCTGGTGGCAGCCTCACCAAGGGAGCTGAGAATTTGTTTGTTTCTCAACCTTATTTAAGCAAATATATTAACAATGCTGAACAAGAGCTTGGCTTTAGGTTACTCAATCGAAAAAAGAGACCAATTTCGCTAACTCCTCAAGGTGCAAAATTCATTCAAGGTATTGAGACTCTAAATATTAGTTATCAAAAACTAATTAACGAAGTGACTGAGTTAAGTAATCCTCCTCAATCAAGAATTAGACTGGGAATTAATCAATCAATGGCAAGTATTATCCTACCTCCGTTAATTTATCGGTTTAAACGCAAATACCCACACCAAAAAATTTGGATTACAGAAGATCGTTCAATTAACTTAGAAGAATTATTGCTCCAAAAAAAGATTGATATGCATATTAGGATGCTCCCAATTTTTCCAAGCGAAATATCTTTTAAGATGTTAAGTGAAATCCCCATTTATTTAGTGATAAACAAATCTTGTCCACTTTTCGAAAAGGGAAAGACTACTATTGAAACGTTAAACATTCAAAATATCCATTTAATTAGCTCTGAATTTATCACTATAGAATCTGGTTCTGGATTTATGCGCTTAATCGAAGTATTTATGTCCCAAAATGACCTAAACATTCACCCCACTTTCGAAACTAAATACATTGAAACTGCTGCTAACCTTGCTTATCAAGGACTAGGATGTACTTTCATTCCACAATTTTTTGTTACCAATAAGTTCAACGCTTCGTTATGTAATGTAATTCGCATACCCATGGAACAAATTTCTCTGAAGATTGTTTTATCTTACCTAGAAGGTGCCGTTTCTGAACAAACTTTAAATAGCATTCTAAAATTAACTAACGTTACTGACTTAGTTAGCTCAATGAATAACTACCAGTATCGAGAAATTTTAAAATAAAAAAATCAAACCTTTCCAAAAGATTCAGTACTTTATTACAGTGACTCCACATTTCAATCTACCCTCTAACCCGTTAAAATGTACGTACCATGTGGCAAGCATAGAATCACCAAGACCCCGACTAGGACCAGTAGTCGGGGTCTTTTTTTGCGCTATGTGGGTGCATCATTTCAATTTTACTTTTCTTATCAAATATCGGTTATCCAACCAACCGAATTAAATGGGTCACTAAGCCGCTGTCCCAGAAAACGTACAGCCCGATCAACACATAGCAAACCTTCATCAGTTTCTCGCCATATTTTTCCATCACTTGGCTGACAAGCGGATTTTTGCTAAGTAAATTAATCGCGAGGACGGCCACTACGCTCAATCCCAAGATCAATAACAGGGCAACGAAAAATTCAGCAAGCTGGGCGTGCATTAAAACTGGCAAAAAGATTGCCAAGTTGCATCCCGTGCAAACGGAAAGATAGGTCACCAAAACCGTCCCAACCGCCGAAGCACCGGACTGGGTCGCATTAATTTCGTCATCGTCATCCTTAATTGCTAGGTAAATCGGCAAGAACCCGAGCACTCCCAGTAACCATTCTGGCAAAAAGACGGAGAGGGTTTGACCAATTAAATAACTCGCCGTCACCAATAGCAAGGTCCCCAACAAATAGCCACCTAAAACTGCGGACAACCGGTACTTGCGGACCAAAAACAACAGCATAAAAAAGAAATCTAAATTGACGCTAAGAAAAGTTAGTCCAATAATTACAAAATTCACTTTGCTCCCCCGTTCGTAAAAAAAGAGGACGGTGCCAATTGCTTTGCCGTCCTCCTAGATTGATTAAAATTTAAATTACCGCACGACCGTTACCGTAATCGGAGCGTATTTGGCCATGTATGCGGCTTGGCTCCCAAAACGACGGGCAATACCCTTTTTCGATTCCGCGCCAACTACCAATAAATCTGGTTTAACCGCGGGAATTACCTCTTCAACAATCGTCTCACCGGGATCGCCTTCCGTCACCACGCAACGGACGTTGGTAACGCCAGCATCTTGCGCCTGCTTTTGGTAGGTCAAAATGTGTTGTTCTAATTCAGCTCGTTCCCCATGAATGTAATCCTTGTCGAGGGCTTGGAACACGTTCATTTCGTCGTTTTCCAGCACCGAAACAATCACCAATTCACGGTTCGCATCTTTCGCCAAATTAATTGCGTAGTCAAAAGCCAACAAAGCGTCTTTAGAGTCGTCCACTCCAACTAAAATTCTTTTCACATCGAAGGCCATTATGCCGCCTCCTTTGCGTTAGCTTTTTCTGCAAGTTCAAGTTCGTAACGTTTATTTCCTTTATACAATTCAATTACCGTCCACGCGAGTAGCGCCAAAACTGCCACGATTAACGCGTAGGCAATGTCGTGAGCCATGCTGATTTCCGCTGCGCTGGCATTTTCGCCGAAGAAGGCCGCGATTGAATCTGGTAATCCAGTTAGGTTCAAGTAAGTTAAGAAGATTACCGAAATCCAGCCTAAAATTCGAACAATCCAGCTGTTCTTAAACCGGTCGCCCATTTCTACGCGACTGTCGGTCATCATCAGCAACGGCACCATCGAGAATGGTAACGCGAAGGCCAAGAAGACCTGCGAGTTGTTCATCAAGTTGTTGAGGGCTTCGTGTTCTTGAATGTCGCCCTTACCACTAGTTAACATTACACAAATTAATACGGGGACTACCGAAATCAACCGGGTAATCAAGCGCCGGGCCCATAACGGCATCCGCATGTGTACGAAACCTTCCATGATTACTTGCCCGGTCAGCGTTCCGGTGATGGTAGAATTTTGACCCGAAGCCAAGAGGGCTACCGCAAAGAGGGTCGATAGAATTCCAGTCTTGGCAACCCCAATCAAAATTCCGTTACTCAATGTCGAAGTGTCGTTTAGCGCGTGGAACAACCCGAAGAAGGACGGGTCTTGCACGGCGCCGGTCTTAAATACGGCCACTCCCATTACCAACAACAGTGCGTTAACCACGAAGGCAAACGATAACTGAATGTTGGAATCCCAAGTAGAAAACCGCACGGTCCGTGCTACGTCTTCTTCATCGTCGTGGTTGATCTTCCGCGTTTGCGAAACTGCCGAATGCAAGTACAAGTTATGCGGCATTACGGTAGCTCCGATGATTCCTAGCGAACCGCTCAACGGGGTCATGCCACCCACCGTTGGGGTTGTCGCAAATGCTTTAGTCGTTGGAATCAACCCGCCAAACACTGCGCCCCAGCTCGGATGCGAAAGGGCCACTTGGTAGACGAAGACGACCAAAATCACCATGATTAAACAAACCACGATGGCTTCGATTTTTCGGAAACCGATCTTGGTTAACAATAATAGCAATAATACGTCAAATACGGTGATGAATACCGCCACCACTAGCGGAATATGGAATAACAAATAAAGCGCGATTGCCGCCCCGATAACTTCTGCGATATCGGTCGCCATGATCGCCAACTCCGTTAATATCCACAAAACGATTCCCAATGCTCTACTGGTCCGCGCCCGAATTGCTTGGGCGAGGTCCATTTGACTCACAATTCCCAGTTTAGCCGCCATGTATTGTAACAACATCGCGATTAAACTCGAAATCAAGATAATCGACATTAGCATGTACTGGAAGTTTTGCCCCCCAGTGATTGATGTTGACCAATTACCAGGGTCCATATAACCTACCGCAACTAATGCGCCTGGCCCCGAATACATAAACAAAGTTTTCCAAAAACCAATATTTTTAGGAACCTTGACCGTCCCGTTAATTTCCTCTAGGGATCGGCCGTTTGCGTACGAAATTAATTTTCGCCGCTTCTTAGGGTTCTTGATCTCGTTACTCATTTTAAATTCCTTCCTTTCCTCAATCTTGAACCACAGCAATCATAACATATAAGATTTCTTTGACAACCCCGCAAAATGCCTTTAGACGGGCATTCATTGGCTGGATTCACTTTATAAATCAAGTTTGGAAGCGATTTTTCGAGCTTGTTAAAATAATTTTCCGATGTAGTAATGGATAAACATCGTGATGATTCCGACGATTACGTTGCGGATGACCGCTTTTTTCGGCAACCCATTTCCGAGTTTGGAACTCAAAAAGCCGGTTAACGCCACGGAAATCACCGTCGCAATGATGGTCGCCTGCATTTTAAAATCACTAGGTGCCAGGGTCATCGCCACTAAGGGAAAGACTCCGCCCAGCGCGGCAGAAAATAGTGACGAAATTGCCGCGCCCCACGGAGTTAGGTATTCGTCTAAATCCATGTCGTAACGAACGTCGACCGCCGTCTTTAACGGCGCAGAATCCATTAACGAACGGGCAATTTGGTGCGCAGTCTCTTCCGAAACCCCTTTTTCCATGTAAAAATCCGCCACTAATTCGTATTCAGCTTCTGGATCGGTTTTTAACCGGAGCTTTTCTTCCCCCACGGCCGCTTTTTCGGTATCGCGTTGGGAACTTACCGAAGCGTATTCCCCTGCCGACATCGAAAAGGCGCATGACAAAAGGTCGGACAACCCAGCGATAAAGATGATGAACGGGTTGGTGGTGGCCGCGACCACACTAAATAGAACCCCGACTACCGTTAAAATTCCGTCGTTAGCGCCCAGTACGCCGGCCCGCAACATGTTTAATTTATTGTCCATACTCATTTTAGTTTTCTTTTTCATGGTCATTCATCCCCTTACCGCGCGAATAGTGAGCCAATCAGGTAGGTCGCGCCCATCGTTAATAGTCCGGCAATCACGTTACGGACGACCGCCCGCCGACGAACCGCTTTCCCAATCACCGCCGCAGCATAACCGGTAATTGCCAGGGCAACCACCACGGAAACTACGGTCAGGGGGACCCGAATACTATGCTTGGCAAACGTAATCGTCAATAACGGCAATAGCGAGCCCAACGAAAAGGCGATCATGGAAGCAATCGCCGCTTGATAAGGGCTGGTGAAGTTGTGCATGTCAAACCCGTAACGTTCTCGCACGGTCGTTAGGAGGGCATCTTTTTCCATCATTTCCCGGGCCGCCTTTTGAGCTAAGTCCTCGGGAATTCCGGTTTTAGCGTACTTATTGGCTACAAAATCGAGTTCCTTTTGGTAGTTATCTTCAAGTGCTTGCCGTTGGTGGTTAACCGCGTTTTCCTGCGAGTCCTTTTGGGAGTTAACCGAAACGTATTCGCCCATCGCCATGGAAACCGTCCCGGCTAACATCCCCGAAATCCCGGAAATAAAAATTGCAAAGCTATTGGTCGTTGCCCCCGCAACTCCCAACACAATTCCGGCTACCGAAAGGATCCCGTCGTTGGCACCCATTACGCTGGCCCGAATTACGTTAATTTTTTGTGCTAACGTATTTTGCTTCGCTTTTTTAGTCATTCAATTTCTCCCCAATCCGTTCGCTAATTTTAGAATCGTTTTAAACTACCAACCAATTTTACTTCTTCGCCTGGGGATTTGTAAAGATGCTTTTCTCAAGAAGCACAAATTCGGCCTTTTAGGGGATTATCGGCCATTCTCCCACCGATTGAAGTTAAATTTGAAGTTCATTTTTAACTTAAATTGAACTTCAAACGCACTAATTAAACTTGAAGCATGGTGTTTTTTCCTCTATAGTGGTTATTTATATAAGGTGTTTCTTTTTTGGCACGACTTTCTCTCCAGCTGCATTAAACCATGGAGAGCCCGAACCCGTGCCTAGCTAACCCCACCATTTACTCAGCTGTGGTTAGTTAATAAACCAAATCAACAAGGAGCTTTTAATGCTACTATCGTTAATTTTAATCTTAATCTTGATTTCGGCATTTTTTTCCGGCTACCGGCGGGGATTAGTCGCTGAAATCATTTACCTAGTGGGTTATTTAGTTGTGTTTGCGGCAGCCAAGAATTTTACCGCGCCCTTTGCCGAATTTCTTTCCCGTACTTTTGGGAACGGAAGCCATGATCCCCTAACTAACCTAACCACGATGAATGCCGTTTCCTTCATCTTTTTGATGTTAGTAGGTTGGATTGTGATCCGCTTGATCGTCCGCTTTTCGCAAATGATTACTTGGTTACCGGTCATTCACCAAGTCAACGGCCTAGCTGGGGCGGTAGCGGGATTCGTGATCAGCTACCTGATCACCTTCATCGTCTTAAGCATCAGTCAATTTGTGCCGAACGATTTTTACCAAGAACAACTTTCCCAGTCGATTGTCGCGCAAACAATTTTGGCAAAAACGCCGGCCATTTCTTCTAAAGTGATTAATAATTACATCTTAGATACGCCGCAAACGCGTGACGTACTTTAATTAAGGAGCTACGAGCATGGACCTTACAATCATTAAGAAATACATCGCGACCTACCTTTCGTCCCCAACCACCCGCTTGACCACGGTCGATACGCCACAGGTTGGAATCAAGGTCGTTAAAGACGAAGAGGAAACTTTCTTCTACCCCAACCCAACAGAGCCAGCCACCTTTTACGAAGAGTTTGGTAAGCAACGTTATCTGCACCGGTACGATTCGGTTAAGAAGGAGTTTACCACGCAAGAATTATAGTAATTGAATAATTAAAAGAAAATGCGCCAAAAGTCGGATAATTGGTGAGCATTAACTGAAAAGCGACTATTATGCTAATTTAAGGATAATGGTCGTTTTTGGGTTAAACCTCCCGAACTGACTTTTGGCGCATATTTTGGCTCTATTAAAAGCAAAACGCCCCAATTTCTTCCGCCTCTGTTCAATTCGATTAAGCTTAACCCCACGCTCCGTGGTCCGCAATCCCCCACTTCTCCGTCCGCCACCTCCTCACGTTTTAAATACCGCACTTTCTCTGCTAGAATAACAGGAAGAACAGTTATTTAGGAGGCCCTTTATGGCGAGCATCACCAACACGTACCGTTTCATTTTCAAACATTTAATTAGCTACCTCAGCCTATTCATCACCAGTATCGTGGTGATTTACGCGGGGATTATCCCGCTCTTCACCTTGATTGGCAGCATCATGTTGCGCCTGGCGGGGGTTCGCTACCTTTCTAATACCAACTTCATCGAGGTGGTGACTAACCATCCGTTTTTGGACATCGGGTGTTTGCTCCTGATTCTCGCCGTAATCGTCGCCATTTACTGGCAGGTGATTTTCTTATTCCTCGGGACGATGCAGATTAACCAAGGCAAAAAGCTAGCCTTAAATTCGCTGATCACCCTCTCTCTTCAAAGGGTGCGTCATACCTTTGGTCGCGCGGTGGGTTACCTATTAATCTATTGCTTAATTATCCTGCCGTTTGGCGGACTTGGGATTTCCACCCCGCTGTTAAACAAAGTCCGGGTGCCTGATTTCATCATTAACTACTTCTTATACGAAAATCGGCCCCTCCTGTTGTTGCTGATCCTGATTTACTTAATTACCTTTTACCTAGGTATCCGCTTCTTCCTGGCGCTCCCGTTGATTATCTTGGGGCGTAGTACGGGACGGCAAGCCGTTCACCAGAGTTGGCAATTAACTAAGCTAAACTTCAAGTCGATCGTTAAGCAATTGGCCCTGTTGATCGTGGTTAACGTAGGGCTTTCCATTTTGGGACAAGCACTTATTTTGGCGCTCCAGGCCCTAGCCGACCACCATCTGCCCGCCACATGGGACTATTGGGCGGCGTCCGTCAACCTCCTCTTAATCGAGCTGGTACTTTTGCTGATGAGCATTGCCTTAGGAACCGGCTCGTTGATGATTATGACTGAGCAACTCCAAAACCAAACCCGTTTCGTACGGAGCAGCCAGCAGTTGAGTAACCAATTACAAAAACTCAGCTACCAATCGGGTAAACAGTGGTGGTTTAAGGCATTAGCTGCGGTTTTACTCTTGGGAATCCTCGGCTTTAATGCACTTTACCTGAACGGCTTTTTCAGTTCTACGCCGCTGACCATTTCCCACCGGGGCGTTAACGCGAAAAATGGGGTGCAAAACACCATTCCAGCTTTAGTTAACACTAGCCGGTTGCATCCTGATTTCATCGAGATGGATCTACACGAAACTAAGGACCACCAATTCGTGGTAATGCACGACGAGAACTTAAAGCAACTAACTGGCGTCAACAAACGACCGCACGACTTAACCCTTCGGCAGATCACCCGTTTAACTGCCCGGGAAAACGGGGCTTCCGCGAAAGTTGCCAGCTTTGACGACTACTTAGCGACTGCCGAACGCTTGCACCAGCGCTTACTGGTGGAACTTAAGACCACGAAGCGGGATTCTCCCGATTCGATTACCACCTTCAACAAGCGCTACGGAAAACGGCTGGTGGCTAACCATGACGAGGTCCACAGCCTAGATTACGATGCCGTCGAAAAGTTAAAAACCTTGAACCCTAAGCTTCAAGTTGGTTACATTCTGCCATTTAACTTCATCGGCGTGCCGCAATCTAAAGCCGATTTTTATACGATGGAGCATTCTACCTTGAATAACTCCTTCTTAATCACCGCTCAACTCGCCGGACGCAAGGTTTACGCTTGGACGGTTAACGACCGCGACGTCATGGCCAAACTGACCTTCATGGGCGTTAACGGGATTATTACCGATAACTTAGAAACCCTTCAGCGCACGATTCAACAACTTAATCACCACCCGAACTACGTTAGTCGACTGCTGAACTTCACGGTTGAATTAGGGTAAATAAAAAAGGTTGAGGAAAAATTCCTCAACCTTTTTTGTTCTAGTCGTTAGATTCAAAATGGAAGTATATTTCCATTTAGTAGTAATTTTGTAAAAAATGGAAGTATACTTCCATTTTTAATCATTGAAAGTAAACTAAGGAGGTCTTCCTGCTCTTGATTTAATTGGTTATGCTGCGCAGCCGAAACGTGCTCCACAACCCAACTTCTTCCGGTTAATAAAATCCCACCGTCAATCGCATAAACCGCGATTAACGGTGGGATTCAATTAATCCTCGGATGTTACCCGGGTTGTTCCGCACTCTCTATAAATTTCCCACATACTTCCGGTGTTTTTCTTCGTCGAATTCGCCCTCGGACTTGCCCATTATAATGGCTGCCAATGAGTTTCCGACCACGTTTACTGCCGTCCGGCCCATATCGATGATCCGGTCTACACCAGCGATGAAGGTCAATCCGCTCATCGGTACGCCAATCGTTGCTACCGTCGCCAACAGTACTACGAAGGAGGCCCCTGGAACCCCGGCCATTCCCTTCGAAGTGATCATCAAGACTACCAACAACGTAATTTGGTGACCAAGCGTCAAATGAATTCCGTATGCTTGAGCTAGGAATAGTGCCCCGACCGCCTGGTAAATCGCCGAGCCGTCCAAGTTAAACGTGTAACCAGTAGGGATTACGAAGGAAACAATTCCTTGGCTCACCCCGTATTTTTGCATTTTATCAATCATTTTCGGTAAAGCCGCTTCCGAACTAGCCGTCGAAAACGCCAAAATCAACTCGTTTTTAATAACTTTCAGGAGTTCAAAGAAGTTGATGTTGTGGAACTTCGCTACTAGCCCTAATACCACTAGGACAAAGAAAAGCATTGCCACGTAAGTAATTAAAACAAACAGTCCTAGCGGTTTTAAGGCGTCAATTCCCATTTGGGCAATCGTTACCCCGATCAACGCACAGACCCCAATTGGGGAAAGGTGCATGATCCAGTTGGTAACCTTAAACATGACCTCTTGCACAGCGGTAAGCGCGTCAATCAAAATCTGCCCCTGCTTGCCAATGGCCGTTAGTCCCAAACCAAAGAGAACGGAGAAGAAGATGACTGGCATCATGTTACCTTCCGCTAACGCCGAGAAGATGTTCGTCGGGATAATGTTCATAAGCGTGGCCCAAATCCCGCTATTGGATTTGGCAGCTTTAGCCGTTTCCACGTAAGAACTAATATCCGTGCTTTGCAAGCTATGAATGTCAATGTAAGTTCCCGGATGAAAAACGTTAGCAAAGATCATGCCGACAATTAACGCAATCGTGGTCAAAACTTCGAAGTAGATCAAAGTCTTCAACCCGACCCGGCCAAGTTCACTAACGTCACCCATTCCGGCGATTCCGACGGTTAAACAGGAAACCACGATCGGCAAAACAATCATTTGAATCATGTGAATGAACATGGTTCCTAGATTTTGCATGACCGTGATAGCAACCTGATTATGGTAAAAACTAGCGCCTAAAACGACACCCAAGATTAGACCAATTAGAATTTGCCAACCGAGGGTTAATCTCCAGTTCCGAACTTTTTTCATGCTTCCACCCCTAAATTCTTTACTATCTACATATATTAGCATATTTAACAGGTTAATTTTACCCTTGAATTTTCCCAGAGATGAAATATACCAAATGAATTCGTTTTCACGAAAAATTTTAGGGTGACATCTCTGCAAAATTAGGTTAGAATTATTTTTTCAGAAAAAGAAAATGGAGACGGAAATTATGACAACATCTTATTTGCGTAGAGCAACTAAGGCTGATTTGCCAGCCATTTTAACAATTATTAATGAAGCTAAGGCTTATTTGAAGGAACAGGGGATCAACCAGTGGCAAGCTGGCTATCCTACTAACCAAGATATTGAAAAGGATATTGAGCAACAAATTAGTTATGTATTAATGGTCGATGGACAGATTGCTGGTACGGCCGCATTGTGGCCAGATAACGATGTTAACTACGACGACATTAAAGAAGGTAGTTGGCGGGGCAACCCGGACGACAAATACATGTCAATTCACCGGATTGCAATTTCATCGAAGTTCCGCGGTCAACGTCTATCCGAGAAGATGATGCAAGGGCTCTTCACCATTAGTTCTTTACTTGGTTACGACGAAGTTCGCGTCGATACCCACCCGCTTAACAAGGGAATGCAAAAGGTCATTACCAACAATGGCTTTGAGTATCGTGGGATTATTGACTTCATTGACGAAAACGAAGTCGACAACAAACGTTTCGCCTACCAATTGTATTTAAAATAATACTATTAAAAAAACGTCGATTAGCCCAAAAACGGACCAATCAACGTTTTTTATTTCACTTCCAAACACTTTTCTTCCTATATTAATGTTTTATTATTTTGTATTTTGAAATGATTTTACAGCCTAACTTCATTTTGTAGCTCCTCAATAACGGTACATAATATGGTTTGTTCCTAATTGAGCACTGCCTGCGTAGTTCCCAATCAAGTCCCAATTAATTGGACTTTCCGGATCAACTAACGCCATTTTAAACGGGTAGTAATCAGTCGTGTCGGGAATCACTTCATCAAAGTCTGTAACCGCTCGACCAAGATTTAAATTCAGAAACGCAGTGGTAGTTTTATTTCCATATTCCAAACTCGCATCACCAACATGCAAAATTAAATTGGTACCATCATATGAAAAATCTTCATTCGTGTAGGACCATATCAATCCTAACGGCCCATTCACAATACTGCCGTTTCCATTGAAATACCTTGTCCACTGTCCTGACTCACTAATCTTTTCAAACAAGCCCCGAAATGGTTCTGGAACGCGAATTACTAAATTTACAAGATCAAAGTTATTCGAGCCGCTTCCCGAATAATTAAATTGCAGACCTCCGCTATAAGTACCATCGCCATTCTTAGCTAATCCGTAATAAGCACCCCCAGTAATTTTTAAATTCCCCTGCTCTAAGGCGCTCTCTAAGTTGGTTTTCTGCGTTGCGACGGTTTTTGCTTTATCAAGATTTTGGGAATTCGTGCTCCCCCGACTTAGACCGTGCCGTTGTGTGTTAGTGCTTTCTGTAACCTTTGTCATAGTTTCGCTGCGAGGCGCATTAACCGTAGCTGCCCTTGCTGAAGCATTGGATTGAGCCATTCCAGTCCCAAGCATTGCCAGCATTACTGCGGAAACGAAAATCCAGCGCTTATTCCGTTCAGCCACCCAATAATTACTAACTTTGCGCTCTGTTTCATTACTAAAGTACTTTTTAAACCCCTTATACATTTGGAAACCTCCTCTAATCATTAATTTAAAGTTATTGAAATCTTTCGTTACACATAATCTACCGCATGCATTTACCGATTATTGATAACGCTTTCATGATAATCTATGTGGGATTTAATTGTCAAACAATACGCGTAAAATAATTTGATTTGGTTAGATTTTTCACAACCCAATTACAAAGGCATTCCCGTTAATCACCAAAACCATTCATTCGATTATTTGGGTTCTACAATATCTATTGCTGATGACAGATTTTTTGTATGCTTAGGTATATAAAAAAACGGACACTCACTGTCCGTTCAGAAAAAATCAACCACGACGAAGATTTTCAGAAAGAAGTGAATGTCCTTATGTGCGATGATGCTACTAAGCTTTTGTTAGGTATAGATGATAATCATATAAAAATTAAAAATGGTGCTCGAAAATGTGATGGAGTTATTCGCTTGAAAGACACTTTAAACGTTATGATCTAGCAGCTAGGAAAAATGTCAAAATCATTGTCACAGATATGAACTATACTTACCCAAAGTTGACTAAAACCATCTTTCCAAATGCGGTTGTTATCGTAGATAAGTTCCATATCGTCACACAACACTCAAATGGACCTTTAGAAGGATTAAATAATAAAATTAAAGCTATTAAAAGAGCTGGTTTTGGCTACCGAAGTTTTTTTAAGTTTAGGATTAGAGTACTTTACGTTTTCCGCATACATACT
This sequence comes from Pediococcus acidilactici, assembly GCA_024970065.1. Classification (NCBI taxonomy): domain Bacteria; kingdom Bacillati; phylum Bacillota; class Bacilli; order Lactobacillales; family Lactobacillaceae; genus Pediococcus; species Pediococcus acidilactici. Next base: position 54,489 of record CP103908.1, on the reverse strand, counting down.
AAAAAAGCCCTAATCACCAAGTGATTAGGGCTTTCAAAATTTAATTCACCAACAACAGTTGACGAAGAGCCCACAAAAAAATACCTGCCGCTAGCAATAGGCGTACCTATTACTAACAACAGATATTTTTCTGAAACTTGATCTGCCTTTTAAAGGCTGGTTAATGAACTTTGGTTAAGAACTGTTAACTTGGTTTATAGCTTTAAAGTCGATGACTATTCTTCGTCATGACGTTTACGCTTCTTACCAAGAGCAAAGAGTCCTAACAATCCGCCAACTAGGCCGACTGTACCAGCTGCACGAGCACTAGCATTATCTTCCTCACCAGTTTGTGGTAGGCGTTCTGCGCTATTTGTATCACTAGCACCGTTCGTATTGCCACCGTTATCTTGGGTAAGGTCTACACTGCCATTGCCTTGGCCGCTACCTGGTTGGTATCCAGTATCAACTACGCTAGTACCACCGTTTCCGGCATTGCCTGTACCGCCGTTAATACCACTACCATCACCAGTACCGTTGCCAGCACCGCCATTCCATGTTCCATCACCGGATCCGTTCGAACCATTGCCTTGGTCTGTTCCGCCATTGTTGCCAGAACCACCATTGTTCGAGTTATCACCTGAGCCATTGTCCGAGCCACCGTTGTTCGAGTTGTCGCCGGAACCGTTGTCTGAACCGCCGTTATTCGAGTTGTCGCCAGAACCGTTATCCGATCCGCCGTTGTTCGAATTGTCGCCGGAACCGTTGTCTGAACCACCGTTATTCGAGTTGTCGCCGGAACCGTTGTCCGATCCGCCGTTATTCGAATCGGAGTTCGAGCCGTTATCCGATCCATTATCTGAATCATTGTTATTTGAATCAGAGTTAGAATCAGAACCATCGCCTGAATGGTGGTTATGGTTATCCGTCGAATCAGAACCTGAACCGTTGTTCGAACCATTGTTGTCTGAATCAGAGTTTGAGCCGCTATTCGAGCCATTGTTGTCTGAATCAGAGTTTGAACCGCTATTCGAGCCATTGTTGTCTGAATCAGAGTTTGAACCGCTATTCGAACCGTTATTGTCTGAGTCAGAGTTTGAACCGCTATTCGAACCGTTGTTGTCTGAGTCAGAGGTTGAGCCACTATTTGAACCGCTGCCCGAATCAGAAATTGAAGCCGATGTTGAGCGACTGTCAATGTCGTTTGATTCTGACTTCGATGTCGAAATTGACTTGCTTACACTGTCGTAGCCCGAGGTTGATTCAGATGTTGAACGACTATCTACATCATTTGATTCTGACTTCGATGTCGAAATCGACTTACTTGCGCTATCGTAGCCGGAAGTTGATTCAGATGTTGAACGACTATCTACGTCATTTGATTCTGACTTCGATGTCGAAATCGACTTGCTTGCACTGTCGTAACCAGATGTTGAATCAGATACCGAATCAGAGACTGATGTCGAAACTGATTTACTTGCACTGTCATAGCCCGATGTTGAGCCTGAAAGTGAGGCCGAAATTGACTTGCTTGTACTGTCATAGCCAGAGGTCGAACCTGAGAGTGAAGCTGAAATTGACTTGCTTGCACTATCGTAACCAGACGTTGAAGCAGATATTGAACGACTATCAATGTCGTTTGATTCTGACTTCGATGTTGAAATCGACTTGCTTGCACTGTCGTAACCAGACGTTGAAGCAGATATTGAACGACTATCAATGTCGTTTGATTCTGACTTCGATGTTGAAATCGACTTGCTTGCACTGTCGTAACCAGATGTTGAAGCAGATACCGAATCAGAGATCGATGTCGAAATCGACTTGCTTGCACTGTCATAGCCTGACGTTGAAGCAGATACCGAATCAGAGATCGATGTCGAAACTGACTTGCTTGCACTGTCGTAGCCTGACGTTGAGCCGGAGAGTGAGGCTGAAACTGACTTACTTTCACTATCTGCACCGGACGTTGAGGCTGAAACTGAATCAGAGATCGATGTCGAAACTGATTTACTTGCACTGTCATAGCCTGACGTTGAGCCGGAGAGTGAGGCTGAAATCGACTTGCTTGCACTGTCATAACCAGAGGTTGAGCCGGAAAGTGAAGCCGAAACCGACTTGCTTTCACTATCTACACCTGAGGTCGATCCAGAAATCGAAGCTGAAATCGACTTGCTTGCACTGTCGTAGCCAGAGGTCGAGCCGGAAAGTGAAGCCGAAACTGACTTACTTTCACTATCTGCACCGGACGTTGAGGCTGAAACTGAATCAGAGACTGATGTCGAAACTGACTTACTTGCGCTGTCATATCCCGAAGTTGAGCCGGAAAGTGAAGCCGAAATCGACTTGCTTGCACTGTCATAGCCTGACGTTGAAGCAGATACCGAATCAGAGATCGATGTCGAAACTGACTTGCTTGCACTGTCGTAACCAGAGGTTGAGCCGGAAAGTGAAGCCGAAACCGACTTACTTTCACTATCTACACTTGAGGTTGAGCCTGAGAGTGAGGCTGAAATCGATTTGCTTGCGCTGTCGTAGCCAGAAGTTGAAGCAGATATTGAACGACTATCAATGTCGTTTGATTCTGACTTCGATGCCGAAATCGACTTGCTTGCACTGTCGTAACCAGAAGTCGATCCAGAGAGTGAAGCCGAAACTGACTTACTTTCACTATCTGCTCCAGACGTCGAAGCTGAAGCCGAGTCAGAAACCGAGGTCGAAACTGACTTACTTGCACTGTCATATCCCGAAGTCGAAGCTGAAACCGAATCAGAAATCGAGGTCGAAACTGACTTGCTTGCGCTGTCATAGCCAGAAGTTGAACCGGAAAGTGATGCAGAAACTGACTTGCTTGCACTGTCGTAACCAGAGGTTGAGCCGGAAAGTGAAGCCGAAACTGACTTGCTTTCACTATCTGCACCAGACGTCGAAGCTGAAGCCGAGTCAGAAACCGAGGTCGAAACTGACTTACTTGCACTGTCATATCCCGAAGTCGAAGCTGAAACCGAATCAGAAATCGAGGTCGAAACTGACTTGCTTGCACTGTCGTAGCCAGAGGTCGAGCCGGAGAGTGAGGCTGAAACTGACTTACTTTCACTATCTACGCTTGATGTCGAGCCAGAGAGTGAAGCCGAAATCGACTTACTTGCACTGTCGTAACCAGAGGTCGAACCGGAGAGTGAAGCCGAAACTGACTTACTTTCACTATCTGCTCCAGACGTCGAAGCTGAAACCGAATCAGAAATCGAGGTCGAAACTGACTTGCTTGCACTGTCGTAACCAGAGGTCGAGCCGGAAAGTGAAGCCGAAACTGACTTACTTGCACTGTCGTAACCAGAGGTTGAGCCGGAAAGTGAAGCCGAAACTGACTTGCTTTCACTATCTGCTCCAGACGTCGAAGCTGAAGCCGAGTCAGAAACCGAGGTCGAAACTGACTTACTTGCACTGTCATATCCCGAAGTCGAAGCTGAAACCGAATCAGAAATCGAGGTCGAAACTGACTTGCTTGCACTGTCATATCCCGAAGTTGAGCCGGAAAGTGAAGCCGAAATCGACTTGCTTGCACTGTCATAGCCTGACGTTGAAGCAGATACCGAATCAGAGATCGAGGTCGAAACTGACTTGCTTGCACTGTCGTAACCAGAGGTCGAGCCGGAAAGTGACGCCGAAACTGACTTACTTTCACTATCTACGCTTGATGTCGAGCCAGAGATTGAATCCGAAATCGACTTACTTGCACTGTCGTAACCAGAGGTCGAGCCGGAAAGTGACGCCGAAACTGACTTACTTTCACTATCCGCACCAGACGTCGAAGCTGAAGCCGAGTCAGAAACCGAGGTCGAAACTGACTTACTTGCACTGTCGTAGCCCGAAGTTGAAGCTGAAACCGAATCAGAAATCGATGTCGAAACTGACTTGCTTGCGCTGTCATATCCCGAAGTCGAAGCTGAGACAGAATCAGAAATCGATGTCGAAACTGACTTGCTTGCGCTGTCATAGCCAGAAGTTGAACCGGAAAGTGACGCCGAAACTGACTTACTTTCACTATCTACGCTTGATGTCGAGCCAGAGATTGAATCCGAAATCGACTTACTTGCACTGTCGTAACCAGACGTTGAACCGGAAAGTGACGCCGAGACTGACTTACTTGCACTGTCGTAACCAGAGGTCGAGCCGGAAAGTGACGCCGAAACTGACTTGCTTTCACTATCTGCACCAGATGTCGAAGCTGAAGCCGAGTCAGAAACCGAGGTCGAAACCGACTTACTTGCACTGTCGTATCCCGAAGTCGAAGCTGAGACAGAATCAGAAATCGATGTCGAAACTGACTTACTTGCACTGTCGAAACCAGACGTTGAACCGGAAAGTGACGCCGAAACTGACTTACTTTCACTATCTACGCTTGATGTCGAGCCAGAGATTGAATCCGAAATCGACTTACTTGCACTGTCGAAACCAGACGTTGAACCGGAAAGTGAGGCTGAAACTGACTTACTTGCACTGTCGTAGCCCGAAGTTGAAGCTGAAACCGAATCAGAAATCGATGTCGAAACTGACTTGCTTGCGCTGTCATAGCCAGAAGTTGAACCGGAAAGTGACGCCGAAACTGACTTACTTTCACTATCTACGCTTGATGTCGAGCCAGAGATTGAATCCGAAATCGACTTACTTGCACTGTCGAAACCAGACGTTGAACCGGAAAGTGAGGCTGAGACTGACTTACTTGCACTGTCGTAACCAGAGGTCGAGCCGGAAAGTGACGCCGAAACTGACTTGCTTTCACTATCTGCACCAGACGTCGAAGCTGAAGCCGAGTCAGAAACCGAGGTCGAAACTGACTTACTTGCACTGTCATATCCCGAAGTCGAAGCTGAGACAGAATCAGAAATCGAGGTCGAAACTGACTTACTTGCACTGTCGAAACCAGACGTTGAACCGGAAAGTGACGCCGAAATTGACTTACTTTCACTATCTACGCTTGATGTCGAGCCAGAGATTGAATCTGAAATCGACTTACTTGCACTGTCGTAGCCCGAAGTTGAAGCTGAAACCGAATCAGAAATCGAGGTCGAAACTGACTTGCTTGCGCTGTCATAGCCAGAAGTTGAACCGGAAAGTGACGCCGAAACTGACTTACTTTCACTATCTACGCTTGATGTCGAGCCAGAGATTGAATCCGAAATCGACTTACTTGCACTGTCGAAACCAGACGTTGAACCGGAAAGTGAGGCTGAGACTGACTTACTTGCACTGTCGTAACCAGAGGTCGAGCCGGAAAGTGACGCCGAAACTGACTTGCTTTCACTATCTGCACCAGACGTCGAAGCTGAAGCCGAGTCAGAAACCGAGGTCGAAACTGACTTACTTTCACTATCCGCACCAGATGTCGAAGCTGAAGCCGAGTCAGAAACCGAAGTCGAAACCGACTTACTTGCACTGTCGTAGCCAGAAGTTGAACCGGAAAGTGACGCCGAGACTGACTTACTTTCACTATCTACGCTTGATGTCGAGCCAGAGATTGAATCCGAAATCGACTTACTTGCACTGTCGAAACCAGAGGTTGAGCCGGAAAGTGACGCCGAAACTGACTTACTTTCACTATCTACGCTTGATGTCGAGCCAGAGATTGAATCCGAAATTGACTTACTTGCACTATCGAAACCAGACGTTGAGCCAGAAAGTGAGGCTGAAACCGACTTACTTTCGCTATCAGCACCGGACGTTGAACCGGAGATTGAGTCCGAAATCGACTTACTTTCGCTATCTGCGCTTGATGTTGAGCCAGAGATCGAATCCGAAATCGACTTACTTGCACTGTCGAAACCAGAGGTTGAGCAGGAAATCGAGTCCGAAATCGACTTACTTTCGCTATCTGCGCTTGATGTTGAACCTGAGATCGAGTCCGAAATCGACTTACTTGCACTGTCGAAACCAGAAGTTGAGCCGGAAAGTGAGGCGGAAACCGACTTACTTTCGCTATCCGCACCGGACGTTGAACCGGAAATCGAGTCCGAAATCGACTTACTTGCACTGTCGAAACCAGATGTTGAGCCGGAAAGTGAGGCGGAAACCGACTTACTTTCGCTATCCGCACCGGACGTTGAACCGGAAATCGAGTCCGAAATCGACTTACTTTCGCTATCTGCGCTTGATGTTGAGCCAGAGATCGAGTCCGAAATCGACTTACTTGCACTGTCGAAACCAGAAGTTGAGCCGGAAAGTGAGGCGGAAACTGACTTACTTTCGCTATCCGCACCGGACGTTGAACCGGAGATTGAGTCCGAAATCGACTTACTTTCGCTATCTGCGCTTGAGGTTGAACCGGAAATCGAGTCCGAAATCGACTTACTTGCACTATCGAAACCAGATGTTGAACCGGAAATCGAGTCCGAAATCGACTTACTTGCACTGTCGAAACCAGACGTTGAGCCGGAAAGTGAGGCTGAAACTGACTTACTTTCGCTATCCGCACCGGACGTTGAACCGGAGATTGAGTCCGAAATCGACTTACTTTCGCTATCTGCGCTTGAGGTTGAACCGGAAATCGAGTCCGAAATCGACTTACTTGCACTATCGAAACCAGATGTTGAACCTGAGATCGAGTCCGAAATCGACTTACTTTCGCTATCTGCGCTTGAGGTTGAACCGGAAATCGAGTCCGAAATCGACTTACTTGCACTGTCGAAACCAGACGTTGAGCCAGAAAGTGATGCGGAAATCGACTTACTTTCGCTATCTGCGCTTGAGGTTGAACCGGAAATCGAGTCCGAAATCGACTTACTTGCACTATCGAAACCAGAGGTTGAGCCGGAAATCGAGTCCGAAATCGACTTACTTTGACTGTCGAAACCGGATGTTGAGCCGGAAATCGAGTCCGAAATCGACTTACTTTGACTGTCGAAACCAGAAGTTGAGCCGGAAATCGAATCCGAAATCGACTTACTTGCACTGTCGAAACCGGAAGTTGAAGCGGAAACCGAGTCCGAACGTGACTTACTTTCACTATCCGCATTTGATTGCGAACGACTGATACTATCGGTGTTATCCGTGACCGTAATCCAGACCGTCTTGGTTACAGTCTTTTTGGAGATTGGGTCTTGATATGTTATTTCAACCTCGTAAACATCAGCTACCGACCAGTTAACGTTGCCAATAGTAGATTCGAGGCTACCATTTGCAATTAAATCATTTAATTCGTCGCCAGAGTATTGGTTACCATTTGCATCGGTAATTACAGTACCTATATCATCGAGACCTAGCTCGTTACCTACGGTAGTTGTTCCATTATTAGCATCAACATTAGTGTGGTCTTCCTTAACCGTAATGGTAATCGTCGTAGTAACCGTGACACCGTACTGATCGGTATAGGAAAGTATTACGCCTTCATGTTTTCCTGGTACGTTCCAATCAATATTACTCCAAGTTACATTGTTTATGTCACTAGCTAAAGTGTCTTGGCCATGTGAATCCTTAAGCACAGTTACCACGTCTGAAGGATTTAATGGTTGACCTTGCCAGGTTTCTCCATTATCAGCTTCAATTACCCCTTGACCTACTACCGTAACAGTAACCTCACCAGTTACTACTTTTCCACTTAGCGGATCTGTGTAATTAACTACAACAGAGTAAGTACCGGGGTGGTTCCAATCTACTTCGCTTTCCAAATGTGGCGCAGACAATCGACCGTCTTCTAAAGCTTTAGCCGGATCTTCCACTGTGGTTCCGTCAGCTTCAGTAAGGGTAAGGTTAGGGAGCAAATCATTTATCGTTAAATGGGGATTACCCATTGTGTAGTTTGTATTATCGCCTTCAACCTTTGCATTGTTAGCTATAACAGTAATTGTGATGGTTGTTACAGCAGTTTCTTTAGTGTTAGGGTCAGTATAGGTTACGTTTACTGTATAAGTTCCTGTGTGATACCAGTTGCTGGTTTGCATACCCCAACCAAAGTCTTTAGCAGTGTCTTGGTTATACTCTACAGTATTACCATTAGAGTCAATTGCACCATCTATAAATTTGCCCATATCTTGAGGGGCACCTTCATAAACAGTATCACCATGGGCAGTTACATTAATAGCCTTATCGACCACATGGATAGTGATAGTCGTTTTTACGCTCTCAAAGGTAGCTGAATCAAAATAAGTAATCTCTACTGTATGGTCACCAACTTCGTTCCACCATTCAGGATGATCATCAATAGTCCAACTAAGTCCATTCAAGTCATCTGGCTGGTCTCCAGCAGAATTATGCCAGTATTCCAACCCATCCCTTATTGATTTCGGATGACCCACAGTGGTAGTGATGTCCTTACCTTTGATATCTATCAAGTCTTCTTGCTTTATATAAGCCCAATCGATCCCCCAGTTTACTAAACTACCCCCCGTGGTAGCATGATTAGTAATGTACCAATCGTACCACTTCGAGCTTTTGATGAAATTATTAATCTCTTCAATACTATGGGCATTCCTTGCAAAATCATTTACCGCTTTTTCAAAATCTACCTTATCCTTGTAGAACGAGCCTCCGTTTTCTTGGTCAATTGCACGACCGTTAAACGCAGCTTGAATCTTGGAATGGGAAAAGTCGACTACGTAACCCTCAATCGGCTTGGGTTCAGCAATTTGTAATGCTTCTTCACCATCATTATACTCTTTAACACTTGGTAAAAGTGAATCCCCAGTTTCTTCGTCATGGTAAGAATCTATTCTACCATAAGGAAAGTCCTTGGAACTATTTGAGGACCACTTATCGGCAGACTTGGATAACGAATCGGCCATGCTTTGACTTGCTGAGACCGACTGTTTGGCCTCTTTGGCAGCTTGGCTTTGCTTAGTCGATTCCACGGCCGAAAGCGACGCGGAAAGACTTTGGGAATTCTGGTCGTTAACTTGGCTCGTCGTCGATTTTGCGGCGGTGCTGTTCGCGCTATTCGAGCCATTTTGTGGGTTATGCGCGGTACTAGCGGTGGTCGTCTTTGGGGTAGCCGTCGTGGAGTGCTGATCGCTAGTGGTGGTCGTCTTCTTGGTTGGTTGCTTTTGACTATCCGCCGCGTTTGCGGTCTTCGAAGCCGGGTGCCCTTCACTAGCTTTTTGGGCGCTTGCCTTCTGAATACTGTCAGCCTGCGCCGCCTTTACGGATTCACTTAGGCTCGCCGAAGCTTCCTTGCTCGCCTTCATGGATTCGCTTAAACTCAACGAAGCCGCTTTGCTGGCCGACTGGCTTGCGCTCGTTTGGTCAACTTGCTTCGTCGCGGAAGTCGAGTTTGTAACGCTGTTATGCGCGGAATTAGCCGTTTGCGACCCCGTGGTACTTTGGGACCCCGGAATCGTCGCGCTGGTCTTGGTTGCTAAGAGTTGTTTCGACTTACTAAGGTCGAGGTTAGCTCCCTTCGGTGTTTCATCCGCGCTGGCGATCGTCGTCGAGCCGGCACCAAACAGACCCGCAACGATTCCCATTCCGGCAAAGAACCACTGCTTTCCGTTTTTGTACATCTTATAATGCTTTTTCTCATTAACGTTCCATATTTTTCTTTTAGACATTATTTCCTCCATTAATGAGCAAGACGCTTTCGAGAGTCGTCACCTTAAATCAATCACACTTCGAAAGCGTTTCCGCTCGTCATTATGAAACTGGTCGTTTTTTGCCAGTCGCCTGGCCAATCTTGACCGTTACCTAACTCACCGGTTAAGTGAAATAACCTACCCAGTCGTGCTGGTTAATTAATCTGCTCCTGCGCCCCGGGGTCTTTTGATAACCCCCGGCGGATCCGGACGTGGTCGGGGACCACCCGCTAACCAATTTTCCAGACCTAAACTACCTGCTTTACCAATTGGGACCCGTATCCTTGTTTCCATTACCGAACGCTCCCTTCGCAAACCCCTGCGGCTGACCAAACTTTTTCGAAAAAAATTACCTTTGAATCTACTTAAGAGTGTATCCGGAAAACTTAGGTAAACCTTCCCAATTTTTTTCCGTTTGGTGCGGGAAAAGGAAATTGTTGAACTTAAGTACTTCGTTGAGAAAATTAACTGGTGACAAACTTATCGGCGGCGTCACGCTTTTTTTCGCGAAGGTGCTTCGCCCATAAATTACAAAACGTTCCTTTACGGAAAGTTTTTAAACATTTTCTTATTAAGACTATGCTAAGTAACGGATAATTAACAAAAATACGTCGGGTAAATCATCACCATCCTTTATATTAAACCCTATTTATTTTCATACTTATGCTCAAGATACACCGTCAACGGTACTTTTTATTCTCACTTTTTTTGCTTTTTTTCTAAATCCCGACACAGGGCCCAACTCAACTACCAGCACGCAAAAAAAATCAGGAAAAAATTCCTTTAGCGAATTTTTTCCTGACCTGAACACTTATTACATTATTATGGTAGCAATTCTTTAGTTATTTAGTTCGCACCACCGACAGTTGCCGTTATAGGGTCACTCTCGTACCCGTCAACAATCTGAACCGCGGTGATTTCATCACCATCCTGTAGGTCGATGCCGGCCGGCACGTCGATCGACCAGTTGCCAAAGTCGTCGGCCGTTGCCGTGCCAATTAACGTACCGTCCGCCGCGTAGACGTTAACCGTCGCGCCTGGGATTCCTACACCTTGGATTACCCGCGCACCCGCCTCTGGGGGCGTAATTGCTGGAACTTTTGGCACCACGTTGGTGTGGCCCACGTCGCTGGTAACCCCATCAAGGGTTTGGGTGGCGTCGATTTCGCCACCTACATTTAAGTAGATTCCGCCTGGGATATCCACCGACCAGTCGCCGTTTTCGTCGACCACCGCCGTGCCAATCACGGTGCCATCGGCGAGGGTTACGGTAACCGTCGCGCCGGGTGTCCCGGTTCCGGTGATGGAAAGTGCGTCATTTGGAACATTGTTGATATGTGGCGGCTTGATTTGTTGTTGCGGATCCACTTTCCGATTGCTTTGCTCACTCGTTACCCCGTCAAAGGTTTGGGTGGCGTTGATGACGTCGGTATCGGTTAAGTTGACCCCTTCGGGGACGTCGATCGACCAGTTACCGTTTTCGTCGACGGTTGTCGAACCGATCACGGTCCCGTTTGCTAAGGATACGTCAACCGTTGCGCCGGGACGGCCTTTTCCAGTAATCGTGCGATCACCCGCCGTTACGGCGTTGATGTCGGGAGCGTCGACCACCGCTTTAACGGTTTGGCTGCCCTCCTTACTCGTCACCCCGTCGAAGGTTTGGGTCGCGACCACCTGGTCACCGGCAGTTAAGGTTACCCCCGCCGGTACATCTACCGACCAGTTACCATCTTTGTCGACCGTTGCCGTGCCGATCACGGTGCCGTCATCCTTATAAACGTTGACCGTGGCACCGGGACGTCCAGTTCCGGTAATTTTTGTGCTGTTTTCATCTACTGCGCCAATTACTGGTGCATCAACTTTTGCTTTAACGATTTGGCTGCTCTTATCACTAGAAGTGCCATTAACCGTTTGGTACGCGTCAATCTTATCGCCCGCTTGCATATTGATGTGGGAAGTGCTGATTGACCAGTTGCCGTTTTCATCGACCGTCGCCGTGCCGATCACGGTGCCGTCGTCAAAGCTTACCGTTACCGTCGCACCTGGGATTCCTCTTCCGGTAATCTCTGAATCCCCTTCCGTGATTGGTTTGATTTCCGGAGCTTTAACGTCTTCTCGTGGATCAACTGTCCGTTGGCCTTTTTCACTAGTTACCCCGTCGAAAGTCTGGGTCGCGTTAATTATGTTTCCTTCCTTTAGCTCGATGCCATCCGGTACGTTCACCGACCAGGTTCCTTCGTCATTAACCGTTGCGGAACCAATTACGGTGCCGTCGTCCAGGGTCACGTCTACCGTTGCACCTGGTTTTCCAGTTCCTCTAATCGTACGATCGCCTTCCTTCACGTGCCCGATTACCGGGGCGTCGATTTCTCTTTTAGGGTCTACAACCCGACTATCTTGCTTACTAGTTACCCCATTTACCGTCTGAACGGCGTTAACTACCTTACCAGATTGAAGTTCAACATCGCCCACGTTTACCGACCAGTTGCCATCTTCATCTACGGTCGCCGTACCGATGACGGTCCCGTCTGCAAGGGTTACGGTTACTTCGGCACCTGGGATACCGGTTCCGGTGATGACAGGGTCACCTTCCGTAATCTTATTGATATGCGGAGCTTCAACTACCGGTTTAGGATCCACCGGCCGGCTGCTTTTTTCACTCGTCACCCCGTCGAAGGTTTGCGTAGCGGTAACCACGTTGCCTTCCTTTAGGTTAATTGCGCCGGGAACGTTGACCGTCCAATTGCCATCTGCATCGACCGTGGCCGTACCAATTACGGTACCGTCGTCCAGGGTTACGTTAACCGTTGCGCCAGGCTTTCCCTTACCAGAGATGGTCCGGTCGCCCGCGGTTACCTTGTTAATGTCCGGCGCGTCCACCACTACCTTCGCCTTAACGGTAGTGTTGCCTTCCTTACTAGTAATTCCATTAATGGTTTGCGTAGCGGTAAGTTCCTCACCAGCCTTCAAGCTGATGTGGGCAGTGCTCACCGACCAGTTTCCATCCGCATCAACCGTTGCGGTCCCAATTACGGTCCCATCAGCAAAGCTTACGGTTACTTCAGCGCCGGGAATCCCTTTACCAGTGATCACGCTGTCGCCTTCGGTTACGTCGTTAAACACTGGAGCAGTCACTTCCTCCCTAGCTTTAACGGTCGTATTACTTTCCTCACTAGTTACTCCGTTAACCGTTTGTTTAGCTGTAAGTTCGTCACCAGCGTTGAGAGCCACGTGGCCGGTACTTATTGACCAGTTTCCGTTGGAGTCTACGATTGCCGTACCGATTGGGGTTCCGTCCGCAAAGCTTACGGTTACTTCAGCGCCGGGAATTCCTTTACCAGTGATCACGCTGTCGCCTTCGGTTACGTCGTTAAACACTGGAGCAGTCACTTCTTGTCTCGCTTTAACCGTTTGACTTCCGGGATCACTAGTTACCCCGTTTATTTCTTGGGTTGCGGTGATTTCATCGCCTGCTTGTAAGTTAACGTGGGAGGTGTTGACCGACCAGTTTCCGTTTGCATCAACCGTTGCCGTGCCAATTGGCGTACCATCCGCAAAGGTTACCGTTACTGTCGCGCCTGGAATTCCGGTCCCGGTGATTGCACGATCACCTTCCGTAATGTCGTTAATGACTGGAGCAGTTACTTCTTGTTTAGCTTTAACCGTTTGATGGGCTTCGTCACTGCTTACACCATCCACCGTTTGTTTTGCGGTAATTTCGTCGCCCGCTTGTAAGTTAACGTGGGAAGTATTGACCGACCAATTGCCATCTGCATCAACCGTTGCGGTACCGATGAAGGTTCCATCTGCGAAGGTTACTTTCACCTCAGCGCCTGGGATTCCTTTACCAGTGATTGTTTTGTCGCCTTCGGTGATGTCGTTGATGACTGGAGCAGTTACTTCTTGGTTTGCCTTAACCGTTTGATGGGCTTCGTCACTCGTTACCCCGTCTACCGTTTGTTTAGCCGTAATTTCATCGCCTGCTTGAAGATCAATGTGGGCGGTGCTTACGGACCAGTTGCCGTTCGAATCAACGATTGCCGTACCAATTGGCGTACCATCCGCAAACGTTACGGTAACTTCAGCGCCTGGAATTCCCTTACCAGTAATTACCTTGTCGCCTTCAGTAATGTCGTCGATCACTGGGGCAGTTACTTCTTGGTTCGCTTTAACCGTTTGATGGGCTTCGTCACTGCTTATACCATCTACCGTTTGTTTTGCAGTGATTTCGTCGCCCGCTTTAAGGTTGACGTGGCTAGTACTTACCGACCAGTTGCCGTTCGAATCTACCACAGTTGAGCCGATTACCGTACCATCCGCAAAGGTTACGTCAACTGTCGCACCCGGGATTCCTTTACCAGTAATTACGGTGTCGCCTTCCATAATGTCGTTAATCACTGGAGCAGTAACGTCTTCCTTAGCTTTAACCGTTTGGTGAGCTTCGTCACTGCTTATACCATCTACCGTTTGTTTTGCAGTGATTTCGTCGCCAGCTTTTAAGTCTACGTGGCCGGCACTAATTGTCCAGTTTCCGTTTGAATCTACGATGGTCGAACCAATTGGAGCCCCATCCGCAAAGGTTACGTCAACCGTTGCACCCGGGATTCCTTTACCGGTAATTACGGTGTCGCCTTCCATAATGTCGTTGATGACTGGGGCAGTAACGTCTTCTTTAGATTCAACAGTCTGATATGTGTTCGGACTAGTTACGCCATCCACCGTTTGGTTAGCTGAAATTACTTCGCCACCTTTTAGATCTATGTGGCCGGTACTAATTGTCCAGTTTCCGTTTGAATCTACGATGGTTGAACCAATTGGAGATCCATCCGCAAAGGATACGTTAACTGTCGCGCCTGGAATTCCCTTACCACTGATTGTTTTGTCGCCTTCCACAATGCCATTAATGGTTGGTGCGTCCACTGCATCAGGATGTGGCATTAATTGGTTAGTAGAAAGGCTTGCTTCCCCTGCTGCACTTCCAATTATTGGCCAATCAATAATACTGTTGGTATCTACTAAAGCACTCTTAAAGTGGTAGTAGTTGCTGGAATCTGGAATATCAGCCTTAAAATCATTAACGGCTTTTCCTAAATCGAAATTAAAATCAAGGGTTAACTCTCTTCTTCCTACATCAGCACCAATTCTAGCGTTTCTCAAAATTAAATTAGAGCCGTCAAATGAGAAGTCACTATTACTGAGATCCCAGTTAACTACATACGGCACAATGGTGATGTAAACTTTAAAGCTTCCTCTTCCACTAAAGTATTTAGTCCAGTTCCCCGATGCATTAATCTTATTAAATAGATCACGCAATTCTGGTGGAATTTGTATTACGGTGTTTGAATCAGCGAAAAGGGCCACATCTACCGATGACGCATCAAAATGGAAATCAAGGTCGCCACTATAGGTACCGTCGGAATTCCGTGTCAATCCATCAACGGCTGAGCCATTAATAGTCAAATCACCGTCTCCTAAAGGCGAGTCGCCAACGGAATTATTATCTTTGGCATCCTTTTCTTTATCGACGCTCTTTTTATTATTAACGTCTTTATTTTCGCTATTCTCTTTAACGTCACCAGCCGCCTTTGCAGCCGCATCGTCCTTCAAATCTTGTCCATCTTCGCCTGCAGTTACATCTGTTGTATCAATTTGGTCCGTTGGTGCGTCAACTTTTTTATCTGCGTCGGATTTAGCATCCGAATCCTTAGCCGCTGGTTGAGCTGCTGAAGAATCGTTGCTTTCCGCTGCTTTGCTATCAGCGGCTGGCTTTGCAGCTGCCGACGATGCGTTAGAGGTTGGAGCTGCTGAACTAGCTTTATCAGCCTTTTGCGCATCTTTTGCTGCGTTGCTTGCTGGTGCGGCTTTTTCTTCTTTAGCCGCATTGCTTGCTGGTGCAGCCTTTTGTTCGTCCTTAGCTGCGGCGTTATCTGCCTTGGCCGGTGCTGCGCTGCTAGGTGCTGCGCTTTGCGCATCTTTGATAGCGCTATCATTTGTTGCTGAAGATTGCGCTTCCTTAGCCGGTGCTGCCGAACTTGGTGCCGCGCTGCTTGCCGCAGTTGCCGCTTTTTCAACTGGCGCTGCCGGCTGATCTGCTTTAACTTCCGCAGATTTCTGCGCGGATTTTTGCATCATTTCTACTTGTGGTTCGTTAGTAGAATCCGCGTGTGCAGCGGTATCGGTCTGCATCATTCCTGCTCCAAGCATTGATAGCATCAAAGCGGACGCAAAGACCCAGTGCTTATTTACCTTGTACATCTTAAAGTTACTAACTTTACTATCTACCACACCTTTGTGGTTTTTTGGATTCTTATTCATTTAGAATCCCCCCTAATCCTTATTAATTTTAACTTATGGAAGCATTACAATATCATTATGTATAATTAATGTTATGTATTAGCTTCTTCTAAGTTAATGTCTAAATCATATTCTACAAGGTGTTTTCTGTCAACCGATAAGATTGAAATTTTTGCCAAAAAGTGTCCATTTTCACAAATAATTTTAGAATTAAGCCCGTCATATCAACGTTTATCGTACCCGAAAACTTTTTAAAAAATATTTTAGCCTCTTTTTAGTAAAACGTTTTAACTATTCACCAAAATTGTCTTTCAATGGGGTTGATGAAATTAAAAATCGTGACCCGTTTCGGTAATTGAACCAAAAATAGCACAAATAAAAAACGGCACCGGTTATTAACGGTGCCGCTTTCTTTTTCGCTATCGAATAAATATTCAATTATTTTCAGATATTTACGTAAATAGATACAAACATCATTGTCGTTCCCGCCATTACGAAGAAGTGCCAGATGAGGTGCAGTCCCGGAATTTTAGGGAAACTATATATAATTGCGCCGACGGTGAAGGTTACTCCACCGGCGACCAGCAACCAAAAGCCTAATGGCGACAAATTGGCGTAAAGGGTCTTCCCCGCCAACAAGCACAGCCAGCCCATCACCACGTAGATGGTCGTTTCCACCTTTTGAAAACGTCCCTTACTTAAAATGTGGGTGATGATGCCGGCAATTGCCATCGTCCAAATCGCGCTTAACATGATGATCCCCGTCCGGCGGGTTAAAAAAATCATGCAATACGGCGTATAAGTTCCCGCAATTAGTAAGAAAATGTTGCTGTGATCCAGTATCTGGAAAACTCGTTTAGCCTTCGTGAACGCGAGGCAGTGAAACAACGTGGACGCTAAGTATAACGACAGCAACGTGATGCCGTAAACCACTAGGCTAACCGTGTCCCGCGTCGGTAATCCGTTCGAAATCGATTTCATAATTAGCAATGCGACTAGCCCCAGACTAGCTACAAAGGCGACCCCGTGGGTAATCGCGTTCCAGATCTCATAGACCACTTGGCTTCTTTCAACTTTCTGCATTTTTAGTCCCCCCGTTTTGTATCCTTTGAATAACCTCATTATACATAGAATCGCATTCTACGTAAAGCGTAATCATTATCTATTTACCCATATACTATGTTATGATATTTTTGGAGGTTTATGCAATGAATACAGAAGACTATCAAAAGTGGTTGGGTGATTTTAAGCAGCTACGCTTACCCGCCTACCACGAATTCCCCGATTTAGCGCTGTACATGGACCAGGTCATTCAAGAGACCAACCGTTACCTAAAACCCATCCTCAACGCTGAAATCACTAAAACCATGATCAACAGTTACGTAAAAATGGGTCTCGTTCCGCACCCGCTCAAGAAAAAATACACCGCGGAACACCTTGCGTTAATCATGATGATTAGCGTTTTGAAAACTAGTTTTAGTTTGGACACCATCAAATCGCTACTGGCAACTGACGAGGTCGAAGCCCACTTCAACGAATTCGTGCACATTTTCAATCACGAAATCGCACACCTCGACGAAGCCGTCCAATCTTTCTCGCCTTTAGAGATGGCAATCCGGGCGGTACTTTATAAATTAATTTTGGAGCGCAAGCTGGGCTGATGCCGGTTTGTGCTTTTTTTGGTACATGGGGGTGGTTCTACTGCCGCCGTAGTCGAAACGCGCGAAAAAGTCCAACTCCCTGCGGCTAACCAAATTGGGGGATCAATCGCCTAAATCGCGATTAATCCCCCAATTCCGTTAGTCCTCAAGAGTTACCCGGACTTTGTCGCGCTCTTTTATTTTCTATCTGTATAAACATTATTCCGCAGACCAACTTTAATTACGTTGATGATCAATTCATCATCAACAATTTTTGCAATAATTCGGTACTTGCCAACACGATAACGCCATTCACTTGAACGATTAGCTGTTAATCCCTTGCCATGTATACGCGGATCCTCGCAACCATCCAAATTTTTGTCTATCCATCGAAAAAGGGTTCTAGCAACGGCCGGGTCAAGCTTTTTTAATTGCTTACGTGCGTTCTTGCTGAATAAGACTTTGTAAGTCATTTTTGTTTTTCACGCTCGATTCCCAATTCCTTAGCTACTTCGTCCATTGTATATCTAGTTCCATCATCTTCTTTAATGGCGTTATTGTAATCTTGTAAATCTAAAATATCTTCCACTTTTTCGGCTAATGCTTGTTGAGCAAAGCTGTTAAAACTTTCACCAGTAACTGCTAGATAATCATTAATGGCATCTGCAAGGTTAGCATTAATTCTCAATGACTTTGTTTTTGTTGAACTTGCCATATTAATTGAATCTCCTTTCGCTTTAAAAATAATAATTTATCTTTATCTACCATTGCATTGTAGCACAAATGTACTACATAAAGAATAAGAACGCTATTTTAATTTTTTATAGAAGTTCTACTGCTACATAGTCAAAACGCGCTCTGGAACCCAGCTCCCTCCGGTTAACCCAATTAAAGGACCAATCGCCTAACCCGCGATTAGTCCCTTAATTCTAAACGTTCTACTGCCGTCATAGTCGAAACGCGCGAAAAAGCCTAGCCCCCTCCGGTTAACCCAATTAAGGGATCAATCGCCTAACCCGCGATTAATCCCTTAATTTCTGAAGTTCTACTGCCGCCATAGTCGAAACGCGCTCTGGAACCCAGCTCCCTCCGGTTAACCCAATTAAAGGACTAATCGCCTAAACCGCGATTAGTCCTTTAATTATGTTAATCCTCATGAGCTACCCGGGTTCCGGAGCGCTCTTTTATTTTCCACTCGTCACCTTTATTCCAATAATCCCGATCACTAGCAATGCTACAAACAGCCACGTAATTGCTGGGAGGCGGTCCCTAAAGCAAATTACCCCCACTAGAATTGAGCCGACCGCCCCAATTCCCGTCCAAATCGGGTACGCCAAACTTAATGGCAAGTGTTTTACCGCCAAACCCAAAAAGACAAAACTGAGAATCATGCCGACCACCGTCACCACGCTTGCCCCGAATTGGCTAAACCCCTGGCTCATTTTCAGCGCCGTGGCCCACACCACTTCCAGAATTCCGGCAACTACCAAATATATCCACGTCATTAAAATCTCCTCCTAAACAAAAAAGGCATCTGTAAAGCTCTTCTCAGACCTAATGAGCTTTACAAATGCCAACCACCCGGTGGTGATTTCTTATTTTTTTAATTTAAGGACATCATAACAACTTTCAAATTCATTGGCAACTTTGCCAATTACCGCAGCTTCGCCAAAATCACTTCACTCAACAATTGACCAGCGCCCGCTTGGTCCGCCAACTCGTCGTAGTGCTTTTGGAAACGTTCGTCAGCTTGGTACATTTGCGCTAAGCTTTGGTGATAGGCTGGCGAATACCGTTTACCGACCATGATCTTGAGCCACTCCTGATGGGTGGTAAAAATCGCCGTCCTAGTAGCTTCGCTATCCTGCGTTAACGCCTCCCGCAACAAGGCGCCCAACTCTTTTTCAAGCGCGTCCGCCCTGTGTAATTGGGTTTCCGAAAGCGCTAGGTAGTGTTGGTTGGCGACTTCTACCGCCTTTTCGCCGTATTTTTGCCGAATTTCTTGACCAAATTGACTTTCGTTTTCCGCCAATCTTTGGGCCTTTAAACTGCTGAACTTTTCACTATCACTCATTTTGCCCACTCCCCTTAACATTTTGATGGAGGAGGTGATTGCCAAGTCCAAATCTTGGAGCCGGCGTTGCTTTTCCGCGATCCGGCGGCGTTGGCTTTCCAAAGCCACAATTTGTGTCGCCAACGGTTGCGCCATGATTGTCCGAATGGTTGCAAGCGGGACGTCCAACGTTTTAAAAAATAAAATGCGCTGCAACTCATTCACCTGGGCTTTCGTATACCAGCGGGTCCCTGCATTGGTTCGGCGGGCCGGCACCAATAGCCCGATCTGGTCATAATACCGTAACGTTCGCGAGCTAATCCCCGCCAACTTGGCTAAATCTTGGATGGAATACATCCCCTCACCTCCTCAAAAACATTATACGAGTTGCCGTAGCGTCAACTTCAAGTCTTTTTGGTAAATTATTTGGTTACGTCAAAATGGTAGTTCGGCGGGTAGAACTGAATCCGGTAGGCCCGGTAAGCGTAGGTCTTGTCGGCCGGATTATTACTCAAGGTCGCGTTAAAGACCTGGTTTCCGTCGCCGTCAACTTCCACGATGTTCGATTCCTTTCCGTCGTTTTTGTAGCCAAAATTAATCAAGGTATTTCCGTTAGCTAATCGCTGCGCATAACCGATGATTGGCGTAAAGTTTGCCTGCCCCAGTGATTCCCCGTACGACCATTTTTGGGTAACGGTCTTCTTTTGCTGGTCAATTTGGTAAACCGTGGCGGCGGAATACTTCCCGGAAGTCTTTTTATCCCCGTTTTGTACGGCAATGTTATTGTCATACAACATGATGGTTTCCTGGTCGCCCTTTTGGTCGAGAAGGTAGACGCCGTGTTGTCCGCCGGTAACCTTGGTATTGCCAGTCGGACTCAGAACCTTATTACGATATTTCACCGGCCAACTATTCTTGTCCTTCCCCGAGAAGACCCAGTCGAGCTTACCGGTAGCGTAATCTAACTGCATAACTAAATCTTGGTTCCGCGCCGAAACCAGCAGTTTGCCCGTCTTGGAATTATAGTCGAGCGCGTTAATGTGCAGCCAATCGGTACCAATGTTGCCGTCACTAGCCTTTTGCTTGCTATCTTGGTACATTGAAGCCGGTAAGATTTGCTTAAAGTCGAGCACCCGCACAATTTTACCAGTCTTCCGGTTCAGTTCCACGACCGTATCTTCGGTATATTTACTTCCGTCCGAAACCGTCAGCAATAAATTCCCGTTTGGCAGTTCGGCAATGTCGTGATGAATTACGGTTACCTCGTGACTAAGGTTGCCGCCGAGGGTGCCGTCAAAGGAATATTGCCGGTAAATCCGTCCTAGATAGTCGGTTTCCGTGAGAAGGTTGTATTTCCCATTTTCGGAACTCTTGTTTAAGACCATGATGTGACCGTTCTTGAGCTGTTCGAACATGTGCTGGTTCCAGTTGGTGGAGTACCAGCGAATCTGGCCGTCGGCGTCGATCGCGTAAACTTGTTTAGCGGTCCGGTCGACCAGGGTCAGCTCGTTATCACCAATTTGCATCTTCGACTTATCGTTCTTCGTCACCTTGACGTCATTTTGGTCGAGGTACTTCGGTAACTTGCCGGTCTTGATTTTAATTGTGCGAGTTTCTTTTTTACCGGATTGGTACTTCACGGTAATTTTTACAGTATTTTCGTAGTCCGCATATAAGCCGACAATCGGTAACTGGTGCTTAGTTTGGTACCCCTTCACCGAATTAGTGATTGAGGTCTTGTCCGATTTTCCTTCAATCGTGTAGCTAACTTTAGCTTTTTCCGGCGTTTTAAAGTATACCAACGCCGTTAATGGTGAAGTCTTGTACGGATTCACCTTTATGTATGGATTTTTTAAATCATAGTCGCCATCTTTAACAATTTTAGCGTACTTTTTGGTTAAGGCGGTGGTGCTATTCTCGGTAACTAACTGCGTTCCCAGATTTTTAATAATTTGCTCTTCGGATAGTAGGTCGGTTTTGGAGTGCACGGTGTATTCCCACCCCGCGACCGCAACCAACGCGACCACTAAAACAACCGCAAAAATTAGCCATCCCCGAATTTTTTTCACTACAGACCATCTCCTTTATTGATATGAACATTGCTGTAGTTTATCGGGGAAATGTGGTTTGAAAATGAAAAAGGTGGGAGCTTTTTTGAATCTTTTTATGAAACTCGCTGACGGAAAACGATTTATTGTTCATAGAAAGTTCGTAAAGCGGCTAAATTGCTAGTTAACTTTCATATTTTTGATTTTTTTCTAAAGACCACCCGTTTTTACCTTAAACTTTGGCAAAAAAATGGAAGCCTTTAGCTAAGCAGCTAAAAACTTCCATTCCCAAATTTTATTCTAATTTCACGGTTGCTTATTATTGTCGAACGCTCGGCATTACGACACCTTTTCGAAAACTACCTTATGCTTAACTTGGCCTTGGCCCGCCTTAGCAATTTGGTAAGTAAAGCTTCCCGCGGTGAACTTTTTGTTGGTTGCCAGAATGTGGTTGTATTGCCATTGGGAAACCTGCCCGTCCTTGGTTTCTTCCGCCAACGTCAAGGTACCCCCTTCGGCTTTATAGCTCCACGAAGCGTTCTTTTCCTGTGCTTTATATTCCCGGTCAAAACTACTTGCACTTTGCCCGGCCTTCTTTGCACTAGCTTTATTGGAACTAACCACCACGTGGTCGCCATTCTTCGCAAAGGTCACGTACAACGACTTATCCTTGGATAAACTCTGGTAAACGTAAGTATTGCCTGGAATCTTCTTTGCTACGGAGTGGCTCATATTCCAGTAGACGCCCCCGCCGACAATTAGCAATACGGCAACGATCAGCCCGAAAATGGTCCATTTTTTCTTCTTCATTTAATCAACAATCCCTCTCGTTAATTATTCGACATCGTCGTCTTCAACGTCCGCGTTCGTATCTACAGCTTGGTTACTGTCTTCATCTTCGTCGCTTTCGTCATCTTGCGAGTCGCTGTCTTCATCGCTATCGGTATCCGAATCGTCTTCGTTGCTGTCTTCGTCTTCAGAACTATCGGCATCTTCATCATCGGATGATTCGCTATCAACGTCACTGCTGTCTTCGTCGTCAGTATCGGCCGTGTCATCACTATCTGAGTCGTCATCCGACGTCAAACTTACGTTGAAGGTGAAGTCGCCGTCGTCCGCCGTAATCGTCAATTCGATTTCGTCAGCGTCGGTAACGTCCTTATCCTTATCGTCGTCCTTTAATTGTGCAACAATTTTATCAGCTAATTTCTTAGCGTTCTTTTCAGTTAATTGGTCACTGCCTATCGAGACGGTTTGGTCATCGTCATAAAGGGTGTCCGTATCAGAATCAGAGTCGGAGTCGGAATCTGTGTCAACGTCATCGTCGGTAGAGTCGGCGTCCTCGCTTTCGTCATCCGCATCTTTGCCCGTAAAGTCAACGGTCAACTGATCATCGTCCAAGTTCAATTTGTCCTTAATTTCATCTTGAATGGCATCTGAGAAGTCGGTTTCATCCAATTGGTCCGCATCTTCACTAGATTCTTTAGAAGCGTTATCCGAAGAAGATGATGATGATTTGTCATCAGCGTCGGGTTGCGGGTCCTTTGGTGATTCGTATTCGTTCTTCACGCTGTTATCGCTATTGTCAACGTGCTTGTTGGAGACTGGCGAAACGTCAATATTTACCGAGTGGTCGCTATTATCGGTAAAGTTATTGATGGTTACCTTCGTCTTTGCGACGTAGTTTCCGTCACCTTCATAGCTCCAGTCGCTAGGTACTTCGCCATCCCGGTTCAATACCAAAACGTCGCCTGCGTAAATCAAGTCGATGTTTTGGATGTGGTTGTCGTAAGCTAACTTGGCTACCGAAATTCCCGTTGCGTTAGAAATTCCTGAAAGAGTGTCTCCCCATTGGATCACGTATTGGTCGCCGTGTAAATTATTCACGTCAATATGTTGGGAACTGAGGTTATTACTAATTTCTTGGGAAGTATTGGCTACCCAATTAGTAATGTCGGCCCGTTCCGCGTTGGTTTGACTAGTGTAAAAGCTATCGGCTAGCGCGGTGGCTGATTGCAGTGTCAGTGGGGCAAACAATAAGGCACTTGCTAAAGCAGCACCCGCAACTCTTTTCTTATTCATTGAAAATCCTCCATTTGCGTTACAGTGTTTTAGCTACATTTTAATACTAACCCTTCATAAACACGTTTTCAATGAATATATTAATAATGATACAAAAAAATGCAGTGGCTTTCGCACACTGCATTCATGGACTGTAAAATAAATTATTTTTTAGCTCTTAGTATGTTTATGCAACTACGATAGTTCCGTTAATCACGAGATAAATAGCTACCACACTCAAAAGGAGGATTAATCCCATCACCGCTTTTTCTTTGCCACCAAGGTCGCGATGGTCTTCGCGAACAGCTTGGTAGTAAATGATGAAGCCGGGGATGAAACTAATTGAGACTAATAGCATTTGTTGCCATCCGGACAGGAACATGCAGGCGAGCATGAAGAGCGCGGAAAGCAACCCAATCGTGAATTGTCCCCATTCTTGGTGTTTGTGACTGTACTTCATTTGGTACAAACCTACAAAGAGGTACGAGAAGAGGATTGCCGCCGAAGCTAACGAGTAAGCAAAGTTGTAAGCTTCCGAAGTAAACAGTAAGGAGAACAAGAAGATTGTTTGTAAGATCGCGGTAATGTAAAGGGATGCGGTTGGCGCATTTTTCTCGTTCAACCGGCCCCAAAGTGAAGGCATTACCTTGTCTTTAGCGATCAACATGGTGGTTTCTGCTGGCAACATGGTCCAGGATAGCCAAGAAATCACGGTCGAAATAATCAAACCAACGTTGATGATCATCGCACCCCAATGACCGACGATCAATTCGAGGTCGTTTCCTAACGCCGGTTGGCTAGCTGAAGCCAATTGAGCCCGGGTCAAGGTTCCGTAAGGGATGATTGAAATCATTACGTAAATTGCTAACAACATGATAAAACCAATGATGGTTGCTTGTTGCGCTTGGCTACGGGTTTTAGCCCGGTGTCCCATAACGGACGCACCTTCAACCCCGATAAATACCCAGATCAATGTTGAAAGGGTTCCTTTAAGCTGGTCGAAAACTGAACCAGTAACCGTTCCCTTGGAGAAGTTGTTGGCCACGTTCCCCCAGAAGTCGGTGGTAAACATGTGTCCCTTAAAGAAGACGATCGTAATGATGATGAACAAGAACAACGGGATGACCTTGAAGAAGGTCCCGATGGTGTTTACGAATGACGCACTTTCCACTCCGCGGTTAACCAAGAGGGTCAGCGCCCAACAAAAGATAATTGCTAAAATAATCGACGGCATGTTTTGTCCGCCTCTAAAGGTCGGGATAAACGTTCCAATCGCGCTCATTAACATGGTCGCGAAGGCCACGTTTCCAAGCCAAGCTGATAGCCAGTAGGCCCAGCCGGAGATGAATTCTCCTAGCGGACCAAATCCGGCCCCCGCGTAACTGAAGATTCCGGCTTCCAGGTCCGGACGTTTTTCAGATAAATTATTTAACGACAATACTAGTAACAAAAAGCCGATGCCGACAAAAACCCACGATAGTAAGGCGGGTCCTGGAGCCGCCGCTGCCGCAACCGTATTGGTAATCCCGAAAATCCCGGTCCCAATACATGAACTAACGATCAACGCGGTCAGGCCCAGGCGGCCAATTCCGTTTTTATTCTCCATATTAATTCACTCCATTCCTGGACTTAGTAATCAAAAAGGCAAAAGCAAACTGCTTTGCTATTCATACCACAGTTCACTTCTGCCATTTAGCGTCTAATTTTTACTTTACATCTTCACGAACAATTGGGCAGGACATGCACCGTGGGCCGCCACGACCGCGTGATAATTCACTTGAACGAACTTCATGAACTAAGATGCCATGTTTGCGTAGCAAATCATTTGATACATAATTCCGGTCGTAAGTTACAACCTCACCTGGAGCAATTGCCAATGTGTTAGAACCATCGTTCCATTGTTCACGAGGAGCAACGATTGGATCACCATTTCCAGTTGGAATTAAATCAATTTCAGATTTATTCAAAGCTTTCTTCAAAACTTCTTTGATGTCGGTATGATGTTCCATCGTGATGCCGCCGTTTTGATCTGGATGCAATACCCAGTTGTCAACATGGCCGTCACCATCAAGAATTGCTGGATGTACTGTAAATTGGTCATGGTTGATCATGGTGAATACGGTATCCAAGTGCATCATTGCGTGGTTGTGTGGAATACCAATTGCAATGACGGTATCGTAATTAGAGTCCTTAAAGAGTTGACGAGTGATGTCTTCAATGGCGTCCGCCGTCGTCCGTTGGGAAACCCCAATTGCCAATACGTGATCGCTAAGTACCAATTCGTCCCCACCTTCAATGTGAGTTTCATGGTTCCGATCACGCCATACTTCAACTTTGCCAGCAAAGCGTGGGTGGTACTTGATGATGTATTCGGTAATCAATGATTCACGTTTCCGAGCGGTGAAAGTCATCTTGTTAATGGAAATTCCGTCGCCGATCGATGCTTGTGGGTCACGAGTAAAGTAAGCATTTGGCATTGGGTCCATCAAGAATGGCCATTCAGTATTTTCTGAAACCGATTGCAAATCTGGTTGTGCGATGTGGATGTCCGTACCACGAACCCCTTCGATGATTCGATCTACCATGGTTTGTGGGTCCATCGCTGACAAGTATTCCATCAAGCCGTCATGGGTTGCGCCAGCTACGTAGCCAGATTCCGCAATCATGCGTTCGAGGAATTCGTGACGAACACTTTCGTCAGCTAAAGCTTCCGCAGCCAATTTAGAGAAGTAAAGTACTTCAATTCCTTGGTCGCGTAAAGTCTTTGCAAAGAAATCGTGTTCTTCTTGAGCGATTGGTAAATATGGAATGTCATCAAATAATAACCGTTCCATATAGTCCGGCGTAATGTTTTCAATTTCACGCCCCGGACGATGCAACATAACCGTCTTAAGTTTACCGATTTCTGAGGTTACATGAATTGCTTGTGTCATGTCGATTCACTCCTTATCTATAAAATCTGTGTTTAGCAAGTTAAACGCGCATTTATTCGTGGATAACCGTGCCGAGTTTGCCCGCTAAAGCATCGTTCAATCCGCTTAGCGAAGTGATGATAGCTTTGCGTTCTGGGTGGCCTTTTACGAAGGACAAGCATGCTTGAATCTTTGGCAACATGCTTCCAGCAGCAAATTGGTCGTCGTCCATATATTGTTGGGCTTCAGCCACGCTCAACGATGTTAAGGCCTTTTCATCCGGTTGGTTGTAGTTTACGTAAACGTAATCTACCGCTGTCAAGATGATTAATTGGTCAGCATCAATGTTGTCAGCCAAAAGGGCGCTAGAACGGTCCTTGTCAATTACGGCCGGAACCCCTTTTAAGCCTTCGTCAGTCTCGATAACAGGAACCCCGCCACCGCCACCAGCGATAACTAGGTCGCCGCTTTCGATCAACGTCTTGATGCTATTTAATTCGATAATCTTCTTTGGAAGTGGTGAAGCAACTACTTGACGGTAGCCGCGACCAGCGTCTTCCACGAAGGTATATCCCTTTTCCTTGGCAATTTGGTCAGCCTGTTCCTTGCTGTAGAAATCACCGACCGGCTTAGTTGGCTTTTCAAAAGCCGGGTCGTCTTGGTCTACGGCAATTTGGGTGATCGCAGTTACCACGTTTTTTTGCATCCCCCGATGGTGAATTTCGTTCTGCAAACTTTGTTGTAAGTGGTAACCAATGTAGCCTTGGCTCATTGCCCCACATTCGGGGAATGGGAATGCTGCGGTTTTGCCATGTTCGGCCGCGTAGTTCATTCCAAGGTTAATTTGTCCAACTTGTGGACCGTTTCCGTGACTAATGACAACTTGGTTATCGCCATTCATCAGCCCGATTAATGATGAAGCGGTGTTTTTAACCAGCTTCAATTGCTCTTCGGGACTCTTCCCGAGCGCATTGCCACCGAGGGCAACTACCATTTTTGTCATTACGATAACCTCCTAGTCACCTAATGTAGCAACCATAACAGCTTTGATGGTGTGCATCCGGTTTTCAGCTTCTTGGAATACTACCGAACGGTCACTTTCAAAGACTTCGTCAGTAACTTCCATTTCAGAAAGGCCGAATTTTTCTTGAATCTTCTTACCAACTTCAGTGTCTGTATTGTGGAATGCAGGTAAGCAGTGTTCGAAGATTGCGTTTGGATTTTCAGTTGCGTCCATAACCGCTTTGTTTACTTGGTATGGCTTCAATAGGTCGATACGTTTTTGCCACATTTCGTCTGGTTCACCCATGGATACCCAAACGTCAGCGTAGATTACGTCCATGCCTTTAACACCACTCTTGATGTCGTTTGTAACCACGATCTTAGCACCAGTCTTAGCAGCAATTTCGTTTGCTTGGTCAAGAACTTCCTTTGTAGGTTCAAGTTCTTTAGGAGTTACTACGTGGTATTCCATACCCATAACAGCAGCACCGAGCATCAAAGCGTTTGATACGTTATCTTGTCCGTCACCAACGAAGGCAAACTTAATGTCCTTGTATTCCTTCTTAAGTACTTCTTTAGCAGTCATGAAGTCTGCAAGTACTTGAGTTGGGTGGTCTTCATCAGTTAAACCATTCCAAACTGGAACACCTGAGTATTTTGCTAAAGTTTCTGCTGAACGTTGTGAGAATCCACGGTATTCGATACCATCGAACATGCCGCCTAATACACGAGCAGTATCCTTAACTGATTCCTTGTAACCAATGTGTGATCCAGAAGGGCCAAGGTATGTTACGTGAGCTCCTTCATCCTTTGCTCCAACTTCGAAAGCACAACGTGTACGTGTGGAACTCTTTTCAAAAATTAAAGCAATGTTCTTGCCAGCAAGCCGCTTGCCTTCAGTACCTGCGTACTTTGCCTTTTTAAGATCTTCTGCTAAATTAAGCATGTATTCCATTTCGCGAGTATTGAAATCTGCAAGAGTTAAGAAACTCCGATTACGTAAATTAAATGCCATTGAAAACATCCTCCTTAAGGTGACTATTTATCTTTATTACACTTATAATGATAGTAAGCGGTTTCACGACACCTTAAGATTTAACCTTAAATTCCATGAAATCGTTTTAATTCGCGTACTTACTTGACATAGGGCACGTTTTACGTGTATAAAATTGCATTGCAGAGTGTATAATTTGGATAAAATGATCGTTTGATTTGAAAAAAATTCCATTATTCTATAGTCTTGATGTATAAACATTGTATAAAACGTTTTGTTTCGTATTACTTCACGAAACATCACGATTGTTCAATAATAGGAGGCCATTTAACCATGAACTTTTACCTTTTTGAAAACGATTCCCGTCACACCACTACGATTCGGGATCTCATCGAAGCTGATTTTAATAATAACCTAGTGGGCATCGGGGTTTCCCCTACCCAGGCGTACGACGATTTGCTCCAATTACGCGTCGACATCATGATTATTAGCAGCAACGATCCGGAAGTCGGCATTCAATTGATCAAGCGGCTCGAGCAGGTCCAGATTAAACCCCACTACATCATGATTAGTTCGGCTGAGGATCTTGCTACTAAGGAATCCGCCTACCACGCGGGAATCGATTTCTTCCTAGAACATCCGATTAGCCCGGTGGAATTCAAACACGTCACCCGGCTCGTGGCCTCCTATTGCCAACAAATTAGCAAGCTTTCTGAAATTTATAACATCACGTCGCAAGTAGTGACGCCCTTTAACCGGCCGCAGTCCGAACACCGGTTACAAATGGACCGGGTCAACGCCATCTTGCGCTTCCTAGGTATCGCGTCCGAAACCGGCAACAAGGAAATTTTGAAAATTATCCGCATCATGGTCGACCAAAACATTTCCTTTTCCAGCATCGACTTCCAACGCGACCTGGGACTCGACGAGCACGAAAAGAAAATCGTCTACCAGCGCATTCGACGAGCGTTGCGGGTGGGGATCACCAACCTGGCCGGAATGTGCAACGAATATTCCGAAAACGAAATTTTACTGGAATATGCTAACGCGCTCTTCGAATACCAAAACGTCTACATTGAAATTCAAAAGATGCGTCACGAAGACGTCCCTAACGGCCAAATTTCTCTCCAACACTTTTTCGACGGTCTTTTGCAAGAAAGTCACGGAAAACTTTCCATTTAGCCCCCTTATATATAGTAGAAACTAATTAAACATCGTTTGGCGATGTTTTATTTTTGGGTGATTGTATACCCTATTCAATTTGTACCCCGGTTATTTTTCGCAACTCCACCCCCAACTTTACGACCACCAAAAAGGCGCTCCCTTCAAATGCGGGAACGCCTCGTTAAAAATTGTTAATCGCCTTATTAATCCGTAAACCGGTGTAAGAACTTTAAGTACGCCGTGACGATTTGACTAAAGAATTTTTGGGTTGCTTCGTCAATTTGGTCGCCATCCATGTGCTGCATGATGTTTCCGATGTAAGCTTCGGGTTGTTGCAATACCGGCATGTTAACGAAGGTCAACGATTGCCGCAAATGATGGTTAGCGCCAAATCCGCCAATTCCACCAGGGGAGACCGTTACCACGAGGGCTGGTTTGCCATCCCAGACGTTTTGGCCCATCGGTCGGGAACCTACGTCAATCGCATTTTTCAACGCCGCGGGAACCGAACGGTTGTATTCGGGAGTAAAGAACATCACCCCATCCACGCTTTGAACCGCCTGCCGCAAATTTTGCCAAGCCTTTGGCGGGTTGTCCGTATCCAAATCTTCGTTATACAACGGTAAATCGCCAACTTCAATCCAAACTGGTTCCACGTCGTGCGGAAGTAACTTTTCAAACGTTTGGGCCACTAGTCGGTTAAAGGAGCCCTTTCGTAAACTACCAACCATAATACCAATTTTTAAAGCCATAATAATTCCTCCTTTTAACCAAAAAAACATTAATCAAATCGGTTCACGTCTAGTATAGCTAAATCGTTTCCAAAAAGTTAGTAATGTGCACTTTTTTCTCCGACTTCTTGAAGTTACGCGTTCCATCAAGTTTAAGGGGAAAATTGAGCGCCTATTCGCGATCATGATCGCAAAAAAAATACTTCCCTAGAAGCTAAACTTCCCGAGAAGTACTTTTGGTTTTAGAAGTAGTCCCACAACATTGGGGATTCTTTGCGCAATGCGTTATCTAAACTTTCAATGGCCGCGTACGTTCCGCGAATGGCGCCGACCCGGTTCAAATGTCCTAAGGAACGGTAGCCGAGGAACGCCTTGGTCAATTCTTGAATCGAGAGACGTATGTCCGCCATGTTGGTTTCGTTATCACTAATTTTTTCAAAACTCGTACCGTGACTGTTGATCATCAGCCGCCAAATTCCGTTATTTTCCGGAATCATTTGGTCAGTGACCGCCAGTCGAATGCTCTTAACCTTGCTTAAAAATGGATAATCTTGGACGAAGGTGGCTAGATTAATAATCCGGGCCATCATGTACGGCTTAATTTGAACGTTCACGGTTTCAGGCTTTTGTAAAATATCCGGACGTCCCACCGGATCCCCACTCACGTACTCAAAATTAAAGTACATCGACTCGTGTTGGCAAATAAACCGGGCCAAATTCTGGAAGCTCTCCCAGTTGGTGTACATGATTTCTTGGATGTAAAAGGTGGTGTCGATTCCTTCGTAAATCACGTACCCGGCCGCGGAATGGGCATCGTCAAAGTAGACGCCCACTTGCCAATGTGGATGCTTAAGGACGAGGTAATCCCACCACCAGTCTGCCCGCACCAATCCGGCGTTGTGGCTATCCGGGTTGTTATTGTAGAGTTCCTTAATGTACGGAATTGCGTCCTTGAGGCTCAGCCGTTCCATCGTCCCGGCTTTGGAATCTACCCGAATGCGCGGCAAATCAGTATTTTTCACCTGGTAGATCGTCTGGTCAAACACTTCTTCATAACCAAACCGACGGTAAAATTCATACGAAAACGGCGCTAGGTAAGAGAGGGCCACTTTGTCTTCCAGCATATCTTGAAACGCCTGGTGCATTAGCTTAGTGATTGCCCCGTGGCCCCCGTATTCGGGGTAACTCATCACGTCCCCGATCCCGTTCATCTTATATTTCACCCCGTGAAAGTTGACCTGAAAGGGGATGCTGAGCATCCCGCTTCCTAACCTCCCGTCATACCTGATGCCATACTTTACGGCGTGTTGGTAACGGTGGTCGAAGAACGCCCGCCGTTGCGCACTATCTGGATTGGTAAATGCGTACAAGTATAGCTGATAGAAATCATTTAAATCTTTTTTCGTTAACCGTTCTAATTTATCCATTTTCAATCCCTCTACTTTAGCTTAAGCGTGTTTTTTCAGCGCAATCCCGAGGCCCAAAAAGACCAGCAAACTGACCGCCGACATAGCCCGTTCCACGGTCAGACTGCTTAAGGACAGCTTCGTTAAAACAATTGCACTGCTAATCATGAAGAGTGCACCCACGGCACCATATTTAATTAACCTCTTAACCATTATTATCCCTCTTTAAGTTCTTGTTGCACCATTTGTTTTTCAGCAACTTTGAAGAATGGGTAGTAGAGTACGCCCGCAATCACTAGTTCGATTGCCGACCATACTCCGGCACGCCAATCCCAACCGGTGGCCATTAACGGTCCGATAATCGGTGGCATCGTCCACGGCACCATCATTACGGCTGGCCGAATTAGGTGCACGGCCATTAATAGGTACGTCGTAATCGTCAGCACTTGTGGAACCACGATAAACGGAATTAAGGTGATCGGGTTCATAACCACCGGAAAACCAAAGATTACCGGCTCGTTAATTTCAAATAAGGCGCTTGGGAAGGCTACCTTTCCTAACTCCCGGTAGGCCTTACTCTTAGAAGAAAGCATCCAAAAGACCAGCATGATGGTTGCACCAGTTCCCCCTACGTTAACGAACAGGCTCGAAAATCCGAGGGAGGTTATGTACGGAATCGTTTGATGATGCGCGTACGCAACCCCGTTGGCAGCCAAAAATTGTAAGAAAATCGGGTCCGAAATTCCTTGCAAAGTCATGTCCCCGTGAATTCCGGCAACCCATAAAATGCTAACCAAAAGGGTGTAGAACATAATTCCCGGCAAGCTGTTCATCGCGAACAACAACGGGTGGAAAATACTTTGAATAAAGTGATTAATATCGAAATGAAGCGGGACCCGCAATCCCCAGAAAAATAGCAAAATCAAAAATGCGGGTGTTAACGAAGCAAATGACTGACTAACCGCCGCAGGAACTCCCTTTGGCAACTTGATAATCCAATCCTTCTTCACGAATAATCGCAAGATCGAAACTGAAATAAATGAACAAACAATTGCGGTAAACAAACCAGAAGAAGCGAAATTATCCGTATCGAGCGTCAATTTACTATTAAACGAAGTCACGATGAACGCCATGGTCGACAACCCCGCGCCGTTGATTGCATCTAAATCAAGCGCCTTTGCCAACTCGTAGCCAATTCCAATCGTGGCTAACAAAGAAATAATCCCAAACGAGCCGTTAACCGCGACCCCCATCGCCCCCATGTACGGCTTCATAAAGTTCGTCCATGCCGGAATCGGGATGTTCGCGATAATCAAGAAAATCGATCCACTAATGACGGCTGGCAAGGTCAATACCAAGCCGTTTCGAATCGAAACTAAGTACTTATTGTTCCCCGCCTTAGCCAGCGGTGGCATCAAACTAGTTTGAAGCCAATTCATAAAATTATTCATCTGCGGTTCCTCCTAACCACGGTAACCTACCAAAAATCTAACTCAACCAACAGACTAAGTATAGAAATCTTTTTGTTAAATGTAAACCCTTTCATAAAAAGATTGGACAATTTCTGGTTAGTTTTTCCAGAATCAAGCGTTAAAAAGTCATTTTTTAGACTGGTATATACCTATTATCAAGAGCTGACCGACTGCTGATTCACGACTGCAATAAAAAAGACCGACCCCGTTGTACCCAAGAAGTTGCGTCGAAGACTAACTCTTGGAGCACCCCACTGTCGATCTAAGTTACCTAGCGATAAATTGCTTTGAGATTATACCGCACGTATTTTTTAAAAAAGTTGGCCAAGTAAAATGTCGCGTTCTTTGCCATCGGCCACATTGAAATGCCGATTCCGCAAAAAATTAACGATAGCGGCACTTCATACCACGTCAAACTTTCGGGCCACGGAAGGTGGTACGCCATTACCGCTAGCCATTCCACAAATAGTAACAGCGGTGCACCAATAAAAGCTACCATAGTAACCCATAAACCTACTAAAATGCCGATCACCGCGACGACTGCTCCCGCCGTGAACAAAACGTTAAACCAAAAGATACCGAATAACGCCATCCAATTAACTTGCTTCATTGGATCTCCTTCTTCCTGAACTGGATTAAGAAGGGATGTATTGATCAATTCATCAATCGACACGCCATAAAGTTCCGCTAAGTCCTTTAACGCATAGATGTTAGGAATCGTCTTCCCCTGCTCCCAACGCGAAATGGTTTGCCGCGTCACGTACAGCTGCCTCGCCACCTCCGCTTGGGTTAAGTGACGATCTTGTCGTACCTTTTGTAATGCCGGTCCGATTGACATTTGATCAACTCCTTCTGGCTTCATTCTGCCATATTCCGCAGTTTTGCCAAGCAACAACCCTGTTACACGCCCCGATACCGCGGTTTTTTTAACTTCAATTCATTTTACGTTAAACTTCACTGAAGTTAAAGTGAAGTTCAACCAAAAAAGAACTTCGCGAAATGCGAAGCCCTTTTTGGAATTAACGAGTTTTTCTTAGTACCAGCAAATCTATTTAAAGTGTTTCGGCACTCAAAACCCCGTCGTTAATCTTAAACATTTGATCCGCGTAATCCTTTAAGCGCATGTCGTGAGTAACGATTACGACCGCCTTATTATGTTCGTGGGCGAGCCGGGCAAACATCTTGCCGACTTCCTTTACCCGAGAACTATCTAATGCTGCCGTAGGCTCGTCCGCTAGGATAATCGACGGGTCCGGATACAAAGCTCGGGCGATGGCCACCCGTTGTTGTTGCCCACCAGACAGTTCGGTAGGGTATTTGTCTACCAAATCTTCAACACCCAGTTGCGTGAGCAAGTCGTTTAATTCTGCTTGTGATAGGTTATGGTCCTTTTTGACCTTATCAACCAACTTAAACTGATCCTTAACCGTTAAGAAAGGCAACAGGTGGTAGTTTTGCAACACAAACCCAATTTCGTTGAGCCGCAACTTTTCTAACGCCTTCCGCGAACTGTCCTGGTAGTCGTGGCCGTTGACCTTAACCTTTCCGCTCGTCGGGGTCCGCAAACCGCCGGCAATCGTCAAGAAAGTACTCTTTCCGGAACCACTTGGCCCAATAATTAAGCTTAGGGTTCCCGCTTCCGCCTTGAAATCAATGTCGTGAAGCACGTGCACTTCGGCGATGCCCTTCCCGTAAATCTGGTTGATACCGTTCATTTCAATTGCTGCCATGGTCTTATCCTCCAATCACACTTACCGGGTCTAGTTTGATGACGCTACGAATCGGAACTAACGCCCCTAAGAGTGCCGTAATTACCAAACCAACGCCCACCGCCGTCAGCATTGGTACGTCAAAGGCCATTGGGACCGCTGGAGGCAATACCGCCGCTGTCGCAATCGTCAACAGGGTTCCGATAATAATTCCGCTAACTACCAATACCAATGATTGCGCAATCGTGCTCCACGCGATTACCCGGCTCGGAATTCCTTGAGCCCGTAAAACCGCATAGTTAGGCAACTTCTGGATTGTCAAAATGTATAGGAAAATCGCAATCACAATCAATGAAATGGCCATCAGGAAGCCAATCATTAAAGCAAAGGTCATATTTTGCGCGGAATATCCCGGTAATTTCTGGATAAACGCCTTTTTAGAGTAGGTCTTTAACGGTTTTTTCACCTTTAAATCGGTCGTCTTAGAAACGATCGCACTGGCCTTGGTTTGTGGCATGGCCCGTTTCAAATCCCGCCAATCATCCAACGTACCGTAAATAACCGGCGCGATGTTTAGCTTCGCGTTACGGGTGAACCCGACGATCTTAAAGGTCTGGTCCGCGTCGTTTAACTTCAGCCGATCCCCAATTTTATAACCGCTTTGTTTAAACTTTTCGTCGACGACCACTTCATGATCACGTTTAACTTTGTGTCCGCTGGTCAACTTCAGTTGTTTAGCGATGAATTGATCGTTTTGGATTCCCACGAAGGAAGACGAAATTTTTTCGTGCTTGCCCTCCTTCGCCACCACTGAAATTTGGCCGATCAGGGCATCGTTTTTGGTCAGCTTTTGATCCTTAACCTGCTGATCCGTAATTAATGACTGGCTCAAATTGACGTTAGCGTCTTGGTTCAAAACTACCGAATTAATCTTCCAAGAGTTAATGGCATCGGTATTTTGGTGCGCCAATCCTAAGGCCAGGCTAGTCAAAATAAAAATCAGGTAGCTAATCAGGACAATCATGCCGATAATTAGCGAATACCGCAACTTTTCGCGTTTAATCTCCTTTAAAGCTAAAAACATATCTATTCCTCCAGAATTTTTAGGATCGTGGTTAACTGTGCTAAACGAGCTTCCGCGGTTTCCGGTTCCACGATGGCTCCGCGTAGCGTGTCATGTACCAAGGTTTGTTGTGCCCATTGCCGTGCGCCGCCAGTCTTGACCGGAGCAATCCAGTGGGCAACGTACGCTTCGTTATGACGAAAATGCATCTGCAGTAACCGATAATACTTACTAGATTGCGCATTCTCGACGAAGTCCCGCACCGTGGACACCAGCGCGGGGTCCCGAGCCATCTTCCCGTGAACGGATTGGTGAATATCGTGCATGGCTACTTGGTAGATGTAGCGGTACGCATCAATTAAATCGGCAAAATAATTATAAAACGCCCCACGCGAAATTCCCGCGTCCTTGACGATGCGAGCAACCTGGGCCTCTGCAACCGGATAACGAGAAAATTCCGCTAAAAGAGCCGCTTCAATCGCCGCTTTTTTAGTTGGCTTTAACTTCACCAGCGTTTCTGAGGGCACCCTTGCCACCTCCTTAAACAAAAATGACACCGTGTCAATATGGATAGAATACCACATTCTGACACGGTGTCAATTTTAAAACCCGGGGGTAATTTCTACAATTTGGGTGTTTACTTGCCGAACAAACTCCCGGTCGTGATCAATAATTAACATTGCGGGACGCTCCCGCAGAATTAATTGTTGAATTTGTTCACGAGTAATCACGTCTAAGTAATTTAAGGGCTCATCCCAGATGTAAAGGTTGGCGGGTTCGCAAAGCGCCCGGGCTAGGGCCACCTTCCGTTTTTGTCCCATGCTCATCTGTTCAATTCGCTGGGTAAATAATTCCCGCTCAAAACCTAACTTTCGCAAAGTAGCCAATAAGTCTTGTAAATCAACCGCCTTGGCTTGAGCGAAACTTGCTAAGTCACCACTAAGCTCATCAAAAGCTTGCGGCAGGTAAGAAACTTTTAGTCCGCTCCTTAAATTAACGGTGCCGGCCGTTCGTAGTTCCTGGTTGCCTAAAATTGCCGCAATCAGGGTCGATTTCCCCACTCCGTTAGGTCCCTGGAGCACTATCCGGTCGTCATTCTTAAGTTCAAAACTTACCGGCAGGTTTAACGAAGCATTTCCGCGACTCACTACGAGCTGGTCGACCGTTAAAAGGCTCGCGTTTGCGGGCAGTCGGGGCGGATTGTAGTTCAATTGATGTTCAGCATCAATCTCAATGTTCTTCAATAACCGCTGTTTATCCGCCACTTTTGCTTCCGCCCGGGCTTGGATCGTGGTCGCCCGCTTCATAATTTTGGCCGCCTTGTGCCCGACAAAACCTTTATCAGCCGCCCCCACCTTTTTGCGTTCGGTTGCTTTTGACCAATTTTGTTTTTGCTGAGCCGCCTTGGTGAGTTGCTTAACTTCCTTCTGCAAGGTTTCCTTCGTTCGCCGTTCCCGTTCATCTGCGCGTTGTCGTTCGGTCGCCCAGGTGGTGTAATTACCGTGCAAGCTCGTAATTTGCGCCCGGTCAATCGCAATGACGTGGTCGATTACCTGATTTAAAAAATCCCGGTCGTGGCTAACCACGATAAAACCCTGCTTTCGCTTTAGGTAATCCGCCAACCGTTGCCGTCCTTCCTCATCCAGATGATTAGTCGGCTCGTCGATCAATTGAAAGGCTCCGGCATTCGCGAACATCGCCGCCAATTGCGCCTTAGTCCGTTGTCCCGGGCTCAGTTCGTCATACGGTTGCGTGAGCAACTCGTTGGGCAACCCGATCCGGTCCATTTCCCGCTCGACTTCCCAAAAATTAGAGTAATCCCGTTGCGTAATTTCCATCAGCACGTTTTCCAAAGTCGCTTGAGGGTTGGGGGCCTTTGCTGGAAAATAATTAAACTGCAAATCGGTGTTTACCTGTCCTTGGTAGGGCACCTGCCCCCGTAAAATTTTTAATAACGTCGTTTTTCCCCGCCCGTTTCGGCCAATTAAGCCCAGTTTCCAACGGGCATCAATTTCTAAATCGACCTTCTCAAACAACGGGGTTACTTGTTGATCATAGCTATAACTTAAATTTTTAATTTGAATAATTCCCAATTAGTTCGCCTCCCATTTTTTCGGGAGCCGGCGGTTTAAGGCACAAAAAAAGCACTAGGTGTGCAGTTCCTAGCGCAGTACAAAAGTGCAAAATACCAATATAACTTATTTTGGATAGGCACCCTGACTGGATCAAAAACCGCAGACTACTCCGAAAAACAAAGAAATCGTCATTTCTTAATCTTCGAAAATTAGTCTGTAATCTTCAATCCCATCAACATCCCTTCCATTGAATATACGCTTATGGTAACAAGCCCATTAAATTTTTTCAAGCAATTAGCCCATTTTGTAACATACCGTAAAAAATAAAACATATTAACCAATTAATCTGAAATATTTGTAACGCTAAAATTATTTCAACATGAGTAATAACCCAAAAATAATCAACGCTCCGTAAACAAACTTGATCGCTCGTTCGGGTGCCATTCGATCAACAATCCAATTACCCAAGGGCACCGTTAAAACTAACCCCGGGAGCACCATCAAGAGGACTTTTACTGCTTCTAAAGACCAAAATCCAGCCGCGACGTGACTAATTACCACTAACACGCCTACGCACAGAAAATGAGCTTGGAGGATTGCACGAAGATGGGCAGCTGGCCACTGCTTCAGCATTCCATAGACCGCCACCGGCACCCCATGACTGTTATAGGCACTGCCGAGCGCTCCGGAAACTACGCCCGCCAAGTAATCGTATCCCTTCGCTACCAAATGCGGTTTCCCTAGGCGCCCCGAATGACTTCGCCACAAGCTATAACTACCGTAAACGATTAAAAATAGACCTAAGCCATGTAGTACTACGCTGGCCGGCATCGTTTTTACAAGGAGGATTCCCAGAGGGACCCCGATCAAAGAGCCGGTCACCAACCGTCGAACCGCCCGAAAATCAATCCGGTGCCATTCCCGAATCGTTGCCGGTAACGCCACCAGCAAACCTACGGCACCGATTAACGCCGTACTGGTTTTCAAATCGTATCCTAGTAAAGCTAACAATGGCATTGATACTAGGGCTTCCCCAAAGCCAAACACCGTGCGGACCAACGCTCCCAACCACGCAATCAGCAAAACTCCCAGAATGATCAAAATAGCTTCCTCGTTTTCCTTCTTATTAAGTTACCATTCTATATGGTAATCCCGTTTTACACCAGAGCCAAATGCCCGAAATAGCACTTGGTTCGGTAATTTTATATTCCGTACTTTAAAATGAACTTCAGTTCCAACTTAATAATTACAGTTTAACTTCAATTTCAGCTTCAATTGCTTAAATTTAACTTCATTTATGATAAATATTTGGCGTTTGCGACCATTCGTTATAAGATAGTTCCAAGGAGTTGAATATTTTGCATACATTTACCATCGTACTAATTATTTTAATCGGGTTAGAACACGTCGGCATCATGGGACTGGAACTTTTAGGCAGCGACCGGCTAATTGCGAAGAGCTTTAACTTACCGCTTGCCGAAGTCGAACGGCCCCATTTACGGACGGCACTTGCCAATCAGGGACTTTACAACGGCTTTGTCGCCTTATCCCTATTTTTAATCATCTTCATCCCCGGAGGAACCCTACTTCGTGGAATGGCAATTGGCTTGCTAGCCGGCATCTTCATCATTGCTGCTTACGGCGCCCTCACGGTGGCTAAACGGATTCTTTGGATCCAGGGAGCCCCCGCGCTAATTGCAATGGTGCTGGCAATGTTCTTTTTATAATATGGTTTAAGTAAGACGTCCGTTGTGGACGTTTTTTTATTGTGTCCATCTTACCCACTTTCCCGCGGGGGTCAACGCAGTTTTAATAGCCACATACCTAATCTGGTCAATTTATTTATTACTTCCGTAGCCCCAAAACAAAAAATGGTAGCTTTCAGCATTAATTGTCTGAAAACTACCATTTTTATTATGCAACCAGTGAGTCCGAACTCTTCCGTACTACATAATGAAAGGCGCTTGACCAAGTCCTTCCGATCAAATTGCGCCCTATTGTTTATTATTATCGTACAAGGTCGCCTTCCGCTTCGTACTTTCAATAATCAACGCGATTACTACCAACACTACTAAAATGGTGAATAATCCGAGACTATACAAGAAAACGAACGAAGTCGACTCAATAATCATACTACCGACTAACGGTCCCATTGCCCTACCAGCAGATGGAAAGGCACTCGCCAAACCTTGGTACTTACCCTTTTGGTCGTATGGCGAAAGGCTATTAACAATCGCTGGAATCGATGGGAAGGCGATTGCTTCACCCACGGTCAAAACGATCATCGCAATTACGAAGTGGTAGTACTGGTGTGCCACGGCCAAAATTCCAAAGGAGGCCATGAAGAACGCGATCCCGAGATAAACTTGGTGATACGGGTCCTTTAATAAGCGACCGCCCCGTGAACTTAAGAGGCCTTGCACAATTAAAATGAATAATCCGTTAACCGTCCAGAGGAAACTGTATAACCGAAGTGGAATGTGCAGCTTCAACATGTAAATTGAAACGGTACTGTTCCATTGTTGGTAAAAGATCCACATGATTACCAAACTCACGAAAAACGACATAATAATCGTAAAGTTGACCTTTGGCATCTTTGATTGAATGTCTTGGGTTTGTTGCACTGATTGTACCGGTTGGTCTTCCTTTGGGATGCGATAAGTGAAGAAGGCCACCACGAAGAATACGGTAAACATGACCGTCGCAATCGTGAAAAGCGGCGCCACACTATGTTTGAAGAGAATTCCCACAATCGCGGTTCCAAGCATTACTCCCAAGTTTTGCACGAAGTACAGCATGTTAAAGACATAACGCCCGTCCTTGCTCTTAATCGAGGTTCCCATGGAATTATTCAAAGCAACGATCCAGCCGGTCCCAAACCCGATTAGCACGAGGAAGATTGGGTAAGTAGGCCAACCG
The DNA here is from genome assembly GCA_024970065.1 of Pediococcus acidilactici. Lineage (NCBI taxonomy): Bacteria > Bacillati > Bacillota > Bacilli > Lactobacillales > Lactobacillaceae > Pediococcus > Pediococcus acidilactici. The sequence goes on along the minus strand of CP103908.1, from coordinate 13,410 downwards.
TTGAAGAAAATTAGCGTGAAAAATGAAATCCAGGTGAATACAATTCCGCCCAGAATTAAATAATAGCTATCGTATTTGTCGTACAGTTTCCCGGCAACAAATGATCCTAAAATACTCGCTACTGAATTCAAAAACAAAACTACCCCAGCTGCCACTAAGGAATGGCCAAGCTCTTGATTCATATAAATTGTCGTTAGGGGCCACACCGAGCTCATCGCAATACTATCAATCAAAACCCCTAACAATAACCACTTTAACTTTAATTCGCGCATAATTCCCTCCCAATTTTTTTATAAAGTAAAAGACTGACTCAGGCGAAACGGTCTGAAACCAGTCTTTGAAAAGAAGTCTCCTCCTAATCGCCCTAGTGCGCTCCGGCTTCGGGCATGTATGCTAATGAAGAAAATTTATTGTATGACTTAATAAACAGCAGGTTGACCGTGCCTCGAGCACCACTCCGGTTTTTTTCAATAATGACTTCCACCGGCCCCACGTTTTGATCTTCTTCATCGCGGGGGTCTTGGTCCTGATCCTGCTGGTTAGTCCCGTCGTCTCTTTCGTAGTAGTCCTCCCGGTATAGGAAGGCAACGATATCGGCATCTTGTTCAATTGATCCCGATTCACGAATATCCGACATTACGGGTCGTTTATCTTGGCGTTGTTCAACTCCCCGAGAAAGCTGGGAAAGCGCAATAACTGGAATTCCCAATTCCTTAGCAAGCTTCTTTAGCTGACGGGAAATTGCGGAAACTTCTTGTTGCCGGTTTTCACCGGAACCTTCGATTAGCTGGAGGTAATCGACCACTACTAACCCTAAGTTTCCTTGTTCTTTAGCCAAGCGCCGACATTTCGCCCGAATTTCCGACATCTTAATGCCGGGAGTATCGTCGATATAAATGTTGGTCTTCGCTAACGAACCCATTGCCACCACTAAATTTTGCCACTCTTCTTCATTTAACTGACCGGTTCTCAAATGATTTGCATCAATACTTCCTTCGGCACACAACATCCGGTTGACCAGTTGTTCCGCACCCATTTCCAGACTGAAAATTGCGACAGCTTTATCCGTCTTGGTTCCCACGTTTTGCGCGATGTTTAGCGCAAAGGCCGTTTTACCAACCGCCGGACGCGCAGCTAAAATAATTAATTCGTCCGCGTGCAAGCCCGTCGTAATTTTATCTAATTCCTTAAAGCCCGTCGGCAATCCCGTAATTTCATCATCATTTTGGTACAAACGGTCGATTTCTTCCATTGAGGAAGTCAACACGTCCGTAATTGGCTTAAACCCAGTCTGGTTGCGATTTTCAGCCACGTCCATGATTTCTCGTTCGGCTTCGTCAAGAATTTCCGAAACGTCATTTTCCTGGGTGTAGCCCATGGTGGCAATTGAAGTCGCCGTTTTAATCAGTTTTCGAAGCAGCGCCTTTTCTTGCACGATTTTCGCGTAGTAGCCCACGTTCGCGGCCGTGGGTACCGAACCTGCAAGTTCAGCAATGTAGGTAATGCCACCCGCATCTTCAAGCTGGTGGTGCTCTTCTAAGGCGTTATTGACCGTTAGCGCATCAATTGCTTCGTCCGCATCGTTTAACTCGACCATCGTCTTAAAAATGACTTGATGGGCGTGTTTGTAGAAGTCGTCCGCCGTGACGAATTCCATCGCGTCAATCAACGCATCCGAATTTAAAAAAACAGCTCCCAAAACCGCTTTTTCGGCCTCAATATTTTGAGGGGGTGTTTGATTTTCTAAAATCCCGTTATCCATGCTACTCTCCCATGCTCAAAATCCAGAGTTGAAAGCTATTTTCGGCGACCTATTTTTCCGAAACGTGCACCCGAATTTTAGCCGTAACTTGTTGGTGCAGCTTAACGGGCACGTTGGTGTAACCCATACTCCGAATTGGCTCGTTCAACTCAATTTTCCGTTTATCAATCTTAATATCAAACTGTTGTTCCAATGCCGTAGCAATTTGCTTGCTAGGAATTGAACCGAACAACCGGCCGTCCTTACCAGCCTTGGCCTTGATTTCCACGACCGTTGCATCAGCTTCCAAAACTTGTTTAAGTTTTTGTGCTTCCGCTAAAACTTCGGCTTCGTGTTTTTCTTCGGCCTTTTTTTGTCCCTTTAATTCGCTCATGGCTGCTTTAGTAGCCGCCTTCGCTTTACCATTTTTGATTAAGAAGTTTTGCGCGTATCCGTCGGGGACGTTTTTTACCTCTCCGCGTTTACCCTTTCCCTTTACGTCTTCCATAAAAATAACTTTCATCAGAATCACTCCTCTTCTTCATCTTTTTGCAATAACGCAATTAGTTGATCCTTCGCGTCAGCTACCGTAACGTCCTTCATCTGGGTCGCTGCCATCGCTAAATGACCGCCACCGCCCAATTCTTCCATGATAATTTGGACGTTTTCCGTACCCGCACTGCGCGCGGAAATACCGACCACGTCCTCAGATCGTCGGGTAATGACAAAAGAAGCTTCCACTCCCGAGATGTTTAACAAGGAATCGGCTGCTTGGGCCGCAATGACGGGATCGTATTCCCGATCCTCTTCACCAACACAAATTGCGTACTTCACGTCGACAAATTGAACCGTGTCGATCAGGTGGTTACGCTGCATATAGCTTTCCACGTTTTCCTTCAACAAGTACCGGATCAAATCTTCGTCGGCCCCTACCGAACGCAGGTAACTTGCCGCATCAAAGGTCCGGGTTCCGGTCCGTTCGGTAAACGACTTCGTATCCACTTCGATCCCGGCCAAAATTGCCGTAGCTTCGATTGGTTGAATTGGGTCACCATCATGCGATTGATACTCGAACATTTCCGTGATTAACTCGCCCGTTGAAGATGCGTAAGGTTCGATGTACACCAGCACGGGATTTTCCGGAAATTCGGTCCCTCGACGATGGTGGTCGATGATAATCGTCCGGTCGCTTAGCTTTTCGAACAGTTCTTTTGAAGTGGTCATCGACGGTTTCGAGTGGTCGACCATCACCAGTAAACTTTGGCTGTTAGCCAATTCTAAAGCCTGATCCGCGTCGATAATTGAATCCCGAATATCTTCGTGTTCGTCTAATTTATCAATTAACCGTTTCACGTCAGAATGGACGCCTTCTTGATCGAGGACGATCCAAGCTTCCTTTTTATTCATCTGGGCGATCCGGCGAATTCCCAGTGCCGAACCTAACGAATCAAGGTCGGTCCGGGTATGTCCCATAACAAAAACTTGGTCCGCTTGATTCATTAATTCTTGGATGGCTTGCCCAATCATCCGTGCCCGTACCCGGGTCCGTTTTTCCATTGGGTTAGTCTTTCCACCATAGAAGCGGGCTGGTTCGTCTTCAGCCTTGACCACAACTTGGTCACCACCCCGTCCTAAAGCGAGGTCCAGATTGCTTTGCGAAACGTCAGCCAGTTTATTAAGGTTATCATCCCCGTAAGCAATCCCGATACTTAAGGTGACCGGTGAATTTTGCTTAGACGTAGCTTCCCGAATCGTATCCAACAGCTTAAAGTTATCTTCTTCAACCTTCTGCAAGGTCTCGTTATACATAATTACAAAAAAGTGGTCGTCATCCACGCGCCGCAGGTAAATTCCAAACGACTGCGCCCAACTAGAAATCTGGTTGGTGACGAAATTATTTAAGTTGGAAACGTCCGAGTCGGCCATGGCTTGGGTGATTTCATCGTAGTTATCGATGAAAATCTGGCCAATTACCACTTGGCGGTTTTCAAAACGACTTTCCATCTGCGCGTAATTGGTAACGTCCACAAAGTACGCCACTCGCTCATCTTTTTGCACCAACACGTCAAAAATCCGGTCTTTCCATTCGACCCGGTTTAAACCTTCTTCATCTTGATGGTGTTCAATGACTTCCGCTAAATCTTCATCAACTTCGGATAACAAATGGCCGAGCACCTTTTGGTCACCAAAGTAATGTTGTAACTTGGGGTTTACCCATTCAACCCGTTGCTGATCACTATAGATTAAAATTCCGATTGGCATGGACAACATTGCGTCTTCTTCGGCTTGATTGATCCGAAAAGATAATTCCGCAATGTACTTGCTGGTTTCGTCACTGATTAAATTTAACGTGCGAACGCTAAAAACTCCCGTCACGATAACCAACGCAAGCATTATCACGCCAATAACCGGATTAATGTAAAACGCCAACCCTAGTCCAATCAGCGAGAGTACCGTAATTACTACGGCAACGATTCCTACTCGCGGATTACGAATAAACGCTGGTAGACGATCAACTAATTTCATAACACTTCTCCTAAAAAAATGTGTCTAACTATCTTTGATTTTACCATACTTGGCTTGACATAAAACAGCCGTTTAGATTGGAAAGTTCGTCGTCAAAAAATCGCCTATTTTTCGCGGTTTGCGCGCGGCTCAGCCACAAGAAAAAGAGACCAGAAAAACTAATTCGTTTTTCTAGTCTCTAGTTCACTTACTTTGATTACTTTACCGAAGCTTAGTCTTCAGCAACGAATGGTAGCAAGCCCATGATCCGTGCGCGCTTGATTGCGATTGTCAAACGGCGTTGGTTCTTAGCACTTGTTCCACTAACCCGACGAGGTAAAATCTTACCGCGTTCTGAGATGAATCGTTTTAACAATTCAGTATCTTTGTAATCGATGTATTCAATGTGGTTTGCAGCAATGTAGTCGACTTTACGACGACGACGGCCGCCACGTTTTTGATATGCCATTAGTGATTGCCCTCCTCTATAATTTTTTTAGAACGGTAGATCATCGTCAGAAATATCAATTGACTGTCCGCCATTTGCAAACGGATCGTTCGGGTTCGAATTGTTAGGCTGCGATGCAGCACCATTGTTATTCGCTTGACCACTGTCAAAAGGATTTCCAGCAGATGATTGTGAAGGGGCAGATTGACCGTTGTTGAAGCCTTCATTTTCTTGACGGCGTTCGGAAGCCGAACGAGATTCAAGAAGTGAGAAGTTATCCGCAACAACTTCGGTAACGTATACTCGTTGTCCTTGTTGGTTTTCGTACGAACGGGTTTGGATCCGACCGTCGATACCCACTAGAGAGCCCTTGCGCGTGAAGTTGGCGAAGTTTTCCGCCGCTTTCCGCCACATTACACAGTTGATGAAATCCGCTTCGCGTTCACCCTGTGAGTTAGTAAACTGACGGTTGACCGCCACGGTAAAACTAACTACGGCAGCGCCACTACTTGTATATCGTAGTTCAGGATCTCTTGTTAAACGTCCAACTAGTACGGCACGATTAATCATAATATCCACTCCTTCCTTAATTTTTAACGATTATTATTAACGTACAACGATCATGTGACGAAGAATTCCGTCAGCAATCTTTGAAAGACGGTCGAATTCGTTCAACGCCTTGTCGTCGCTAGCTTTGATGTTAACTACGTGGTAGATACCTTCGTTAAAACCACCAATTTCGTATGCGAAACGACGTTTTGACCAGTCTTTTGAATCAACGATTTCAGCACCATTGTCAGTCAAAATCTTGTCGAAACGTTCAACTAAAGCTGTCTTAGCTGCATCGTCAAGGTTTGGAGCAATGATGTATGTGATTTCGTAATTTTTTTCCATTTGATATACACCTCCTCTTGGACTTATGGCCTTCTATCAACTGTAGAAAGCAAGGAGAGTCTGCCAAAAAACGCTGGCAACTCACAAATAAAGATTATAACATTCAACGTAGTTAGACGCAATAACAAAAAGCCTGATTAACGATATACACTTGTAAAGTACTTCGAAAATCAGACTTTTATTTTTTATTCTTCAGATTGAGTTTCTGCAGAAGCTGTTGGAGCTTCGGTGGACGCGTCGTTAGCATCCGCAGAGGCTTCGGATTCGTCATCCTTTTCCTCTTCAACGATTGCCATCGTGGCTACCTTGGAGTTTTCGTCCGTCTTAATGACGTGCACTCCGAGGGTGGAACGTCCAGTTGTCGAAACGTTATCGACGTTAAACCGGATCATTACTCCGCGATCGGTAATCAACATGACGTCTTCATGGCCTTCCACGGTAACCAAGCCAGCCAACGGACCGTTCTTTTCAGTAATGTTGGCAGTCTTGATTCCCTTACCGCCACGACCTTTAATTGGGTATTCTTCGGCAGGCGTTTGCTTACCATAACCCTTTTCGGTAATGACCAGTACCTTGCTTTCGGGAGCAAGCACCGCAGAACCAACTACGTAATCATTCTCCCGCAACCGAATTCCGCGAACCCCGGTTGCTGAACGACCCATTGAACGGACTTCACTTTCGTTAAAGCTAATTGCGTAGCCGTTGTGGGTTCCAATAATGATGTTTTGGTGGCCGTCAGTAATCACCACGTTAATCACTTCGTCGCCGTCCTTGAGGTTGATGGCTTTAAGACCGTTGCTGCGAATGTTCATGAATTCCGCAACCGGCGTCCGTTTTGCCACCCCATGCAAGGTGGTGAAGAAGAGGTAACGGTTTTCGTTGTCTTCATCACCATTGCCCCGACCAATGTTAATTACCGCTTGAATACTTTCGCCACTGTCGATTCCCAATAGGTTAATTACCGGGATTCCTTTGGCGGTACGGCTATATTCTGGAATTTCGTAACCCTTCATCCGGTAAACTTTTCCGGCATTCGTAAAGAAGAGTAACACGTCGTGAGTCGAGGTAGAAACCAGGTGTTCGATGAAGTCGTCTTCGTGAACGCCCATACCTTGGATTCCCCGACCACCCCGGTTCTGGGTCTTAAATTCAGAAGTTGGCATCCGCTTGATGTAACCGTTGTGGGTCAAGGTGATCATCACGTCTTCTTCTTCGATTAAGTCTTCGTCTTCGAGACTGAGGACTTCACCGACCATTAGTTCCGTGCGCCGTTCGTCACCAAATTTTTCTTGAATTTCAAGCAATTCGTTATAGATGATTTCATGAATCCGTTCAGTATGGGCCAAAATATCGCGATAATCAGCGATGGCTGCCATTACTTTTTGGTATTCATCTTCAACTTTTTCGCGTTCCAATCCGGTCAAACGTACCAGCCGCATATCTAGGATGGCTTGCGCTTGTTTGCTAGAAAGCGAGTAGTTGTTCATCAACTGATCTTTAGCAACTTCGGCCGTTTGAGAATTACGGATGATGGCGATGATTTCGTCGATGTGATCCAACGCAATCCGCAAACCTTCTAAAATGTGAGCCCGCGCTTCGGCCTTCTTCAAATCGAATTCGGTCCGCCGACGAACCACTTCTTCTTGGTGTTGCAAGTAGTATTGCAAGATTTGCTTGAGGCTCAATACCTTTGGCGCACCGTTAACGATGGCTAACATGTTGAATCCGAAGGTCGTTTGCATCAAGGTCATCTTGTACAGGTTGTTCAATACTACCGACGCACTAACGTCACGCCGGACGTCGATAACCACCCGTAAACCGTCCCGGTCAGACTCGTCGTTAACGTCCGTAATTCCTTCGATTCGCTTATCACGAGCTAACTCCGCGATGCGTTCGATCAACTTCGCCTTGTTGACCATGTATGGCAATTCCGTGGCAACAATCCGTTCGCGACCGTTCTTTTCCGTTTCAATGTCCACTTTTGCCCGCAAAATAATCGTTCCCCGACCAGTTTCGTAAGCTTTACGAATTCCGGATTTACCCATGACGATTCCGCCAGTTGGGAAATCAGGTCCCGGTAAAGCTTCCATAAGGTCGGCCGTCGTAGCATCTTCGTTGTTCATCAAAATATGGATCGCAGCAATTACCTCAGAAAGGTTGTGCGGCGGAATGTTAGTGGTCATCCCAACCGCGATCCCGGTCGCTCCGTTAACCAAGAGGTTTGGGAAACGTGACGGTAAAACGGATGGTTCGCGTTCGGTACCATCGTAGTTTTCTTGGAAATCAACGGTATTCTTGTTGATGTCCCGCAACATTTCCAAAGTAATCTTACTCATCCGAGCTTCGGTATACCGCATCGCCGCGGCACCGTCGCCGTCGACCGAACCGAAGTTACCGTGCCCATCAACCAACATGTAGCGGTAACTAAAGTCTTGTGCCATCCGAACCATGGATTCGTAAATCGCTGAATCACCGTGGGGATGGTACTTTCCCATTACGTCCCCAACGATTCTGGCCGATTTCTTATATGGTTTTTCGGGGGTAACCCCCAACTCGTTCATCCCGTATAAAATCCGGCGATGGACGGGTTTCAAACCATCACGCACGTCAGGTAAGGCCCGCGCAACGATAACACTCATGGCATAGTCCAAGAATGATGTGCGCATTTGGTTGCTTAAGTTAACGTCCGTAATGCGTCCTGACATATCTTCTGGCAATTCATTTTCCCCCTTAATTTTCTGGGCTGTTTTAAATTATTTAAGTTTAAATATCCAAGTTTTCAACGAAGACCGCGTTGTCTTCAATGAATTTGCGCCGGGGTTCTACTTTGTCACCCATCAGCATTTCAAAGTCCCCGTTGGCAGCGTCCAAATCATCAGATGAAACCCGCAATAAGCGCCGGTTTTCCGGATTCATGGTCGTTTCCCAGAGTTGTTCAGCATCCATTTCACCAAGCCCCTTGTACCGTTGGATAACTGGTTTTGGCGATGGTGAAAGCTGTCCGAGTACGGCTTCTAATTCTTCGTCGGAATCGATATACTTGATCATCTTACCTTGCCGAACTTGGTACAGAGGTGGCTGAGCAATGTAAACGTAGCCTGCATCGATCATTGGCCGCATGTAGCGGTAGAACAACGTTAAGAGCAAGGTCCGAATGTGAGCCCCATCGACATCGGCATCAGTCATGATGATTAGCTTATGGTAGTTGGCCTTGGTTACGTCAAAATCTTCCCCAAAACCAGTTCCCAAAGCGGTAAACAGCGACCGAATTTCTTCGTTAGCCAACACCCGGTCCAACGTTGCTTTTTCAACGTTCAAAATCTTCCCGCGAATCGGCAAAATTGCTTGCGTGAGACGTGAACGACCAGCTTTCGCACTACCACCGGCCGAGTCCCCTTCGACGATGAACAATTCACTAATTTCAGGGTCCTTAGATGTATTGTCGGCTAATTTACCAGGCAGGTTGTTTAATTCCAACCCACTCTTCTTTCGCGTAACTTCCCGCGCACGCTTAGCAGCCACCCGCGCTTTGGCAGCCAGCACACCCTTGTCCACGATTTGCCGAGCAACCTTTGGATTTTCCAACAAGAACTTGCTGAACGTTTCCGCAAATACTTCGTTAACCGCGGTCCGGGCGTCGGAGTTTCCTAACTTAGTCTTAGTCTGTCCTTCAAATTGGGGATCCGGATGCTTAACGCTAACTACCGCCGTTAAGCCTTCCCGAACGTCATCCCCAGAGAGTTTGTCGTCGTTTTCTTTTAAAATCCCGGCATTTTTCGCGTAATCGTTAATTACCCGAGTTAATGCGCGTTTGAACCCTTCTTCGTGGGTTCCACCTTCGTAGGTGTGAATGTTGTTAGTGAAGGTCAGCAACTTGCTTTGGTAACCTTCAATGTATTGCATCGCAACTTCGACCGTGATTCCCTTAGTGATGCCTTCCACGTAAATTGGTTCAGGGAAGATCACCTCTTTGCCTTTGTTCAAGTATTCTACATAATGCCGAATTCCGCCTTCGTACAAGAAGTCATCTTCGGTAGGCTTTTCTGGTCGCATATCCCGGAGGGTGATCCGCAAGCCCTTATTTAAGAAGGCTAACTCGCGAATCCGAGTCCGGAGGATGTTGATATCAAAGACCGTAGTTTCTTGGAAAATGTCTGGATCCGGAACAAAGTGCACGATGGTTCCGTGATCGTCAGGATGCTTGGTAGGTCCGAGAACCTTCATCGGGGTTTTTACTTTGCCTTGTTCAAAGTCAATGTAGTAAATCTTACCGTCGCGCATAACCCGTGCGTCTAATTCGGTCGATAAGGCGTTAACTACCGAAGCCCCCACCCCGTGGAGTCCTCCGGAAACCTTGTAACCGCCGCCGCCAAATTTACCACCAGCATGTAAAACGGTATAAACAGTTTCCAGCGCCGGTTTTCCGGTCTTCTTTTGAATGTCCACTGGAATTCCCCGTCCGTTATCACTAACGGTAATGCTGTTATCTTTTTCCACGACCACGTCGATCTTATTTGCAAATCCGGCTAAGGCTTCATCAATCCCGTTATCGATAATTTCCCAAACCAAATGGTGAAGACCTTGGGAACTGGTTGAACCAATGTACATCCCTGGTCGTTTACGAACTGCTTCCAGGCCCTCTAAGACCTGAATTTGACTCGCATCGTATTCTTTGGCTAATTCTGCTTTCGTCTCTTTTTCGTCTGCCAAAAGCTATTCCTCCTCGTTTTGCGTTAAAACTCCGTGGTCAATGTTAAAGACGTGGGGTTCGTTAATTAATTGTTGCGCCACGCCACTTAAACTAGTGGTCGTGATAAAGGTTTGGACCTTATTTTGGATCGCGGTCAGCAAATGCGTCTGCCGACTGTCGTCTAACTCAGAAAGCACGTCATCAAGTAAAAGAACCGGATATTCTCCGGTCTCCTCCTTCATCAGGTCAATCTCCGCAAGCTTCACGCTTAATGCCGTGGTGCGTTGTTGACCTTGGGAGCCAAAGGTGGAGACGTTTTTTCCGTTGACAATAAATTTAACGTCGTCTAAATGCGGCCCCACTAAAGTCTTGCCCTGCTGCAATTCCCGTTGCCGGTGCTTTTTTAGTAATTCTTGAAGCGCCGCGTAAATAGTCTCAGTCGACGTGGTCTCATCTTTTTTGAGCGGAGACACGTACTGGAACGTTAACTTTTCTAACCCCTGGGAAATTTCCTCGTGAACGGCTTGTGACCATTCTTCCAACTTCTTCAAAAATTGGATCCGTTGAAAAATAATTTCGGCACCGTAAGCCGCTAATTGGTCACTCAAGACGTCTAGGTAAACTTGATCCCCCTTAGGGTCGATCTGGAGTTGTTTAAGGTACTGGTTACGCTGCTTTAGCACCGACCGGTATTGCGCGGAATTATACAGGTATTTAGAACTCATCTGTCCAAATTCCATATCGATAAACCGCCGTCGAACTGCTGGAGAGCCCTTCACAATTGAAAGGTCCTCTGGAGCAAACAAAATCACATTGAGCTGGCCGACATACTGCGACAACCGTCCTTGCTCAATATGATTAACTTTGGCATTTTTCCCCTTAGAAGAAATGTCGATTTCTACCGGGGTTTGCGTATGTTCTTTTTGGATGGTTCCTAGTACCCGGGCTTCCTTAGCTTTCCAACCGATTAAATCGCGGTCGTTACTGGTTCGGTGACTGCGCGTTAACGCTAAAAAATAAATCGATTCTAAAAGATTAGTCTTGCCCTGAGCATTTTCGCCCAGCAAAACGTTGATCCCCGAACCGAATTCCACGCTAAGGTCCACATAATTGCGAAAATTATGTAACTCAAGTGTTTTTAAATACATTTACTTCCCAGATTTCGTCGTAATCTTGAAGGAACCTTCGTCAGGAACTTCGATGACGTCATTAGCGTAGAGTTTCCGTCCCCGCCGATCGTCTGGTTCTTCGTTAACTAAAACAGTGTGTTCTCGTAAATACCACTTTGCTTGTCCACCGGTCCCGATAATGCCCTCTTCTTTTAGGAGCTGGCCTAACGTAATGAACGGTGTGTTGATTTCAATTTCTTTTTGCATGACATCACCCCACATATCTTCTTATATATTATACCCTTATTTTGGACAAAAAACAATCGAATCAGGCGCTCAAAAGGCTTTTCAGCGAATTTACCCCCTTTGAATCATTTTTGCCTTAAGGAGGGTAATTTTTCTTAAAATTAAAATGAGGGGGATTATAAAAGAGTGCATTGAAACCCGGGTAGGCTTTGAGGACTAACTGAGCTAAGGGCTTAATCACGAAGTTGGTGATTGAGCCCTTAGCTTAGTTAACCGCAGAAGGCTGGGTTTCAATGCACGTTTCGCCAATGCTGCCGTGGAGCGTGAGATTAACTGAGGATAATTCTTGGTTAACCGCAGGAAACTGGGACTGGGCGCACGTTTCGACTAGGTTGCAGGAAAGCGCAAGGATTTAATTGGAGAACCATTCCAAATAAAACGGCCGCAAAATATCCAACGGCATCTCACGCAAATACACCCTAAATCAATTTTTATGAACGACTTCCCAGCTTTTTGCGGTAGCATTCCTCCCCTTCCTTAGGGATTAATCCCTTAAAACAATTAACCCACAAAAAAACAGGTCCGGAACCACAAATTTCGGACCTGTTTTTTAAATTTTTTACCATACAGAGCGTTAGGTTGCTTTTTTATCCCTAAAAAGTCCGTACTGGCGTAATCAATTGAATAAAGTTTTCTTGGTCTTCGGTTGGGACCAACGTAAATGGACGTAACGGTGAAGTGAATTCCATCTTAATTGCTGTATGCCCGAACGAGCGTAGCGCATCCTTCAAATAATCCGGGTTAAACGAAATTTCCAAGTCTTCACCTTGGATATCCTTAGTAACCACCACTTCTTCAACATTTCCGACTTCGGGAGAATCCCCCGTAATGATTGCTTTCTTTGCAGCTGCATTGATGGTTAATTTAACCACATTGTTACGACCAGCGTGGGAAAGTAACGAAGCCCGTTCAATTGAAGCCAAAAGTTCGGGAGCTTCAAATTCCATTGCCGTAGTACTTTCTTTTGGAATCAACCGGGATGTATCTGGGTATAACCCTTCTAGTAACCGTGTGTAGAACAACGTTTCGTCAAACGTAAATAAAGCTTGGTTTTCTGAAATTTGTAACGTAATCGTGTCAATTTCTTCGTCTAACATCCGCGAAAGTTCTAACAAGCTCTTTCCGGGGATGATGATATCTTCCGGCATTTTTACGGCTTCCGGTAAGTTGATGATCCGTTGACTCAGCCGGTGACTATCCGTAGCGACCGCCGTTAACTTGTTATTTTCAATCGTGAAGTGAATCCCGGTTAAAATTGGCCGACTTTCTTGGTTAGAAACCGCGATAACCGTTTCGTTGATCATTTCGCTAAATACATCGGCTTGGAGAGTAATTGTCGTTTGGCTATCTACTTCTGGTAAATGTGGGAAGTTATTCGCATCTAAACCATTGATTTTAAATTCAGATGCTCCCGAAGTAATCGTCGTTTGGAAACCGTCAGAAACCTCAACTAACATTTTGTTGTCTGGCAATTTTTTAACGATATCACTAAAGAACCGAGCAGTTAACACAATGTCACCCGTTTGTTCAATGTCTAATTCAGCGTCCGGATCGTTAACGGAAATGGTTGTTTCAATTGAAATATCCGTGTTGCTACCCGTTAAAACTAGTTGATCAGCTTCAGCTTTAATTTTCAAACCAGTCAAAATTGGAATAGTGGTTTTTGAAGAAATTGCTCGCTGAACCGCATTTAATTTTTTGATGAACGTATTTCGTG